>NZ_JAHKNF010000006.1:0-382472 GCF_018860125.1 Bacteroides sp. HF-4919
TGTGCTCACTTTATCAATCAAAATTACAATCTAATAATTAATCGTATTTATGAGAAAATGCAACATGCGGTGGTTTAGTCCGCAAAGAATGAAAAAGCATCTGGCTTTTGCTTTGGCAGTTAGCCTGATAGCCATGGTACCTGTGAGTGCCTTCGCTCAAGTACTAAAGATTTCAATGACGAAGACAAACGTATCCATCGAGAGTGTACTGCGTGAACTTGAAAAACAAAGCGAGTATACTTTCTTCTACAATGACAATCAGGTAAAGCTGAACAAGAAAGTATCCATCAATGTGTCGGATGCCCCGATCGAAACTGTACTGAACGAAGTATTCAAGAATTCGGGATATACTTATAAGATCGTGGATAATCAGATCGTAGTATCTACTGTGACTGCAGCAGCGAAAGAGGTACAGGCTACCCAGCAACAGAAACAAAGAAATATTTCGGGAGTTGTGAAAGATGCAATGGGAGAAGCTATCATCGGAGCATCGGTTATAGAAAAAGGAAATCCCTCTAACGGTACCATCACAGATATCAACGGAAAATTCAGCCTGAATGTAGGTGGCAACGAGATACAAATTACCTATATCGGTTATATGCCTGAAACAGTATCGTTGAAGACTGGTGTAACTTCATATAATATCATCATGAAAGAGGATACTAAAACACTTGATGAGGTCGTAGTAGTGGGATATGGTGTACAGAAGAAAGCCAATTTAACGGGTTCTGTAGCATCAATCAATGCTGATGCCTTAGAGTCTCGTTCCGTTGCCAGTGTGTCTGCCGCACTTGCCGGACAAATTCCAGGTGTAACTTCTATCCAAACTTCGGGTGCTCCGGGATCACAAACGGGTAGTATTACCATCCGCGGTAAGAATTCTATCAATGCTGCCAGCCCATTGGTTATTGTAGATGGTGTCCCGGGAACCATGGATACAATAGATCCTTCGGATATTGAAACGTTAACAGTATTGAAAGATGCTGCATCATCGGCCATCTATGGTGTACAAGCAGCCAATGGTGTTATCGTAATCACTACCAAACAAGGTAAGAAAGGTGAGAAAACGCATATAAACTACTCAGGTATTGTTTCATGGGCTTCTCCTGTTGTGAAACGTCAGTATGTCAATGCTTATGAACATGCTATACTATACAATGAAGCAGTTCACAACGAAAATCCGAACGCAGTACTTCCTTTTACGGATGAAGATATCGAGAATTATCGTAATGGAACTTACCCCAGTACAAATTGGTACGATGAAGCGTTCAAAAAGAGTGCTTTTGAGCAAATGCATAATTTATCTATCAGCGGCGGTTCTGAAAAGACCACTTATAATGCTTCCATCGGGTATACTAACCAAGGAGGTCTGACAGATGAAATTAGCTATAAACGCTATAACGCACGTATGAGTCTGAATTCAGATATTAACAAGTATATCTCTGTAGGTGTTAATGCATCCGGATATCGTGGTATCAAAGAAGATGGCTGGATGGGATACGTCACGGTAGCGCAGGGTGTGAGTCGTTCATATCCGACAGACCCAGTATATGCTGAAGACGGTTCTTTCAATTATTCAGGAAAAGATAATCCGGTAGCAATTCAAGACCAATCCGGTTTTACCCGTAGTACAGCACAGCAATTAAATGCTACTGCCTATGCACAAATTAATATTTTACCGGAACTAAGCATTAAAGGAGTATTTTCTCTTCGCCATGATTACACCAATCAAGAAGGCTTTAAAAAGCATTTCACTTATGGTAATTTCGACTCTGGACTTCGCGAAGGTTACGACGAGTATTATAATCACAACCGATACACAAGTCAGGTATTAGCCAATTATAATAAAACTTTCGGCAAACATTCAATAGCAGTTCTGGGAGGTTTTGAATCATTCGAACACATTTATAAATTTACCAAAGCTTCTCGAAAGGGTGGTGGCAACAATGAATTAACGGAATCATTGAATACACTGGATGCATCTTCACAAAAAAATGAAGACGGTGGATATGAAATGTCTCGTCTATCCTACTTCGGACGTGTCCAGTATGACTTTATGAATAAGTACTTGTTTGAAGCCAATTTACGTGCGGATGCCTCATCACGTTTTCCAAAAGATAATCGCTGGGGTGTTTTCCCAGCAATCTCTGCCGGATGGAGAATTTCGGAAGAAGCATTTATCAAAGACAATGTATCATGGATTAGCAACTTGAAACTGCGTCTTGGATGGGGAAAAACCGGTAACGAAGAATTAGATCCGGATGATATTTATCCGGCAATACCGACATATGCTTACGAAAAATATATGTTTGGTAATAGCCTGTATTCTACCGCTTACGAAAGCCGTTACGTAAACAACAATTTACAATGGGCAACCGTTACAAATTATGAGTTGGGACTAGAAGCCGGTTTTCTAAACAATATGTTTGGATTCGAATTATCTGTTTATAAGAAGAAAACAAATGATATGTTGTTGTACATGCCTATACAAGGTGTGATCGGTATGGCCGCTCCTGCACAAAATGCAGGTAGTGTAGAAAACACTGGTTTTGATTTGAATTTATTGCACAATAATCGTATCAACAAAGATTGGAGTTATGCTGTAAACCTTAATATTGCATATGTAAAAAATGAAATTATCGATATGAATGGTACGGAAGGTGCCAATTCAAAAAATGATAAATTATGGTATATCGAAGGTAATCCAATTGGTTCATATTATGGTTACGTAGCCAATGGATACTTTAACACTGACGATGAATTAGCTAATTATCCGAAACGCACCGGCAAAGAACAATTGGGGGATATCAAATACCTTGATTTGAATGGAGATGGCAAAATCACCGCTGACGGAGACCGCCAAATTATTGGAAAGAATTTCCCCAGTTGGACTACAGGCTTAAATCTGACTTTATACTATAAAGATTTTGATTTCTCTGCCATGTTCCAGGGAGCTTTTGATGTGGATGGCTACTACATGGCCGAAGCAGCTTATGCATTCTACAATGGAGCTAATGCACTGAAAAGACATTTGGATCGTTGGACTCCGGAGCATCACAACGCTTCTTACCCAAGAATCACCAAAGACAGTCAAACAAACTTCACAACTTCTTCATTCTGGCTACAAAATGCCTCATATGTACGTTTAAAAACTATTTCTCTGGGATACAATCTGCCTAACAGTTTCTTAAGCAAACTGGGTGTTCAAAAAGCAAAGCTTTATGTTGCCGGAGAGAATCTATTGACGTTCAGCGATCTGGAAGGTATCGATCCCGAAGAGGGCAACGAACGTGGTTGGTCTTATGGAAACGTAAAAAAAGTTTCAATCGGATTAAAAGTTTCATTCTAAAATAAAATAATATAGCAAAATATGAAAAATAAAATTTTATATATTATAGCGTCCGTTATGCTAACAGGATTTACCTCTTGTAGCGATTTTCTGGATCGTTATCCAACAGAAGAACTTTCAGACGGAAGTTTCTGGAAAACAAAAACAGATGCGGAAATGGCCGTTTCTGATATTTATAGATGTCTTCCCACTTGGGATGTAGATGAAGATATCAATTCAGACAATGCAGTACATGGTATCAAATGGGCTAATGGAAACGTATCCAAAGGCGTATACGACCCTGCCGACCAAGGGTGGTCCGGTGATTACGGATATATTCGTAGATGTAACCTGGTATTACAGAAATTAGAAGAAATGGAATTATCTCAGTCGGATAAAGAATCAATAGCCGGACAAGCTCATTTCTTCAGAGCTTATATTTATTTTGGATTAATTCGTCAATTCGGAGACGTTCCATACATCGACCAGCCTTTAAAGCTAACTGATGTAGAGGATATTACCCGCACACCTAAAGATGAAATATATACCAAAGTTATGGCCGACTTTGATAAAGCTATCAGCTACTTACCAGAAGAATGGCCGGCTACACAGTGGGGACGCATAACCAAAGGTGCCGCTATGGCAATGAAAGCAAGAGCAGCTTTGTATTTTGGTAATTGGGAAACAGCGGCTGCAGCCGCAAAGTCTGTTATGGATCTAAATAAATATGATCTATACGACAAAGAAAACACAGGAAAGTACCAAGAATTATTTTGGGAAAAGACAGACGGTTGTGAAGAAATTATTCTTGCAGTACAGTACAACGCACCTGATAAAACAAACTACCTAATTGGATGGGAATGTTTTCCGACAAAAGGTTGGGGTGGTTTGAATCCGACTCAAAGTCTGGTAGATGCATTCGAAGATAGTGAAGGAGCTCCGATCAGCAAATCTAAGATTTATTCAGAAAAAAATCCATTCGCTAACCGTGACCCTCGTTTAGAGGTTAACATTCTACACGATGGTGAGGAAATGTATGGCGTGACAATCAAAGTAGCGCCACTAAAATCAAGCGGAAGTACCGGTATTGCACAACACGGTGATGCCACAGCAACAGGATACTATCAACAGAAATGGCTTGACCCAAGTATTGACCCTCAATCAGCAGGTTGGGAAATGGGAAAAGATTGGGTAACGATCCGTTATGCAGAAGTTCTGTTAACCTATGCTGAGGCCAAAAATGAAGTTTCACCACTGGACGATTTAGCTTTTGAAGCTGTTAATCAGATACGTCGCCGTGTAGGTATGCCGGAATTACAAAAGACAGATGCAACCAAGCCGACTTACTGTGCTACTCAAGATGATCTTCGTCAGCGTATACGTAATGAATGGCGCGTTGAGTTTGCTCTTGAAGGAGGAAAGCGTCAATGGGATATTCGCCGTTGGGGCATCGCTAAAGATGTATTGAATGCACCATTCCTTGGCATTAAATACAAAATGGTAGACGATCCGATTAATGCTGATTCCAAAGATGGCGGAAAGGTATGCGTTCTGTACGAGGGTGACAATGTTAAACTGGCCGGTAGTAGATATGAAGACCATAATTATATCTACCCGATTCCTCAATCTGAAATTGATTTAAATCCCAAGTTAACTCAAAATCCGGGATATTAATATCTAACACAAAAATTCACGGACTCTCTACATTTAAATATTATAGGGTCCGTGAATTTTCCCATATTTAAGCAGCACTTATCATGAGAAAGTACTTCCCTTACATCCTCTTCATTTTTCTTTTCTTTATTTATTTTCTCTGTTATCAGAGTGTGTTATCACATGTGATTTATTATCAAGAACAACATCATCTTTTTCTATATTCCAAAACTTTTTTTCTACAACATATCCAGTCACAAGGATGGATGAGTTATCTGACAGTATTTATTATACAGTTTTTTCACATACCTACTATAGGCAGCATTTTACTTGCAGGAATTTTAGCCCTCATATACTTACTGACTAACGATGCCATAAAAAAAATTACAGGCCACAATGATCTGCTACTGTTATCACTAATACCTTCTATATATTTGTTCCTCTATTCAATGGCTGTCGACCATTCATTAACACCAATCATCGCTATCTTCCTGGGACTTCTGATCATGAGCCTTTTTCATCAAATCACAGTTCGTCCATGGTCTTTTATCCGAAAAATTTATTCTCCACTCCTACCCTACAACAAGTACCGTATTTTAATATACAGCTTACTAATAGCAATTTACGTAAGTTCTTCATTTTACTTTTTTGTCCAAAACTATAACATAAGTGAACACCGAATGTTAATGGCAGAAAAGAGCGTAAAAGAAAAGAATTGGGACAATACACTGACGCAAACCGAAAAATATATCAACTCGGGAAGAACTAACCAGCTGATCTCCTACTTTCACAATCTGGCTCTGTACCATACGGGGAAATTGCCTTATCAATTATTCGATTACCCACAAAAACTGGGAGTCAAGGCACTATACTTCCCATGGAACAGCGATAGCCGTGAGAGTGAGTACGGACATTTTATATATGAAGACTTAGGATACATCAACGAAGCACAGCGGTGGGAATCCGAAGCAATGGTAGTATGGGGAGAAACGGCACCCCATTTGCTTAACCTGGCGCGATACAACATAGCAAACAAAAGGCCTGAAGTGGCACAACGATTCATCAATCTCCTGAAGCAGTCTCTCTTCTATAAGAAAGATGCCGAAGAATTGGAAAAACAGCTTCATGCAGGCAGTGTACCGGGACTGCGCATGGCACTTGAAAACAAGAAAGAACATCCCGCACGATTTGCAAACGTCATCAATATAGGACCCGAATTACAGTATCTGTGTGAGCAGGATACGACAAACAGAATGGCTTTTGAATACCTGATGAGTGACCTCCTGCTGAGCAATAACGTAGTACGCTTTGTGGATAACCTAAAGTTTATCAGGCACTTTAAATATCCGCAAATGCCACCCGCATACGAAGAAGCACTCTATATATACAAATTGGGAGTAGATGGGGAAACGTTCTCCGAATCAGGATTCAACGTCAGCGAAAAGACGGAAAAGAGATTCCAAAGGTATTACAGCCTGTATAAAAACAGAGAAATGCAGAGACTGAAATCG
This sequence comes from Bacteroides sp. HF-4919, assembly GCF_018860125.1. NCBI lineage: Bacteria > Pseudomonadati > Bacteroidota > Bacteroidia > Bacteroidales > Bacteroidaceae > Bacteroides > Bacteroides sp. HF-4919. The sequence goes on from NZ_JAHKNF010000006.1 coordinate 6,493, forward strand.
GAGTTTGGAAACACCTATTGGTACTATCTGAACTTCATCAGTCCCTATGGAGATAAAATCATTAAGAACTAATCTGCACTGATATGAAAACTACCTATATTCTTTTTATGATGGCTCTTGTCTGGATACTACAAGCCTGCACGGAGCAATGTCAAAGGCCGGACTTATATACAGATAGTATTCCCTGTATATACCCGGATTATACAGGAGTCACATTCCCGGTTAATATTGCTCCGCCAAATTTCATTATCAAAGAAGAAGCTGATGTTTTTCAAACAGAAATTGGTGTAGAAAAAGTGACAGATATTCTATATACCAGCAAGCAACCGGAAGTGATTATCCCATCCAAAGCCTGGAAAAAACTTCTCCAAAAGGCAGCCGGAAAGGAAATATTCATTCGCATCACCCTCCTGAAAGATGGAAAATGGACACGCTTCGCAGATATTACAGATACCGTTTCTAATGAAATGATAGATCCATACCTCGTCTACCGGCTACTCTACCCGGGATATGAACTCTGGAACGAGATGGGAATCTATCAACGAAACCTGACTAATTATGAGGAAACTCCGATAGCGGAGAATAAAGCATTTGAAAAACAATGCATTAATTGCCATACGTTCAACCGGAACTCGCCCGAAACCATGATGATACATGTACGTGGAAAATCGGGAGGAACACTGATATCAAAAAATGGAAAAGTAGAAAAAGTCAATACAAAACCGGAAGGGGGCAAGAATGGAGGAACCTATGCAGCATGGCATCCTACAGGGCGATATATTGCTTTCTCTATGAATGAGATACAACAGTTCTTCCATTCATCGGGACAAAAACCCATCGAGGTGTCAGACCTGGCCGCCGACTTGATGGTATATGACACGCAAAAGAAAACGTTCCTCACGGACTCCCTGATTTGTGGGGATAAATACATGGAGACATTTCCGAACTGGACACCGGACGGGAAAACGCTGTACTTCTGCCGTGGAAACGCTTATAAAAAAAAGATGCCGCTGGACAGTATTCATTATGACCTATGCCGGATTGGATTCGACCCCGAATCAGGTAAGTTCGGGAGCTTGGAGTGTGTATATAAAGCTTCGGAACAGGGGAAGAGCGTGTCTTTTCCAAGAGTTTCTCCAGATGGCAGATACCTGATGTTCACTCTATCTGATTATGGTAACTTTTCTATCTGGCATCCGGAAAGCGAGCTTTGCCTTTTAACGATAGATACCGGAGAGATACGGCTTTTAAACGAAGTAAACAGTGATGACGTGGAAAGTTTCCATACCTGGTCGTCATCCGGAAAGTGGTTCGTATTCAGCAGCAAACGACTGGACGGACTTTGGGCACGACCATTCTTCGCCAGTTTCAATACGGAAACAGGAAAAGCGGGAAAACCGTTTTTATTGCCGCAGAAAGATCCGCGTTTCTATGATACGTTTACTAAAACGTATAATTTACCGGAGCTGATTAAAGAACCGGTGCGTAACGGAAATGAACTGATAAAAGCTATACATTAATTTAACACACTTTACCCCGAAAGAGAGGGCTTTCCATTTTGCAGTAAGCCCTCTTTTTTAGAACTTTGCGACATCACTCAATAAACATTTAATTCAAAGAAAACACATGAAAAACATTTTCCTTACCTTAAGTTTGGCTATAGGCTTGCTTTTACCTTGCAATCTGTATGCTCAAAGCCAGTATCCGTTCCAAGACACGACATTGTCTACCGAAGAAAGAGTAAATGACCTTATCGGACGTATGACCCTTGAAGAGAAAATAGATTTGCTTGCCGGATACAACGATTTCTATCTGCACCCGTGCGAACGATTGGGAATACCGGCATTCAAACTGGCTGACGGTCCGCTGGGCGTTGCCTCCTGGGGATTGTTCGGACGTGCTACCGCATTTCCATCGGCACTTTCTCTGGCTGCCTCATGGAACAAAAATCTGGCAGAAAAGACAGGAGCCATGTATGCCCAGGAATGGCGTGCGAGAGGTATTCATTTTCTTTTAGCTCCGGGGGTAAACAACTACAGGGCTTCCAAAGGAGCCCGTAATTTCGAGTATTTCGGCGAAGATCCCTATCTGACATCCGAAATGGTAGTCCCTTTTATTAAAGCGGTACAAGACGGAGGAGTAATCGCCACCATAAAACACTTCGCAGCCAACGATCAGGAGTTTGACCGCTATACAGTCAGTACGGAAGTATCCGAACGCGCGCTGCAGGAAATTTACCTTCCACCTTTTAAAGCTGCCGTACAAAAAGCAGGTGTCAAAGCCGTCATGACAGGTTACAACTTAGTGAACGGAATACATTGTACTGAAAACAAACATCTGATCGATATTTTAAAGAAGGACTGGGGTTTCAAAGGCATGTTGATGTCAGACTGGGCATGTACCTATTCCGCTGACAATGCCGCAAACTACGGTTTGGATCTTGAAATGGGCAGCAACGACTGGTTCACCCGCAAAGAACTTCTCCCACTTATTAAAGAAGGAAAGGTTACAGAGGAAGTGATCAACGATAAAGTACGCCGTATTTACGGAGCCTGCATCTCAATGGGATTTTTTGATCGGCCTCAGCAAGACACCCATATCCCGACTTTCAACCCACAAGCCAATCAAATGGCATTGAATGCCGCCTGTGAAGGTATCATCCTGTTAAAGAACGAACAAAACACATTACCCATCCGCCAACCTAAAGTAATTGCCGTGATCGGTCCTACAGCCAATCCGGCGATTGTTTCGGACAGAATATACAATGTCAACAGCATTGTGTATGGCGGAGGTGGAAGTTCTAAAGTTCACCCCTGGTATGTCGTTTCAGCATTAGAGGGTATCTGCCAGGAATTCCCGGAAGCAACAGTATATTACACCGAAGGAATATCCAACCAGTTCAAACCCCGGTTGTTCCGTAACAGTAAGTTCCGTACCAAAGATGGCAAACCTGGACTGGAAGCCAGTTATTATGCATTGTCATCTGACAGTTCTGCTATGCTCTCCGACAAAATGATCCAGCAACAGGCAGTAGCTGCCGGAAGAACAGTAAACAGCAATCAACCGGGCAACACAGCATCCGGAAACGGTAAAGATGAAAACGGACTGATCATTCGCCGTATCGACCGCACAGTAAATTACGAATGGTGGGGATACCCTTTCAACAAGAGCAAATTGGGAAGTGACTACCGGATATGTTGGGAAGGATACGTGGATGCCGAGAAGACAGACAGCCTCCGGTTCTTTGTCGATGCACAGGGAGCGTATCGCCTGTGGATAGACGGAACATTGGCATTGGACGCTTCCCGGTCTCAATCGTTCGACGTACGCAATATTGCCGTTTCAGTACGGAAAGGAGATACCAAACACGTTCAACTGGAATTCTGTAACCAACGCAGCACCCCGGCAGAGATCCGGATGGGATATGCTTATCAAAGCGACATTGACTTTTCTGAAGCAAAGCGACTGGCCGAGAAAGCCGATCTCGTGGTGTTCTGTGCCGGATTGGACGGAAGCATCGAACTGGAGGGGCGCGACCGACCGTTCGATTTGCCTTATGGACAAGACCTGCTAATCGAGGAATTGATTAAAGTAAACCCCAAACTGATAGTAGCCATTCATGCCGGAGGCGGAGTGAACATGACCCGGTGGATCAATCAGGTACCCGCTGTAGTACATGCCCTCTATCCCGGGCAGGAGGGTGGACACGCATTAGCCCACATTCTTTCGGGCAAAGTAAATCCGTCAGCCAAACTCCCGTTCACAATCGAAAAAAAATGGGAAGATTCGCCGGCATACGGCCACTATGATGAAACCCGAAAAGAAAAGAAAGTATATTATACAGAAGGAATCTTCACCGGTTACCGGGGATACGACGAAAAAGGTATCGAACCTCTTTTCCCATTTGGATTCGGACTCTCGTATACCACTTTTGATTATACGGACCTCAATATCCGTATTACAGATAAAAAACAGAAGAAAGTCACAGTTTCGTTTACCATAACCAATACCGGGCAGCAAGACGGATACGAAATTGCCCAACTTTATGTACATGATATACAGTCTAAAGAGCCCCGTCCACAGAAAGAATTAAAAGGCTTTGACAAGATATATCTGAAGGCAGGAGAAAGCAAACAGGTAGAGATCGAACTGGATGAAGACGCATTCCGGTATTTCAATGTCCGACAAAACCGTTGGGTATTTGAGAAAGGAGAGTTTGAAATCCTGGTAGGTGCCTCTTCCAGAGACATCAAACTGACAGGAAAGATCAAGATATAATCTTTATCAGTTGACGGGGAAAAGCGATAACCGGCTTTCCCCCGTCAGCCTGATCTCTTCTATCCTTTTTTCACCTTCTTATATTCTCTGGGAGACATACCCATTATCTGGCTAAACAGCCGTGAAAAGTAATAAGCATCCTCAATACCTACCCGATAGCATACCTGATTCACTTTCATATCCGTAAAATCGAGAAACTGACAGGCTTTCTGAATCTTGATCTGATTGAAATAACTCAATGGTGCATAGCCCGTACGTTTCAAAAATAAATTAGAGAAGTACGAAGGCGAATATCCTGTATAATCTGCCAACTCGGCTAAAGTCAGCTTCTTACCCAAATTCTCCTTCATATAATGAATGGCTGCACTAACGGGATCTTCCTCACCCATCAGGCGATGTTCTGAAAAAGCCTCCCGATACTCCCTGAGATAACGTAAAGAACCCAGATAATGATGAAATACAGAACTGGCATACGAAAGATTCTCCAGACTGTACCCCATTTTCAGTACCCGAAATATTTCCTCAAACAATTCTGTCCGGTAACTGATTCGCGAATGCATTCCCGGCTTTATTTCCGTGAGCCGGCAAGTTCGGTGCGTACAATAGAGTGAAGCCAGTGTTCCCCCGAAGTGAATCCAATAAATTGTCCATGGTTCTTTTTCATCGGCGCCATAGGCATGAGGGAGTCCTGCCGGAAGTATGAAGTATTGATTGGGAGCTACCGGGTGCTTCTGCCCATCCAGGCTGAACCACCCCCTACCCTCCGTACAATAGATAAATACATATTGGTCAATCGGAACATCCCGTTCCCGAAAATGATTATAAGCCTTTGGATAATAGCCTATATCGGTAATATACAGTACAGAGGTCGCAGGCTCTGTCTTCATGCGTTGTACAATGGCCGGAGGCAATACCAATGCCTGTTCGCCGAGAAAACCGTCTTTTTGTTTTGCCATACTAACAGATTCATAGATTCACGTTACAAATATACATATAAAAAAGAAAGATAGTCCATCTTTTTAGCTGGTTTCTCTATTTATTTTCACCTCCAAACCCGCTTACTTTGCATTAATCATTTAAACCATTTAATAACATGAAACAGACACAAGGCTATTTACTACTAATCTGCATCGTCTCAGCTATGGGCGGGCTGTTGTTCGGCTATGATTGGGTTGTCATCGGTGGAGCTAAAATCTTCTACGAACCTTTCTTCGGAATTGAAAATTCAGCAGTTCTACGCGGCTGGGCCATGAGCAGCGCATTGATAGGCTGCCTGGTAGGGGCTTTGCTATCGGGTGTCTGGAGTGACAAGTACGGACGTAAAAAGATGCTCATCATAGCCTCCTTCCTGTTTGCGCTTTCAGCTTTAGGTACGGGAATAGTCGATAGTTTTTCCTATTTTATCTTCTATCGCATTGTAGGAGGACTGGGTATTGGCATCGCATCCAACGTTTCCCCCGTCTATATCGCAGAAGTTTCCCCTGCCCATGTACGCGGTAAGTTCGTATCACTCAACCAGCTTACCATCGTATTAGGCATTTTACTGGCGCAACTGGCAAACTGGCAGATAGGAGAATACTATACACACGGTTCCGACGTACTGAGTGACACCAGTATAGAGTGGGCCTGGCGATGGATGTTCTGGGCAGAACTGATTCCGGCAGGAATCTTCTTTCTATTATCATTCGTCATCCCTGAAAGCCCCCGCTGGCTGGCCACTGTCCATCAGCAGGAGAAAGCACGGAAAACACTGATGCGCATCGGAGGAGAAACCTATGCCCGGCAGACCCTGGAAGAACTGACACAAGTAACCCGGGGGCAAGACGGAAAACAAGATTACGAATGGAAAGCTGTCTTTCGCCCGGAAATGCGCAAAGTGCTGATCATCGGCATTGTCCTGGCTATATTCCAACAATGGTGTGGCATCAATGTAATCTTCAATTATGCACACGAAATCTTTTCATCGGCCGGTTATGCCGTTTCCGATGTGTTGATGAACATTGTAGTGACCGGAATCACCAATGTGATATTTACCTTCGTAGCCATCTATACAGTGGATAAATGGGGACGTCGCACCCTGATGCTTATCGGTTCTGCCGGATTGGCACTGATTTACCTGACACTGGGAACTTGCTACTTTCTGGATGTAAGCGGTCTGCCCATGCTCCTGCTGGTAGTGCTTGCCATTGCCTGCTATGCCATGTCACTCGCTCCGGTAGTCTGGGTGGTTTTATCCGAAATTTTCCCCGTGAAAATACGAGGTATGGCCATGGCCCTCTCCACCTTCTTCCTTTGGGTAGCTTGCTTTGTACTGACCTATACCTTCCCCGTTTTGAATGAAAGTATAGGTGCCGAAGGTACTTTCTGGCTGTATGGTGGCATCTGTCTGGCCGGATTCCTGTTCATACGCCGGAAGCTGCCAGAAACCAAAGGGAAAACACTGGAAGAAATAGAAAAAGAATTAATCAAATAATCCATAAAATAAGATGAAAGAGAATGTAAAAGTATGGGAGGAGGACATCCTGCTCCCTACCTATGGCATCGGACGTCCCGAAAAGAACCCGATGTTTCTGGAAAAGCGTGTCTATCAAGGCAGCAGCGGAGTAGTATACCCGTATCCGGTCATCGAGAAGATTGAAGACACTTGTGAAGAGAAAAGCTATCATGCCGTATGGTTGGAAAATGAATACCTCAAAGTCATGATTCTGCCCGAATTAGGAGGACGCATCCAGATGGCTTTCGATAAAATAAAGCAACGACATTTTATTTATTACAACCACGTGATAAAACCGGCTTTGGTAGGATTGACCGGTCCCTGGATTTCAGGGGGCATTGAGTTCAACTGGCCTCAACACCACCGCCCCAGCACATTCCTGCCGGTAGATTACAGCATTGAACAATGCAAAGACGGAAGTGTCATTGTATGGGTAAGCGAACGGGAACGGATGTTCGGCCAGAAAGGAACAGCCGGATTCACACTCCGCCCCGGCCGGGCTGTACTCGAGATACAGGGAAAAGTTTCTAACCCGACTCCTCTGCCACAGACTTTCCTGTGGTGGGCCAATCCGGCAGTAGCAGTCAACGCAGACTATCAGTCTGTATTCCCCTCGGATGTTAACGCCGTATTCGACCATGGAAAGCGGGATGTATCCCGTTATCCTATCGCTACCGGAACCTACTACAAGATGGACTATTCCGCCGGAGTGGATATTTCAAGATATAAAAACATCCCTGTACCGACTTCCTACATGGCAATCCGGTCCGAATACAACTTTGTGGGCGGATACGAAAACGACACCCAGGCAGGTGTTCTGCATGTTGCCAATCATCACATATCTCCAGGAAAGAAACAATGGACGTGGGGAAACGGAGATTTCGGACAAGCATGGGACCGCAATCTGACGGATGCCGACGGACCGTACATAGAGCTGATGACAGGAGTCTATACGGACAATCAACCGGATTTCAGCTGGCTGCAACCCTATGAAGAGAAGACTTTTACACAATACTTCATGCCCTACCGGGAACTGGGAGTTGTGAAAAACGCCTCCTCGGAACTCCTGATGAATCTGGAGCCCGAAGGAACAGAGAGCAGGTTAAAGCTCTTTGCTACCTCTGCCCAACAGGGATTACACATCGTAGTCCGGAAAGCAGGAAAAATCTGTTTTGAACAAACCTGCGACCTCTCTCCGGAACAAGTGTTCGACAGACTGGTCCCCGTCAACGACCTTAGTGAAACAGAAGTCATCATCTACGGTACCAACGGACGGGAGAAGCTCAGTTGGAGGGCTGAACCGGAAACTATCAAAGAGGTTCCGGAAGCAGCCCGACCCGCCCTCGCACCGGAAGAAATTAAAACAAATGAGGAACTCTACCTGACCGGACTGCATCTGGAACAATACCGACATGCAACTTATTGTCCGACCGATTATTATTTGGAAGCACTCCGCCGTGACAATGAAGACGCCCGTTGTAACAATGCCATGGGGCTGTGGCTTATACGCAAAGGACAGTTCGCGCAAGCAGAGCCCTACCTGCGGAAAGCGATTTCCCGATTGACCGAGAAGAATCCTAATCCGTATGATGGTGAAGCTTTCTACAACCTTGGACTTGCGCTGAAATTCCAAGGAAAAAACGATGAAGCATACAATTCATTCTATAAATCGTGCTGGAACGCGGCATGGCAGGATGCAGGCTATTATTCACTGGCTCAAATCTCCGTTTCACGCGACAACTGGGAAGAAGCTCTCGAAGAAATTGAAAAATCCTTATTACGCAATTGGCACAACCTGCGCGGCCGCCATCTGAAAGCAATGATCCTCCGCCATCTTGAACGTCCGGAGGAAGCTCTTGCCTGGATAGAAGACTCCCTGAAAATCGACGCATTCAACTTTGGCTGCCTGTTCGAAAAATATCTGATGACCCGAGAAGAAACCGTACTGTCCCAACTCCGACACCTAATAAAACGCGGCGCACCCGACTACGAGGCATTAGTGCTCGACTATACCTCTGCAGGACGATTTGAAGAAGCACTGGCCGTTGCCGAGTTGGCTATCGGCCAACCCATCGGCGAACAGACTCTGCTGCACTATTACAAGAGTTGGTGCCTGATTCGTTTAGGAGAAACAGACAAGGCGCGAACAGCCATCAGGCTTGCTGAAAAAGAACCGGCCGACTACTGCTTTCCCAATGCCCTGGAAGCGATAGAAGCTCTTCAGTGTGTGGCTGACTTTATGGGAGAAGCCCCGAAAGCCCTCTATTATTTGGGAAATCTTTGGTATGACAAACGCCAGTATACCCCTGCCATCGCAGCTTGGGAACGTTCTTCGCGTGAGGACGAAACATTTCCTACCGTATGGCGTAACCTGGCTCTGGCCTACTTCAACAAATTGAATCGCCCGGAAGAAGCCGTCCTCTTGCTGGAAAAAGCATTCCGCCTGGATCCGACCGACGCCCGCGTACTGATGGAACTCGATCAGCTGTATAAACGGCTGAACCGCCCGCACACAGAAAGAATGGCTTTTCTGGAACAATATATGGATATCGTAATAACTCGTGACGATTTATATCTGGAATATGTCACCCTGCTGAACCAGACCGGACAATACAGGGAAGCCATCCGCCGGATCGATCAGCGAAAATTCCATCCGTGGGAAGGCGGTGAGGGAAAAGTTCCCGCACAATATCAGATAGCCCGCCTGGAACTGGCAAAGGAACTGATCGCGCGTAAAGAATACGATGAGGCACTCATCCGGATAGAAGAGTGCTACGCATACCCACCACATCTGGGTGAAGGCAAACTCCCTGGAGCACAGGAGAATGACTTCAATTATTACAAAGCCTGCATCCTGCAACAACTGGGCAAACAGAAAGAGGCACACGACCTGTTCCTCAAAGCCAGCATGGGAGACAGCCAGCCAGCCGCTGCCATGTATTACAACGACCAAAAACCGGACAAGATCTTCTATCAAGGACTTGCATTCCGAAAACTGGGACAAGAGAAAGAGGCACGCAGCCGCTTCAACAAATTAATCACTTATGGAGAAGAACATCTCTTCGACATATTCCGGATGGATTATTTTGCCGTATCTTTACCCGACCTTCTGATCTGGGAAGACGATATGGATAAGAAGAACCGCATCCACTGTAACTATCTGATGGCTTTGGGACATCTGGGACTGGGGAATACGGCAAAAGCCGAACACTTCTTTGAAGTAGCCGCTTCGATGGATAACAATCATCAGGGGATACAGATTCACCGGAAATTAATGAATACATAAAAGAAATGAGGCCTCACCACAGATTACACAGATTAGTACAGAACATTTAATCTTACCAATCAAAAAGAAATAAACGATTAATCTGTGAAAATCCGTGTAATCTGTGGTAAATAAAACCATACAATCATGAAAAAACCAAATCAAAACACCCGACATCGAGCCATCCTGATCCTGACCGGATGCCTGCTCGCCATGGCCGTTATGGCACAATCGACAAAAAATGATGTCCTCGACCTGTCAGGTATGTGGCGCTTTCAACTGGACCCGATGGGATTCGGCAAGACTCCCGGCTCCGAGCTCTATCTGGACAAACTCTCGGAAACCATCATGCTGCCCGGATCGACGGACCAGGGTGGCAAAGGAATCAAAAACACCGCACGTTATGTAGGCCGCCTGAGTAGAAAATTCGAGTATCAGGGGGCTGCCTGGTACCAACGGGAAGTAGTGATCCCCGAGGACTGGTCCGACCGTGAGATTTACCTGAAACTGGAGCGTTGTCATTGGGAAACAACTGTCTACGTAGACGATAAGGAAGTAGGTGTCATGGAGCACCTGAGTACTCCAAACACATTCGTACTGACTCCGGTGCTCAGTCCCGGCATCCATACGCTGACCATCTGCGTAAACAATACACTCAAATATCCAATGGATCAGTGGAACCACGGAACTACCGAATATACACAAACCAACTGGAATGGAATAGTCGGTGACATTTCACTGTATGCCAAAGAAAAAGCGCACATCCGCCGGATTAATGTATATCCCGATGTGACAGCAAAAGAAGTGGAAATAGCAGTACAGCCCGCCCCCCTGAAGCACGGGCAAACGGGAACGCTGGAGCTATGTATCCGGGAGAAAGGGGGCAAAGTGATAGTTCGCCAGAGCATGAGTGCAGACAGCCTGCAGGCACATGCCGGCATTCGGCAAACCCTTCCGATGGGTAAACAGGTGAAACTCTGGGATGAATTTACACCTTATTTATATGAGCTTGAGGCCAGCTGGAACGTAGATGGCAAGACAGACACCCAAACCCAGACTTTCGGCATGCGGAGTGTGGAACAAGGCAAGCATCACATCCGTCTGAACGGAAGAGACATTCACTTGCGCGGAGTGCTGGACTGTGCGGTTTTCCCTCTGACCGGCTATCCGTCGACAAACGTCGATGACTGGAAGCGTATCTTCAACACCATCAAGGAATATGGAATGAACCACGTACGTTTCCACTCCTGGTGTCCGCCGGAAGCCGCATTCGAGGCGGGCGACGAAACAGGCATGTACCTCCAGGCCGAACTCCCCATGTGGATCAAAGACGTGGGCAAATATCCTGCCCGACGCGATTTCTTCGAAAAAGAGATGTATGCCATTCTCGACGTTTATGGCAATCATCCCTCTTTCATCCTGATGTGTAACGGAAACGAAAATGAAGGTGATTTTGCCATATTGGAAGATCTGGTGAAAAAAGCACAGGCTTATGACAACAGACGTCTTTACAGCGCCTCAACCGCCCGCACACACACTCCCTCGGATCAATATTATGTGTCGCACGTCACTTCGAAAGGATGGATCACCGTATACGAAGGGAAACCCTCGACTGACTGGGATCGTTGCAAGGAGTCGGACATCGATGTTCCGGTGATTGCCCACGAAACGGGACAGCGCTGCATGTACCCCAACTTCGAAGAAATAAAGAAATATACAGGCGTAGTCGAAGCACGCAACTTTGAAGTGTTTCGCGAACGACTTGCCAGAAACGGCATGTTGCATCAAGCCGATGATTTCTTCAAAGCAACCGGAGCACACACAGTGCTGCAATATAAAGAGGTGAACGAATCGTTGCTGCGCACTCGCAATTCCGGTGGGTTCCAATTATTGGGACTGGCCGATTTCCCAGGACAGGGCAGCGCTTTTGTCGGTATCCTCGATGCCTTTTGGGAAAGTAAAGGCCTCGTATCCCCCGAAAAGTTCAGAGAATCGTGTGCCCCTACCGTGCTTCTGGCACGCCTGCCCCAACGTACTTTCAAGACCGGAGAGAATCTGAAAGCAAAGATGGAGATTTACCATTACGGCAAGAATGCCCTGAAAGACCGGAAACTGAACTGGACATTGACAGGAGAAGATGGAACCGTGTACCGTAAAGGAAGCCTGAAAGTAAAAGAAATACAACCCGCCACGGTAGATTCGCTTGGAATCATCGAATTATCTCTGAATGGTGTGGAGAGTGCCCGCAAGCTGACACTGAAGGCTGAATTGGGAAGTTGTCGCAATGAATGGGACGTATGGGTATACCCCGAACAGCCAAAAATTGAAGAGACTAACTTTATCTACACCCGTACCTGGAATGACAAGACCAAACAGTGGCTCGACGAAGGAAAGAGCGTACTGTTGACCCCCGAAAAGTGCCAAGGACGCAAAGCACACTTCGCCAGCCACTTCTGGAATCCGATTATGTTCAACTGGAACCCGATGATCGTAGGTACACTGATCGATAACGAGCACCCTGCTTTCCGCGATTTCCCCACGGGAAGCTATGCTGACTGGCAATGGTGGGATATCCTTAACTATTCGACAGCTCTGGAACTGGACGAACTGAAAGAAATCACTCCACTGATACAAAGCATCGACTCTTATGAAACCAACCAAAAGCTGGGAATCTCGTTTGAGGCGAATGTAGGAAAAGGAAAATTGTTCGTGCTCTGCGCCGATCCTGAAAAGAAAATCGGTGAAAGGCTTGCCATGCAGCAGTTGCTCACCTCTGTCCGGAATTACGTTTCATCCGATCGTTTCAAACCGGAAAGAAGTTTGCCTGTCTATCAGTTGGACGCACTCTTCGCTCCGGCAGCCGAAGAGAAATCCGGAAATAAAGGAAGCAAAGCGATCGAACTGTTGTTGAATAAATAATACCGTCCGACAGCCGCCGGACCCGTTTATATCCGGACGAAGGTTCGCCGCATAGCCGGAGCATAGACTAAAATTTATTAAAAGAATAGCAGCCTCCCTATGGTGACTGCTATTCTCTTTGTATTCATTATAATAGCACAAGTCTGAAAGTAAATCATCGTAAACCATTCTTTTTTAATATTATGAAAATCAAACTACTATTGCTACTTTGTTGTGGTCTGTGGGGCAGTTGCAGCTCGTACGACTACTGCCCGGTCACTCCTTCGGAGAGTGACCTTGTATTCACCGGACTTGCCCGATCGTGGGACGAAGCGATGCCTCTGGGCAACGCCACCGTCGGCGCACTGGTATGGCAACGCGACTCCTCCCTGCGCCTGTCACTGGACCGGACCGATCTATGGGACTTGCGCCCGGTAGACAGCCTGTCGGGAGATAACTTCCGCTTCTCCTGGGTAAAAGAGCACATCCGCACAAAAGACTATCTGCCCGTACAGAAAAAACTGGACTGGCCTTATGACATGAACCCTGCCCCATCCAAAATCCCCGGAGCCGCAATCGAGTTTCCATTGGAAAAGATAGGCGCTCCCACCCAAGTACGACTTTATCTGAATAATGCCCTGTGCGAAGCGAACTGGGCAGACGGAACACAGATGCAGACTTTTGTTCATGCCACCGAACCGGTCGGATGGTTTGTATTCCGTAACCTAAGAACTCCGATAGAGCCGTCTATCCTTACCCCCGTATACAATAAAACGAAACCGGACGGCAGCCTCGATCCGGTTTCGGGACAGGATCTCCACCGACTGGGCTACCAGCAAGGAGAGACAGTCCGCGAAGGCAACCGGATCACCTATCACCAGAAAGGCTACGGAGACTTCTGGTATGACGTAGTAGTGTGTTGGAAACAGGAAGGAGAAACCCTGTACGGTACTTGGAGCGTCACCTCTTCCCTATCCGGCGAAAAAGCAGCCGAAAAAGTAGAAGCAGCCCTGCAACGTGGATTAAAACAGGATTATCAGGCACATCTGGAATATTGGAACAAGTACTGGGCACAATCATCCGTTACTCTGCCCGACTCCATTTTGCAAAAACAATACCAGAACGAGATGTATAAATTCGCCTCTACCACCCGCGAACACTCCTATCCCATCTCCCTGCAAGCCGTATGGACAGCCGACAACGGAAAACTCCCTCCCTGGAAAGGGGACTATCACCACGACCTCAACACACAGCTGAGCTATTGGCCCGCCTATACGGGCAATCACCTGACGGAAGGCATGGGATACCTGAACACCTTATGGAACCAGCGGGATACATACAAGCGCTACACCCGCCAGTATTTCGGAACCGAAGGTATGAACATACCGGGCGTCTGCACCCTGACAGGAGAACCGATGGGGGGATGGATACAGTACTCCATGTCGCAGACAGTGGCTGCCTGGCTGGCACAGCACTTCTATCTGCACTGGAAATATTCGGCAGACCGCACCTTCCTCAAAGAACGTGCTTACCCCTTCCTTAAAGATGTGGCAATCTACCTGGAGCAAGTCTCCGAAGTCACCCCCGAAGGAGTACGCAAACTGGAATTCAGTTCAAGTCCCGAAGTATTCGACAACTCCCTGCAAGCATGGTTCAGCGACATGACCAACTACGACCTGGCAATGATGCACTTCCTCTTTAAAGCAGCCGCCGAACTGGCTCACGAACTGAATCTGACAGACGAGTCGTCCCACTGGGTAGCTTTAGAAGCCCAATTGCCGGACTACGATGTGGATGAAGAAGGTTGCCTCACCTTTGCCAAAGGATATCCTTACAATGAATCGCACCGCCACTTCTCCCATGCCATGGCCATTCACCCGATGGGACTGATAGACTGGAGCGACGGAGAAAAGTCACAACACATCATACGGGCCACCCTGAAGCGGCTCGACGAAGTGGGGCCGGACTACTGGACAGGCTATTCGTACAGTTGGCTTGCCAATATGAAAGCCCGGGCATTCGACGGCAAAGGTGCGGCACAGGCCCTGAGAACCTTTGCTGAATGTTTCTGCCTGAAAAACACCTTCCACGCCAACGGTGACCAGACCAAAAGCGGCAAATCCCGTTTCACTTACCGCCCCTTCACGCTCGAGGGTAACTTTGCTTTCGCATCGGGCATCCAGGAGATGCTGTTGCAAAGCCATACGGGCACGATACGCATCTTCCCCGCACTGCCCGAAGAGTGGAAAGATGTATCGTTCGAAGGACTGCGTGCGATGGGTGCATTCCTTGTCTCTGCACAGATGGAAGGCGGAGAAATCACCCGTGTACGTATCTATTCGGAGAAAGGCGGCATGTTGAAAATAGCCCGCCCCGGCACACTGAAACCGGATAAAAACTATACGTTGTCCGGTCCGGATATTCTCAACATAGATACTCAGGCAGGCGAATGGATTGAGTTGAAGCCCTGATACATTCTGACAAGAAGGCAGCAATGTATATTTATTATCATTTTGTATTTTCTACCCGGTGTAGCCTGCGCTATATCCGGGTAGTCTTCTTTCCGATGAATAATATCCCCCTCTCCGGCGATTACATTTTTTCAGGTTATCACCCTTTCGGCTGATTTCGGATCAGGGCACTATCCTTTCCGGTCCAAACATTACATTATTTCTTGCTATGCCCCCGAACAGGAACATTCTGATACTCTAACGGCGGTAGCCTGCACCGGGCTAAAAAATAAAAAGAAAGCCGAATCAGGATAACGATTGCTCTCTTCCTCCCCAATGCCACCTCGGTTTTGATGAAACGGAGCCTTGGTTTTAAACCAATGCCGCCTTTCTTTATTAGAAACGGAGCCTTAGTTTAAAAGCCTCAATGCATATATATAGAAGAATCCACGCCATCTACGCATACTTTTGCGGTTCATATTCATTTTATATGCAGTTCTGCTCTCCGGTTCAACTATTTCACACCGATTGCAAGTCAACAAAAGACAGGATATACTATCAGAATCATACTATTCAGAACATTCTGCTTTCAAAAGTAAAAAGCGGCTTTAAGGTTTATCATTTATTAAAATATTATAAAATTAAGCTATAACACAGAGGGTCACTCCCCAATGATGTGTATTTATAGCGTATATCAAAAAGTAAATTATTGCTCGAGCGACCAAACGAAAGAAAAGAATCTCATAACAAAGAAACAGAAGAATGAATAAAAGAGTTGCAACCCACAACACACTACACGCTGCATTATATACCCCGGAAAAACATTGCACTACCGGGTTCAAACAACTTGTAAAAGATGACATTACCAGGATTTTGCAGAAAGCAAAACCAGCCTGCTGCAGAGATGGTATCTTCCATTCAACAACGGAAGTGACCGTCTCTGCAGGCTGACAGGATTTATCCCGTTATAATAATAACCGGAATATCTATGAATTAAAGATGTAACAGAGAACGTTTTAATCGTATAAAAGATAAGAGTTGTGAAAAGTATTCTTATCTTTGCACGAGAAATGAAACACTATTATTAACAACAATTTTATTAACTAATCAAATCTTATCAAACATGTTTAAACATCTAAATGCCCTGTTTATCGGACTTGCATTGTTTGCTTGCACTTCGGGTGCAGTAGCACAAACCATCAAGCCTATCGAGACTCCAGTGCCTGTACGTCCCGCCGGACAAAAAGACGTAGTCGGACTGACTGCTCCTAAACTCGACGTGGTACGTGTCGGATTCATTGGCTTGGGTATGCGTGGACCGGGTGCAGTAGAACGCTTCACTCACATCCCCGGAACACAGATCGTAGCCCTTTGCGACCTTATCCCCGAACGCGTAGCCGGTGCACAGAAAATCCTGACCAAGGCAAGCCTGCCTGAAGCAGCTTCTTACTCCGGTAGCGAAGATGCCTGGAAAAAACTTTGCGAACGTAACGATATTGACCTCGTTTACATCGCGACTGACTGGAAACATCACGCACAGATGGCTATCTACGCCATGGAACACGGCAAGCACGTTGCCATCGAAGTTCCTTCGGCAATGACCATGGACGAAATCTGGGCGCTGATCAATACCTCTGAAAAAACTCGTAAACACTGTATGCAGCTTGAAAACTGTGTATATGACTTCTTCGAACTGACTACACTGAACATGGCTCAGCAAGGCGTATTCGGTGAAGTGCTTCACACAGAAGGTGCTTACATCCACAACCTCGAAGACTTCTGGCCATACTACTGGAACAACTGGCGTATGGATTACAATCAGAATCATCGTGGCGATGTATATGCCACTCACGGTATGGGCCCGGCTTGCCAGCTGCTCGACATTCACCGTGGTGACAAAATGAACTACCTCGTATCTATGGATACAAAGGCTGTCAACGGTCCGGCATACATCAAAAAAACAACCGGCAAAGAAGTAAAAGATTTCCAGAACGGTGACCAGACTTCTACACTGATCCGTACGGAAAAAGGTAAAACGATCCTGATTCAGCACAACGTAATGACTCCGCGTCCTTACAGCCGTATGTATCAGGTAGTAGGTGCCGACGGTTATGCAAGCAAATATCCTATCGAAGAATACTGCATGCGTCCGACTCAGATCGCTTCAAACGACGTACCTAACCACGAAAAGCTGAACGCACACGGCTCTGTACCCGCTGACGTTAAAAAAGCCCTGATGGATAAATACAAACACCCGATCCACAAAGAACTGGAAGAAACAGCTAAAAAAGTAGGTGGACACGGTGGTATGGACTACATCATGGATTACCGTCTGGTTTACTGTCTGCGCAACGGTCTTCCTTTGGATATGGATGTTTATGACCTTGCAGAATGGTGCTGCATGGCCGACCTGACCAAGCTTTCTATCGAAAACAGCTCTGCACCGGTAGCTATCCCTGACTTCACTCGTGGAGCATGGAACAAGGTGAAAGGTTACAGACACGCTTTCGCAAAATAATAAAACCTCTTTTTGACACGGGTTTCACGAGTCCTCCGGCAAGTAGTTCGCTACGCAATGCCGGCCGGTTCATGAAATCCGTGTCCGATTATAAGACTACACAACCCATCCATGAAGATGAAAATATCAAAGCCCTCTAAACAGGGAGTAATCAGAGAAACGAAAGACTACTTAATGATTGCCTTGGGAATGATCCTTTACGGCATCGGTTGGACTCTCTTCCTGCTTCCTAACGACATCACCACCGGTGGAGTGCCGGGCATTGCCTCTATTGTTTATTTCGCTACCGGATTTCCGGTTCAATACACTTACTTCGCCATCAATGCTGTATTGCTGATGGTATCCCTCAAAGTGCTGGGATTTCGATTCAGTCTCAAAACCATATTCGGTGTATTCACTTTAACCTTCTTCCTGTCCGTTATCCAAAAGTTGACCGCGAACGTAACCTTGCTACACGATCAGCCGTTCATGGCTTGCGTGTTGGGTGCCTCTTTCTGCGGAAGTGGCATCGGTATTGCTTTCTCGGCCAACGGAAGTACCGGAGGAACAGATATCATTGCGGCTGTTATCAACAAATACCGCGACATCACTCTGGGAAGAGTCATGCTGATCTGTGACCTGATTATCATCTCCTCCAGCTACTTTGTATTGAAAGACTGGGAAAAGGTAGTTTACGGATATGTGACTCTTTATGTTTGCAGCTTTGTGCTGGACCAGGTGGTGAACAGTGCACGACAATCCGTACAATTCTTCATTATCTCCAACAAGTACGAAGAAATAGGCAAACGCATCAACGAATATCCACACCGGGGAGTGACCGTCATCAATGCAACCGGGTTCTATACCGGCAAAGAGCAGAAGATGATGTTCGTCCTGGCCAAGAAACGGGAATCAACCATTATCTTCCGGTTGATAAAAGACTGTGATCCGACTGCTTTTGTTTCGCAAAGCGCAGTGATCGGTGTATACGGAGAAGGCTTTGATCATATAAAAGTTAAATAAATTATCATTCTAATACCCTCGAAACATGAAATTAAGACTATCTCATACCTTAAATAGCCTTATGCTGGGTGGCCTCCTGATGGCCTCCGCTTTTGCTTCGGCCGGCAACGAACCGAAGAAGCCTTACTGGCAAGACGTACAGGTAGTAGCCGTAAATAAAGAATACCCCCGTTCTTCATTTATGACCTACGAAAACCGTGCAAACGCCTTGACCGGAAAGTTCGAAAAAAGCAAATATTATCAACTTCTGAACGGAACCTGGAAGTTCTACTTTGTAGATTCATACAAGAATCTGCCGGCTAACATCACCGACCCTTCGGTGAGCACAGCCGACTGGACAGATATAAAAGTACCGGGCAACTGGGAAGTACAGGGCCATGGCGTGGCTATCTATACCAATCACGGTTATGAATTCCAGCCCCGTAACCCACAACCTCCGACTCTACCGGAGGCCAATCCGGTAGGTGTGTACCGTCGCGACATCGATATCCCCACCGATTGGGACGGACGTGATATTTATCTTCACCTGGCCGGTGCCAAATCGGGTGTATACGTGTACATCAACGGGCAGGAAGTGGGTTATAGCGAAGATTCCAAAAACTCTGCGGAGTTCCTGATCAACAAATTCGTGAAGCCCGGCAAAAATGTACTTACTCTAAAGATTTACCGTTGGAGTACCGGGTCTTATCTGGAATGCCAGGACTTCTGGCGTATCAGCGGCATCGAACGTGATGTTTTCCTCTATTCACAACCTAAAGCCGCGTTGAAAGACTTCCGCGTGACATCGACCCTGGACGATACATACAAAGACGGTATCTTCAAACTGGGTGCAGACCTGAGAAATAACGGTTCGGCTGCCAGCAACATGGCTCTGGTATACGAATTGCTCGATGCCAAAGGTAACGTAGTAGCCACCGGAGAAAAAACTGCTGATGTAGCTGCCGGAAAAACCCGCACAGTATCTTTCGACCAGACACTCCCGGGAGTCAAAACCTGGACTTCGGAAGCTCCTAATCTTTACAAACTGGTGATGACCGTGAAAGAAAACGGTAAAGTGAACGAAATCATTCCGTTTAACGTGGGTTTCCGCCGTATCGAAATCAAACCGATCGAGCAACTGGCGGGTAACGGAAAGCCTTATGTATGCCTCTTTATCAATGGCCAGCCGCTGAAACTGAAGGGAGTAAACATCCACGAACACAATCCGGCTACCGGTCACTATATGACCGAAGAGCTGATGCGCAAAGATTTCGAATTGATGAAACAACATAACCTGAATACGGTCCGCCTATGCCATTATCCGCAGGACCGCCGCTTCTATGAGTTATGCGACGAATACGGACTTTATGTATATGATGAAGCAAACATCGAAAGCCACGGTATGTACTACGACCTGAAAAAAGGCGGTACGTTAGGAAACAACCCCGAATGGCTGAAAGCACATATGGACCGCACGATCAACATGTTCGAACGTAACAAGAACTATCCGAGTCTGACTTTCTGGTCACTGGGTAATGAAGCCGGTAACGGTTACAACTTCTATCAGACCTACCTTTGGTTGAAGGATGCCGATAAAAACATCATGGACCGTCCGGTAAACTACGAACGTGCCCAGTGGGAATGGAACTCCGATATGTACGTTCCGCAATATCCGGGAGCACAGTGGCTGGAAGCTATGGGTAAACGGGGCAGCGACCGTCCGATAGCCCCTTCCGAATATTCACACGCAATGGGTAACTCGAACGGTAACCTCTGGGATCAATGGAAAGCAATCTATAAATATCCGAACTTGCAGGGTGGATACATCTGGGACTGGGTGGACCAGGGCATTGACGCAGTAGACGAGAACGGACGTCACTTCTGGACATACGGTGGTGACTATGGTGTAAATACACCGAACGACGGTAACTTCTGCTGTAATGGTATCGTAAGTCCGGACCGTACACCGCATCCGGCAATGGCTGAAGTGAAGTATGTTCATCAGAACGTAGCTTTCGAACCGGTGGATCCGGCCAATGGAAAATTCCTGGTTAAGAATCGTTTCTACTTCACAAACCTGCAGAAGTATATGATCTCGTATACCATTAAAGCAAACGGAAAAACGGTGAAAGGTGCTAAAATGTCAGTCAATGTAGAGCCACAGGGAAGTAAAGAAATTACTATTCCGGTAAGCGGACTGAAATCGAAACCGGGAACCGAATACTTCATATACTTCAACGTAACTACGACTGAACCGGAGCCGTTGATTCCGGTTGGACACGAAATTGCATACGAACAATTCCGCCTGCCGGTTGAACCGGGTGAACGTACTTTCGCTACCGGTGGTCCAACTCTGAAAGTATCGGCAGAAGGCAACGAACTGAGTGCTTCCTCTTCAAAGGTAAGCTTCGTATTTGATAAGAAAACCGGCTTGGTTTCTTCATATAAAGTAGGCGGAACCGAATACTTTAAAGATGGTTTCGGACTTCAGCCTAACTTCTGGCGTGCACCGAACGATAACGACTATGGCAACGGTAACCCCAAACGCCTGCAAGTGTGGAAACAATCGAGCAAAAACTTCAATGTAGTAGACGCCAACATAGTAATGGACGGCAAAGATGCCGTATTGACCGCCAACTATCTGCTGACTGCCGGTAACCTTTACATTGTTACATACCGCATCCATCCTTCGGGTGTAGTAAAGGCTGATTTCACTTTCACTTCTACCGATATGGAAGCTGCCAAGACCGAAGCCTCCGAGGCAACGCTGATGGCTACTTTCACTCCGGGAAGCGATGCGGCGCGCAAGGCTGCTTCTAAACTGGAAGTACCCCGTATCGGTGTACGCTTCCGTCTGCCTGCAGAAATGAACCAGGTAGAATACTTCGGACGCGGACCGGAAGAAAACTATGTGGACCGTAATGCCGGTACCCTGATCGACCTCTATAAAACAACCGCCGACAATATGTACTTCCCGTACGTACGTCCGCAGGAAAACGGCCATCATACCGACACCCGTTGGCTGACCCTGAATAAAAAAGGCGGTAAGGGACTGACGATCTATGCAGACAAGACTATCGGTTTCAACGCACTGCGCAATTCGGTAGAGGACTTTGACGGAGAAGAAACCGTATCCCGCCCCTATCAATGGCTGAACCGTGATGCCGGTGAACTGGTTCACGATGAAAGCAAAGCCAAAGATCAACTGCCGAGAAAGACGCATATCAATGATATTTCACCGAGAAACTTCGTTGAGGTATGTGTAGATATGAAGCAGCAGGGTGTGGCCGGATATAACAGCTGGGGCGCACGTCCTGAACCGGGCTACAACATTCCGGCAAACCAGGAATACAAATGGGGATTTACAATCGTACCAAGATAAACTAACTTAAAAATAGAAACCATGAAAGATTTACTGAACATCGTATCTAAATTCAAAGTACAAGGCACTGTAAGCGAAATCAAACCACTCGGCGCCGGACTGATTAACGACACTTATAAGGTAAACACTACCGAAACAGATGCTCCCGACTATGTGTTGCAACGTATCAACCACGCCATTTTCCAGAATGTGGAAATGCTTCAGGACAACATCGCTGCTGTAACCGGACACATCCGCAAAAAACTGACGGAAGCCGGAGAAACAGATATTGACCGCAAGGTACTGACTTTCCTCCCGACAGAAGAAGGCAAAACATACTGGTTCGACGGTGACAGCTACTGGCGTGTGATGGTATTCATCCCCCGTGCCAAAACTTATGAAACAGTAAACCCGGAATATTCATATTATGCCGGAGCTGCTTTCGGTAACTTCCAGGCAATGCTGGCTGACATCCCGACAACACTGGGTGAGACTATCCCCGATTTCCATAACATGGAATTCCGCCTGAAGCAACTTCGTAAAGCTGTAGCAGCCAATGCAGCCGGACGAGTAACTGAAGTACAGTATTATCTGGACGAAATAGAGAAACGTGCAGACGAAATGTGCAAGGCCGAACGCCTGTATCGTGAAGGCAAACTGCCGAAACGCGTATGCCACTGCGATACGAAAGTGAACAATATGATGTTCGACGAAGATGGCAAAGTGCTTTGTGTAATCGACCTCGATACAGTAATGCCAAGCTTTATCTTCTCTGACTACGGTGATTTCCTGCGTACAGGAGCCAATACCGGAGACGAAGACGATAAAAACCTGGATAATGTCAACTTCAACATGGAGATATTCAAAGCATTCACCAAGGGATATCTGGAAGGAGCCGGTTCATTCCTCACTCCGATCGAGATTGAGAATCTGCCTTATGCAGCAGCTCTCTTCCCTTATATGCAATGTGTACGCTTCCTGGCAGACTACATCAACGGAGACACTTATTACAAGATTAAGTATCCCGAACATAATCTGGTTCGTACAAAAGCACAATTCAAGCTATTGCAAAGCGTAGAAGAACATACTCCCGAAATGGAGGCATACATCAAAGAGTGTCTGGGATAAACTTCCCACCTTTCCAGGTGTAAACAATTGAACGGCGGAGAAACGGTTTCAGTTTTTCCGCCGTTTCTTTTTCCATATACTCCGGAGTAGTCAGAGTAAAAGTCAACGTCTCATCCTCTTTAGAAAGCTCCGCCTTCATCAAAGTCATATCGGCTTGCAGACGGGCATCGATAAAATCGTAATCAGTAGAGTCGGAAGAAGTAAAGAAATCATCTATATGAGGTTCTGAAGGCAGAAACTCATCGGCAGGAAGTTCTTTCCAATCGGTGGTATAGAAGCGGATATGACTGTCGCATGCCGGAGCACAAACTGTAGAAACAGCACAGACCACTTTTACACTATCGCTCAGCGGTAACAGTTTCATCTGCCAACTGCTCGCATCAGACATTTTAAGAGATATATAATCGGGACTTAATTCCGTCATTTCCGACTTACCCCCGAAACGGTTGGTCACCTGGGCCTTCATCTTACTTTCGATGAAATCGATACAATCTGCACGGTTCACCGATGTCAGCAACGGACACAGTGAGTCAGGTATATTCACAAACACCGTTTTGGCTTCCTGTGCTTTGACAGAAAAGGAAGAAAAAATACCCAGAATAAATATCAGGAGGGTAAGAGTAGAATTTTTCATATCTGATAATCTTGTTTCTTTACGTTCTTATTTAGTTCCCAAATATAGGAATATCATTCCGATTAACACCAGAATAAGATCAATCGCCTTGCTTTTTAAATTCTTTTCACGGAACATCATAGCACCGAAAAGGAAAGATACGATGACGCTTCCTCTCCGAACCATCGAGACAATCGAAATCATCGAATCTTCGTAACTCAATGCATAGAAGTAAACAAAGTCCGCAGCGCAGAGGAAGATGGAAATAAAGATGATGGCCCAGTCCCAGCGGAAGGGCGTAGACGATTTACGTTTGGGCCACCAGAGCAAGGCAAGGATAGGACACATGATGAACACCTGATAAACATTATACCACGACTGTACCACCATCGGAGGCAACTGCTTCATCAGATACTTGTCATACAATCCGCTTACCGCACCTGCTACGGCTGCCAACACAATAAAAAGAATCCACTTGTTATGTTTAAAGTCAATGCCTTCTTTTTTCCCCGAGCGGCTTAGCATAAAGAAAGAAACTACGGCCAGCAACACACCGATCCACTGATAGAGATTCAGACGCTCGCCAAAAACCAGCATAGCTCCCACAAGCACCATTACAGGGCGGGTTGCATTAATGGGACCTACAATCGTAATAGGCAGGTGTTTCATCCCGAAATAGCCCAGTATCCACGAAGAAAGTACGATAAAAGACTTGATAATAATAAATTTGTGTACTTCCCACCCAACCACGGGTACATCGAACATAGTACCCTCCAGCACTCCGGGGCCAAATGCCGACAGCAAGATGAAAGGCAGAAATATAAGACTGGAAAAGAGCGTATTGAGAAACAAGACAGGCAGAACCGCATTGTCCTTTAACGACTTCTTTTTAAACACATCATAAAAGCCCAGCAAGGTCGCTGAAAGAAAAGCAAGGAGTAACCACATAACAGAGTTTATTTAAAAAGAACTCATTCAAATATATCCTGAGGATATTCTACATTCACCAAGAAAAGCGCATTGCCGGGAGCAGAGGTTCCGGCTTTACAACGGTCTTGTTGCTCGATTATTCTACGGAAGCCATCTACGGACAACTTACCTCTGCCTACTTCCAATAAAGTACCGACGATAGCACGTACCATGTTGCGCAAGAAACGGTCGGCCTGAATGGTAAATACCCAGGTATATTCATCCTCCTGTGTCCATTCGGCATGCATAATCTTGCAGATGTTGGTCTTTACATCCGTATGCAATTTACTGAAACTGGTAAAATCCGTATAATGAAACAAGGTCAGAGCAGCCTCGTTCATCTTCTGAAAGTCGAGCGGATTGTGTATCCGGTAACGATACTGGCGATTAAAAGGATACTTTACGGTAGTGATATAATATTTATAAGTACGGGCTGTCGCATCAAACCGCGCATGTGCGTCCGGCCTTACCCGGCAAACTTTATAGACTGAAATATCCTGAGGTAAAAGACGATTCAACTTCTCGGCTACCTTATCCGTATCCAGCACCTCTCCTTCGTTATCGAAGTGGGCAACCATCAGCGAAGCATGTACCCCGGCATCTGTCCGTCCCGCCCCAATCACTTCCGTATCTCTCCGTAAAAAAGTGGCAAGTGCCTTCATCAGGCATTCCTGTATACTGATACCGTTAGGCTGAATCTGCCATCCATGATAATGGGTGCCATCATAGGCCAAATAAATAAAATATCTTTGCACGCTCATTCCGTTCACTTGGTTTTTGCGTGCAAAGATACTGCTTTAATTGATAAGTAGGGATTGATACTTATCAATAATTAATTGCTTTACTTGATCCACACATTGATTATCTCACCGATATACATCTTGTGCAAAGGTTTATCCTTCCATTCTCCTTTCAATTCCGGACTATCAAAAGCACCGGAAGCAATCGGCTGGGAGAGCATTTTTTTGCATTCTATAATCATCCATGCTTCCGAGAAAGCTTTACTGCCCGAAGGAGTAGTGAGAGGAGTCAGTCCGGCGCCTTTCACCTTATCAGCATCTCCTCCACTATGGCTTCCGCAATATTTCAGAGCATCCCGATAAGCTTCCGTATAAAAGCTGATGGTATATGTGTCATTCTTTTCCATCAACTGATAAGTATAACGCGCAGGATAAATGAAACAAAACGAAACCGGTTTATTATAAAGATATCCCAATCCGCCCCAACTTGCCGTCATCATGTTATATTTTTCTTCCGTACAGGCTGTAATCAGCATCCAGTCCTCAGAAAGCATCTTGATGATATTGCCCGGGATCTTATCCGCAGAGATGCGTCTGTAGCCTGCCATGGGGCCGTCCGCAGCAGCCCCCGGAATTTCCCGGCTAAACTCTCCCGTAACAACTTTCGGTTCTTTGGCTATGAGGGGAACCAGCGCCTCCGTTCCTCCCAACGCCTTCGCTGCCTTTTCCGCCAGGTCATCAAACAGATCGATTGTTTTGATACGGAGTTTTCCATACTTGGCAACCACTTTTGTTTTGGCTTTATTCAGTCCCGCCTCATCTGTTATCCAGTCTTCGGCCTCCATTTCTTTATTGTCACCATGAAAATAAGAAATGTTGTACATCTCCATCTTGCAAGATCCATCCAGACAGTTCATCACCAATCGATATTTGATGGTAGCACGATCCAAAAAGAAACTGTTGGTTGCAGATAGTTGAAGATATTCTTCACCCAGACATGCAATCTGCCCTCTTTCCTTATCAAAATAGGCAACCCTGCCCTTTTGTCCTTTTGAAGGTGCAAAACGTTTCTCGGCCCACTTCAACAATACATCATAAACTTGTTGTTTTGATAACCCGGGAGCCTGAATATGTTCTGTAAAGATGACCTTTCCATTAACAACCGGCACTGCACCAGCCAAATATTTACTATTGTCTTCCTGCGCCCAAAGAAGTATAGGGAAACAGATTAAAAGGGATAATAAAATTCTCTTCATACGTTTATAAGTATTTTACAGAGTCCCGACTTTACTCTGAAATCTTCACGTTTGTTACCCGTTCAAGCAAGAAACGGTTTTTATTCCAGTGGAAAGGCTTAAATTCTGTATTGGTTTTAATCACATTGTTGCGAAATATCAACCCGTCTACGGACTTTGCATAAAGAATCGGTGCATCAAATGTATCGAATTCATTGTCCTCAATCACAATACCTCCGTCTTTTCCACCATGAAAATACTTCTGTTGATCCTTCAAATTAGGTATTTCAGGATAAATAGAGATAATTGCATTGGTAAACTGGAACATGTTGGTAAGCGCATTGATAAAACGATTGCGGCGAATGGTAACATCACGACAAGCACCTGTCTCGAACCAGCCATTACAGTCGCCACACAATAAAATAGCCGTACCGGAGGTATGATCAAACAGATTGTCTTCTACCACTGTTTTTTTAGGAGTGCTGAACAGTGTACCGCGAGCACGGTTATTGCGAATCGTATTGCCGGCAAACAGCACTTCAGGAGTCCATGTCAGGTTTTCAATCCCAAAACTACTTTTTTCATTGATAGCCGGATCAATAGGATCTTTAAAAGTAATGCTGAACTCACGGGCTCCCGATATTTCATTTTTATCATAAGGACGAATTGCAGTAATCTGGTTTTGATTGCCAATCAGCTCCATCGTTTCAGAACGTACAAACTGAACATCATCCCCCGGACGTCCCCATTCGAACCCCCAGGACTGATCGTGCATATAGCGTCCTATCAACGTATGATCATCTACCCGCTTGATTACTTTCAGATAAGTTCCGTGTACATTAATGGCATCATCCATCATTCCTTCGTACAGGCCATTCTTCGAAATAATCTTTCCCTTACATCCGGAGAAGTGAGTGGCATCTGCCTGCGTTGTGAAATAACGAGGATCATTATCGCCTTTCAGACAAACCCCGAAACCATCGAGTGTAATATCTTCGCAAAGCTGTGCCAAAAGTCCCATGCCTTCCGCATAATGCACTTTGACATTAAGCAAAGAAGTATTAATGTCATGTGACATGAAAATACCGGGAGTAGGACGTCCCCATCCACGCATGGCTACTACCGTGCCCGGCACCAGACGCGCGTCTTTCCATTTCGGAGAACAGATACGGCGGGGAGCCACTTCGAAAGCTCCTTTGGTAGGACAACCGATATCACTGGTGTTGTATACGACATGTTTTGTTTTACCATCGAAAGCAATTCCCCAAGAGTATCGCATTGTCCAGCCTTCACCCAGTCCTTCAAATACAGAATCCTTACTTATACGATAATCCACCCACGATGCAGGTTCAAAAGTGATTCCTTTTTCCGGATCATTCTCTATCACTTGCACCTGAGCAATATGAGGCTGTTCAAAATCAATACTAAAGTTCTTCAGTACGCAATTCTCCGAACGGAGCAAAGAAACCGGAATCATCCTTCCATAAAATACAAACTCGGAACCTTGTCCGTCAATAGTCAGGTTCTTCATATCCTCCAAGGCAATGCCCACCTTTTTGGGATTGTCCTGATCGTGATTGGATATATAATATTCGCGTACATCCGAACCGTTTTCATGAAAATTGTAGCGTCCGGCAGGAAAACGAAGTACCACTTCTTCACCATTACGGCATTCAGCTTTAATCTTAGCTATGGCCTTACGCACAACAGGTGATGCGTTTTTCTTACTATTGGCTTTCAAGCCAAACTGGGAAATGTCGTAAACACGTTCTTGTGCACAAACATCCGACACGGATAAAGAGAGCAGCAGACTCAGAGTAAAGAGTAGGATTGTCTTCATAGTTTTTTCAATTTCTGTTTAATAATTAGGCTACAAATATACATTCATTTTCCGATTCTTCCATTTTTTTATTAGTTTACCTTTGCATATAAAAACCAAAGATGTATATTTGGGGACTATATCTATAAAACGATTCATTAAACACCTATTGCCATGAGTAGTAATATTTTCCTAACCATTGCTATTGTCACGACAGGCATTTTTGCAGTACAATTCATCCTATCCGTTTTTTTTGGTGATTTCGATGCAGATACGGACATCGACACTGATATCAGCAGTGTGGTTTCTTTTAAAGGACTGACCCACTTCGGTATCGGATTCGGCTGGTATATGTATTTGCAACACAACACCGAAATACAGACCTATCTGACTGGATTTGTCATCGGACTGATATTTGTTTTTGCCGTCTGGTTTTTATATAAGAAAGCCTATCAGTTGCAACAGACCAACCACTCGGAGAAAACAGATCAGTTAGTAGGAAGAGAATGTACCATTTACTTCAAACAGAACGAAAAAAAATACACAGTACAGATCAGCCGGGACGGAGCCATGAGAGAAGTCGATGTTATCACGGAATCAGGTAAACCCTACCAAACCGGAGATAAAGCAACGATCACCTCATACAAAGACGGAACTTTATATATCCAATAATTACAAACTCAAAAAAGAGAACTATGACCCAAGAAATGATGATTATGGCTGCCATACTCGTGGCGGTAATCTTAATTACATTTATCGGTATTCTTTCACGCTACCGGAAATGTAAAAGTGACGAAGTATTAGTAGTATATGGTAAGACAGGCGGAGATAAAAAGTCTGCAAAACTATATCACGGTGGTGCCGCTTTCGTATGGCCTATCGTACAGGGATACGAATTCCTGTCGATGAAACCGATGCAGATAGACTGTAAACTGACAGGAGCACTTTCCGCTCAGAATATTCGTGTGGATGTGCCGACTACCATTACAGTAGCTATCAGTACGGATCCCGAAGTCATGCAAAATGCTGCCGAACGTATGTTGGGGCTGACCATGGACGATAAACAAAATCTGATAACAGATGTGGTTTACGGACAGATGCGTCTGGTTATTGCCGACATGACAATTGAGGAGTTGAACTCCGACCGTGATAAATTCCTCTCTAAAGTAAAAGATAACATTGATACAGAACTCCGCAAATTCGGTTTGTACCTGATGAATATTAACATCAGCGATATTCGCGATGCTGCCAATTATATCGTCAATTTAGGAAAAGAAGCGGAAAGTAAAGCTCAAAACGAGGCACAAGCCAATATTGAAGAACAGGAAAAACTGGGTGCTATCAAGATTGCCAACCAGATTAAAGAACGTGAAACCAAAGTGGCGGAGACTCGTAAAGATCAAGATATCGCCATTGCGGAAACCAAAAAGCTGCAAGAGATCTCGGTAGCCAATGCCGACAAAGACCGTATCTCCCAGGTAGCTATCGCCAATGCAGAAAAAGAATCGCAAGTGGCTAAAGCAGAAGCAGAAAAGAATATCCGGATAGAGCAGGCCAATACCGAAAAGGAAAGCCGCATTGCAGAGTTGAACTCCGACATGGAGATCAAACAAGCTGAAGCACAAAAGAAAGCTGCCATCGGACGAAACGAAGCACAAAAAGAAATCGCGTTGTCTAACTCTGAACTGGCCGTAACCCAAGCCAATGCCGACAAACAAGCCGGTGAAGCTGCAGCCAAATCAGAAGCAGCCGTACAGACAGCCAAAGAAACCGCTCAGAAAGAAGTAGAAGAAGCGAAAGCACGAAAAGTAGAATCATCTCTGAAAGCAGAAAAAATAGTACCGGCAGAAGTTGCCCGCCAAGAAGCTATTCTGCAAGCAGAAGCCGTAGCCGAAAAAATCACCCGTGAAGCAGAAGCCCGTGCCAAAGCAACACTGGCACAGGCAGAGGCAGAGGCAAAAGCGATTCAACTGAAACTCGAAGCAGAAGCAGAAGGTAAAAAACGCTCGTTACTGGCAGAAGCAGAAGGTTTCGAAGCCATGGTGAAAGCTGCCGAATCAAACCCGGCTATTGCTATTCAATACAAGATGGTAGATCAGTGGAAAGAAATAGCAGGCGAACAGGTAAAAGCCTTCGAACATATGAACTTAGGCAATATCACTGTATTCGACGGAGGTAATGGAGGCACAAGCAATTTCTTGAACACATTGGTAAAAACTGTCGCGCCAAGTTTAGGAGTATTGGACAAACTGCCTATCGGAGAAACGGTTAAAAACATTATTCACCCGGAAGAGAAAGACAAGAAGGAGGAAAAAAAAGATAAAAAACAGTAAACAAAAACGAACTATAAACGATGAACAGGCTTCGCTACTTCTGCGAGTCTTTGTTCATCGTTTATAGTTTACCGTTTATCTCGTTGTTATATGAAAACACCCTTGTTTCAGTTCATACTTTATATAACATTTATCAGCCTTGCGAACATCACGCAACACTTCTGCCAACACTAACTTTAAGGTATCGGCACTTACATCCTGAAGAGGACGTCCCTCCTCATCTTCTACTTTCTTAAACCGCTTCCAGCTTACATCGAATGTTGTTCCGTAGAAATGACATGAGTTTTTTGACGCATTGCCATTCCGGCGACGTAAACGTTTTACATCATTCTCTGTCCGAAGCACAGATGTAACAATGATCTTATTCGGATTGAGTCCTTTGGCAGTCAATGAATCTAAAAAATTCGCTCCAATCGTATCGAGCAATGCACTGGCACGCGGTACTAAATAAGGAATGGAATGAGTAAGTGAATCCACTGCATAAAATTCATTATCAATAATGTGAACCAGTTTTCCATCCATATTTTCCGCTTCTTCACGCGAGGCTAACGGAGTAATTCCCCAAGTATGGGCCGCTTTTAGCTGCACATCATTCAAATCCCCGAATGAGCGTTTATAACTTACCACTCCCCTGATGTTACGCGGTTCGTTAAGTTTAAGAGACATATCTTTCTTTTTGCAACCTGCCAGAAAAGCCGGGGTCAAACATAAAAATATAGAAATAGTAAAGAGATACCTGTAGTTGGATAAATCCATAATTAGCCTTTTTTTATAAGTTCCGAGGACGCAAATATACTGGAATTGTCTTTCTCAGGAAAGAGCATCGCAAATTAATTCGGCAAGAATCGGCAAAGTATGAGAACGATTCATTAAATTTGCAGTCCATTTCACAGCGTATATGTGAACCTTTAAATTGATTCAATGATAGAAAAGCTGATAGTTCTTGAGGATATCGATCCGGTTATCTTTTATGGCGTAAACAACGCTAACATACAATTAATAAAAGCTTTGTATCCAAAGCTGCGCATTGTTGCCCGAGGCAATGTCATTAAAGTACTGGGCGACGAGGAAGAGATGTGCGCTTTCGAAGAAAATATCACCAAGCTTGAAAAATATTGCGCCGAATACAATTCACTGAAAGAAGAAGTCATTATCGACATTATAAAAGGAAATGCACCGCAAGCCGAAAAAGCAGGCAATGTGATTGTATTCAGTGTCACGGGAAAGCCCATTATCCCACGCAGTGAAAATCAATTGAAGCTGGTAGAAGGATTTGCCAAGAACGATATGGTATTTGCCATCGGACCTGCAGGTTCGGGCAAGACCTATACGGCCATAGCCTTAGCGGTTCGTGCACTGAAAAACAAAGAAATAAAGAAGATTATCCTCAGCCGCCCTGCGGTAGAAGCCGGTGAAAAGTTAGGTTTTCTGCCCGGAGATATGAAAGATAAAATAGACCCGTATCTGCAACCTCTTTATGATGCTTTGCAGGACATGATTCCAGCTGCCAAACTAAAAGAATACATGGAACTGAACATCATCCAGATTGCCCCATTAGCCTTTATGCGCGGACGTACGCTAAATGATGCAGTCGTAATCCTGGACGAGGCTCAGAATACTACCACGCAGCAAATTAAAATGTTCCTCACCCGTATGGGAATGAATACCAAGATGATCATCACCGGAGATATGACCCAGATAGACCTTCCGGCTTCACAAACATCGGGGTTGGTGCAGGCATTGCGCATTCTAAAAGGAGTCAAAGGAATCAGTTTTGTTGAACTGAATAAAAAAGACATAGTGCGCCATAAGCTGGTAGAACGGATTGTAGACGCTTACGAAAAGTTCGACAAAGAAAAGAAAATCGAACGGGAAAAGTTAAACGGCGAGCGGCTCACCATAAGCAAAGAACGGCAAAACGTTGGTAATTTGTAATTCATAATTATATAGAAGTATGAAAGCATTAACAAAAACAGATTTCAACTTTCCGGGACAGAAAAGCGTGTACCACGGAAAAGTACGTGATGTGTACAACATCAATGGCGAACAACTCGTAATGGTAGCTACCGACCGTATCTCGGCCTTTGATGTAGTATTACCCGAAGGCATCCCTTATAAAGGACAAATGCTGAATCAGATTGCAGCTAAATTTCTGGATGCCACAACAGACATCTGTCCGAACTGGAAAGTCGCAACCCCGGATCCAATGGTTACAGTAGGAGTGCTTTGTGAAGGTTTCCCGGTAGAAATGATCGTGCGCGGTTATCTTTGCGGAAGCGCATGGCGTGCCTACAAAAGCGGTGTACGCGAAATCTGTGGCGTAAAACTTCCTGAAGGTATGAAAGAAAACCAGAAGTTCCCCGAACCCATCGTGACTCCAACCACAAAAGCAGAAATGGGACTGCATGATGAAGACATCTCCAAAGAAGAGATTCTGGCCCAGAGATTGGCTACTCCGGAAGAATATGCTACACTTGAAAAATATACATTGGCCCTGTTCAAACGCGGAACTGAAATTGCAGCAGAACGCGGTTTGATTTTGGTAGACACCAAATATGAATTTGGTAAACACAACGGTACCATCTACCTGATGGACGAAATCCACACTCCGGACTCAAGCCGTTACTTCTATGCCGACGGTTACCAGGAACGTTTCGAAAAAGGTGAAGCCCAAAAGCAACTCTCCAAAGAATTTGTGCGTGAGTGGTTAATGGAAAACGGATTCCAGGGTAAAGAAGGACAGAAAGTTCCTGAAATGACTCCTGCCATCGTAGAAAGTATCAGCGAGCGTTATATTGAATTATTCGAAAACATCACTGGTGAGAAATTCGTTAAAGAAGATACCAGCAACATCGCTGAACGTATCGAGAAGAACGTAATGGCATTTCTAAAATAAGAAGCCCGAATCAGAAACGAATAAGATTCACCACAGGGTATACAGAGTACACAAACATGGTTTTGAAACCCAAAACCGTCCACTTTTGTAAACCCTGTGGTGAATAAAACTCTGAATGAAAAATGAACTACCCACAAGAACAAATCAAACCTTATAGCAATGACGGGAAAAAGAGCGAACAGGTAGAACAGATGTTCGACAACATTGCCCCTGCATACGACCAACTGAATCATACCCTTTCATTAGGGATTGACCGGAGTTGGCGACGAAAGGCAATCAATTGGCTCAAACCTTTCCGCCCGCAACAGATAATGGATGTGGCAACCGGTACCGGTGACTTTGCCATTCTGGCATGCCGCGAACTGCAACCCGACCAGCTGATCGGAACAGACATTTCTGAAGGAATGATGAATGTGGGACGTGAAAAAGTGAAAAAGGAAGGTCTTTCCGAAAAGATATCTTTTGCAAAGGAAGACTGTACCTCCCTCTCGTTTGCCGACAACCGTTTTGACGCTATCACTGTCGCTTTTGGTATCCGCAACTTTGAAGATTTGGATAAAGGGCTTTCCGAAATGTGCCGTGTCCTCAAACCGGGCGGGCATCTGGTAATCCTTGAGCTGACAACTCCGGATCGATTTCCGATGAAACAATTATTTTCCATTTACTCAAAAATAGTCATTCCAACCCTCGGCAAACTATTATCGAAAGACAACAGTGCTTACAGCTACCTGCCTCAAACAATCAAAGCATTTCCCCAAGGAGAGGTTATGAAAAACGTTATCTCGCAGGTTGGCTTCAGCCAGGTACAATTCCGACGGCTGACATTCGGCATCTGTACACTTTATACGGCTACGAAATAAATATTAATTTAACATCCTCCCCCTTTATGCAAAAGTATGGTTTAATTGGCTATCCACTAAAACACTCGTTTTCTATCGGCTTTTTTAATGAAAAGTTTAAGTCTGAAGGCATAGACGCCGAATACGTCAACTTCGAGATTCCTGAAATCAACGATTTTATGGAAGTGATCGAAGAAAACCCCAATCTGTGCGGACTGAACGTAACAATCCCTTATAAAGAGCAAGTCATCCCTTTCCTTGACGAATTGGATAAGGACACTGCAAAAATCGGTGCAGTCAATGTTATTAAAATTGTTCGTGGTCCTAAAGGAAAAGTAAAACTGACAGGATATAATTCGGACATTATAGGATTCAGCCAGTCCATTCAGCCATTGTTGCAACCTTATCATAAAAAGGCGTTAATCCTGGGTACAGGCGGTTCGTCCAAAGCAATCTATCATGGCCTGAAGAATCTGGGAATCGATAACGTATTCGTGTCCCGTACCCAAAAAGAAGGCATGCTGACCTACGAAGAACTGACTCCGGAAATCATGGCAGAACATACAGTGATTGTAAACTGTACACCGGTAGGTATGTATCCGAAAGTAGACTTTTGCCCTGCCATTCCCTACGAATTACTGACACCAAACCATTTATTGTACGATTTGTTATATAATCCAAACACCACTCTTTTCATGAAGAAGGGAGAGGAACATGGGGCCGTAACCAAAAACGGTCTCGAAATGCTACTGCTGCAAGCATTTGCCGCATGGGAAATATGGAATAAATAATGAAAAAAGGAATTAAGATAAGCGTCGTTATATTATTGCTGCTGCTTACCGGATGTACGATAGGCGGAAGTTTCTTCATGCTCAACTATTCGCTCCGCCCGGAAGCGAAGATACGTGCCAAGAATGCCGACTCTTATCCTTTCATGTACGAAAACTATCCATTTTTGCGCCCTTGGGTGGATAGCCTTAATCAGGCTCACGCACTTCGGGACACTTTTGTTTTAAATCCGGAAGGCGTCCGCCTGCATGCTTATTACATCGCAGCCCCGCAGCCGACCAAAAAGACAGCAGTCATTGTACATGGCTATACGGACAATGCAATCCGCATGTTCATGATAGGCTATCTATACAATCGCGACCTGCAATACAATGTGCTTTTGCCCGACCTGCAACATCAGGGAGAGAGCGGTGGACCGGCCATTCAAATGGGATGGAAAGACCGTCTGGACGTAATGCAATGGATGCACATCGCCAATGAGCTTTATGGTGACAGTACTCAAATGGTTGTACATGGCATTTCAATGGGAGGGGCCACCACAATGATGGTATCGGGCGAAGTACAGCCCTACTTCGTGAAATGTTTCGTTGAAGATTGTGGTTACACCAGTGTCTGGGATGAATTCTCGCACGAACTGAAAGCAAGTTTCCACCTTCCTTCATATCCATTAATGAATACCACCAGCCTGCTGTGCCAGAAAAAGTACGGATGGAACTTCGAAGAGGCTTCATCATTAAATCAGGTAAAAAAAAGCCGCCTGCCAATGTTTTTCATTCATGGAGACAAAGATACGTACGTGCCCACATGGATGGTTTATCCCCTTTATGAAGCCAAACCGGCTCCCAAGCAGCTTTGGATTGTACCCGGAGCCGCACATGCTTTATCTTATAAAGAGAATAAGGAAGAATACACCCGGAAAGTAAAAGAATTCACTGACCGTTACATTCACTGATATGAAACAGATACTCACTTATTTGCTTTTCGTGTGGATACTCCTTCCACTGAAAGCACAGGAAAAGATATATACCGTAGACAATATTCCCAAAGTACATTTGCAAAACAAGATGCAATATGTCTGCAATCCTGCTGGAATCTTGTCACAACAGGCTTCTGACGAAATGGACTCGATGCTATATGCTTTGGAACAAAAAACAGGTATCGAGACTGTAGTTGCCGTAGTACCTTCCATCGGAGATAAAGACTGTTTTGAGTTCTCCCATCAATTGCTCAACCAATGGGGAGTGGGCAAGAAAGGAAAAGATAACGGACTGGTCATCTTACTGGTCACCGATCAGCGATGCATACAGTTCTATACCGGCTACGGACTGGAAGGCGACCTGCCGGACGCAATCTGCAAACGTATACAAACCAAGGACATGATCCCTTATCTCAAAAAGGGAGACTGGAACCGGGGAATGGTAGCAGGAGTACAAGCAGTATGCCGGCGTCTGGATGGCTCGATGGTAAATGATGATAAAGATACCGGAGAAAAGGGGATATCCGCCTCCATGCTTCTCTTTGCTATTTTAGGTTTCATTGTGGTGGCCGGAGTGGTAGGTATACTGGCTGCACGGGCAAGTACCCGTTGCCCTAAATGTGGAAAACATCAACTTCAACGGAGCGGCACGAACTTAATATCGAACCGCAGCGGAGTAAAGACCGAGGATATTATTTATACTTGCCGCAATTGCGGACACACCGTAGTCCGGCGTCAACAATCATACGATGACAATTACAGGGGACGTGGCGGAAGAGGCGGAGGTCCTTTCATCGGAGGCTTCGGAGGGGGAAGTTTCGGAGGCGGCAGAGGCGGCTTCGGTGGTGGAAGCTTCGGAGGAGGTTCGGGCGGAGGCGGAGGTGCCGGCTCACGTTTCTAAGCAACCCAATCATTCTATTAGTCATTAATCAGTAATCAAAAAGAAACAATATGAAAAAGTCAGTTATTATCCTTATTGCCGTAGTGGCAGTTATCGTCATCTGGGCCATCAGTGCCTACAACGGACTGGTATCCATGGACGAGAATGTAAGCAGCCAATGGGCTAACGTAGAGACACAGTATCAACGTCGTGCCGATCTGATTCCTAACCTGGTCAACACTGTCAAGGGATATGCCTCACATGAAAAGGAAACACTTGAAGGCGTAGTGGAAGCCCGCAGCAAAGCGACTCAAATCAAAGTAGACGCTAATGACCTCACTCCGGAAAAGTTAGCCGAGTATCAGAAGGCGCAAGGAGCAGTCACTTCTGCATTGGGCAAGCTGCTTGCCATCACCGAAAACTACCCGGACCTGAAAGCCAACCAAAACTTCCTTGAATTGCAGGCACAACTGGAAGGTACGGAAAACCGCATCAACGTTGCCCGCAAAAATTTTAATGACGCTGCGCAGGCATACAATACCTCTATCCGTCGGTTCCCGAAAAGCATCTTTGCTTCCATATTCGGTTTCGAAAAACGTACTTATTTCGAAGCAGCCGAAGGCACGGAAAAGGCACCGGAAGTAAAATTCTGATAAGTCACGCAAATCCTTTTCACCAGAAAAGATTGCCGATACACAATACCCGATGAATAAAGTGGAAAATAACCCTCAACAGGGTATATTTCCCACTTTATTCATTCATATAATCTGCTCCGCAGTCACCCTCTCTCCGTCCCGCTCTCGCCTCCCCCACTCTTTTCTTAAACCTTGTTCCAAAGTACTTCAAATACAAAATGATATTATTCCGTTTAAAGTACTAAAGAACTAAAAGGAAACTCGTTTCAAACAATAATTAAAGTTCATCTCAGGTGCTACGATGTATATCTTAGCGGGCAAGATACATATCTTAGCCGCCAAGATGTCTATCTTAGCAGCTAAGATAAAGAATTTCATATGAAAAAGCTCTTTTTACTAAAGGTCCGGCAAAACTTTCACCAAAACTTTTTCGTGCTTTGGGCTTTAACTTCGCAGCGAGTGTATGTAAGTCCATTTGCCTGATCTGCACTAACAACAGATTGAAGGGCGGATTGCAAAGCACTTTTGAACTTTTCATTTCAAACTTCCAAATTAAAAACGGACTCTCTCCCTGTCGTATTACTCCATCGTTATATCCGCCAATTTGTTGGCTATAAGGAAAAAAAGCAGTACTTTTGCCGTTGTATACAAAATCCAAATAACTCATGAGTAATCAACGATACATGATGCGAGGCGTCAGCGCATCAAAAGAAGATGTGCACAATGCCATCAAGAACATCGACAAAGGAATTTTTCCACAAGCATTCTGTAAAATAATCCCTGATATTCTGGGTGGAGATCCGGAGTATTGCAATATTATGCATGCTGATGGTGCAGGAACCAAATCGAGCCTGGCCTATATGTACTGGAAAGAAACAGGGGACCTCTCCGTGTGGAAAGGGATTGCCCAGGATGCACTGATCATGAACATAGACGACTTGCTTTGTGTGGGCGCAGTCGACAATATTCTGGTATCTTCAACCATCGGACGCAATAAACTTCTTATTCCCGGAGAAGTAATTTCCGCCATCATCAACGGAACAGACGAACTACTGGCCGAACTCCGTGAAATGGGAGTAGGTGTGTATGCCACCGGTGGTGAAACAGCCGATGTGGGTGATCTCGTCCGTACCATTATCGTAGACAGTACGGTAACCTGCCGCATGAAACGGGCAGACGTTATCAACAATGCCAATATCCGTCCGGGAGACGTTATTGTAGGCCTTGCCTCACACGGACAAGCCACTTATGAAAAAGAATACAATGGCGGTATGGGCAGCAATGGACTGACTTCTGCCCGCCATGACGTTTTTGCCAAATATCTGGCAGAAAAATATCCCGAAAGCTATGATGCGGCAGTGCCCGAAGAACTGGTTTATTCGGGCGGACTGAAGCTGACAGACGCAGTAGAAGGTTCTCCGATCGATGCGGGAAAGCTCGTACTTTCTCCTACCCGCACTTACGCACCGGTAGTGAAGAAATTGCTCGATGCGCTACGTCCTGAAATTCACGGAATGGTACACTGCTCGGGTGGTGCACAAACCAAAGTGCTGCATTTCGTAGGCGATGTACGCGTAGTAAAAGACAACCTCTTCCCCGTGCCTCCATTGTTCAGAACCATTCAGGAACAAAGTGGAACCGACTGGGCAGAAATGTATAAGGTATTCAACATGGGCCATCGCCTTGAAGTATACCTTTCACCCGAACACGCGGCCGAAGTTATCAAGATCAGCGAATCTTTCGGTATCCCTGCACAAATCGTGGGACGCATCGAAGAAAGCGATAAGAAAGAACT
The DNA here is from genome assembly GCF_018860125.1 of Bacteroides sp. HF-4919. Classification (NCBI taxonomy): domain Bacteria; kingdom Pseudomonadati; phylum Bacteroidota; class Bacteroidia; order Bacteroidales; family Bacteroidaceae; genus Bacteroides; species Bacteroides sp. HF-4919. The sequence continues at coordinate 46,385 of NZ_JAHKNF010000006.1, forward strand.
GATTATCAAGAGTGAGTTCGGAGAATTCACATATTAGAAAACGAACAAGATCCATCACAGAGGACACAGAGTTTGCAGAGGTACTTACACGTACTTATGAAACCCTCTGTAGTTTCCGTGACGGATTAAATTCGTAGTTCATTTAACTCCAAAATTTATGGCAGACAACAATAGTATATTAGAAAAACTCGATGGTCTTGTTGCCCGTTTCGAAGAGGTGTCTACCCTTATTACCGACCCGGCAGTGATTGCCGACCAGAAACGATACGTAAAATTAACCAAAGAATACAAGGACCTGGACGATTTGATGAAAGCCCGTAAAGAGTACATGCAACTGCTGGCCAACATTGAAGAAGCTAAAGACATTCTCTCAAACGAGTCGGATACCGATATGAGAGAAATGGCCAAAGAGGAAATGGACAACAGCCAGGAACGCCTTCCGGTATTGGAAGAGGAAATCAAACTGTTACTGGTACCGGCCGATCCTCAGGACGGCAAAAATGCCATTCTTGAAATTCGCGGAGGTACAGGTGGAGACGAAGCCGCCATCTTTGCAGGCGATCTTTTCCGGATGTACGCCAAATTTTGTGAAACGAAAGGTTGGAAGATGGAAGTATCCAGCGCCAATGAAGGTGCTGCCGGCGGATATAAGGAAATCATTTGCAGTGTTACCGGCGATAATGTATATGGCACATTAAAATACGAATCGGGTGTACATCGTGTTCAGCGCGTACCGGCAACAGAGACTCAGGGACGCGTGCATACCTCGGCAGCTTCGGTAGCCGTACTTCCCGAAGCGGAAGAGTTTGATGTAGTGATTAACGAAGGTGAAATCAAATGGGATACTTTCCGTTCGGGAGGTGCCGGCGGACAAAACGTAAACAAGGTTGAATCGGGTGTCCGCTTGCGTTACATCTGGAAGAATCCCAATACGGGAGTAGCAGAGGAAATCCTGATCGAATGTACTGAAACCCGCGACCAGCCTAAAAATAAAGAACGTGCTTTGGCGCGCCTTCGTACGTTTATCTACGACAAGGAACATCAGAAGTATATCGACGACATCGCATCCAAACGTAAAACAATGGTTTCGACGGGCGACCGTTCGGCCAAAATCCGTACTTATAACTATCCCCAAGGGCGTATAACCGACCATCGCATCAATTATACCATCTATAACCTGGCCGCCTTCATGGACGGAGATATCCAGGAATGCATCGATAAGTTGACTGTGGCCGAAAATGCTGAACGTCTGAAAGAGAGTGAATTGTAACGAGAAGGCAACTTCAATCGTAAATCGTAAATTTGTAAACAAAGAAAGATGAATAAACAACAATTATTTGAAAACATCAAACGCAAAAAGTCATTTCTTTGCGTAGGGCTCGACACAGATATTAAAAAAATACCGGAACATCTTTTAAAGGAAGAAGATCCCATCTTCGCTTTCAATAAAGCAATCATTGATGCAACGGCAGATTATTGCATCGCTTATAAGCCTAATCTGGCTTTCTATGAGAGCATGGGCGTAAAAGGATGGATTGCTTTTGAAAAAACAGTAAATTACATCAAGGAAAATTATCCCGACCAGTTTATCATCGCTGACGCCAAACGCGGTGATATCGGCAATACATCGGCCATGTACGCCCGCACCTTCTTCGAAGAGCTCGACATCGACTCTGTCACTGTAGCTCCTTATATGGGAGAAGACAGCGTTACTCCATTCTTATCTTACGAAGGGAAATGGGTAATTCTGCTGACTCTGACTTCAAACAAAGGCTCACACGACTTCCAACTGACGGAAGATGCCAACGGCGAACGCCTTTTCGAGAAAGTATTAAAAAAATCACAGAAATGGGCCAATGATGAACAGATGATGTACGTTGTGGGCGCTACTCAGGGACGTGCTTTCGAAGACATCCGTAAGATTGTCCCCAATCACTTCCTTCTGGTTCCGGGTATCGGCGCTCAGGGAGGTTCTCTTGAAGAAGTATGCAAATATGGCATGAACAGTACCTGTGGACTCATTGTGAATTCCTCCCGCGGAATTATTTATGTAGATAAGACCGAAAATTTTGCCGCTGCCGCCCGTGCCGCTGCCAAAGAAGTGCAAGAGCAAATGGCAGAACAGCTGAAAGCTATCTTATAATGCCTCACGAACGGAAGATAATCAACGATCCGGTATTCGGGTTCATCAACATACCAAAGGGGTTGCTGTACGACATCGTACGGCATCCCCTTTTGCAGCGTTTAAACCGCATCAAGCAAGTAGGGCTTTCATCCGTAGTCTATCCCGGTGCACAGCACACCCGGTTCCAGCACTCTCTGGGAGCTTTCCACCTGATGAGCGAAGCTATCACGCAACTGGCCTCCAAAGGGAACTTCATATTCGACAGTGAAGCCGAAGCCGTACAGGCAGCCATCCTTCTGCACGACATCGGCCACGGGCCTTTTTCGCATGTTCTTGAAGACACCATTGTCAAAGGAGTATCCCATGAAGAAATCTCCCTGATGCTGATGGAACGGATGAACAAGGAGCTGAACGGACAACTTAGTTTAGCCATTCAGATATTCAAAGACGAATATCCCAAACGCTTCTTGCACCAATTAGTCAGCGGACAACTGGATATGGACCGTCTGGATTACTTGCGCCGTGACAGTTTCTATACCGGAGTTTCGGAAGGCAATATAGGTTCGGCACGCATCATCAAAATGCTCGACGTAGCAGACGACCATCTGGTAGTGGAGTCCAAAGGAATCTATTCCATAGAAAACTTCCTTACAGCACGGCGACTGATGTACTGGCAGGTTTACCTGCACAAAACGTCAGTGGCCTATGAACGGATGCTGATCAGTGCCCTGTTACGTGCCAAGGAACTGGCTTCGCAAGGAGTGGAACTGTTTGCCTCGCCGGCGCTGAAATTCTTCCTGTACAACCACATCGACCCGGAAGTATTTTACAATAACCCTGACTGTCTGGAAAACTTCATTCAGTTGGACGATAATGATATCTGGACGGCTCTTAAAGTATGGAGCACCCATACGGATAAGGTTTTATCAACATTAAGCCTGGGTATGATTAATCGTAACATATTCAAGGTTGAGATATGCGCTGAACCTATCAGTGAAGAGCGAAAAAAAGAATTGACTTTGCAGATCAGCCAACAATTAGGCATCACTCTTTCCGAAGCAGACTATTTTGTCTCTACCCCCAGTATCGAAAAGAACATGTACGATTCGGCAGATGACAGCATTGATATTATTTACAAAGACGGAACAATAAAAAATATTGCAGAAGCATCGGACATGCTAAACATTTCATTGCTTTCTAAAAAGGTAAAGAAATACTATATCTGCTACTTGCGTTGGGATAGATAAGTATAAAATATTCATCAAAGAGTAAGGATATATAAAAAAAAAGTCCGTTATTTGCGTACTAATTAAATTTTAAAGTAAGATTATGGAGTTCTCGGCTAAGCAAATTGCAGCATTTATCCAAGGGGAAATTATAGGTGACGAAAACGCTACTGTACATACATTCGCAAAGATAGAAGAAGGAATACCGGGCGCTATCTCTTTCCTTTCTAATCCGAAATATACACCTTATATATATGAGACCGAAGCTAGCATTGTATTGGTGAACAAAGATTTTACTCCCGAACAAGAAGTAAAAGCAACATTAATCAAAGTAGACAATGCTTACGAGAGCCTTGCCAAACTGCTCAATCTATATGAGATGAGCAAACCCAAAAGAACCGGTATCGACCCACGTGCCTATGTAGCGGAAACCGCTAAAATAGGAAAAGACGTATATATAGCTCCTTTCGCCTGCATAGGCGACCATGCGGAAGTAGGAGATAATACGGTTATTCATCCGCATGCCACTGTAGGCGGTGGTGCCAAAATAGGCAGTAATTGTATCCTATATGCCAATGCAACAGTATATCATGATTGCCGGGTAGGAAACAATTGTATCCTGCACGCAGGATGTGTGATCGGAGCAGACGGCTTCGGTTTCGCTCCTACCCCGCAAGGATACGAAAAAATTCCTCAAATCGGTATCGTCATTCTTGAAGATAATGTAGAAGTCGGAGCCAATACCTGCATAGACCGCGCAACCATGGGAGCGACCGTGATTCATAGCGGAGTGAAATTAGATAATCTGATCCAAATAGCTCACAACGACGAAATAGGTTCGCATACCGTAATGGCTGCCCAAGTGGGTATCGCAGGTTCTACCAAGGTAGGCGAATGGTGTATGTTCGGCGGACAAGTAGGTATTGCCGGACATCTCAAAATAGGCAACCAAGTAAATCTGGGAGCTCAATCGGGTGTACCGGGGAATATAAAATCCGGTAGCCAACTTATCGGAACTCCTCCTATGGAACTAAAACAATACTTCAAAGCATCCATCGCACAAAAAAGCCTTCCGGAGATGCAGATCGAATTACGCAATCTCCGCAAAGAAATAGAAGAATTAAAACAACAATTAAATAAGTAACCAATGCTGAAACAAAAAACTCTGAAAGATAGCTTTTCACTGAGAGGAAAAGGTCTTCACACTGGACTTGACCTGACTGTTACGTTTAACCCTGCCCCGGATAACCATGGCTACAAAATACAGCGCACGGATCTGGAAGGGCAACCCATTATCGATGCCGTAGCTGATAATGTAGTTGAAACGACAAGAGGAACCGTGCTGTCAAAAAATGGAGTAAAAGTAAGCACAGTTGAACATGGAATGGCAGCCCTCTATGCTTTGGGCATCGACAACTGCCTGATCCAGGTTAACGGACCGGAATTTCCGATTCTGGACGGAAGTGCACAATATTATGTACAAGAAATAGAGAGAGTAGGAACCGAGGAGCAAAATGCTGTTAAGGATTTCTATATCATTAAATCAAAAATAGAGTTTCGTGACGAGGAGACAGGTTCATCCATCATTGTATTACCCGATGAGAATTTCAGCCTGAACGTACTGGTTTCTTACGATTCGACCATCATCCCGAACCAGTTTGCAACACTGGAGGATATGAAGAAATTCAAAGAAGAGATCGCCCCCAGCCGTACCTTTGTATTTGTACGTGAAATCGAACCTCTGTTATCAGCCGGACTTATCAAAGGAGGCGATCTGGACAATGCCATCGTTATTTACGAACGCGAAATGTCGCAAGAGAACTATGATAAGTTAGCCGATATTATGGGTGTTCCTCATATGGATGCCAAACTACTGGGATATATCAACCATAAACCGTTGGTATGGCCCAACGAGTGTGCCCGCCATAAGTTACTGGACGTAATCGGAGACCTTGCTTTGATTGGTAAACCGATTAAAGGAAGAATCATCGCTACACGCCCGGGACATACCATCAATAACAAATTCGCACGTCAGATGCGTAAAGAAATCCGCCTGCATGAGATACAGGCACCGACCTATGACTGTAACCGAGCTCCGATTATGGATGTAAACCGTATCCGCGAACTACTTCCGCACCGTTATCCATTCCAATTGGTGGATAAAGTGATTGAAATTGGCGCCAACTATATTGTCGGTGTAAAGAATGTAACTTCCAATGAACCTTTCTTCCAAGGACACTTCCCTCAAGAGCCTGTAATGCCGGGTGTACTGCAAATAGAAGCAATGGCTCAAATCGGCGGATTACTCGTTCTAAATTCAGTAGATGAACCAGACCGTTATTCTACTTATTTCATGAAGATCGATGGCGTGAAGTTCCGTCAGAAAGTAGTGCCGGGCGATACCCTGATATTCCGTGTTGAGTTATTGGCTCCTATCCGCCGGGGCATTTCGACCATGAAAGGCTATGCTTTCGTCGGTGAGAAAGTAGTCTGTGAATGCGAATTCATGGCTCAAATAGTAAAAAACAAATAATTTATAAGCATGATAAGTCCCTTAGCGTATATTCATCCCGAAGCAAAAATCGGTGAAAACGTAGAGATTGCTCCGTTTGTTTACATTGATAGAAATGTAGTCATCGGAGATAACAATAAAATTATGGCTAATGCCAACATCCTGTACGGTTCACGTATCGGAAACGGAAATACAATCTTCCCGGGAGCCGTTATCGGAGCAATTCCCCAGGATTTGAAATTCAAGGGTGAAGAGAGCACAGCCGAAATAGGTGATAATAACCTGATTCGTGAAAATGTGACCATCAACCGGGGTACAGCTGCCAAAGGCAGAACCATTGTAGGCAATAACAACCTGCTGATGGAAGGTGTCCATGTAGCTCACGACGCATTGATCGGTAACGGCTGTATCATTGGTAATTCTACCAAAATGGCCGGTGAAATCGTTATTGACGATAATGCCATCATCAGTGCAAATGTATTGATGCACCAGTTTTGCCGGGTAGGCGGATACGTGATGATCCAGGGAGGTTGTCGTTTCAGCAAAGATATTCCCCCATACATCATAGCCGGTCGCGAACCCATCGCTTATAGTGGAATCAACATCATCGGACTCCGTCGTCGTGGTTTTTCAAATGAAGTTATTGAGAATATTCATAATGCATACCGCATCATTTACCAAAGCGGACTCAACACATCGGACGCCCTTGCAAAGGTTGAATCAGAAATACCCGCCAGTCCCGAAATAGAATATATCGTTGATTTTATTCGTAACTCGGACCGGGGAATCATCAGGTAAATAAATAGAAATCAATAAGAAAAAGGAGGATGCCCGGAAAGCATCCTCCTTTTTTGTGGAATAAACCCAGCCATCTTATTTGCAATCTTTCGGTTTTTTATTACTTTTACGCCATCAATAAAACAGTAACAACTATGATATACAGATTTACCATTATATCTGATGAGGTTGACGATTTCGTCAGAGAGATACAGATTGACCCGGAAGCTACTTTCTTCGATTTTCACGAAGCTATCTTGAAAGCAGCGGGTTACACGAATGACCAGATGACTTCTTTCTTTATCTGCGATGACGATTGGGAAAAAGAGAAAGAAATTACTCTGGAGGAAATGGACAATAATCCGGAAATGGACAGCTGGATAATGAAAGAAACCCGCCTCAACGAACTGATTGAAGACGAAAAACAAAAACTGCTCTATGTATTCGACTACATGACGGAACGTTGTTTCTTTATCGAATTATCCGAAATCATCACCGGAAAAGAAATAAAAGGTGCCAAATGTACCAAAAAGTCAGGTGAAGCTCCTAAGCAAACAGTAGATTTCGAAGAGATGGCTGCCGCAGGAGGCTCACTCGACTTAGATGAGAATTTCTATGGTGATCAGGACTTCGACATGGAAGATTTTGATGCAGAAGGATTTGATGTTAACGATGGTGCATCCGGTGGTGGAGGTTCATACGACGAAGATAAATTTTGAATAATATGCCCATGTGACAATACACCTGCCGACCACGTTATCATATTGCATAGCAGCCGACATATTGTCACATGGACACATTATCACATTACTAATCGTTATGACTACCAAAACTTTAATCGTACTTATAGGGCCTACAGGCGTAGGAAAAACGGAGTTAAGCCTCCGTATAGCAGAACATTTCAAGACGAGTATCATTTCGTCTGATTCCCGGCAGTTATACGCCGAACTTAAGATAGGAACAGCAGCTCCAACCCCGGAGCAATTAAAACGGGTTCCACATTATTTTGTAGGTACTTTGCAACTCACCGATTATTACAGTGCCGCCCAATATGAGACGGAGGTAATGTCTCTCCTTGAACTTTTATTCAAACAGCATGATGTCGTTCTCCTCACAGGAGGTTCTATGATGTATGTAGATGCCATCTGTAAAGGTATTGACGATATACCGACCGTGGATACGGAAACCCGCGAACTTCTGCTACATAAATACGAAACAGAAGGACTGGATAATCTCTGTGCCGAACTGAAATTGCTGGACCCGGAATATTATAAGATTGTAGATTTAAAGAACCCCAAACGAGTCATTCACGCATTGGAAATCTGCTACATGACAGGAAAGACTTATACCTCCTTCCGCACCCAACAAAAAAAAGAACGTCCTTTTCATATTCTGAAAATAGGATTGACTCGGGATCGTACCGAACTGTATGACCGTATCAACCGCCGCGTAGACCAAATGATGGAAGAAGGCTTACTGGAAGAAGCACGTTCTGTATATACCCACCGAAATCTAAACTCTTTGAATACTGTTGGTTATAAAGAGATATTCAAATATCTGGATGGAGAATGGGAACTACCTTTTGCCATTGAAAAGATAAAGCAAAACTCACGTATCTATTCACGCAAACAAATGACTTGGTTTAAGCGGGATAAAGAAATCCAATGGTTCCATCCTGAACAAGAGATAGAAATACTATCGCACCTCCACTCTCAATTAGATACTTATAAATAGCAGATATATTCTTAAAGAATAGAGAAAAGAAGCCGAATAAAAAAAGAGCAAAGCAAGTGTTATTATAAAAAAATTAATATATTTACCAACATAGATAATAATATTAATCTTTTAAAGTTAACACTATGCAAAAACGCGGTATCGCAGCTACTGCTTTGTGCGCAATCACTACAATTGAGTTTAATCTTAAAAACCAAAAGCAGGATATAATTTTAGCCAATATTGAGGCACTGGCACAAACTGAATTTGATTATAATAATGGTGCTGAAAGAAGAATAATGGACTCTTTCCAAAGTGAGCCTGTTTATCAAGTAGATGTAAACGGAAACAAAACTATAGAAACAATTTTTGTTTATACGGAAACGAGTTGTTATGGCAGCGGTATAATCGCATGCGAATATGATTTTAGTGCAGACATTAGTCAAAGACCTCTTTAATATGAAAAAAAAGATATTTTTCTCCGGCTTCCTATTGATGATAATGTTCTGTGGATGTATGACCCAGAATGAAATAACAAGCTCGATTGCAGAGTTAGAAACAGTAGAAAAATCAGTGAATGACACTCTTTTTCTACAAAACCCGCAGGTCTTCTGTCTGGAAACAAAAGACAATGCATTGATAAAACGCATTAATCGGGTAATAGAGTGGAAAAACACCTATTATATTTTAGATAAATCCATGAAGCAAGTGTTGGCTTTCAATGACAAAGGCAAACATCTATTTACCATACACCGTGTAGGAGTAGGTAAAGGAGAATATGGAAGTATACTGGATATAGCCATAGACAGGCAAAATGAAAATTTAGTATTCTTAGCCGACCCAACCTCACTGATATATTATGACTTGCAAGGGAACTTCATCAGAACTACAAAACTACCAGGACACTATCATTCAATAGCTATTGATAACGGAATAATATACTTAGAAAATGCCACACTTATTAATAATCAGTTATCCACATCATCCATCACAGTAATAGCCCCGAACGATCAAAAGACTGAATTATTAAAACCACTCCGAGAAATAGCTCCTTATTGTTTTATCGGAGGACATCAACTGGGCGGAACAGCTCCTGTTGTATTTACCAGAAAGTTCGATGATACGATCTATCAACTGGAAGACGGGAAAATAAGTCCTTACTACTCCTTCAATTTTATGAATGAAAGCTTTCCGGAAGCAGCCAAAGACAAAGAATACACCTGCCGCGAACTTAATAAGTTCACATGGGACCGATATGTATATTTAATGACTAACGTGACAGACGCCCCCCAATACTTATTATTCAGTACAAATCTATTCGGTATATATGTATTTGATAAAAATCAAAACAAGTTATTGAAATACAATAAGATATACAATACGGAATACCAAGCAGACTTGCACCAATATATACCGGTAGAAGGAGCCAATAACCGAGTATTCTTTACGGTTTCTCCCACGACCCTGTTCAGCCTCAAAGCTATAGTTGACCATCATCCGTCTTTCAAAAACAAAATGTCCGATAAACTATATAAATTGACAGAATCATTGGATAGTGACTCTAATCCGGTGATTTTTAGCTATCAGGTAAAATAAACCGCATCCCCAAACCCCACCGATTGAGGGTGTGTCGAAACTTTTATTCACCACACTCTCAATCGGTGGCAGCAAAAATTCTATCTTTCTTTTATTTCTCCAGACCGTCTAAATCAATCTCTACGATCACATCCGTTCCTTTGCCCGGAACAGAACTTAGAGTCAGAACTCCTTTCAGATTTTCCACACGCTCCTTTATGATAACCAGACCAATTCCCGACTTTCCGGTTTGTTGTTCAAAGCCTTTGCCATTGTCAGCTATTGTCAGCTTTATCCTGTTTCCCTCCCGAACAAGAATAATCTTAATATGAGTGGCCTGCGCATGTTTCAATGCATTGCCTGTAGCTTCCTGTACAATTCGGTAAATCTCCAATGCTACTTTCTGCGATAAATGATCGAATCCCTCCTCCGGTTCAAGCACCAAAGTCAGTTCGGTCTGTCCCGATTGATTACGCTGATAGACATAATCCTGAAGAATCTCAGACAGGGAAGCATATTTAAAGACAGGCGGCATCAAATCATGTGAAATTCCCCGCACTTCGGTTTGCAAAGCTTGTAATGTATCCAAAACCTCTTCCCGACTACTCGTCCCGTCAGCAATTTTCATTTTAATGGCCAGCAACTCGTTCGAAACATTATCATGGAGTTCTTTAGCCAGACGGTTTCGCTCTACCTCCAGGCCCTCAAGATAATACTGCACTTTACGCTGTTGTGCCTCATGCACCAAGGCTTGAAATTCGCGTTCTCTCTCTTCCAGTTTTGCCTTCTGCAATTCAACCGTCAATTCCGTTTCCTGTTGTTTCAGCTTGGCAATCTGCAACATCCCCTCATGAATACGCTGACGGGAACGATAACGTATCAGCAACAGAACAATCGTAATCAGCGCCAATACAATCAAGGTAACAGAAAGAATATTAATCCACTTGTTCTTTTCATTGATGGCCGTAAGTTGCTTCACCACCCTCTCTTTTTCGTCCAGACTATATTGTGCCCGTAACTTCTGAATAGTCTTACTACTATTTTTATCAAACAACCGGGTTTCATACTTCAATGAATTGCGGGCAGCCTCCAGAGCTTTATTATAAAGTTCCTGTTTTTCGTACACTTTGGCCAATAAGGTATAGAAATCAATCAAAGAATGATAATAATCCACCTCCTGTTCTTCATTCATTTTTTTCAGTTCATGCAATCCATCCTGCAGATGTTGCTCGGCCAATTCATAATCCGCCTGATAATAGGCAATCACCCCCGAAACATAGCTAAGTGACACGTTTGCATCGATCTTTTTAGGATTCATCAGTTTTTTACCCGTTTCAAAACATTGTTCCGCTTCCTTTATCTTACCGGCCTCACTATAGACAACTGCCTGATGCAAATAATTATCGGATATAACGTAGCCCACGTCATATGGATTCTCGGTTGATGTGTATACCTCAAAGGCTTCCTGATTGTATTTTGTCACAGAATCCAACAGATTCATCCGATGTTCATTTTGATATAAAGCATAAAAATACTTTGCTTTTATGGTCAATTTCAATATCTGCTGAAAAGGGAAATCCACCGGCAGATCTTTCATCGCTTCGGACAGATCATTCAACCCCTCATCATCTTGCCACATGGAATAAATAATAGAAAGATCATAATATATTTCCGTCAGAATTGCCGGCTTCACCGCATTACGATTAAAATAATCAGCAGCCTGATAATAATTTTCATGCGCTTTCTCCATCTGATTTTTATCAGAATAATAGATACCGGCAATATAATGCATCATACCGGCAATATTATTGTTTTCAAACTTCCCTTTGTTCATAAAAGCACTATCCAGATAGTTTTTAGCTTCAGCCATGTGCCCAAGTTGATTTTCGAACATAGCTACAATGGAATAAAGACGGGTAACGACCGCTTTATCCTCCACCTCTTTCGCTTCCGGAATCAATTGCTTCAGCACAGCGATCTGATGTTCCCGCGAAAGATGTTCGATATCCCCGGTCATGTAATAACGTTCCATCAAAGGAATTTTTTTATTTTTCATCAGATTCATAATCGAATCATACTGTGCGGCATCATCTTGTGCATCGGCCGCTACAACGTAGCAAAATAAAAATAAGAAAACAGATAGTAGTTTCTTCATAAGTAAATAATAATTAAAGTGTAATACTCTGACATTTTCTTCTGTCACTCTGCCAACCGAAGGTTAAGCCTTGTGTTAGTCACAAAAGTACAAATAATATAATTGGAGCAAATTAAAATCAAACATAATTTCAATAAACAAATATGCCGATAGAGTCTGCACATGTCCCTTTGCAGTCTCTATCGGCATATCCGTTTATTGGAATGATATCAATAACAATTATTTTAGTCTTCCGGATTCATGGTAGAAAAAGAAAGCTTATTTAAATCATTCGTTTTTTTTCCTTTCAACGTAATCAAAATAACACCATGTTCGGCCTTAGCTCCATAGATCTTTACAGATTCTTTGTCTTTCAGCACACTGATCGACTCAATCATATCCGGATTGATTGCCTCCATTTGTTCGCCGGTTATCTCTTTTCCATCTACCATAATCAGCGGTTGAGGCTGAAAATCGACCCGTCGGGTTGCAAACGGAGACAATCCATTTCTTTTCAATCCATCCGAGATAGTAACTTTACTTGAAATTGATACTGTATCCAACTGTGACACTTCAATGACCACCTTCTCCAGAGCATTCTTTTTCACCGTGTCCACTGCTACCTCGATCGTTTTTTCCGGTACTTTTTTCTCCACTATCTGCTTTAAATCATTAACTTTGACGGCAGAAATCTCTTCCATCTTACCGGAGATTTCCGGACGTGCAAATGCAGTCACAGCAATGGCGGCCAAAGGAAGTACATACAAATACTTCAATCGTGCCCAGGGATTTGATTTTTCTTTTAACATCATAGTGATACGTTTTTTAAGTTTACTGTGATTAAAGCTGTTGGCCATAGAGTAGAGCCTTGTGCCAACAGCTTTCTTTATCAGTAATAACTGATATTGCTTAGCATTGACACCCTCCCTTATCACCGTTTCATCAGCCTCGTATTCATGTATATTCTGCAGTTCCTGCTTCAACAGCCAGGAAGCCGGATTAAACCATTGAAAGAAAATACAAATGTCCGCAATCAGCAAATCGACAGAATGCCGGTTACAGATATGAGCCGTTTCATGGATTAGTATTTCTCTACCGTCTTCTTCTAAATCTTTCTTAGAAATAACAATGTATTTCATCCAGCTAAAAGGAGAAATTTTGCACTGATGAACCACTAAAGTTATTCCATTTCCCATCCTTTCTCTCTTGCCCGACCTCAATAATGCCAGCAAACGGATCAGGGAATAAAGATGACGGCACACAAAAAAAAGAATACCTGATAAATAGATTATCAAAATGATCTGAATACCCGATACAGATGTCCCTTCTGCCTGTGTCACCTCAGATGCCGGCATATCTGCCATCATCAATAACTGTTCGATAGTAAGCATCGTCTGATGCATTTCCGTCTGTTGGGTAGTAGTCAGCTGAATCAGAGGCAGCAGCAGTGACAGCAACAAAAGAGCCAACAGAGCAATTCGGTTAAACCGGTGAAACGTCTCCTTACTCAGCAGTAAACGATAAAACAGATAAAAACCCGCCAAACAAGCAGATGACTTCAGTATATAGACAAAAAAGACTCCCATATATTCATTATTTAAGATACGGTTCCAACTTCATTTTACTCATCATTTCCCTGCTCCACCTCCTCAATCAGTTTTTTGAGATCATCGAGTGAAATATCTTCTTCCTTCACCAGTGACGAAACGGCACTGAGATATGAATTATTGAAATATTTACTAATCACACTCTTCAACGTACGTTTACTGAAGTCGGACTCACTGACAACCGCATAATACTGGTAAGTATTGCCATAAGTATGGTGTGCCAGAAAACCTTTCTCTTCCAGTCCACGCACAATAGTAGACAATGTATTAAAATGTGGCTTCGGCTCATCATAGAATGCCAACATTTCTTTCACAAACAAAGGACCTTTCTCCCAGAAAAATCCCATAATTTCCTCTTCTTTTGCTGTTAATCCTTTCATAACTTTTCTTCTTTTGCATGCAAATAACGAAAAGATTTAGTTCAAAAACTAATTTTAGCAGTTAATTAAAACTAAAGGATTACCCGATAAATGCGTAACTGAACCAGCATTTAAATGGAATTGATAATCAAAAGATTATATTTACCTGAATTTCGCTCCCGATGTAAAGCCATTTACCCGGGCATGTAAAAGCGTTTACCTCAGCATGTAAAGCCATTTACCTCGGCATGTAAAAGCATTTACCCCGGCTGGTAAACGGAACCGGCATTCAAGGTTACGGATGTCCACACTTGGAGTTAGCGTCAAGACGACAACGCGTTCTTCGGATAAACCAGATTTTGGCAATGCATGAGAAAAACCACACATTTGCCCGGATGAACCGAAATTATCATGTACCTTTGTACCTCTGTTATAGAATTACTTGATTATGAACCTGAATACTCCGGTAGAAATTCCATCTGGATTCATCCCCATCCACCATGCACAGCGACTGCTGATAATGGGTTCCTGTTTTGCAGAAAACATCGGAACCTTACTTGCTGAAAATAAGTTCCAAGTAGATATCAATCCTTTCGGTATCCTATACAACCCATTGTCCATCTCAATGGCCTTGCGTGAAATCATTCGTAAAAGGCTGTATGAAGAATCCGACCTTTTCTCGTATCGTGAGTACTGGCACAGTCCAATGCATCACGGCTCTTTCTCCGCAGCCACTCCGGAAGAAGTTGTACGGAATATACGGGTCCGCCTGGAGCAAGCACACAAAGAAGTGAAACAACTTGACTGGCTCATGCTGACCTTCGGCACCGCATACGTATATGAACAAAAAAAGACGGGGAAGGTAGTAGCCAATTGTCACAAATTGCCTGAAAAGGATTTCGTACGCCGTCGTCTGGAGACCGATGAGATAACAGAAGACTATATCCAGTTACTGGACGAACTGATTTCACTGAATCCAAAGATCAAAATATTGTTCACAGTCAGCCCCATCCGTCACGTACGCGACGGAATGCACGCCAATCAACTCAGCAAAAGTGTATTGCTCCTTGCCATCGACCGGCTGATGCAACGTTACCCACAAGCCACTTTTTACTTCCCTTCTTACGAAATAATATTGGACGAGCTCCGGGATTACCGTTTCTACGCAGATGACATGGTACATCCGTCGTCATTGGCCGTCAATTACCTCTGGGAACGCTTCTCGGAAACATTTTTCCGTCCCGAAACGCAAGCACTGATTAAGGAGTGCGCAACCATACGGAAAGCCATTGCACATAAACCTTTCCATCCCGAGTCAGAAGAGTATAAAAGATTTTTAGGACAAATTGTGTTAAAAATAGAACGACTTAACGAAAAATACCCGTACTTAGATTTCGAAAAAGAAACAAACATGTGCCGACTGGCGCTTCGATAAATGTGCAAATATGCCAATGCTTTATTATTATGTCATATACAATTGAATCAATCGTTGAAAAAACAGGTGCACGGCGTCTGGGAAACAAGCCTGCTACCATCGACTGGCTACTGACAGACAGCCGTTCGTTATGCTTTCCGGAAGAGACCCTCTTTTTTGCCATTCCTACCAAAAGGAATAACGGCGCACGCTATATCCCTGATCTCTATGAACGGGGAGTCCGCAACTTTGTAGTAACAAGCGAGGATTTCAAGGGGCTCACCATGGATAGTGAACAGCTGAAAGTGACAATGGCTCAGGAATGCAATTTCCTTATTGTCCCCAATACTTTAAAGGCACTTCAGAAACTGTCCGAACAACATCGCGGCTCTTTCCAGATACCTGTAATCGGCATCACGGGCAGCAATGGAAAAACCATCGTCAAAGAATGGCTGCACCAACTGCTCAGTCCCGACCGGGTAATCGTACGTTCGCCACGCAGCTACAATTCACAGATCGGCGTACCGCTGTCCGTCTGGCAGATGAACGAAGAGTCCGAATTAGGTATCTTTGAAGCCGGTATTTCGGAAATGGGAGAGATGCGTCCATTACAGAATATGATCAAACCGACTATCGGTATCCTGACTAACATTGGCGGAGCACACCAGGAAAATTTCTTTTCATTGCAGGAGAAGTGCATGGAGAAACTGAGTTTGTTTAAAGACTGCGACGTCGTCATTTACAATGGTGACAACGAAATGATAAGCAATTGTGTCGGAAAGTCAATGCTGACCGCCCGTGAAATCGCATGGAGCATGAAGGACATCGAGCGTCCGCTCTACATCAGCAGGGTGGAGAAGAGAGAAGACCATACCGTCATCTCCTATCGCTATCTGGAGATGGACAATACATTCTGCATCCCCTTTATCGATGACGCTTCCATAGAGAACTCCCTGAATTGTCTGGCCGCATGCCTGTACCTGATGGTACCTGCCGACCAAATCACCGAACGTATGGCACGTCTTGAACCCGTAGCCATGCGCCTGGAAGTAAAAGACGGCAAGAACAACTGCATCCTGATTAATGACAGCTACAACTCAGATCTTGCTTCACTGGATATTGCCCTCGACTTCCTTTACCGCCGTTCGCAATCAAAAGGTTTGAAACGTACTCTAATTCTCTCAGACATTCTGGAGACCGGGCAAAGCACAACAACGCTCTATCGCAAAGTAGCACAACTGGTTCATAGCCGGGGCATCGAGAAGATTATCGGCGTAGGAGCTGAAATCTCCTCGTGTGCATCGAAGTTTGATATAGAGAAATATTTCTTTCCCGACACAAAGGCACTTTTAGCATCAGATGTCATAAAGAAACTCAAAAATGAAATCATCCTGATAAAGGGTTCCCGCAACTTCAGTTTCGACCTCGTATCGGAGGAACTGGAACTGAAAGTGCACGAAACCATCCTGGAAGTCAATCTGGGTGCAATGGTAGCCAATCTGAATCATTATCGTTCGATGCTCAAACCGGAAACCAAAATGGTATGCATGGTGAAAGCATCGGCATATGGAGCCGGTTCATACGAAATAGCCAAAACCCTTCAGGAACATCACGCCGACTATCTGGCAGTAGCAGTAGCCGACGAAGGTTCCGATCTCCGCAAAGCCGGTATCACAGCTTCCATCATTATCATGGACCCGGAACTGACAGCGTTCAAAACCATGTTCGACTATAAACTGGAACCGGAAGTATATAACTTCCACCTGCTCGACGCACTGATTAAAGCTGCAGAAAAAGAAGGCATCACCAACTTCCCGATCCACGTAAAACTGGATACGGGCATGCACCGGCTCGGATTCGAAGAAAAAGATATCCCGCAACTGATTCGCCGGCTGAAGAATCAGAATGCCGTGATACCCCGTTCGGTCTTCTCACATTTCGTGGGAAGCGATTCGCCCCAATTCGACGCATTCACCCGTCAGCAAATCGAACGATACGAACATATGTCGACTGAGCTGCAAGAAGCATTTCCACATAAGATACTGCGCCATATCTGCAATACGGCCGGTATCGAACGTTTTCCCGGAGCACAATTCGATATGGTGCGGCTGGGCATCGGATTGTATGGTATCAGCCCCATTGACAATTCAGTCATCAACAATGTAAGCACACTGAAAACAACCATTCTCCAGATACGTGATGTAGCGGAGGAAGATACGGTAGGATATAGCCGCAAAGGACATTTGGTTCGTCCTTCGCGCATCGCTGCAATCCCCATCGGATATGCTGACGGTCTGAACCGCCATCTGGGATGCGGGCACGGTTATTGCCTCGTCAATGGTAAAAAAGCTCCATATGTGGGTAATATCTGCATGGATGTATGTATGATAGATGTGACGGATATCGATTGCAGAGAAGGTGACCAAGCCGTGATTTTCGGTGACGAACTGCCCATTACCGTTCTTTCGGATACCCTTGACACCATTCCTTACGAGGTACTGACAGGTATCTCAACCCGGGTAAAGAGGGTATATTATCAGGATTAGTTCCAAAAGATTAAGTCGGGAAGTGAAAAGCAACGGACATCAACCTCCTGCTGCTTTTCACTTTTCGTTTTTATGAGCCCGGTTTTCGCTTTTATGATTCCGCCTTTCTTTTTTCATTCAAAATAGTCTATCTTTGCACACGAACTAATACAATACCGTTATGACAAACCTTTTTTTATTAGGATTCATGCCCAGTGGTTCCGAATGGATTATCATCCTGTTGGTTATACTTTTGCTTTTTGGTGGCAAAAAGATTCCCGAACTCATGCGCGGGCTCGGCAAAGGAGTGAAAAGCTTTAAAGAAGGGGTGAACGAGGCAAAAGAGGAAATAAACAAGGCAAAAGAAGAAATCGACGAACCGGAAAACAAAGAAAAGAAAGATAACTGATATCCTGTTTGGTTTCCGTTTCTTGCATCTACCCATAGAACGCAAGATACTGCTTCTCTTTTCACGGTATTAAAGACAGATTGAAAGTAAACTTCAACCGCCTTTCTCGTACAATGGCAGAAATTAAAGAACTGACTTTTTGGGATCACCTGGATGAACTGCGCCGGGTGTTGTTCCGAATCATAAGTATATGGTTTGTTTTGGCTGTAGCCTATTTCATCGCTATGCCCTATCTGTTCGACCACGTCATTCTGGCCCCCTGCCACAACGATTTCATTTTTTACCACCTCCTGCGGGATATCGGACAGGCATTCGACCTTACCGATGACTTCTTTACCCGAGAGTTTAAAGTCAAGCTGGTAAATATCAATCTGGCGGCACCTTTCTTTATCCATATGTCCACAGCTTTTTGGATGTCCGTAGTCACTGCCACACCTTACTTGTTTTTCGAGATATGGCGTTTCATCCGCCCGGCTCTTTACCCTAATGAACGGAAAGGGGTCCGCAAAGCACTGACCATTGGCACGGTCATGTTCTTTATCGGAGTCCTTTTGGGGTATTTTATGGTTTATCCGCTTACCCTTCGTTTTCTTTCTACCTATCAACTCAGCGCGGAAATAGAAAATCAGATCTCCCTGAATTCTTATATCGATAATTTTATGATGCTGGTGCTTTGCATGGGACTGGCTTTCGAACTGCCTTTGGTAACCTGGCTGCTGTCCTTGCTTGGATTAGTCAATAAATCATTCCTACGAAAGTACCGGAGACATGCCATTGTCCTGATTGTCATTGCTGCCGCTGTCATTACCCCAACAGGAGACCCTTTCACACTCAGCATCGTAGCCATTCCCCTCTATCTGCTTTATGAAATGAGCATATTGATGATTAAAGACAAAAAAGAAACATAATTATAAATATATCAAACTCTAATTGTAGTATAAAATATTTCTATGCCTTCTTAGGCTTATTGCTTCTGTTTATGAGCTGTTCTTCTTCTGAAACAAAGCTTAAAGATATTATTAAAATAAATATGCCGTTACAACAGGATGATAATATAGTCAAACTGTCCACAATAATAGATTCCATATATTATCTTCCCTTGGAAACTGATGATAGATATCTTATTGGAAACATCGATAAATTAATAGTCACCGATGTTTTTTTCTATGTTATCGACAAGGATATCAACCCTTCAATTTTCTGCTTCAACAAAAAGGGAGAATTCATTAGAAAAATAGGAAACCGAGGTGCTTCAATCTGAGTATTTACAACCGATTATTAATCAATATTTTGTAAACAATAAGTCAGAAATATGGTTGTGGTCCTTAATGATACATTCTAAAGGACACAGATTTAACGGTTTTATTAATTCTTAACCTTCTTAGGGCGTCAATATGATGCCAAATCTTCTCTTTTCAGTACAATTCGTTTCCGAAGTTCCACTTATATTTTTGATTCATTTAAAACTGCTCAATAACAATACAAAAAATAGAATAATATTCTTATTTATTAATTATTTACGTATTAATAATAGAAAAGAAAGTGTTTAATTATAAAAGCATATAATTTACATACAAAAACCAGTCTTTTTTAGATAAATATAATATCAATATATAGTATCGATAAGTAGTACACAAAGTATATCTTTTCTTGTGGTTGCAGGTATTCTTTTGACCATTACACTAATATATACTGGCAAAAACAAAAGCTTATGATTTTTTTGTTTTCGCCAGCATATATTTTGCTGTTAGTAGGTGTATGTATTTAGTTTACTTTGAACATATATACAAAATTGTAAATTAAACTTAATATAGAAGATTTCTATCCTACCATTGTTGTCTATTCATGTCAGTATATGTAAACTTGACATAGTTGGAGATACAAATATATGTTTTACAACAAGTTTCTTGCATATATCAATAGGGATTAAATCCCAAAAGACATCAACACAACTGAACGAGCAAAAATAACTAAATTGATAATACGTATATATAATAATCTATTGATTACAGAAACAAAAAAGAAATTATGTAGATCAAAAAAAATATTTTGGTGTTTATTTTTAATATATTATTTTATATTCCCGCTCCAGAGAAAACAATTACTTACTATAAGTAAATCAATGTTTTTCTAAAAAAATCGCATAAATTCTATTATTAATTAAATATATTATTTATTTTTGCACGGAAAATAAAAAATAATGTTAAACCTTAAAGTTTCGAACTTCATGAATTTAAAGAATCATTTTTTTATGAAGATGGGAGGGGTGTTGCTAACATCAGGCACATTGTTGTTTTCAGCACCGTTATCTTCAACGGCACGGGCTGCTGATGGCACCGAGACGGTGATGAAGCAGGCCATAATGCAAGGAAAAGAAGGCCCCCAAAAAAGAACTATTACCGGTGTCATCACTGATGCAATCGAGGGAACACCTGTGGTAGGAGCCACAATCAAAATCAAAGGTCAATCTGCAGGTACAATTTCGGGATTGGATGGTGACTTTTCATTGTCAGTCACCAGCAAGGATGTACTTCAAATCAGTTTTGTGGGATACAAAACAAAAGAAGTGCAGGTAGGGGATCTGGGTGTTCTCAACATTAAATTGGAAACTGACAGTGAGCTTCTAAACGAAATTGTGGTAGTAGGTGCCGGAACACAGAAGAAAGTCAGTGTGACAGGTGCAATTACATCAGTGAAAGGTCTGGCTTTAGCTTCTCCAACCTCTTCGCTGACCAACTCATTTGCCGGTAAACTGGCCGGTGTTATTTCAACTACCAATAGTGGTGCTCCGGGTGAGGCTGCCGCTTTCTACATCCGTGGTATCGGAACGTTTGGTGGACGGGCCACTCCGCTGATTATGCTGGATGACGTGGAAATTTCAGCATCAGACTTGAACAAAATTCCTGCAGAAACGATTGAAAGTTTCTCTATTTTGAAAGATGCCTCTGCCACAGCTATCTATGGTGCTCGTGGTGCCAATGGTGTGATGTTGGTCACCACAAAGACCGGTAAGGAAAATGAAACGACCAAAGTGAACGCCAGCATTGAAAACTCCTTCAACGTTATGGACCGTTTCCCGGAATTTGTGGATGGAGCTACCTGGATGGAAATGTACAACGAAGCACAACTTACCCGAGACCCGCATGCTTCTCAACGCTACAGCCAGGAAATTATCGACAACACTCGCAAGGGGATCAATCCGCTGATATACCCCAGTATAGACTGGACTGACTACATTTTCAAGAAGATGGCTATGAGCCAACGTGCAAACATCAACGTATCGGGTGGTGGTTCGAAAGCCACGTACTATATGAGTATTCAGGCAAACCATGATACCGGATTGTTGAATACGAAGAAATTCTATTCTTTCAACAATAACATTAACAATTGGTCCTACAATTTCCAAAATAATATTCGTTACAAGCTGACGCGCAGCACTACTATTGATTTGAGGATGAATGCGCAGATTTCGAACAACAACGGCCCTCAATATAACCCCGCTGATTTGTTCGCCAAAGCCCGCACTACCAACCCGGTAAGTTTCCCGGCTATTTTTCCGGCACAAGAGGGTGACAAGCATCCGCGCTTCGGTAATGCATACCGTACAGGTAATACCTTGATGGAAAATCCATATGCATTTATGAATACATCATTCAAAAATTACCAGTCAAACACACTGAATACTTCCTTGAAGATTACACAAAACTTTGATTTCATCACCAAGGGATTGAAGGCTACCGCATTGATTAACTTCAAGAACTGGTCGTACAACCAATATACCCGTACTATCGAGCCCTATTTCTATCGGGTAAAAACAGGTAGCTACGACCCGGCTACCAATACATACGAACTGGAACGTTTGGGGACATCTGGAACAGATTATATTGCCCAATCGGGTATTACCAAAGGCGGTGATAACACGTTCTTCTTGCAATTTACAATAGACTATGCCCGCCGCTTTAATAAACACAACGTAGGCGGCATGTTGCTTTACACACAACGTGAATATAAAAATGATGTGCTGCCCAGCCGCAATCAAGGCGTGTCCGGACGTGCAACCTATGATTATGACCAACGCTACTTGTTTGAATTTAACTTCGGTTACAATGGGACTGAACGTCTAGGCAAAGGTGACCGTTTTGAATTCTTCCCCGCTGTTTCTCTGGGCTGGTTAGTGTCCAACGAAAAATTCTTCGAACCGCTAAGCGACGTCGTTTCTTCTTTGAAACTAAGAGGTTCATACGGTTTGGTTGGTAGTGACGAGACAGGTCCTAGTGGTGCACCTCACTTCCTTTACATCGACCAGGTACAGGTAACAGGTAATGGCCGTCCGGGATTTACTACAGGTGAAAACTTGAATGTCAGTTACTATGGCCCCGTAGTACAGCAATGGGCTGTTCAAAATGGCGGTTGGGAACGAGTAAAGAAATTAGACGTCGGATTCGATATGGAACTGTTCAGAGAATTAAGCATCACATTCGACTTCTTCTATGACAAACGATACAACATTTTGCTTCATCGTGAAGCGTGGCCGCAATCACTTGGCTTCCACGGAGCCAAACCCTGGTCGAACAAGGGTAAAGTGGACAATTGGGGTTATGAAGTGAGTACCAACTGGCGCAAACAGCTGACCAAAGACCTGACTGTGGACTTCCGTGGAACATTTACCTATACACAGAACAAATACATAGACCTAGACGAACCTATCTATCCTTACGTATGGCAGACGGCAACCGGAAAGCCACTGAACCGCAGAACCGGTTATATTGCTGAAGGCTTGTTCCAAAGCCAGGAAGAAATAGACAACAGTCCGACACAAAATCTGGGTAGTAAACCGATGCCGGGTGATATCAAATACCGCGATGTCGATGGTAACGGATTGATTGACAGCAAGGACCAGGTGATGATTTCCAAAACAGCCGGTATGCCACGCATACAGTATGGCTTTGGCGTCAACATTGACTGGAAACGTTTCAACTTCGGTGTATTCTTCAACGGCTCGGCTATGCGCGATATTGACATCAACGGATTGCATCCGTTTGGACAGAATGACTATAATGCCATGAAATTCGTTGCAGAAAACCGCTGGACAGAAGCCAATCCAAATCCCAATGCGGAATATCCACGTTTGGGGTTGAATGATTCACAGATGAGCAATAATTCACAATCCAGCACTTATTGGATTAGAAATGGCAACTTCCTGCGTTTCAAGACACTTGAAATTGGATACCGTTTCGACCACGTACGCCTCTACTTTACCGGAAACAACCTGGCGGTGTTCAGTCCGTTTAAATTGTGGGATCCTGAACTGGGCTGGAACAGCTACCCGCTGCAACGTACCTTCTGTATCGGTGCGCAATTATCCTTTTAATTAAACCTTTAAGAATAAAAAAATATTATGAGTTCTTTTAGCAAATTAGCAAATATTACGCTACTGTCATTGGCTATGACTTGCAGCATGACTTCTTGTGATTATTTGGATATAGTACCACCTGAACAAGCCGACTTGCAAGATGCCAATAAGGACCGTGCAGGAACATTGGGCTTTTTATACTCTTGCTATGCAGGAGTGATGAATCCAATGACCTATACAGGATTGGAAATGGGTTCGGACGAATACGTTTTACCCCGTTTGTGGCAAAATGCAGGACAAAAAGTTCAATGGAATCAGAACGAAGCAGCCAACCTGGCTGATGGTTGGAGATGGGGGGCATACTACCAGCATATCGGTCAATGTCACCTGTTCATGAAAGAATTGCCCTATGCACTTGCCATATCAGAAGAGGAAAAAGTGACCATGAAAGCTGAAATCGACTTTTTGCTGGCCTATTACCACATGCAGGTATTGTTTCAATACGGTCCCTGTCCTATCACCGACCGGTACATAGAACAAAATACGCCGTCCAGCGAATTTCCGGGCAGAAGTCATTATGACTACGTGACAGAGTGGTGCTACAATAAATTCGAAGAAGCCTATGCCAACCTGCCTGCTACTCGTGAAGGAGACGACTGGGGCCGTGCCACCCGTCCGATAGTCAGAGCTTTGCAGGCGCGTTTGAGACTGTATGCTGCTTCCAGATTGTGGAACGGCGGATTCCCTTACAGAGACTGGAAAAATAAGAACTATGAAACTCCTGGCTATGGATTGGAACTTGTAAGTATGAACTATGATGAAGAGAAATGGCGCAAAGCCTTGTCAGCTTGTCAGAGCGCCCTGAAAGAAGCCGAGTCTGCCGGACATAGGCTTTTCACTCTGCAACAATCGGAGCAACTGAGGGAACAGCAAAAGGTAGGCTTTCCTTTCGTGCCCGACAAACCGCTAACAGGTTCAGATGCCGAAAAGAACGAGGATTTCCTGAAACGTGTGATGCTGATGCGTTATATGGTTACTACCAGAGTAAACGAAGGTAACACAGAAACAATCTGGGGATTGGCCAACCAAGGCGATTACTTGGTGGCGTCACTACCTCACCGCACCATCAAGAACAACCAGGGCACTTGGAAAGGCGGATACTCGGGAATTGCCCCTACATTGAATGCGTTGGCCCGTTTCTACAAAGAGGACGGAACACCTGTCAATGACTGGCAAGATGACAAATATTATCAGTCCGCTGGAATAGACGGTCGTCCGGGCATTATTAACTTCAATGTGAACCGCGAACCCAGATTTTATGCCTGGGTAGCTTTCGATGACGGCGATTTCGGCAACGAACTGGCAAATGGTATCCCGCTTAAATTGCAAATGAGGGATTCGGAGTTACACGGTTATAACCCAGATTTGTTCAACAGAGACAACTGCGAAACAGGATTCCTGAACCAAAAGTTCTTCCCAGCCAACTACCGTCACACCCCAGGTGGTGAGCAAAATGAATCCAAACCCAGGCCATTAATCCGTATGGCTGAATTGTATCTGAATCTGGCAGAATGCTATGCAGCATTAAAGGAAGAGGAAAATGCGTTTAAAAACTTGAATGTCATTCGTGAACGTGCAGGAGTAAAACCATTGGCACACAACGACCTGTCTACTCAATCACTGGAAGAATGGGTACGCAACGAACGTAACAACGAACTGTGGCTGGAAGGTCACCGTTTCTTTGACATCCGTCGCTGGATGATTGCTCCTCAAACCATGAGCTACGGAGTGCGTATGGGACTGAATGCCTTACAGAAAAAGGATCCTACTTTTGAAGAATTCAACAAACCGGTGCTCATCAGCCAGCCCTTTGCATGGCACAATCGTATGTATGTATCTCCGGTGTTTGAAAATGAAATCTACAAAGGTCCTCAATTTGTACAATTCCCAGGTTATTAATCTTATAATTATTTATACTAAAGACAATGAAAAATTCAGCATTTTTTTCATGCTTGATGTGCGGCATGCTGGCGTTGTCAAGTTGCGAGACATATGATGAGCTGGTTCCGTCAGAATATCATCACATTTTGAACCTCAAGCAATATGGCATGCAGCACCTCTCATTGTACACTACCGGTGAAGATGCAGTGTACAAGTTTACTGTGATGAAAGGCGGTTCGGAAGTCGGAAACGCGGCAACAGCCAAGATCGAAGTAATGGCAGAAGAAGAGTTCAATACATATGCCAAAGACAACAATGTGGCTGAGTCGTATCTTCCTGCTGACAAATATAAAATCCATGAAACGCAACTGAACTTCGCTTCAGATGAAACATACAAGTTTGGTGAAGTCACCTTAAAGACGGTCGACATCAAGAAATTAATGGACGAAACGCAGAAAAAATATGTACTTCCCATCCGTATGGTAAGTTCGGACTGTACAGTAAAAAACAATTTACTGCTTATCCAACTAGATGTTGAAACACCAACTATAGCCTTTAATTTAGCAGACGGCAACAAGTTTGCTATGGTTTCTTCTTTCACCTCGAGTGATCCCCAAACTCAGACGGCAGAATTCAATGTGACGTTCCCAATGCCGAATCAATGGGACTTTACCTTTGATGCGAACACAGATGAACAGGCTATGCAGGCATTCAACGAATATAACGCTAAGTTTGATAACAAATTCACTCTGCTTCCGGAAAAAGCATACAAATTTAATGGAAAAGGTATTTCATTCCCAAAGGAAGCTACTTCAATGAGCCTGTCGGTGACTATCGACGCAAGCAAGTTGTCGTGTGGTGAATATATTTTACCGCTTCATTTGTGCAATTTGTCGAACAAGCATTTTGAGACTGACACACAAAATGATATTGTTCTGCTAGGCGTGAAGTACGTTCCTAAGAAGCTGGATGTGAAAGTTGACCAACTTTCAACCAATTCCGTTCAAGACAATGACGGAACAGGTTTGTCGGGCTTGATAGACGGTGATTTGGAGGGGAATGGCTATTTCCATTCAAAATGGAGCGCTCCGGTTTTAGATGCAAATTACGGAAACTACATCGATATAAAGATTGGCAAAACGCTCCACAGCCTATCCTTCGACTACTGGACACGTAAGCAAAACGGAAATGGTGCTCCCCGTTCTATCAGGCTGTTTGTTAGCGACGACGGCAGTAGTTGGAGAAAATTAAAAGATATTAATAAAGGTTTACCCAGTAATGGAAACACGAAATACTCTTCAGCCATTTTCACTGATGAAGAAGGCTTCTCATACGTACGATTTGCAGTATTGGTAAGTGCAGCCGGGGACATGACCAACTCCTATGCTTACTTCAACCTGCATGAATTGACATTCTACGGCGAATAAGAAGTAGTATAACCAATAATAAGCAGAGTTGAGCAAATCCATTCAACTCTGCTATTTTTTATATAAATCTAATATATAACCCATATCATGAAGACCTTTTTTTTAATAAAATTGAATATCTCTCTTGTTCTGCTGGCTGGAATCACTACTTTTTATGCTTGCAAGAGTGATGACAGGGAGCTACAGGGAGAGCTGGTGCCGCAAGTCCAGAAACCGAATGATATTTCGGAGATAAATCTGGAGAAGGATGTAAAGCTGAAAGTTAGCGGCGGACGCGATACCGACCATCAGCAGGGGCAGGATATATCGAAATCTTATGATGGGCAGTTCGGTGGAACCTGTTATCATTCCACATGGAATCAATCTGCAAAATTCCCCGTTATTCTTGAATATCAATTCGATCAGAATAAGCTTACGCTGGACTATATCCTGTATCACAGTCGAAATGGTAACGGTAATTTCGGAGCATTCGAACTTTACATCAAGCCCCAAGGAAGTACGGATTTTGTTCATATACAAGATTATGATTTTAAGGGAGCAGGAGGCAGCCACAGGATATTGCTGAACGATTCGATTGTGCCTGCAGCTGTTCAATTCAAAGTTAAAAGCGGATTATATGATTTCGTCAGTTGCGACGAGATGGAATTTTTCCATGCTGCGGAAGACCCGCTTGACGAACAGCTGACAACTGTATTTACCGATCGTTCATGCAGTGAACTCCTCCCAGACGTTTCCGACGAAACTATCAATCGGCTTCCGGCATTCTTCAGTGTACTGGCAAAGTCTCTGCAGAGCAATACTTATCCCGAAGCGGAAAAGAGATTCAGGATACAGTCATATCAGGCATACAGCGTGCCCGAATATTGGGGAGATAAATTGAGAACTAACTATTATTCTTCTCTTTGCAACCCTACTGGTATCATAACTAATGCGGAGGAAGAGATGATTGTTTTAGCAGACGGCATACCGCAAGGTGAATCCATTTCACTAAGGTGTTGTTCGGATCTGGGCCCCGATGGTGAAGAACGATTCTTGAAAAACGGAATCAACAAGTTTTCTTTTTCACGTGCGGGAAATCTGTTTGTTATCTATCAGAAACCTGATCCCCGTGGCATGCCGGCGGTGAAAATACATTTTCCCCCACAGTATGTAAAGACAACGGAACATGCGCGTGTAGGCTTCAATGTATGGGATCTGAGTGTGGATAAGACCGATGATCAGTTCCGCGAATATATCCGGAAGGCCAAATCAGTCACTTTGGACGGATCTAAAAAATGTGTATTTGTATTGAAAGGCAGGAAGATTCTGTTTACAGCACTGAAAGACTTGTTGCAAAATCAGGACAACTTCAAACACTATGGAGTAGTAAAAGGAATCGAACGATGGGATAATCTGATAGATTGGGAGCAGGAACTGGCTGCTATCGACACCTATTCGAATACGGGAGAATTCAATTCACTGATGCATGTCACGACTTTCACCGATGGACTTTATGCTACCAATTATTACATTAACATGGCAGCCGGTGATGTAAGCACAAAAGACGGTTGGGGATTCAAAAACAACTTTGATCCTCGCGATATGGATCAAAATCAGGACAATGAATGGGGACCGGGGCATGAACTCGGACATATGCATCAGGGAGCCATTAACTGGCCCAGCACTACGGAATCAAGCAATAATCTCTTTTCTAATTATGTGGTATATAAGATAGGTAAGTGGGGGTCACGTGGTAGTTCCATCGGGACATTGGCTGCTTATCGGTATGCACCTCCGACCCCTTGGAGCAGATTCATGCATCCTCGCGATCCGAACACGCTGAAATTTACCCCTCAAGATATGACATCTGATGATGCCAACAAATACGGATTATATCAAGGGGAAGCCTCTGAAATGCATATGCGTCTCAACCAGCAATTGTGGACATATTTCGAACGTATCGGCAAGAAACCGAATACCATCCGTAAGATATTCGAACAAGGACGTACCCCTGAATTTTGGTTACCTTCCAATGATCCGGGAGTGGCACAGTTGATGTATGCGCGCAATGTAGCAAAAGCTGCTGACATGGATATGACCGAATTCTTCGATGCCTGGGGATTCTTTATTCCGGTCAGTAGTTTCAAGTTGTATGCTTACGGAAGCTTTTCATATACCGTGACACAGGATATGATTAATCAAACGCTGGATTATATGAAAAAATTCCCCACTAAATGTCCGCCTATTGAATACATTGAAGACCGAAGATACCAGGCAGGGGCCAAAGGCAATCAAAAAGGTATATCCGAAGATGGAGGAGATGTAGGGTATTTCGAAACATTCCAGAACAATGTAAAAATCACCAAACCTGTAAGTTATACTGTTTCCGGAAGAGAATACACTGTGACTGATGGCGAGCAGGCGGTTGCTTTCGAATTAATCAAGGACGGTAAAAGAGTATGGTTTGCTAATCGGTTTGTATTTACCGTACCTGACGCAGTAGACATTGGGGGGGCGGAACTGTACGCTGTTCAGGCGGACGGGCAACGTATTAAAGCAAACAAATAGGGAAATTTACTGAATATCCCCAATCTTATATGGAATGAAGAGTAGCTTTTACTTTTGAGTAGAAGTTACTCTTTGTTTTTGCCTTGACTGTCTATACAAACAATACGGCGTCCTCTATTATAGGTAAAAGATCTATATTCTAAAGCCACTTATAATGACTGAAAGCCAATTTTATCTTCCCATCGAAAAGCCTCTCCTCTGTTGCTGGTCATAATGGCCTCCCACCACGTTCTCGACTTCCCGTCTGGCTTTGATTTGCTCCCGATTATCCAGTTTGCCTTTCTGCATGGCTGTGATATACAAGAAGTCCCCGGCTGCATGGTGCGACTGCCTCTCATCTCCGAACAGGTCAAGGGCCTTTTTGATATCAGATACTTGCTCCGTATCGAAACGTGGCTTGTAATAATCCCTTGCCAAACGGATAATGCAGTTTACTGCCTTACGGAAAATGTCGCTTGTTTTGAGCAGCAGGAAACTCAGACAGCCAATAATATGATTCTGCCATGCAATCCGGTTTTTAAGCCTTGTGGTTTCCTGTGCATGTTCCGTCTCCTTGCGGCTCAGCTCGGACTGGTACTTACTTTTCAAGTTCATCAGTTCACGGTTATGGTCGCTCTGCATGGTCTGGATTTTACACTGTAACTGTTCAATGGTCTCCTCGTGCGTGGAAATCTCGCTACGTAAATCCTCGATTTCATTTTTCAGGGCTTTTGACTTTCCGGTCGCCCAGCCGACAGCGGCGTTCAGAAGTTCGCTCCCTTTTTCCCTGTTCAGCTTGGAGCGTTTCTCGCTGATAGCCTTGTCGAGGTCTTCACTCTGCCGCTCCTTTTGATAAGCCGTTTCGATAAGGATGTTGGTTCTGCTTTCAACCTCCTGCATCTTTTGGTTTGCGGTTTCCAGTTGATGCTCCCTATACTGCCTTGTAACATCAAGGCGGTTCATCTCCTCTTTCTGCTTCTCGATGATGAAATCGTTACGCTCCAAATGCTTCTTCCCCGTCTCGGCTTTGAATTGCCCACGTTTCATGGAGAGGATGTCAGATGCCAAAGTCTGCATCGCCATCATATCGTCATCATTGAGCTTTTGGCTCTTGCCCGTGTCATGGTTCATCCAGTCGAATACTATGTGCGCATGGTAATTCGGCTTGAACCATTTTTCACCCACTTGGAAACTCTCCTTGTCCTCTGCATCAGGCTGTCCGCTTAGCCAATGCCCCTCATCCTTGTGCAGGAAGATTTGAAGCGGTGTGATGCCCCAGCGTCTTTGGCATTCCTCGCCAAATTTTTTCACGTCTGCCAGTGTCGTGTCCGGTTTGATGAGCAGCACCCCCTCACGGACTGGTGAACATCCTGCCACTTTGATGATTTTGCCGTTCTTTCCTTTTCGCTCACGTTCTTTCTCCTGCATGGCACGACCTGTCTTTTCCTTTACCATCCGTTTGATGTTGTCGTAGTGCGTTTGCAGGTCGGAGCTGCCGAAGTCCGGGTTTATCCATTGCTCGTTGCCGGCGGAGAGTTCGGGTACGATGTAGATTCTGGACTCACCGATATTGCACATGTATTCGGCAGTCCTGCGGTTATGAGCCTCACTTGATTTGGTGTTGCAAGGCTTGATATGAATGCTTGATTTTGTTGCCATACTACTATTAAAATTTGATTTGTAGATAAAATTATTTTCCGCTGTCCGCTCGTAACCGTACAGGGTTCTTAGGGGGGTAACCCATAAGCGGAGATTGCAAAGAGAGGGTCACTCTTTGCTCGGGGTTCTCAGGGGAGAAACGCCCTGAGTGGGTTCTTAGGGCAAAGTCCTAAGTGGGTCGGGGCAAAGCCCGGCCCCTCGGGAGAGCCCACAACTACGAAAGCGGAGCGTGTAGTTATAGTGGGCTATATCAAGGGCAAGCCCTTGTCCGTGTACCACAGCCTCCGGCTTCCGCTCTCCTGCCGTCAGGGAGGGCTTCAGTCACCGTATCTGATTGGACTTGCACCAACCAGTACAAGGTCTAAATCGTCTATCAGCTTTTGCAGGAGCGGATTCTTTTCCATCATCCGTTGGAGGATTTTTTCAGCCTCTACCAAGTGGTCGGCTGTACACATCAGTTTGCCCTCCCGTATCTGGTAAATAATCCAATCGGCAATGTCGATATGGTCAGCCTTTTGCTTCGGAGTGGCATTTTTCTCGATGATGTCAGATACAATCGCCTTGCAAAAGTTCATACTTCCGGCACGTTGTTTCCATTCGGCATATCCGTCCGCATCAGGAAAAAGAAGTACGGTTCTCCCGGTTAACACACGGAGCTTTTCCTCTCTTAATTGGCTCTTGCCACCTGTCGCCAGCCATACATAGCCGGGGAATATGGATGAGCCGATTACGGCACTCTTTTCGGATTCCACCAAGACCACCACTTTGTCGGGATTGCCGCCCAGCAGATGTTCCCCGAAGAGGCACTGGGAGAGTTGCCACTTTTCCGGCAGTACCCGTTGCCTTTTCAGTATGCTGTGTATCCAGTCCACTGCCGATGTCTGTCCTCCCTTGATACGATGTCCGTCTTCGGGATTGTACTGTATCACCTTACCTGTGCGTACCTTGTTATTGCTGTCTATCTGCCAGAAAATGACAGCCCCGTCACGTGTAGCCTCCAAACGGTATTCCTCCAGCAACCGTTTCAGCACTTCTTTTGCCTTACTGCCGTAATAGGAAGTAAGGAGCGAGGTAATGAAGCGGAAGAAATTGCTGTGAA
Organism: Bacteroides sp. HF-4919; assembly: GCF_018860125.1. Taxonomy (NCBI): domain Bacteria; kingdom Pseudomonadati; phylum Bacteroidota; class Bacteroidia; order Bacteroidales; family Bacteroidaceae; genus Bacteroides; species Bacteroides sp. HF-4919. The sequence continues at coordinate 78,766 of NZ_JAHKNF010000006.1, forward strand.
CGCTTTTCGATTTCTCCACATAATGGGGTGGTATGTAACCTATGGCACCCGGCTGTGATACCTGTTTGGGCTTTTGTTCCACCCTTCGCCCGCCGGAAGAGAAATCATTTGTGGCACGACATTCGGGATGTTCCCGAAAGTATTGCTTGGGGGTGTAGTGATACCCGCAACTGCTTTCATGATTGCACCTGCCAACCGATGGATGCAGGGGTGTGTCCTGCTCATCCACATAATAGGCAAAGGAGTGTCTGTCACCACAACCCGGGCAGGTATGCCGTGTTGCCGCTCCTTTATATTTCTGTAACGAATAGCTGCTCATTGCTTTCCTCCTTTCTTTTTCCGTTGCTTGTTCCGCTGTCCCGTCCTGTCCCACTGTCCCGGCTCATAGGGCATGGGACGATGGGACACCTTGGGACGCTTCGGGGAATACCGCTTTCTCATGGCTTGCCCTCCCCATTTTCTTGTCCGGCAAACAGTTCCGCTTGCTTTACTTCCCTGATTGTCCCGTCCTGTCCCATTGTCCCACTTGTTGTGGGTTGGGACGGTGGGACACTTGGGACAGCCATATCCTTATTCTCCTTACTGCGTTGGATTATCCGGCTGACGGTGGACTTGCCACAATTCACCTGTGAGGCTATCTCCCTTACAGACCTGCCCGATTGGGATAGCTGCAAAATCATGCAGTCCCTTTGGCTCGATTCATTGTCACCCAATTTTTTCAGATGTTCCTTTTCCGTGGAGTAACCCCGGTACACGAACTGCAAGAAGGCATCCACCTTTTCAATTTCATAGAGGATTACATTGTCCGCATCATATGAGTATGTGCCATAGCGCACTTTCAACTGCTTCACATAACGAAGCCCACCGTCCTGCGCACTCTTGCCGATGGCAAACACGCTGTCAAAGAAGTTGTAGAGCCGTTTGCTTCCTGCAAGGTCATTGGATGTGATGGGACAGTCCAAAGAACGTTTGGGGGTATGCGCCAAGACAAGCATAGACAGGTCATACCTCTTTTTGAGATTGTTGAGTTGTATCATCAGCCGTCCGGCGGCATCGCCCTTTTCCATTGCACAGCACAGATAGGTAAGGTTATCCACGATGAAAATCTTACAGCGGGTTTGCAACGCCATCTGCTCGATGCTGCCGATAATCGCCTCTTCAAAGTCTGCTTCCAACAGCGAATTGCAGTCAAGAGATACCCGATACAACTTTTCCGGAAAGGTGTAGAGGTATCCGTGTTCATCGGTATAGCGGAGCTGGAATTGTTTGTCGGACAGCTCGAAGTCCAGATACAGTACATTGTCAGTCCGTGCGATGCGGTCGGCTATCTGTACGGCAAGGATGGACTTGCCCACATTGGAATCGGCAAAGAGGCAGGACAGTTCCCCCTCGTACCAGAAACTGTCCCACAACGCACGGGGCGTGGGCAACAGCGATGCTTCGAGTACAGTCCTGTTGGCAGTCTTGATACTCATCACACCGATACTCTCCGGCATACCGTCCTGCACTTGGGCAGCCCTTGTAAGGTCGCCATGTATCAGGCTGATATAGTTCTTGTCCTCTTCCATGACATTTACCAGTTACGGGGATTGGGTTTGCGGCGGTGGGAAGAGGATAAGGACTCGCCCAGTTCCTCATCGGATAACGGAACGGGATTCTTCCGGGAGGATTCCAGCCACTTGTCAAGCTCGTCACGGTAGAGGCAGTAGCGTTTTCCGGGCTTGGTGGCGGGAATGCTTCCTTCCGAAAGTTTCATGTAGAGCGTACCTTTTGGAATACCCAGATACTCTGCCGCTTCGTCCACGGACATGGGGACATGGGTGTCCACTGCCTTTGCATTGTTTACACAGTGCTGCTCGGTGAGCAGGCTTCTAAGGCTCATCACTTCGTCCCGAAGCTGAGCCACAACCTCGGGGAGGTCATTGAATGTAAGAATTGTTTTTTCCATTTTTGCGCTCGTCTCTTTTGTAAGACTTGGCGCAAAGGACAGCAATGATATAACCGTGAATATCTCCACGACAGGTCATTGCAAAATAATTCCCGAATAACGATGCCCAACCGCAAATGACGGATAAAATTATTCAGGAAACATTGTAAAACAGCAGATTATGAGTTGCCGGCTGTTTGTCGTTATTATCGTGATTTCTCTAAAACAGGCTTAAATCTGCTTCTCCCGTACATAATCCGCAGGATAATGGAAATCCAGATTGCCGTTTTCGGGTTCATCAATCGGAATAAGTGTCTTTAACGGTTCTACCTTGAAGTTCTTGATGGTCGCTATATCCGTATCAGCAAATTCATGTGGGAAAAGGGCTTTGATGAAACGGGCACGGTTGTCCCCATTATAATATTTCTTGTACATGAAGCGCTCGGAGATATTCCACACGAAATGGCGGAGTGGGATATTGGTAATCTCTTTCGTCAACCGTCTTGTTATCGGCTCCGGCTTGTAAGTGTGAAGGTTCATCCAACTGTTCACCTCTTTGCAGATATGGTTCACAGTCTCTTCGTCAGCGATACGGGGCATGTAGAAATGAATATACTCCATGACCATGCGGATACGCTCTTCCTTTTCTTGTTGTTCCCTGTCCTCATAGTCGGCACGGTTCTTCTCGTGAAGTTCCGGAGCGATGGAAAGTTTTATCGGCGGCTCTGTGCCAGCGGGGGCTTCTCCGTTTGCCGGCATCGGTTTTAGTGCCGCTGTCGGTTCAAGTGTACTTTGAGGCAGTTCTTCCCGTCCCTTTATGGTTTCGGCAAGTGTCTTTTTCTTGCCGAACTTTATTTTGTAGATTTCGTATGTATCGAAGATGACTGTCTGGAAGGAGAAATAGAGCAGCCAGCCTAAAAGGTTGCCGCATACAAAAACTATCAGTCTGACAAAGTTGTCCTGATTGAATTTCTCAGCGACAATCAGTGTCGCTATGGAAGATATTAGGAGGATGGCAAAGCCGACAAATCCTAAAATGATATATTTGTCTTTTACGGACGGTTCCATATTCTTTGTCTTATTCGGTTATTACTTGTTACTGTTCTCGCAAATTTAATAGTCTTCTTTCAATTATTACTCATTATCCTTTGTCAGTGGTTTCTTTTTCAATGTTTTTCACCAAAAGTCCGAAATCATACCCGATTATCATACTTTAAGGACTTATTGGCTACCGTCAAAAATATAGGGAGCGGTTAAAGCTCCACGCAATAACCGCTCCCTGTGAACAATTCATGGCTTGAGACCGCCTTATGCCTCCTTGCGTTTCAGGGTTATCTTATCCACGACCTCACACATCTGCCGCGCCGCCATCTTGGAATAAATCTGTGTGGTGGTAATGTTCTTGTGTCCCAGATAGGCTTGAATGACAGCCATGTCCGTACCCATTTCCACGTGCAGGCTTCCGAATGAGTGCCGTGTGCAGTGAAAGGTTATCTTCTTGGTTATCCCTGCCGCCAAGAGCCACCGTTTCAGCGGTCCTTGCAGCATCTTGTCCTTGAAACCGTCAAAGATAAGCCCCTCGCACCGTTCCCCAAGCAGCCCGTAGGCTTCATCGCTGATGGGGTTGTGTACAATCTGTTTTGTCTTCTGCATACGGGTGGTTACGAACATCTTGCCGTTAGTGTACGGTTGTATCTGTTGCCAAGTGAGTTGCTTGATGTCGCTCTTCCTCAGTCCGGTCAGGCAACCGAAAAGGAACGCCCTTTTCAAGACCTCTTCTTCGCATGGGGTTTCGGCAAGCCTTATCAGTTCCTCTTGGCTCAGATGTTCCCTCATGGTAGGAATGCTCTCGATGCGGTCTAAGAAACCGTTGGGATTCTCCTTTATCTTCCTGTCACGGTAGGCGGTGTGGAGAACGGCACGGAAAGCAGACCAGTACCCTGCTGCGGAATTTATATGCAGCTTTTGGTTGGTATGTATCGACTGCGGAGCTCCAAGCAGATACTCCATGAACTTGCGGCACAAGTCCACGTCCACTTCCTCAAAGGTACATTTGCCGTTCACAAACCGCTCGAAATGTTTATAGACGTGTCGCCACTTGATATTCTTCCTGTCTGCCAATGCCTTGAAGTAGGCAAGGAAATCGCCTTTCAGCCTGGCTTTGTCAAAGAAACCGTTGTTCTCATTGAAGATGGCTTCGTAACGCCGGTTACGCAGTATCTCCGCTTTTTTCATCATGCGTGCGTTGAAATCACGCTCCTGCTGGTTGGCAGGTTTGGCGAAGATGTAGATCCCCAGAGCTTCACGTGTAATCACTTTCATGGTGGTGTTGTCACGGTAGCCCGGATAATAGTCCAGACACAATGAATACTGTGTCCCGTTCTTAATCTTGCGCTTGCGCAAGGTCACTGTCTTGCATTTGCTCATATGGATACTGTTTTAATTGATAATACGTTTGTGGGTGTTTCCCGAACTTTTCGATGGCAAAGAAACAACGTGAAACAACCGTGAGAAACCTCACGGACAATCATTCTGAAATAATTTTCCGGTAATGTAGGTTGTTCACGGTTACTTGTTCCTCTCTGCCATGACACGCTCCACATCGGAGCGCAAAAGCAGGTTCTTTACACCGACCTTTATCTTTTCGATGTGCTTTACCTTGACGATATGGCAGATGTTGGCGGAGGAAAGCCCGTAAATCTGCTTTACCTGTTCCACGGTATAGTAGCGTTCATCATTTACAAGGTCGGTTCTGCGTAGCTCGTCCAGATGGGATTTGGAATAATAGGTGCGCCCGTATTCTCTTTTGGTGGGTATCTTGTGACGATAGACGTATGCCCGGAGTACGGAGGGGTTCATGCCGAACAATTCTTCCGCTTCTTCTGTCAGGAGCCAGTCGGTAATCCTACTTATATCAACTGACACACCGAAAAAATCGTCAATATGCTTCTTGCTGTAATAGTTCTTTCCTGCGATGCGGCAGATGGGGATGCGGTTGCGCTTGGCGGTGGTATAGAGCCAAGACTGCTTGACCTTATAAAGGGTCATCACCTCTTCGCCCGAATAGAAGTCCGGCACCTCATCGGTTTCCTTTTCCCTTTTTTCTTTTTTGGCAGGCAAGGAAGATGGAGCTGGCTTTCTCGATGCGGAGGTACTGCCGGGTAAAACACGATGATACGGGTTGCCCTCCAGCATCCGCTCGATGTCTGCCTTGCGGATAAATGCCATGCGGCTGCTGATACGTGAGGCTTTCAGCTTGCCGAGGGCTACAAGTTTATAAACGTACTGCCGGGAACAGCCCATGAGCGTGGCAGCTTTGGAAAAGGTGAGATACTCCTGATGCTGTATCTCCATGAGTGGTCGGGCGACTTTGAAGAGGTTGTTCTTCTGTACCGTTCTGGCTCGCTTGGCTTCCGCCTGACAAGCCTCGCTGCAATACCTTTGCATACCACTTCGGGTTACAAACGGTTTGCCGCAAAATTGGCATTTCTTGGTTGCTTTCATACTGCTTATCGTTTACGTGTTCATTTCTTCACTCGTATATCTCTGAAATGGTGAACGGGTGTAAACGGAAGTCAACTGTTGTCGCCTTTCTGCACGATGTGATTGTCGCTGCATATCGGGGCGGTTGTTGTCGCTTATCGTAAACGGTTGTAAGCCCTTGTCAACTCCTTGCATGATGTGACAAAAAATAAGCTCCGCAAATTCTCCACGTCAGAAATATGTCTCAAAAATATGTGGAAATTTGGGAAGCATCAAAAAGCATCCGGGAAGTGTTAATTTTTAGAATAGCTTGACAATTAAAGATTTACGATTGGATGTTTCTTGTTATTTTGGGTTGTTATGGCATTCTAAATACTAATAAAGAATATATCTCTATTACAGACGTAAATGTTTATCATGAAAACGTTTATATCTGGGATGGCAGTTCTAAGAAATTATTAATCTACAAGTCCAATGGTGACTTTGTAAGTTCCATATCATCGGATTATGCAGCAGAAGCAATAGCCATCTTGGATGATTCCCAAATTGCTTTTTATGGTGATTACAAACATAATTACAAATTTAAAAATAGAGGGAAATATCCCAACTTATTAACTATCAATCTAAACAATAAGAAAACAAATACCGATTTGTTCTATGAAGAAACCCTATCCACCACCGGTATCACTAGTTTACCTAATAATATTTCCAATAATAAATATCTCATCATGCCTTTAAACGACACGATATATCAAATCTCTTCATCCGGAGTGAAAAGAAAATACGTTATAAATTACCGGCAAAAATACAAAAAAGAAAAAGAGAATTACATAGAAAGATTAAAAAGAGAAAAAGTAACAGTAGACGAAGCAATAGCAATAGCTGGAGAAGGAGCTCAATTTCCTATTACTAATGTTTTCTTCGAGGGAAATAGCTTCTCCTACTTCTTTTACCAGATGGGGTATCATTTTTATTTCGGTTTTTATTACCCGGAATCTCAAACTTATATTGAAGCTTCTGCATACAAGAAAAATCCTATAAAAAATGACATGGATGGTCTCGCTCGGTTTTTACCTCGTACTGTTCATGGAGATTTTTTTTATTGCGCAATGGATCCTTCCGCAATTCTCGAACACACTGAATTGATTCCAATATCTGAAAAGAACAAACTACAGAAACTAAAATCAGAAGACAATCCGGTTATTGTTGCTATGAAAATAAAAAGACAATAGAATTATGTAAAAGATTGGTAGCATTTTTATTATTGTCCTATTGAACTTTTATACATCACTGAATTTCGCTTTTCAAAAAACGATCAACTGAAAAAAGGTGTAGGTATGAAAGAAAATCAAATAAGAAGTATAGCTATGACTACGACCTCTTTATACACCTCTTCAAAGAAAGACATGATCAGTATTAATAAAATAAACCTCTAAAAACAATAGTATGAAACGTAAATTTCTTTATTTAACCATGATACTATTCATGGCATTAATTGCAACTTCTTGCAATAATGGCGAAGAATACGATGAAATAGATGGTATTCTTGAAAATAATGTTGAGATCAAGGAAGTAGCTTGCCATTCCGACTCAAAAAAGGATGAAACGGTTTTGGTTTCTTCTTTTTCTGACCTGAAAAGTTTTCAAGTGGAATATTCCAAATATTCAAATGATTTGCCCTTGATAGATTGGAGTAAACAGACTTTGTTAGTTGCAGAAGTCTATACAAATACATTAATGGACAAATGCAATGTATACGTATATAAAGGAAAAAGCAAGTTTACTTTATCAATAGATGTGCTACGAGAGGAATTAATGTCTATGGCATTCGACGCAAAGGCTTATATCATCGTTTTAAATCAGCCGAATGTCGATACAAAAGATATTAAAATACATTTTAAACCACACGCTAAAAAGGAATAATCGGACTTTATCGTCCGATTTGCCCTCCTTCACCATCGATAAACACAGAGTTTACTCCTTCCTACCAATACAACCTATATCGTGGTTTTTCCTGTTCAGTATCATTTTTCTCTATCTATTTTATGAAAAGAGTATAGTAAACAAGAACAGATAAGTTAAGAAAACACAATAATATTATTTAATTTTGAATAAATGAATCATTTTTTTTTATAATTGCAACATCAAAATTAAAAACTCAAAATCATGAAAAAAATCATCATTCCATTCGTCATTATGCTAATAAGCATAAACGTTTATTTCGTACAACAATCCAATCAAAAAGTAACAGAATCCCAAACAAGACTCAATGATTTTTTTGAATTATCCGCATTTGCTGATGGAGGTGAAGCCGCTCCAGAAGAATATGGCTGTGCAGATAACCCGACCTTTATAAAAAATCAATCTCTACAATCTGCTAACTGTTGGAATGGAGGTACCCACAAAAAGTGTAAAGATGATCCAAGCGTTTGCTGCGATCCGAGTAAAGGAACTGACTGTGGGGGAATCATCAAATTATAAAATTCTAAAAAACTTGGATTCATTAAAAACACTATTTTTGAAGTGAATCCAAGTTTTTTTATTTTATCTAAAATTTAATATACCAAACGCCAATAACAATGAAACATTTATCTTTTATCCTGTGGCTATCCGTTTTATTCATAGGATGTTCCCCCTCTTCCGAGACAAGGCCTAAAGATATAATTGAAATAAATGTACCCTTGCATCAAGAAGATAATATAATTAAATTATCAACAATTATAGATTCAATAGATTACGTGCCATTAGCAACTGATAATGAATATCTTATTGGAAACGTCGATAAACTAATAGTCACTGATGATTCTTTCTATATTATAGATAAAGATATTAGTTTTTCTATTTATTGCTTTAACAAAAAAGGAAAATTCATCAGAAAAATAGGAAATCGGGGCGCTTCCGATAAAGAATATGTTTCTATTACAGACGTAAATATTTATAATGAGAAAATTTATATTTGGGATGGTAGTTCAAGAAAATTATTAATTTATAAATCCAATGGTGATTTTATACGTTCCATATCATCGGATTATGCAGCAGAATCAATAGCTATCTTGAATGATTCTCAAGTTGCTTTTTATGGTGACTACAAACATAATTATAAATTTGAGGATAAAGGAAGATATCCGAACTTATTAACTCTCGATTTAGACAATAGAAAGATAGATACTGATTTATTCTATGAAGAATCACTATCAACTTCCGGCATCACTCGTTTACCTAATAATATCTCCAACAATAAATACTTGATCATGCCTTTAAATGATACGATATATCAAATTTTACCATCAGAAGTAGAAAGAAAATACGTCATAAACTATCGCCATGAATTCAAAAAAGCACAAGAAAATTATATAAAAAGATTGAAAACAGAAAAAGTTACAGTAGATGATGCAATGGCAATGGCTGGTGAAAGCGCTCAATTCCCCATCTTTAATGTTTTTTTCGAAGGAAACAACTTCTCTTACTTTTTTTACCAGATGGGGTACCATATTTATTTTGGTTTTTATTATCCACAATCTCAAATATACGTTGAAGCTTCTGCCAATAAAAAGAATCCCATAGAAAACGATATAGATGGTCTTGCCCGTTTTTTACCATATGCTGTTCATAAAGATTTCCTTTATTGTGTAATGGAACCTTCAGCAATTCTTGAACATGCAGAATGGATTCCAGCATCTCAAAAAGCAAAAGTGAATAAGCTAAAATCAGAGGATAATCCGATCATTGTTGCAATGAAAATGAAAAAACAATAGAACTGCAAAAGATGGACTATGTTCTTACAGCCTCACATAAAAATCCATATTTTTATTTTAGATTCATTTTACAGGTGAAAAATATATTTCTCGTCATACTATTGCTTATTTACTTATGGGGATGCTCACAGCCTATCCCTATAGACAATCAAAACCTTATTATAATAAATGCTCCGGTAAAAAAAGAATCTAATATAAAATTATCCTCACTTGTTGACTCAATATATTATATTCCTTTAGAAACTAAGGATGAATTTCTAATAGGAAACATTGATAAACTTATAGTAACAGACAAAGAAATTTACGTTTTAGATAAAAACATTACTACTGCCACATATTGTTTCGATCAAAAAGGTAAGTTTGTCAGAAAGATAGGAAATAGAGGTGCCTCTGATAAAGAATATATATCAATAACCGACATAAATATTCATAATGGGAAAATGTATATTTGGGACGGAGATGTCAATAAACTACTAATATATAATTCAAATGGGGAATATATTAAGACAATAACATCCAAATATTCAGCTGAGACATTTGCTGTTATTAACGATTCAGAAATAGCTTTTTATGGTGATTATAAACACAACCATCTGTTTTTGGAAAAGGACCAATATCCCAACCTACTATTCCTCAATACCCAAAACAAGGACAGCAAATCAGATCTATTTTTCAGTTCAGAATTATCAACCTCAGGAATTTGGGGATTGCCCAATAATCTAACAAACAACAAAAATTTAATTATTCCATTAAATGACACAATCTATCAAATTTTAGATTCCTTTCATTTAAAGAGAAAATTCGTTATGAATTATGGCGAGAATTATCAAAAAGCTCAAAGAGAATACATAAAAAAACTAAAATCTGAAAATGTGTCTGTTGATGAGGCTATGAATATGTTGGGAGATGGAGCACAATTTCCTGTATTGACAGCCTACTATGAAGGTAGTTATTTTTCCTATTTCTTCTATAGAATTGGGTTTCATGCATTCTTCGGATTTTATTATCCGGAATCTCAAACTTATATTGAAGCTTCTGCATACCAAAAGAGTCCTATAGAAAATGACATGGATGGTCTCGCTCGTTTCTTACCTTATGCAGTCCATAAAAATACTCTTTACAGTATAATGGAGCCTTCTTCAATTATAGGTCACACAGAATTAATTCCCGTATCTGAAAAAGCAAAGTTAGAAAAACTGACTTTAGAAGATAACCCTGTAATCGTTGCCATAAAAATGAAAAAAATTTAAGACCATGAAAAGAATAAGTAGTATTTGCATTATCGTCTTATTAATTCTATTATGTATTAGTGAATTTTCACTTTTCCAGAAAAACAATCACTTACGAAAGTTGGTAAGCACAAAAGAGAATCAAATAGGAAGTTTAGCTATGGACAAAGATTTGCTTTTAAATAATATGCAAATGCAATATGCTAACAATGGATATCAATTAAATGACTTTCTACTGACAAATATCACTGGATCTACTTTAAAACTATCCAATCTACTAGATGATCATTATAAAATTATTTTCAGGTTTTCATATTTACATTGCTCCTCTTGCGTTGAATTTGAACTAAAAAACATTATAGAAATCGCCGAAAGAATGCCTAAAGACAGAATTATCATCATTGCTGAATATGATAATAAAAGAGGATTTTCTGCTTTTACGAAAGCACACAATATCACTTTACCCATTTATTTTTTAAGTGAGAATACCCATGCCGATAACATCCTGCAAGACGAGAATATCCCCTATGTATGTTTGATGGATAAAAAAATGAAAATTGAACATTTGTTTATTCCCATCAAGGAAGTTCCTATTTATTCAGAACGTTATTACCACCACATCATTCAACGATATTTCTAAGAGATTCATCGGATTCTCACTCTATTTGTCTATTTTTGCTGTATGGAAAATGAAGTGAACGAATCTTTTGAGATCCTGCTTGCAGCTTGCCAGACCACAAACGACAATCTGGCAATGGCTTACAAACAGTTACGTGACCTGCTTGAACGATTGTGCCGGGCGCAAATGCAGGATGAAAGCCTTCAGATGACTGACCTCTCAGCACGCATCAGTTTCGTATCTGCACGAGCCGGCCTGACGGTTGTCGAACAAAACCGGCTGCACACTTTCCGGCTGACCTCGAATGCCATTCTTAACCGCAAGGAAGAACCGGTACGCGAAAAACTGCTGCGAGATATCAAGACACTTGCTTTCTTTATACGCAAACTTTATGAAATTGAGATTCCCAGTACGCTCTATCGCCTACTGCCTCGTACCGATGCAACTTATATCGTGGCTCCTCCGGCTAAGAAACAGGTAAAACGAATGCGTGTATGCTATCAATATGCAGACGAACAGTATCTTTATCTTATTCCGGTGGATGCGCTTGCCGATGAGTTTCTCCGGGTACGCTATAACGTTCCTCAAATCAACGAGGAATTTGCGCAGACTTGTGAAATTCTATGGCACCATGCCCAACTCAATTTGCTCGATGTAGCTATTGACGAAGCCGGCATTCTGACCCCTTCGTTCATTGTACTTGAACCGGACTATCTGATCGATATCAGTTCGTTAGCCGAATGCTTCCGCGATTACGGACATCATCCTGCCAACTATGTATTGGCACGCCTCCAGCCCATTGAGAACGCCCGTCCGCTACTTCTGGGAAACATTGCCAACCTTTTTCTTGACGAATGGATTCATGCTGAAGAGGAACCGGACTATAGAGAATGTATGCAGAAAGCTTTCCGCCGTTACCCGATTGAGCTGGCAGCCTGCGCCGACTTACGCGATAAGGAGAAAGAGCGTCAGTTTTTTGACGATTGCAAACTACACTTCGAACATATCCGGGAAGTGGTAAACGACACTTTCCATGCTCCGGGTTACGAATTGGACAAGAGGGACGCTGTGCTTGAACCTTCTTACATCTGTGAAGCACTCGGTCTGCAAGGACGACTGGATTATATGCAACGGGACATGTCGTCCTTCATCGAAATGAAATCCGGAAAAGCAGACGAATACTCTATCCGCAACAAAGTAGAACCGAAAGAAAACAATAAAGTACAGATGCTGCTTTACCAGGCAGTGCTGCAATATTCGATGGGGATGGATCATCACCGGGTAAAGGCTTACCTACTCTATACACGCTATCCCTTACTCTATCCGGCACGTCCGTCGTGGGCAATGGTACGCCGCGTCATCAATCTGCGCAACCGGATCGTATCCGATGAATACGGAATCCAGCTACGAAACAGCGTGGAGTATACTGCTTTAAAACTCCAAGCCATACAGTCCAACGTACTTAATGAACGAGGATTATCCGGCCGTTTCTGGGAACAATATCTCCGCCCTTCCATCGACAACCTATCGCAGAAACTGGGTTCACTCACCTCGTTGGAACGGTCGTACTTCTTCGTACTCTATAATTTCATAACCAAGGAGTTATACACTTCCAAATCTGGAGATGTCGATTATGAAGGCCGCACCGGTGCAGCTGCCTTGTGGCTCTCTACTTTAGCAGAGAAATGCGAAGCCGGAGAAATTCTTTATGACCTGCACATCAAAGAAAACCATGCAGCGGACAAACATAAAGCACATATTCTTCTTTCACAAAAGAAGAGCGAACCTTCGTCTGAAGAGACGAAAACATCCCCGGAAAAAAACAAAATATCATCTCCGGAAAAAAACGAGCCACAAGCCCTGCCTAATTTCCGCCAGGGAGATGCCATTGTTCTCTACGAGCGTAACGGAGATGAGGATAACGCTACTAACAAAATGGTATTCAAAGGCAATATCGAATTCATCACAGAAGAAGAGATAGGTATTCGCCTGCGCTCCACTCAGCGAAACAGTTCCGTACTTCCTCCGGACAGCCTTTACGCAATCGAACACGATACCATGGATACCACTTTCCGAAGCATGTATCAGGGACTGTCAGCTTTTGCTTCAGCAACAAAGGAACGGCGTGATCTATTGTTGGGACAACGTCCGCCCGAGTTTGACTCCGGACTGGACGGACACATTCTTTCCGCCACCGATGACTTCTCCCGGGTGGCTCTGAAAGCACAGGCTGCCAAAGACTATTTCTTACTGGTAGGTCCTCCGGGAACCGGCAAAACTTCGTGTGCCCTGAAGAAAATGGTAGAAACCTTTCATAGGGAAGAACAGGCGCAAATACTTCTACTTTCATATACTAACCGGGCTGTAGATGAAATCTGCAAAGCCCTTTCGTCTATCCACCCGAAAGTCGATTTTATCCGTGTGGGCAACGAACTTTCATGTGATGAAGCCTATCGCGACCACTTGATTGAAAATGAACTATCACACTGCTTCCGCCGGTCCGAAGTAACCGAGCGCATCAGTCACTGCCGTATCTTTGTAGGGACAGTGGCCTCCATTTCCGGTAAGCCCGAACTCTTTCGCCTGAAAAAGTTCGATGTAGCCATCGTGGATGAAGCCACTCAAATTCTGGAGCCTCAACTGTTGGGCATCCTCTGTGCCCGCAGTGAAGATGGAGAAAATGCCATTGGCAAATTTATTCTGATCGGTGACCATAAGCAGCTACCTGCTGTCGTATTGCAAAATACCGGACAATCGGAGATTTATGATGAGGAGCTACGTGCCATCGGACTGAAAAACCTCAAAGACTCTCTCTTTGAGCGCCTCTACCGTACCGCACGTACATCATCAACCGATCTTCTCCCTTCTGTTTCCTCTTCATCACCCAAAGGACATCGCTCCTTCGATATGCTTTGCAAGCAGGGACGGATGCACCCCGAAGTAGCCCTTTTTGCCAACCGTGCTTTTTACGAAGGGCGGTTGATCCCGGTGGGACTTCCCCACCAGGTTGAAACCATAGAAGGAATGTCAAGAATAGTCTTCCTTCCTTCGGAAGCAGAACCACAAGGAGCTTCGGCAAAAGTCAACCACTCGGAAGCGTGTATCACAGCCCGGCTTGCAGCAGACATTTACCGGCAATATGCCGGGACTTTTGAAAGTACACGCACCTTGGGGATCATTACCCCTTACCGAAGCCAGATCGCTTTGATTAAAAAAGAAATTGCCATGTTGGGAATCCCGGAACTGAACTCAATTCTGGTAGATACCGTAGAACGTTTTCAGGGAAGCGAACGAGATGTCATCATCTATTCATTTTGTGTAAACTACCCCTACCAACTTCGCTTCCTCTCTAATCTGACAGAAGAAAATGGAGTCCTTATAGACCGGAAACTAAATGTCGCGCTGACCCGCGCACGCAAGCAAATGTTCATTACAGGAGTGCCCCGACTGCTTGAACAGAATCCAATTTATGACAGTTTGATAAAATTAATAAAACAGCGAGAGGCATTATCTTAATTTTGCAGTCCTTAGCTTTTATTCTTTCTTTCTGAACTTCGTTAACACCTCAGTATATCGCAAACCGCTATATTTGCACTACGTTTTTTTCATAGAGATTTAGATTTAAGGTTAGAAGAATTGTGGAAGTCGTGAGACTTCCCTTTTTTTCATCTTAAAGTTTGCTTTCTTTTTGAGCTAAAGCATAAAAAGAAAGTAAACCCAAAAAGCCGCTTCGTGAGAAGAGGCTTTTTTTATATCCTATCGACAGAAATCACCACAGAGGACACGGAGGACACAGAGTTTTAATTTCTTGCTTAGTATATTAAAGAAAATATTCTCTGTGTCCTCCGTGTCCTCTGTGGTGAATCAAATTCAAAGCAGTATAGAATTATACACTTACGGGATGAACCCTAACGCAATCATTCCTCCCATACCAGATAAGCTGAAACCAGCCAATGGTTCAGTTTATTCCCATCTACAACCTGAGCCTCAGGAATACTGACCGTAAAAGTGTGCTTGCCGGGAGTAAGCGTACCAATAATTGCCTCTTCGGGCACAACGTCCGAACCGGGACACCAATTGGAACGGGAAAGATCCGAAGAAGCCAGCGGCTCTTCCACTTCTTTCTCTGTATACCCCTTTTCACCGATATAAGATGCCAAACGTTTGATCAGCCAAACACCGGTCGCCGGATTGAAACGCCGGAAAGAAGCACAATCATCACGCCAAGGAACAAAGTTGAGCACCTCTTTCCCATCAACAGAAATAATGTTACGCTTTTGCACAAATTCGTCCCCACCGCTATGGCCACCATGTCCGGTCACTATATATTTAAGACGGATATTTTTTGCTCCTTTGGGAACTGTAAAATCAGTAGATACATCCCGACGGGCAAAAATATCAGGATAGCTCTGTCCCATATAATAAACGGTATTCATCAACGGTTCTACATGGCGTTTCGGAAGAGCGTCACAAGTAAGGCGACTTTCTTTCACGTCAATATCCGCACTTACCAGATAACCTTCAGAAGTCCAGGTATCAATATAAATACCGACATAAGCCTCTCCTTCAAGCAAAGGATAAAGATCGGTAATATCTTGCTGCCAGGTAACATTGCTTTCCCACTTGGGGATATAAACCGGACGGCGCTTACTGCTCAGCGAATCATTATTATTGCTGTAGTGCCCCACACCGAATGGAGTCATGAAACGCATCAACTCTACTGTAGGCAAATAGTCTTTTCCGGAAACGATACCTACCATTTTTTCCAGCTTCAAGCTATCTATCGGAGGAAACTTCGCACCATCACGAGCGATTGTCAACAGATTGACAGCTGATGACTTGGGCAACACAAAACAAGAACCCGACTTATCCCAGCGATCACCGTTGGAAGCAAGGGTAATCTTTAGGTTCACCGACACATTTCGTTTGTATGCAGGAAGAGTTATCTTCTTCAGGATGATACGCCCGTTGACCAGATGATATACACCTGACTCATCCGGCCCGTTATAATTATTAGGATACGTATCAGGAGAGAAACGTACATTCACATTCTCAAATACCGGAACGTGAAGGTCGCCTTTGGCAGGCAGGTTCTTATGTCCTCCCGCCCAAAGCTGAACAGAAAGGAATAGAAAAACGAATAAAGAAGTTAATCTGAAATTCATAAAGGTTTATTTTTTTAATTACTTTCAATCACTTGCCCCACTCCACGATAAAGCTTGATAGGACCATCGAGTAACACAGCAATCACAGTGATCTGCTCATCCTGCACACGTTCGGGAATATCGATATAGAGGTTTCCCGGCACCTCACTCCAATAGTTCTTGTTATAAACCTTGTATGGCAACATAGCTCCGTTACCCACTACCCATACACGGTTCACCTTATTGACAAGCCCTTTCACCTCAATCGGTCCGTTTGGCTTATAAGGTAAGTAAAGGTAAAGAATATCGCCTGCTTTATTCAGTGTGGTATACCCTTGAAAATGCTCACATGGAATACCGGCACGCGTCTCGTAGATAGCTTCCTTATGCTTCTTCGTCCAACGTCCGAACTCTTTCAGAACAGCAATCTGTTCAGCAGGAATAGTTCCATCTTCTTTCGGTCCTATATCCAGAAGCAGATTACCACCCATGCTGAGGCAATCGACAAAAGTACGCAGCAGCATGAACGGAGTTTTATAATTGGTATCAGCATGTTGATAGCCCCACGAATCGTTCATGGTCATGCAAAGTTCCCAATATTTATCGGCAGGGCGAACCACAGGAACTCCTTGCTCGGGTGTGGCATAATCGCCATATCCCTGGATACGGGAGTTTACTATAACATTCGGATTAGTGGAACGCAGCAAATTGATGATCCCTTTCGAATCCCAGGCTTCAGCGGTTTGTTCCCAGTCTCCGTCGAACCAATAAAGATCGGGCTTCCAGGTTTTATTCAGTTCAGAAAGCTCTCCGAAATTGAAGTTAACAAACTTAGCCCAACGATCCGGATCGTTTTTGTAACGTACTTCCGTGCGGGTTTTATTAGGATAATCGGGATGCGACCAGTCGAGCAACGAATAGTAAAATCCAAGTTTTAATCCTTGTTTGCGCACCTCCTTCACAAAAGGAGCAATCAGGTCACGCCCGGCAGGAGTGCTTTTCACGGTACTCAAGTCACCCACCTTCGTATCCCAAAGAGCTACACCATCATGATGCTTGGTAGTGATGACGGTGTAACGGGCACCACTTTCCTTAATCAGTTTCACCCATTCCTGAGGATTGTAGGCCGATGCCGTAAATCCTTTCTCCTGAGCCATGTACTCTTCATAAGGAAGGTAATTGTTGAAAAATGACCAGCTCTCAGATACTCCGTTCACAGCATAGATTCCCCAATGAATAAAGATTCCTAACTTGGCCTGGGAGAACCATTCCATTCTTTTCTCTTTCTGAGCAGCCGTTTCCTCAGTAGGAGTCGTTTGGGCGTTCAGCCCAAACCCTAAAATAAACAAGGCAATAAGGGTAATGATCAATCGGTTGTTTTTCATTTTATTTTAATTATGTTTTGTCTCAATTAAGGCAAAGATAAAATTTCTATCTTGAAATACAAAATAAAAGGAAAAACATAAAAATCGAACCGCACATCCTTGCCTATACCACAATCCGGACCGAATCCGGGATCAGCGCCCCGAAGTTTTCATATATTATTTACATTTCAAGCTTCATTAAAGTCTATTTCGTATTGGAAGTACTCCAACGCATCCCAAGAAAGTAAGTCCGGTCTATTTTCAATTCAAACGTAGTTCCTATTTTTTAGTAAGACAAACCGTGTGCGAAAACAACATTTATTGTGTTCGATAACGTATTTATTCTTCCTTTTTATGAATATATCATAAAATAATCTCTGAAAGTATGAAAATAAGTAGCCAATATCATTGGATAACATCAAATAATGCGTATTTTTGGCTCCGAAACAAAACCGGAAAATTTTAAATCAAATAGTATGAATACACTCCAAAACACTGTGGGGAAAATGACAAACTACAGATGGACAATTTGCGCCATGTTATTTTTCGCAACAACAATAAACTACCTCGACCGCCAGGTGCTATCGTTGACCTGGGATGAATTTATCAAGCCCGAGTTTCATTGGGACGAATCACATTACGGCATTATAACTTCTGTGTTTTCCATTGTATATGCCATTTGTATGCTTTTTGCCGGTCGGTTTATCGACTGGATGGGTACTAAGAAAGGCTATCTCTGGGCTATCGGTATATGGTCGGTAGGTGCCTGCATGCATGCATTTTGTGGAGTTGTGACCGAAGAGTATGTAGGTATGCATAGTGCAGCCGAACTGATAGCGGCGACAGGCGATGTAGTGGTAATACTCGCCACTATAAGCATGTATTGTTTTCTGGTTGCACGCTGCATCCTGGCACTTGGTGAGGCGGGTAACTTTCCGGCTGCCATTAAAGTAACGGCCGAATATTTCCCGAAAAAGGATCGGGCGTATGCCACTTCCATTTTCAATGCCGGTGCCTCTATCGGCGCTCTGATTGCTCCTTTAAGCATTCCATTACTGGCCAAAGCCTGGGGATGGGAAATGGCGTTTGTTATCATCGGTGCCCTCGGTTTCATATGGATGGGGTTCTGGGTATTCATGTATACAGCTCCTTCTAAAAGCAGATTCGTAAACAAAACAGAACTCGAATATATCGAACAAGACAAACAGGAGAACGGAACAATACCCGCAAAAGAAGATAAGGAAAAGAAAGGCATGACTTTCCGGCAATGTTTTATGTATAAACAAACCTGGGCTTTTGCATTCGGCAAGTTCATGACGGATGGAGTATGGTGGTTTTTCCTCTTCTGGACACCCTCCTACCTGAGCACTCAATTTGATATAAAAACCTCCGAAGGATTGGGTCGGGCACTGATTTTCACTCTTTACGCAATTACAATGCTGTCCATCTATGGTGGAAAGATTCCCACGATTATCATTAATAAAACGGGACTAAACCCGTATGCAGCCCGCATGAGAGCTATGCTGATTTTCGCCTTCTTCCCTCTGTTGGTACTACTCGCCCAACCACTGGGAACCATCTCCCCCTGGCTTCCGGTTATCATGATCGGTATCGGAGGTGCTGCCCATCAATCCTGGTCCGCCAATATATTTTCTACTGTAGGTGATATGTTCCCCAAAAGCGCTATCGCCAGCATTACCGGTATCGGCGGCATGGCAGGTGGAGTGGGTTCGATGATTCTCCAATATTCAGCCGGTAAGCTGTTTGTACATGCAGATATAACTCAAATGGTATTTATGGGCTTCGTCGGTAAACCGGCCGGGTACTTTATAATTTTCTGCATCTGTTCGGTAGCCTACCTCGTTGGATGGATTGTGATGAAGGCATTGGTTCCCAAGTATAAACCCATCATATTGGATTAAAACAAGCACATAGCAGACTGAAATAAAGAGTTAATTCTTCGTTCCTGAACAGGGGGTGAAGAATTAACTCTTTATTTACTTTCCATGTATTTTGAAGGAGGTACACCAAACTGTTCCGTAAAGTGCTTTCTCAACGTCCGGGCATCGCTGAATCCTACCATTTCGGAGATTTCCTGAATGGAATAACGATTCTCCATAATCAATGAAGCAGCTTTACTTACCCGTATACTCCGGATCATATCGACTACAGATAACTCACTGCGCTGCTTTACCTTCCGGTACAAAGTAGGCTGGCTCATGTGAAGTTGCTCGGCCAGCATCTTGACATTAAAATTATCATCAGACAGATTCTTCTCAATCACATTAATAAGTTTCTGCATAAATACGTCATCTGCCTCTTCATCTTCAGCCGGCTCCTGCTTCAACATCAAAGCTTTGGTATAAATCCGTTTCAAGCGTTCGCGTTGAAGAATCAGATTCTCCACTTTCGCTTTCAACACTTCCGGATTGAAAGGCTTCATCATATAGTCGTCCGCCCCGCTACGAGAACCTTGCAGTACATCTGCATCTTCTGCCCTGGCTGTCAACATCAGGATAGGAATATGGGCTGTCTCTTGTCGTTCGCGTATCTCCCGGCAACAAGCAAATCCGTCTTTGACTGGCATCATCACGTCCGAAATAATTAAATCGGGAATTTCTTTTGTGGCAACTTGAATACCTTCTTCACCATCGGCAGCCTCAAGTACCGTGTATTTTGCTACAAACAAGGAACGGATATACTGACGTACATCTACATTGTCTTCAATAATCAGAAGCGTTTTTTTAGTGACCGGCACCTCCCCTTCTGTGTTTTCCTGTACGGACAAGGGTTGAAATTGCGGCTCCATTTCATGTTTATGATAATCTACCACTTCGTATAAGTCACCGATAAAATGAGATTTACCTTCCGGTATCAATAGAACAAACGTAGAACCTTTCCCAGGTTCACTGTCAAGAGTGACTTGTCCATGATGCAGATCTATCGTATTTTTCACAATCCGCAATCCAATACCGACTTTGGTTGAAAAAGCCGGTGAATTATCGCCGGTGATGAAAGAATCAAAAATACGTTTTTGCAATTCATCCGGAATTCCCGTTCCCGTATCTGATACTGTTATCCGGCAAAAGCCCTTTCCATCCCGCTCCATGCGGGTCAGAGAAAGCAAAACTTCTCCGTTTGGCGAAGTATATTTAAAAGCATTGGATAACAGGTTACTGACTGATGAAGTTATTTTCTCCGTATCAATCCACAGATAAACAGGATCATCCGGGAGCTGTACATTGAACGTAACCCCATTCACTCCTGCCATTTGGCGGAATGACTCAGCTACCTCCTTTACTAATCCTACAATATCCGCCTCTGATAAACGGAGTTTCACCATTCCGGCTTCTATTTTCTGTACATAGAGTAATTGATCGACCAGCGTATGCAGAGAAGCTCCGTTTTTATACATGGTATATAGTTTGCTATATAACGGATCGGAGGCTTTAATATACTGCAACAGCTCTTGTAGAGGTGAGAGAATCAAAGTCAATGGAGTACGCAATTCATGTGCGGCACTTGTAAAAAAGTTCTCGCGCTCCATCCTGATCTGCCGCTCCTTTTCACGCTCCAGATTTACCGTCAATAGTTCATGCTCCATTCGCATCTCATGTTCCATGCGCCTCTGACGAAGTTTAACCAAACGGATCAAATAAGCCACTATTCCAACTAATAATAAGAGAATTAATAATCGGAAAGGCAATGTACGACTCCAATGTGGCAAAATATGTATCTGGAGCAAAGTCACCTTTCCATTCCTTCCGTCAGGATAGATACTTTTCACCTCAAATGTATAATCTCCCTCTGGCAAATTTGTATAAGCCGCTTTCTCTCCATCGTTAGAAACCAACCATTGCGTCTGATAAGGCAATAAGCGATAGTTATATTTCTGCTGCTCTTCAGCATAAGAAAGATTATTAAAAGTCAAAGCGAAATCACGATTCTCATTGTTTAAAGTAACCGAACCTGTATATGAAATACCCGCTGCCAATATCATTTGCCCGTTTATCTTATCACCGATCCCAACAGGACGGCTGTCCACCTCAAGTCCGGTAATTAGAACCTGATCATCGGCCAGATGAACATCCACATCATCCGGATTAAAATAGGTAAGCGACTTATTATTGCCAAAAAATAACGTTTTATCGGCGAGCAACGCAGAACGGTTACTACCACTGATATAATAATTATAGAAAAGATGTTGATGCCGGCTGTAACGAGAAACGCCCGAATTACTTCCCAGCCAAATATGTCCTCGGTGGTCTTCGACCAGACATCCGATGAAATTACTGCACAATCCATTTCGAGTCGTATAGTATTCTCGTATCGCATCTGTCTTAGGTGAAAGAATGGCAAAACCATCCATATAGCCCACATATATATTACCATCGGAAGAAACCAATAAAGAACGAACTGAGCTATTTTGTATATTCGCAGCCTTTTCATAACCAGTCTTTATACTTATCTCACCTTTCGAATCAACTCTCAGTTTACAGACTCCCACGTTGCTTGTGCCCAACCAGATCACCCCATCCTTCGTCCCAACAATAGCCCGCACATAAACTTGGGTAGATTCTTTAAAGGCCCTTTCAATCGGGACTTTTTGGGAGACTCCGGAATCAGTGTCTAACTTCCAGACTCCATTATTGGTACCTATCCATAAACATCGGTCAGCGTCCATATACAATGCCCATACAGCGGCCGTATTAACCCTCCCCTTGTCTTGTAAAAACTGCAACCGAAACTCTCCGGTCGCTTCATCATAAAGAGTCAATGTTCCATCACTGTTCCCAAACCAGAGCGAGTTTTTATCGTCCTTCATAGCACAAAGGACAGTGTTTCTTTTCCGCACATCAGGAGTGCCAACAGTAGTAAAGTTCATTCGTCTTGCCGATTGAAAAGGCTGCTCACTTTTCATAATACCCTGATGGAAAGTAGCCATCCAAACGTATTTTCTGCCATCCATAACAATACCACAAACTTCATTATGCCTTTCCTGATGAAACTGGTTGTAAAACTGTGACCGCAAATCAGAATACATCACTCCACCCCCATTCGTACCTATCCAGACAATGCCATTGGGATCATAATACGCTGATATCATTCTTGTTTCCAAACTCCGGTGAAGTTGCGAAGCTGTATTATTGTATATTTCAGTAGTCATCTTTTCCGGGTTATCTTTATCTTGTAATAATAAGGTATACCCATTCCAAGTTACAGCTAAATAACGATCGTTTTTAATGGGAATAACCCGAAAAACATCAGTATGTGAAAGACTGTTATCCTTATTGTTTTCCTGATAGGTAATCCTGTCTGTATGTCCGGAAGTAACATGATAACGTAAGATGCCCTGCCCGACAGTAGAAATCCAGACGACTCCTTTATCATATAATACGGAAGTTACATCCCAAACTTTATTTTCCCATAAAGACACCTTTTTAGACTGCTCCAAAGATTCAGGGCGAAACAAAATTAAAGTTCCCCGTCCCGTAATTAAGCATAGAGTTTTATGGTTATCAGCATAACACATTGCATAAAAACCATCAGTAGAATCAATCAGGTCTTTATATTGTTTCTCACATTCCAATTTTATCTGGACGACTTCTCCCTTCTCATTCTTAACCTCTTTTTTTGTATATAAATATAATGTATGCCCTGAAAACGCCCAAAAAGAGTTGTCATCTGCAGGCATGATGTGAGGGATACATACACGACTATAATCTGCTGCGTAAACAACCGGTATAAATGTCTCTGTTGTCCGGTTAAAACAATATAAAATATTTCCGGCAATAATACCCAAATATTGATCGGACATTTCTACGATCTCGGAAACATGCATATATGCTTGTGAAGGAGAGAAATTCTTTATTGACTTACCATCATAACGGCTCAAACCATTATTAGTCCCGAACCACATAAACCCATCCCCATCTTTATAAATCGAGGAAATGGTATTATCTGCCAATCCATCTTGCATAGTTAGCAGACGAATATCTTTATCAAAAAAAGCATAACCGGAAACAATCGGGTAACTACATACAAACAGAATCAGTAAAAAGAGATTTAGCTGCTTCATCATAATATCAATTTACTGCAAATAAACAAAATAAAGACTAAACATACAAAAGAGATTTGAAAAAAACACGCCATTGAATTAAACGTGTATGCTGAATGATATAAGCGTGTCCCCCCGCAATCTGGCAATCCCAGTAAATTTGCCATGTAATTAAACCTTATGTATAACTTTAAATAAGAAACGAATGAAAAAAATTTCAATCTTATTCATGTTGCTGCTCGGCATCACTTCATTGCATGCACAGCAATTCAACATTACGGGTACTGTGATTGACAAAAAGCTCAATGAGCCAATCATCGGTGCCACTGTTCAAGTAAAAGGGACAAACAACGGAACCGTCACAAATCTGGATGGTGAGTTCGCCCTAAAAAATGTTGCAAAAGGAAGTGTATTAAACGTGTCTTATATAGGATACGTAACTCAGTCAATTTCCCTCAATGGTGCCCAAACATCTTTCAGGATTGAATTAAGTGAGGATTCAAAAACACTTGATGAAGTAGTGGTAGTCGGTTTTGGTACCCAAAAGAAAGTAAACTTAACCGGAGCCGTTGCCAGTGTAGATACCAAAGCACTGGCTTCACGCCCGGTATCACAGGTGGGACAAGCTCTGCAAGGAGTAGTTCCGGGATTAAACCTGTCCACCCCTGATTTAGGAGGACAGTTGGGACAAACAATGAACGTAAACATCCGTGGAACAGGTACTATTGGTAAAGGATCAAGTGCCTCACCACTTATCTTGATCGACGGAATGGAAGGTAACATGAACAATCTGAATCCGGAAGATATTGAAAACATCTCTGTACTAAAAGATGCCGCTTCTTCTTCCATTTATGGATCACGTGCCGCATTCGGTGTTATCCTGATCACCACTAAAAAGGGTAAAGCGGGTAAAATGCAGGTAAACTACAACAACAGTTTCCGCTATTCCGGACCAACTAATCTTCCTAACCAAATCGATTCGTATCGCTTTGCCAATTATTTCAATGAAGCATCTATCAACCAAGGTGGTAGTGCAATATTTGATGAAGAGACCATAGACCGTATCCAGAAGTATATGGCAGGTGAAATTACAACAACTACCATAGCTAACGGCAACAATTGGCATTTCCACGAGAAAGCCAATGATAACGTAAACTGGTGGAAAAAGCATTTTCAATGGGCCTGGTCAAATGAACACAATATCAGCCTGAACGGAGGTACAGAAAAATTGCAATACTACGTTTCGGGCAGTTACCTGAATCAGGACGGTAACCTCCGTTACGGTAACGATAATTACAAACGCTATAATGCAACGGCAAAAGTAAATGCGCAAATTAATAAATACGTAGACTTCAACATAAACACCAAATTCGTTCGTTTTGATCTTGACAATCCTATTTACCTTGAAGAAGGTGGACTCCTTTATCATGATATTGCCCGCATGTGGCCTATGATGCCTTTTAAAGACCCGAACGGCTATTATATGAGGAATGGTAAACTCAGCCAATTGACTGACGGCGGACGTGCCAAAACACACAATGACAATATTTACCTTCAGGGACAATTGGTGATTCACCCTATGAAAGGTTGGAATATCTATGCAGAAGCAGGAATGCGGGTTATCAACCAAAATAAACAAACAAACCTAAACCCCATCTACGAGCACGATGTAAACGGTAACCCGTTGGCATTGGCTTTCAGCGGCAGTTATTCTCCAGGATCCTCATTCGCACGCTCAGCCTACCAAAATAGCAATTTTTACACAACAAGTGTATATACTGATTACACATTACAAATAAAAGACCATTACTTCAAGGCATTGGTCGGAATGAATACCGAAGAATATATTTATCGCGAACTCGCAGCCCAGCGTCCTGATGTAATCAGCAGTCTTGTTCCGGAAATCAGTGCAGCGACAGGAGAAGACAAGATTAATAGTTCCAAATACAATGACTGGTCCACAGCCGGATTCTTCGGACGCCTCAACTATGCTTATAAAGACCGTTATATGGCTGAAGTAAATGTTCGTTACGACGGTTCTTCCCGCTTCTTGAGAGATCAGCGCTGGAACGTATTTCCTTCTTTCTCTTTAGGATGGAATGTAGCCCGTGAATCATTCTTTGAACCAATCAACGATATTATTGGCACACTGAAACCTCGTGTTTCATGGGGTATGTTAGGTAACCAGAACACAGACTCTTACTATCCGTTCTATCTGACACAAAGTGTAACAGCCAACGGTGGCAACTGGTTAATGGACGGCAGCAGACCAACAACAGCCGGAGTTCCCGGAATGGTCAGTAGCACACTTACATGGGAGAAAATCTATAATACCAATTTCGGTATCGATCTCGGCATGTTCAACAATCGTCTGAACATGACTTTTGAATACTTCATCCGCAGAACCAAAGATATGGTAGGACCGGCAGCCGAAGTAGGTGCTATTTTAGGAACTTCACTACCCAACACCAACAATGCTGAATTAAAAAATAAGGGATGGGAACTACAGGCTAACTGGAGAGATAATATCGGAAAAGTAAACTATAATGTAGGATTCAATCTTTCTGACAACCGTGCCAAAGTCATTTCATATCCTAACGCTTCTAAAGCTCTGTGGGATGCAAACGGCAACGCCCTTTATTACAATGGAATGACTATCGGAGAGATATGGGGATACGAAACCGAAGGTATTGCCCATACAGATGCTCAAATGACGGAATGGCTGGCTAACAATGACCAAAGTAAGATAGGTTCTGCCTGGGGAGCAGGTGATATTATGTACCGGGACCTCAATGGCGATGGTGTAGTAGACAAAGGAAATAGTACAGCAACAGATCATGGTGATTTAAAGAAAATCGGGAACAGTACTCCCCGCTTTCGTTTCGGATTGAGCTTAGGAGCT
Source organism: Bacteroides sp. HF-4919 (assembly GCF_018860125.1). Lineage (NCBI taxonomy): Bacteria > Pseudomonadati > Bacteroidota > Bacteroidia > Bacteroidales > Bacteroidaceae > Bacteroides > Bacteroides sp. HF-4919. The sequence continues at coordinate 105,247 of NZ_JAHKNF010000006.1, forward strand.
GACTGGAAAGGCTTTGATGTCCAGATGTTCTTCCAAGGTGTCATGAAACGTGATCTTTGGTTGAGCGGTCCGATGTTCTGGGGAGCAGACGGTGGCGAGTGGCAATCTGTAGGTTTCGACGAACATCTCGATTATTTCCGTCCTGAAAACACAACTTCTATATTCGGAGCAAATGTCGATTCATACTATCCCAAAGCATATCTGGGTGATAAAGGAAACAAAAACAAGCAGACTCAAACACGCTATTTGCAGAACGGTGCTTATATGCGTATGAAAAATCTGCAAATCGGATATACATTCCCCAAAGCCTGGATGAATAAAGCAAAAATTGAAAAGCTCCGTGTTTATGTCAGCGGTGAGAACTTATTTACAATTAGTGGTATTGCCGATATGTTCGACCCTGAAGCAACTGCCGGTAACGGATTCAGTAACGGAAAGACCTACCCATTGTCAAAGACTATTTCATTTGGTTTAAATATAACTCTTTAAAAAGCAAGTATAATGAAAAAGAATCTATTATATATTTTTAGTTTAGCAAGTGTTTTATGCTCTTGCAATGATTTTCTCGATAAAGAGCCATTGGATGCCGTACCTACCGACAAATATCTGTTGGCAGAAAGTGATTTGGCGGCTTATTCGGCTAATTTGTATGACCAACTTCCATCCCACACTCCGGGACAATACAGTATGGGAGTATTTGCTACTGATAACAACAGTGATAACCAAGCTGCAAGTAACCCCAACAGTTCGTTTGTAAAAGGAGAAACTCGTGTAGCTCAAAGTGGTGGCGCCTGGGATTTCGGTAAAATTCGAAATGTAAATTACTTCATCAACAAAGTACGCCCTCGCCTGGAAGCTGGCGAACTAAGTGGAACGGAAGCTAATAACATGCATTATCTGGGAGAGATGTATTTCTTCCGTGCTTACATTTATTACACCAAGTTAGTTGCTCTCGGAGACTTCCCTATCCTAAAACAATGGATTTCGGAAGACTATGAAACGGTCAGGGAAGCAAGTAAACGTCGCCCGCGTAATGAAGTGGCACGCTTCATTTTACAAGATCTGGATTCTGCTTACTATTACATGAAAACAACTGCTCCTATGAGTAACCGTCTAAACAAAGATTGTGCTGCTTTATTGAAAAGCCGTGTAGCTCTCTTCGAAGGCACTTGGGAAAAGTATCATAAAGGAACTGCCCGCGTTCCGGGAGGCCCGGGATGGCCCGGAGCAGAAAAGGATTATCTGAAGGATTTCACGATTGACATCGATTCTGAAATCAAATTCTTCTTGACAGAGGCAAAAGAAGCCGCCCAAATTGTTGCAGATAAGTATCCGTTGTTCAATGATTATCCGTCACTATTCAACAGCCAATCATTAAGCAATGCTTCGGAAGTATTACTGTGGAGAGCTTATGATGCCAGCCTGACTCCTTCTGTGAATCACTTCGTAGTAGGATATATTCAGCGTAATGGAGGAGGTAACACCGGATGGACACGCAGTATGATGCAAACTTACCTGATGGAAAACGGATTACCTATTTATGCCGGCAATTCCGGTTATCAAGGAGATAAATCTTATGAAGCAGTTGCAACCGACCGTGACCCACGTCTGACATACAATACTTTATTACCTGGTGATCTATTATCAGAAGGAGGCAGCAATATCGAATATCTGGTCAAAGGATATGGCTATTATTACCGTGCACCAATTGTACTTGGACAGAATGAAAACAAATGTCCTACCGGCTATTCTGTAAAAAAAGGACTGACAACAGATGCTGCACAAGGTCCGACTCTGCCTTCAACTACAGCATGCGTTGTATTCCGGGCTGCAGAAGCATACCTGAATTATATGGAAGCAGATTATGAACTGAATAACTCACTCGATGCCAACAGTGATAAATACTGGAAAGCCCTCCGCAGCCGCGCAGGAATGGATACCGATTATCAGAAAACAATCAATGCGACAGATTTGAGTAAGGAACTGGACTTTGCCCGCTATTCCGGTTCAGAGTTCGTATCAAACACTCTGTATAACATCCGTCGGGAACGCCGTATTGAGTTTGCAGCCGAAGGGCTTCGTCTGAACGATTTGAAACGCTGGCGCGCACTGGATATGATGCAAAATTATCATATTGAAGGATTCGATTTGTGGAGCGAAAACTATCAACGCTACACAACTCCCAATCCGGCACCAACAGCAGACGTCACTCTCTCTGTTATTAACCTGATAGAATCAGGGAACGCCAATGCCAATGTATCAGCAAAATCAGAAAGCCAGTACCTGCGTCCTTACCGGATTAATACAAATAACATAGCCTATAACGGCTATAACTGGAACCAGAATAAATACCTGAATCCGATAGCCTTCGATCACTTCCGTCTGACAACAGCAGAAGAAGGGTCTACAGACTATACCACCTCCACAATTTATCAAAATCCGGGATGGAAGATAGAAACCAGCAGTCTCCCCGATGGAGATTAGTTTTCAGTAGATTAGATATCCGATAACCAACAGGACCTCCTCAAAAAAAGTGCGGGGAGGTCTTGTTTCTTTCACCAAAAATTGTATTTTTATAGAAAAGATGTAACTTTACAGCATTATGAAAAAGATTATCCCTCAAACACTGCTTACCTTGCCTATCTTGGCCACAGGACTACAGGCACAGGAAAAGCAAACTCCCCCCAATCTGGTCTTCATTATGGCCGATCAACATCGAGGAGACGCAATGGGATGCATAGGCAAAGAGCCTGTACAAACCCCCAGTTTAGACCAACTTGCTGCCGAAGGTATCAATTTCACCAATGCTGTCAGTGGCTATCCGGTGTCATCGCCTGCGAGAGGAATGTTGATGACCGGTATGTACCCCATCTCCAGCAAGGTAACCGGTAACTGCAATTCTGCCACAGCCCCATACGGAGTGGAACTCCCACAAGACGCCAGGTGCTGGAGTGATGTACTTAAAGATCAGGGATACAACACCGGATATATCGGAAAGTGGCACCTGGATGCCCCTTACAAACCCTACGTAGATACTTACAACAACCGCGGAAAAGTGGCATGGAATGAATGGTGTCCGCCCGAACGTCGCCACGGTTTTGAACATTGGATAGCATACGGAACGTACGACTATCACCTTAAACCCATGTACTGGAATACAACTGCCTCACGGGACAGCTTCTACTACGTCAACCAATGGGGACCGGAATATGAAGCAGATAAAGCCATCGAGTATATCAACGAACAAAAGAACAAGAAACAGCCGTTTGCACTGGTTGTATCAATGAATCCGCCCCACACGGGATACGAACTGGTACCGGACCGATACAAAGAGATATACAAAAATCTGGATGTAGAAGCTCTCTGCAAAGACCGTCCGGATATTCCGGCAAAAGGCACGGAAATGGGAGACTACTTCCGTAACAACATCCGCAATTACTATGCCTGCATCACAGGGGTAGACGAAAATGTAGGACGCATTATCGAAGCATTGAAACAAAATCATCTGTTCGATAATACCATCGTGGTCTTCACTTCCGACCATGGCATCTGCATGGGTGCTCACGAAAATGCCGGAAAAGATATTTTCTACGAAGAATCAATGCGCATTCCGATGATCATCTCCTGGCCGGATCAAATCAAACCCCGCCGGGATGATAAACTGATGATTGCCTTTGCCGACCTATACCCTTCTCTACTTTCTATGATGGGATTTCAAAAGGAAATACCCTCTACCGTACAGACATTTGATTTGGGCAACGCAATAATAACCGGAGAACCAAAAGAGATTGTCCAGCCTTACTACTTCGTGAAATATGACAATCACGCAACCGGATACCGCGGGCTACGTACCGACCGATATACTTACGTGGTTCATGCCACCGATGGTAAAATCGATAAAGTGATCCTTTTCGACCGTAACAACGATCCGTATGAAATGGACAACATAGCCAACCAACAACCCGAACTGATACGGAAATTCAGCCGACAGTTGCAAGCATGGCTTACCCAAACCAATGATCCATTTGCAAATTATATAACCCCTTAACCACCATGAACAAACTTAATTACACCCTACTCTTACTCTTTTTTTCTACCTATTGTGTGGCTCAACAAAGTAACATTCCCGTGCCCAAACCTCTTCAAATGAAATGGCACGAGGCTGAAATGGGAGCTGTGTTCCACTATGACCTTCATGTATTCGACGGAATACGTTATGGACAAGGCAACAACCGTATCAACCCGATAGAAGACTACAACATCTTTAATCCGACCGAATTGAACACTGACCAGTGGGTACAAGCAGCCAAAGCCGCCGGATGCAAATTTGCCGTACTTACCGCAACCCACGAAACCGGTTTCGGGCTATGGCAAAGTGACGTAAACCCATATTGCCTCAAAGCTGTGAAATGGAGAGACGGAAAAGGAGACATTGTCCGTGATTTCGTAAACTCCTGCCGCAAATATGGATTACAACCCGGAATTTATATCGGTATCCGTTGGAACTCTCTGCTGGGTATTCATAACTTTAAAGCCGAAGGAGAAGGTGAATTCGCCCATAACCGCCAGGCCTGGTACAAACGCTTGTGCGAAAAGATGGTGACAGAACTTTGCACCCGATACGGTGACCTTTATATGATCTGGTTTGACGGTGGAGCAGATGATCCCCGGGGAGACGGTCCGGATGTAGAGCCGATAGTCAATAAATATCAGCCCAATTGCCTCTTCTACCATAACATAGACCGTGCCGACTTTCGTTGGGGAGGTTCTGAATCGGGGACAGTGGGATATCCTTGTTGGTCTACCTTCCCGGCTCCCTGCTCACATCACAAAAGGATAGAAAGCAATGTCAACCAACTTGAGTTGCTGAAGCATGGTGACAAAGACGGAAAATATTGGGTACCCGCCATGGCCGATACTCCCCTGCGAGGAGCTAACGGACGTCATGAATGGTTCTGGGAACCGGATGACGAAAATAACATTTATTCGCTGGATGTGTTGATGAATATGTACGAGAAGTCCGTCGGACGTAATGCAACCCTGATTGTCGGACTGACTCCCGATCCGACCGGCCTGATTCCCGCAGGTGACGAACAACGCCTCAAAGAGTGGGGTGAAGAAATCAACCGCCGTTTTACTTCACCTCTGGCACAGACTTCAGGACAAAAGAAGAGCCTGACTCTGAACCTGAAATCCAAGCAACCGGTCAATTACTGCATTATTCAGGAAAACATAAAAAACGGAGAACGCATCCGCCAATATAAAATCGAAGCTAAAGTAAACGGAAAATGGAAAACCGTATGTACCGGAGAATCCGTAGGGCACAAGCGGATCGAGAAATTCGATCCCATTGAAGCAACGGCATTACGGCTGACAGTGCTGCAATCCATTGCCCTGCCCGATATTACAAACTTCAGTGCTTTCTCCGTAAATTAACCACAAGAATGAAGAAACATTTCATCATGAGTTTGCTTGCTTTAGCGGGTATGGTCTTCTCCGGAACAACCATACTCGCACAAAGCACGTTTATCTATGAAAAAGGTAAATCGTTCAAAGATGTAAATGCCTGTCAGATTCCGGAACCTCTCCGGATTGACGGGACATCTGCGCCGATCATGTACACAGAAACAGTTCCCGACAATCAATCTACTCTTTGCTACAACATTCAGCTACCTGCTTATGTACGAGGTGCATTTTTCAGCAGAGACTCCCGTCCCGGCGACTTCGAGTGGCCTAATAACACCAACCGGCTCTTGCCCTGGATGTTCGGTCGGTTGAAAGACCTTACACAGGAAAACTACCCCGGTATTCCTTCAAATGCACGTCCTTCCACTTTGGGAGACGCATTGTTACTACAACTGGCCGATGGCAATTACCTCTTCGTAAAAGCTCTGTCCGGAGATAATAGTCTCAGTTGGTTCCAGATAAACAAAGACGGTTCCCTGAACCTCTATGTATCCACACTCGGATGCGACCGCCTCTCGGGTAAAGTGCCGGTAGCATTAACTCAAAATGCCGGCAGCATTTATCAGGTACTCCGTCAGGCTTACGAAACACTGATAGCAGACCATAAAACTTCCGCACTGCAAAAGCGTACGGACAAAGAGTATTTCGAAGCACTGAATTACCTCGGATGGTGTACGTGGGAACATTATCACTACGATATTGACGAAACTAAAATACTGAATGATCTCGATGCCATCGAAGCGTCCGGCATTCCCGTACGCTACGTGCTGATCGATGACGGGCACATAGCCAACAGACAACGCCAACTGATGAGCTTTGTTCCCGATCCGAAGCGTTTCCCTAACGGATGGAATAAAATCATGGCTCGCAAGAACAAAGACAGAATCCGCTGGATGGGATTATGGTACGCCCTTTCAGGATACTGGGCAGGAATATCTTCCGACAATGACTTCCCGGCAGATATAAAGCAAAGCCTCTACACGTTCAACGGAAGCCTGTTACCCGGCAAAAGTCCCCGGAACATCGATAATTTTTACCGGTACTACGTACGTTCGCTAAAGAACAACGGATTCGATTTTCTCAAAATAGACAATCAGGCGTTCACCTTACCTCTCTATATGGGTGGGACAGAAGTTGTCCGGCAGGCTAAAGAATGCAATCTGGCACTGGAAAGGCAGACACACAACCAACAGGTAGGGCTGATGAACTGCATGGCACAAAACACTCTCAATACTGACCATACATTGTATAGCGGAGTAACCCGCGTCAGCATCGATTACAAAAAGTATGATGAAGACATGGCTAAATCCCATCTTTTCCAATCGTACACCAATACCCTGTTGCAAGGACAGACAGTGTGGCCGGATCATGACATGTTTCATTCCAGCGACACGATCTGCGGCAGCCTGATGGCACGATCGAAAGCCATCTCCGGCGGACCGGTTTATCTTTCGGATTCACCGAAAGAATTTGTCAGTGAAAACATCTTCCCACTGATTGACAACAACGGAAAGATATTCCGTCCGGCAGCACCTGCCATACCGACTCCCGAATCAATCCTTACCAACCCGTTACAGGATGGAAAGGCATATCGGGTATTTGCTCCCACGGGAGATGAAGCAGTAAGCATCATCTGCTACAATCTGAACACTTCTTCCAAATACCGGGAAGTGACAGCCGGAATTGCCAAAGAAGACTATCTGTTACGAGAAACCCTTACCGGAAAACCGGACATGACCTCCTCCGGACGGATACTCCTGTTCGACTGGAAGGCCCGGACAGCCACCGAACTGACTTCGGCATATCCCGTGGAACTTGAGGGATTTACAGACGAGCTGTTCCATTTATGCCCCATCCGCAACGGTTGGGCCGTAATCGGCATACAAGAGAAGTATCTGTCTCCCGCAACCGTAGAGATCCTCTCCTCCACACCGGACCAACTGACTCTCAATGTACTTTGCCCCGGAACCTTAAAAGTATGGGCAGAGACTTCCGGAGGACAGGAACTAAGAAGTATCCGGATCAAAACTCCCGGAGAAATAACCCTCAAAAAGTAATACTCTAAATATATATCACGATGAATAAAAAACTAATCATTCCCTTCGCACTGGCTCCATTGGCTGCCCCTGCTCTGCAAGCACAGAGCCAACAGTCCGACGGACGCATGGACACACGTCCCAACATCATCCTTTTCATGGTGGATGACATGGGGTGGCAGGATACCTCGCTACCTTTCTGGACACAAAAAACGCACTATAATGAAGTGTACGAAACCCCTAACATGGAACGTCTTGCCAAACAAGGCGTAATGTTCACGCAGGCCTATGCCAGCAGTATCAGTTCGCCTACCCGCTGCAGCCTGATTACGGGAACGAATGCCGCCCGTCACCGGGTGACAAACTGGACCTATCCCAAAGGTCAGCAAACAGACCGTCCGAGCGATGTATTCAATGTAGCGGACTGGAACGTTAACGGTGTTTGTCAGGTCCCCAACATCGACCATACTTTCCAGGCGACCTCGCTGGCAGAAATTCTGAAAGACAATGGCTACCATACGATTCATTGCGGAAAAGCACACTTCGGCGCAGTGAATACTCCGGGAGAGAGTCCTTATCACATGGGATTTGAAGTGAACATTGCCGGACATGCAGGAGGCGGACTGGCCAGTTATCTGGGTGAAAACAATTATGGAAACCGGACGGACGGAAAGCCGAATCCTTGGTTTGCCGTTCCGGGACTGGATAAATACTGGGGAACAGACACTTTTGTAAGTGAAGCACTGACTCTGGAAGCCATAAAAGCACTGAACCACGCCAAAGAATACAATCAGCCTTTCTTCCTTTACATGGCACACTACGCCATTCATGTTCCCATCGATAAAGACAAACGTTTCTACCAAAAATACATCGACAAAGGACTGACTCCTAAAGAAGCCGCTTACGCCGCCCTGATTGAGGGTATGGACAAGAGTTTAGGCGACCTGATGGACTGGTTGGATAAAAACGGAGAAGCAGACAATACCATCGTCATCTTTATGAGTGACAACGGAGGATTGTCCAGCGAACCGGGATGGCGTGACGGCAAATTACATACGCAAAACTCTCCACTCAACAGCGGCAAAGGTTCTGCTTACGAAGGCGGTGTGCGCGAACCGATGATCGTACGTTGGCCCGGTGTAGTGAAACCGGATACCAAATGTGACAAGTATCTGATTATCGAGGATTTCTATCCTTCCATTCTTGAGATGGCACAAGTGAAGCATTACAAAACTGTTCAGCCGATTGATGGTATCAGCTTTATCCCGCTATTAAAGCAGACAGGCGACCCTTCGAAAGGACGCAGCCTGTATTGGAACTTCCCGAACCATTGGGGTAACGACGGTCCGGGTATAGGCCCGACTTGTACGGTACGTAAAGGAGACTGGAAGTTGATTTATTATTATGAAAACGGTAAGAAAGAGCTGTTCAACATTCCTCAAGATATAGGTGAAAAAAATAATCTGGCAGCCCAGCATCCGGATATCGTAAAACACCTGTCAAAAGATCTGGGTAACTATCTGCGTAAAGTCGGCGGACAACGCCCATCGTTCAAAGCCACCGGAAAACCATGCCCCTGGCCGGACGAAATCAAATAACCGCGCGAATAGACGCAACTTTATAAAAGAGGAAAACTGAAGCCCCGTAGGACCTTCAGTTTTCCTCTTTACTTATTAAACAATAGACAAAACAGCTTCCGCCTTATCCACTATAAAATCAGGACAAAACGATTCAAGCTCCGTACGGGGGCGGAATCCCCACGTGACTCCACAGGAAGTAACCCCGCTATTGATAGCCGTCTGCATATCTACTCCCGAATCGCCGATATACAATACTTCTTCTTTCGGTACATCGGCTATCTGCAGGATATCATATACCACAGTGGGATCCGGCTTTACCTTCACACCTTCACGCTGGCCAAATACGGCAACGAACCGTATCCCGGGGAAATAATGTGCAATCAGTTTCTCGGTGGCTGCCTGATATTTGTTGGAAGCCACGGCCAATTTGTGGCCTTTATTCTGCAATGCTTCCAGTAATTCCGGAATTCCCGGGTAAGGACGACTCTCGTCAGCATTATGCCGATCGTAGTGCAAAAGAAATTCTTTACGGACACGGAGCACATTCTCTTCCGTCTTCTCTCCTTCGGGCAATGCACGCTCAAACAACTTATTGATACCGTTGCCCACCATAAAGTTATAGGAAGCAACTTCGTGAGTAGGGTATCCCAAAACTTGCAAAGCATGATTCGTACTATGTGCCAGATCGGCGATGGTATTCAATAAAGTACCATCCAAATCGAATATTATCAGTTTTTTCATCTCTTTATATCTCTATGTTTACGACAAAGATACGGATAATTCAGCGCTAACTTTACTGTCATCCCACCGACAAGCTTTATAATAATTGTTAACGGGAAGACGACAGTGACAAAAAAGGGATTGAATTTTGAGGGATAAAGCTCTTATACACGTATTTATTAGTAACTATCTATTTATTCTGATGCTTTAAAAACACATCTGTATGAAACAGCCGATAAGACAACGATTAGAATCATTGGACGCTTTAAGAGGACTGGACCTCTTTTTTCTGGTGGCATTAGGCCCCTTGTTAAGAACTTTAGTCAGAGCCATAGACTCTCCCCATCTGGATGGAGTAAACTGGTGCCTGCGACACGTCGACTGGATCGGCTTTTCCCCGTGGGATTTAATCATGCCCTTATTTCTTTTCATGTCCGGAATCTCTATCCCATTCGCTCTATCCCGATTCAAAGGGGAGGCAGACAAGAGTAAACTGATCTATCGGTTATGCAAGCGAGTACTGTTACTCTGGATTTTCGGCATGATGTGCCAAGGTAACCTATTGTCTTTTGATCCCGATCATCTGTATCTGTATACAAACACTCTGCAATCCATCGCTACGGGATATATTGCTGCTGCCTTATTGTTTCTCTATACCGGCAGAAAAACTCAAATCGTTCTCTGCGTTGCATTGCTACTCATTTACTGGGCTGCCATGAAGTTCATCAGCATCGATGGCTACGGAGGTGGCAATTATACTCCCGAAGGTAATCTGGCAGAATGGATCGACCGGACTGTATTGGGACGTTTCCGGGACGGAGCTTCCGTAGAAAACGGAACCATCATTTTTGCTGAAGGTTACTATTATACATGGATACTGAGCAGCCTGAATTTTATAGTCACTGTAATGACCGGATTGTTTGCCGGTTACATTGCCAAAGATGCAACAGAAGGTAAACATAAGCTTCGGTTGTACTTTGGCATCGGTGCAGGCATGGTTCTCGCAGGCTGGACATGGGGACTCGTATTTCCAGTTATCAAAACCATATGGACCAGTTCGATGGTACTGGTCAGCAGTGGTTATTGCTTCCTGCTGATGGGACTGTTTTATTACTGGATCGATTATAAACAACACCGCTCTCACCTGACGCTGCTGAAAGTATATGGAATGAACTCTATCCTCGCCTACTTGCTGGATTGCATCTTCGATTTCCGATGCATAGGAAATTCACTGTTTTATGGGCTCGAACCTTATATGGGTGCCTACTATCCTGTATTAATTTCTTTAGTCAGCATATCTATCGTATATGTCATCTTATGGCTGCTCTACCAACGCTCCATCTTTTTGAGAGTATAGAGAACTAAGGGCAATAACTTCGTTGACAGGCCGACACCGCTATCATAATATTTGTTAACAGGGATACGGAATCAGTCCGGAAAACTTCTTTTTCAAAGAAAATATTTTAAGTTTGTGAAATAGCACCCCAAAGGGAAGAATATGAACTTAAAAAAAGAAAGGAGATGCCTATGGGATCAAAGAAAACTGACTTAATGCGTATTTCATATTTTGTAGTCATCGTGATACTGGTATGCCTGATAGGTAACCTCAAAGATCTTTGGCTGCAATCGTGGACCGACCTGATCATCTATCTGATAGTTCTGTTTGCCGCCGCCGAATGTTTGTTCAGTACGTTCGCACGTATCCGTGCCGCCGGAGAGCGGAAACAACCCCGTTGGCTGACTTCTGTCTCCTTGCTGATTTACGGAATCTTTTTCTTCGGAACTCTATTTTTTATCGGAGATTTCTTAATAAACAAGTTATGATAAAAAACAATCTATTCAAAGGGATGTGCCTGTTATGGCTACTGCTGGCGGCAACCCCTGTATTGCAAGCACAGGATCGTATGCAACAGGCATCCGAACTGCTCGACCGACTGATTGCAGGTAAAGGAGACAGTGTGTATGTGCATCTGGACGATAACATCCGGAAAATGCTTTCCGTTGAAATGCTGAACGGACTATTCAAGCAATTGGAACAACAAGTAGGTAAGTACCAATCGCACGGAGAGTGGAAAAACGAACAAATAAACGGTATGACTATTTATTACTGCGACGCTAAATTCGAACGTATTCCACTACGTTTTCTCACAGCATTCAATCCGGACGGAAAGGTGAATACCATTCGTTTCGTACCTGTTCCGGCTACAAATGCCACTCCCCCGACAGCATCGGTACAAGATAAAATAAAAGAAACAGACATACAAATTTGTACGGGAAGCTTTAAGCTTCCCGGCACACTGACTCTTCCTAAAAACGGCAAAAACCTGCCGGTAGTCATTTTAGTACATGGCTCGGGTCCCAACGACCGCGACGAAACGGTAGGAGTCAACAAACCTTTCCGGGACTTAGCGTACGGATTGGCCGAGCGCGGAATAGCCGTGATCCGTTACGATAAGCGCACCAAAGTGTATGGAGCCGATAGCGCGCCTGCGGGCAAAGAAATTACTTTCGATGAAGAATCGGTAGATGACGCCCTTTCGGCAGTAAAGCTTGCCGAATCAATACCGACTATAGATCCCGGACGAATTTACATCCTCGGACATAGTCTGGGGGGAACTCTGGCTCCCCGCATCGCCCAATGTAGCGATAAAACTCCGGCAGGAATTATTTTACTCGCAGGCGCCGCCCGTCCGCTTGAAGATCTGTTCATAAGTCAAGTAAAATATCTCGCCTCTGCACTCCCATCCACAAACGATATTCAAAAAGACATAGCTCAGTTACAAAAACAAGTGGACAATGTGAAAAAGCTGGATACAGATACGTTCGATATCACCATTCCTTTACCCATGAATCTTCCACACGCTTACTGGGCATTTGCCAATCAATATAAGCCTTTGGAAGTAGTTCGCAAACTGGCTCTCCCCATACTCGTCCTTCAAGGCGAACGTGATTACCAGGTCACCATGCATGATTTCGATTTATGGCACACCGCTCTGGCAGGGAATCCCAAGGCAATGTTTAAAACCTATCCCCGACTCAATCATTTATTCCAGGAAGGAGAAGGTAAGTCAGTCCCCCTTGAATACAGCCGTCCCGCCCCTATTCCCGCTTATGTAATGGATGACATCGCAGCTTTCATCAACCACCCCCCAAAACGATAGTTACCGGATTCCTCTGTATCACCCGCATATCACACACATACAGTGGCTAATCAGGAATAGGGGAATGAATAATCATCTCACCATTCTTTCAGAAACAGATGATAGTAGAAACAAGGATGTTTCGTTTATCCATATAAGTACCTCTATGCCTCATTCTTGCAGGACAACCCTACAATCATTTTAAACCGGCTTCAGAGTCCCCGGTGCAACATTGCAACACAAAACCGGTGTCCGTTAGCAAAGCCTTAATATCATTGTGACTTTGACAAGTATCGTCTATAATTTCAAGCGGATAAATCAGAGTACAGAAAAACGAAGGAACGTATTATCCCTCTCGATATCAACAATTTCAAGACCTTCATTCTTTAGTAAGCAAAAGGTTTGATTTAACATTATGTTAAAACAAGTCTTTTGTCTGCAAAGAACAAGCCTTTTAAATGCAAAACACTTGTTCTATGCAAACAGGAAGAAAACATTTTTGAAATAGCATTAACAATGTTAACAAAAGAAGATACCACATTATAAACCATCCCACCATCCGCAAGTTTATCGGTCCGCCTCTCTTTCCGCCCTTACCTATTAAATTTCCAATCAAAAAGATGCTCCTTCCGCTTTCTTTTACTAAATTTGCATTTAAATTTGCCCGAATCATGAAGAATGAACCAACATATAGCTTGCTAAACACTATCAATTACCCCGAAGACCTGCGCCAACTCAGTGTAGATCAGCTGCCGGAGGTATGCGATGAATTGAGGCAAGACATCATCAAGGAACTATCGTGCAACCCGGGACACTTCGCGGCCAGCCTCGGTGTAGTGGAACTGACCGTAGCACTGCATTATGTGTACAATACTCCTTACGACCGTATTGTATGGGATGTAGGCCATCAGGCTTATGGACATAAAATACTGACCGGACGACGGGAAGCCTTCTCTACCAACCGTAAACTGGGCGGAATCCGCCCTTTTCCCTCACCCGAAGAAAGCGAATATGATACATTCACTTGCGGACATGCCTCCAACTCCATCTCGGCAGCGCTCGGCATGGCAGTGGCAGCTGAACGAAAGGGAGAACGGGACCGCCATGTAGTAGCGGTAATCGGCGACGGATCCATGAGCGGCGGACTGGCTTTCGAAGGTCTGAACAATGCTTCGTCTACCGCAAACAATCTGCTGATTATACTCAACGATAACGATATGGCCATCGACCGCAGTGTAGGTGGCATGAAACAATACTTATTTAACCTCACTACCTCGAACCGCTACAATCAGTTGCGTTTCAAGACATCACGGTTGTTGTTTAAAATGGGTCTGCTCAACGAAGAGCGACGGAAAGCCCTGATACGGCTGGGCAACAGCCTGAAGTCACTGGCAGCCCAGCAACAGAACATTTTCGAGGGAATGAATATCCGTTACTTCGGCCCTATCGACGGGCACGACGTAAAGAACATAGCCCGCATCCTGCATGACATCAAAGATATGCAGGGACCCAAAATCCTGCATCTACACACCATCAAAGGAAAAGGATTCGGTCCGGCAGAGAAACAGGCCACCATATGGCATGCTCCGGGTAAATTTGACCCTGTAACGGGAAAACGGATTGTAGCCAATACAGACGGAATGCCACCGCTTTTCCAGGATGTGTTCGGTCATACACTGGCGGAACTTGCAGAAAAGAATAAACTGATTATGGGGGTCACTCCCGCCATGCCAAGCGGTTGCTCAATGAACATACTGATGGACCGCATGCCGGACCGCGCTTTCGACGTAGGCATCGCCGAAGGACATGCCGTAACTTTCTCAGGAGGTATGGCCAAAGACGGCCTGTTACCTTTCTGCAACATCTATTCATCGTTCATGCAACGGGCATACGATAATATCATTCACGACGTAGCGATACAAAAACTGAACGTAGTGTTCTGCCTCGACCGCGCCGGACTGGTAGGTGAAGACGGACCGACACACCACGGTGTGTTCGATATGGCCTATCTGCGCCCTATACCCAACCTGACCATCTCGTCACCAATGGACGAGCACGAGTTACGCCGCCTGATGTATACCGCCCAATTGCCCGACAAAGGACCTTTCGCCATCCGCTACCCTCGTGGACGGGGTTCACTCGTAGATTGGGAATGCCCGCTGGAAGAGATCCCCGTAGGAAAAGGACGCAAACTGAAGGACGGAGATGATCTGGCGGTAATCACGATTGGTCCTATCGGCAAGTTGGCTACCCGTGCCATTGAACGTGCCGAAGCCGAAACAGGTATTTCTGTGGCACATTATGACCTGCGCTTCCTTAAGCCGCTCGATGAAGAGCTACTGCACGAAGTAGGTAAAAAGTTCCGCCACGTCATAACAGTGGAAGACGGCATTATAAAAGGCGGTATGGGATGTGCCGTACTGGAGTTCATGGCCGACAACGGATATTATCCCGAAATCAGGCGTATCGGTGTACCGGACAAGTTTATTGAACACGGATCGGTACAGCAACTCTATCACTTGTGCGGGATGGATGAAGAAGGCATTTACAAGGCAATTACTAAAAACGAATTACGGATGGACGCTCCTGTGGAAAGTTGCATGACTGCCCATTCTTAATCTCCGAGAATACGCAATAGAACCGCAATTTGCAATCAAAATGAAGATAATTATTGCTGGTGCCGGAGCTGTAGGCACACACTTGGCTAAATTACTCTCACGCGAGAAACAGGATATTATCCTGATGGATGACGACGAAGAAAAACTAAGCACACTCAGTTCGAACTTTGACCTGATGACTGTCACGGCCTCTCCTTCATCCATCTCCGGCCTGAAAGAGGTAGGCATCAAAGAGGCAGATCTCTTTATAGCCGTCACCCCCGACGAGAGCCGGAACATGACAGCATGTATGCTTGCCACCAATCTGGGAGCCGAAAAGACAGTAGCCCGCATCGACAACTACGAGTACTTGTTGCCGAAGAACAAAGAGTTTTTCCAGAAATTGGGCGTCGACTCACTGATTTACCCGGAGATGCTGGCTGCCAAGGAGATCGTATCGTCCATGCGCATGAGTTGGGTACGCCAATGGTGGGAATTCTGCGGAGGCTCACTGATCCTGATCGGTACAAAGATGCGTGAAAAAGCGGAGATACTGGACGTTACACTGGCCGAGCTGGGTGCACCGGACATCCCCTACCACGTGGTAGCCATCAAACGAGGTACTGAAACCATCATTCCCCGGGGAGACGATACCATCAAGTTGCACGATATCGTTTACTTCACCACAACCCGGAAATACATCCCTTACATCCGAAAGATAGCCGGAAAGGAAGAATATGCCGATGTACGCAACGTCATGATCATGGGTGGCAGCCGCATTGCCGTCCGTACGGCGCAGTATGTACCGGATTACATGCAAGTGAAAATCGTAGATAATGATATTAACCGTTGCAATCGCCTGACGGAATTATTGGATGACAAGACAATGATCATCAACGGAGACGGACGGGACATGGACTTGCTCATCGAAGAAGGGCTAAAGAATACGGAAGCTTTCGTAGCCTTGACCGGCAACTCGGAAACCAACATCCTGGCCTGCCTTGCCGCCAAACGCATGGGAGTGAGCAAAACTGTGGCCGAAGTCGAAAATATCGACTACATCGGTATGGCCGAAAGTCTGGATATCGGTACGGTAATCAACAAGAAAATGATTGCTGCCAGCCACATCTACCAGATGATGCTGGATGCGGACGTGTCGAACGTGAAATGCCTGACCTTTGCCAATGCGGACGTAGCGGAATTCACTGTACCCGAAAACGCAAAAATCACCAAAAACAAAGTGAAAGACCTGGGACTGCCCAAGGGGACTACCATCGGCGGCCTGATCCGCAATGGTGAAGGTGTACTGGTTACGGGCGACACCCTTATCCAGGCAGGCGACCACGTCGTCGTATTCTGCCTGAGCATGATGATCAAGAAGATAGAAAAGTACTTTAATTGATGGTATGATAAACTCCAAAATGATATACCGCATTACAGGTTTTCTCTTGCTGATAGAGACCGCCCTGTTACTCTGCTGTGCGGGCGTTTCGCTGATTTACGGTGAAGACGACCTGAACAGTTTCCTATTGTCGGCGGGATTGACCACTCTGGTCGGTATCCTCCTGCTTGCCGTCGGAAAAGGAGCTGAAAAACAACTCAACCGACGCGACGGATATGTCATTGTCAGTGTGGCATGGGTCGTATTCTCCCTCTTCGGAATGCTCCCGTTCTACCTTAGCCATTACATACCAAGCATTACCAACGCCTTCTTTGAGACAATGTCAGGATTCAGCAGTACCGGAGCCACCATTCTTGACGACATAGAGGCACTGCCCCACGGACTCCTTTTCTGGCGAAGCATGACACAATGGATAGGCGGACTGGGTATTGTCTTTTTTACCATTGCCGTACTGCCCATTTTCGGAGTGAGCGGCGTACAGCTTTTCGCAGCCGAATCGAGCGGACCGACTTACGATAAAGTGCACCCCCGTATCGGCGTGACGGCCAAATGGATATGGACGATTTATGCCGGACTGACAGCCATCGAAGTAATTCTGTTGTTATTCGGCGGCATGGGATTGTTTGACAGTATCTGCCATTCGTTCGCCACCACAGGTACAGGAGGCTATTCCACTAAACAAGACAGCATAGCTTACTACAACTCACCTTATATAGAATATGTAATAGGCATTTTTATGTTCCTGTCCGGAATCAACTTTACGCTGCTTCTATTATTATTTACCGGCAAGCTGAAGAAGGTATCCCAGAATGCCGAGCTGAAATGGTACGTCATGTCAGTGATTATCTTTACCGGATTCATCGCAGCGGTACTTTACCGTACTACTTCAATGGGCGCAGAAGAATCATTCCGTAAAGCTTTCTTCCAAGTAGCTTCGCTTCATACTTCCACCGGATTTGTAACGGCCGACTATATGCAATGGGTACCTGTAC
Organism: Bacteroides sp. HF-4919; assembly: GCF_018860125.1. NCBI lineage: Bacteria > Pseudomonadati > Bacteroidota > Bacteroidia > Bacteroidales > Bacteroidaceae > Bacteroides > Bacteroides sp. HF-4919. The sequence goes on from NZ_JAHKNF010000006.1 coordinate 123,180, forward strand.
TCTGGGGAACCCTGACTGTCATTATGCTGATAGGTGCCTGTGCCGGAAGTACCACAGGTGGTATGAAATGCATCCGGATGGTGATTCTCACCAAGGTATCACGGAATGAGTTTAAACACATCGTACACCCGAATGCAGTGCTCCCGGTCCGGGTGAACAAACAGGTCATCTCCCCTTCCATACTCTCGACGGTACTGGCCTTCTCGTTTCTATATGCCGTTATCATCATCATCAGTGTACTATTGATGATGGCAATGGGAGTAGGCTTTACCGAATCCATCGGTACGGTGATTTCAAGTATCGGCAATATGGGTCCCGGACTGGGTAGCTGCGGCCCCGCTTATTCATGGAACGGACTTCCCGAACTGGCAAAATGGTTGTTGTCATTCCTCATGTTGCTGGGACGTCTCGAGCTGTTTACCGTACTGCTTTTATTCAGTTCAGATTTTTGGAAAAGGAATTAGAAACAAGAGGATAACCTCATTTGTTGTATAATATAGAACAATATATGATTTATTAAAAAACCTTTTTTGTCACATGGAGTTTGCAAAAGAGATAAAATTAAATTCTATATTTGCAACCGTTTAAGGAATAGAAATGAAACAAAGCTTAAAATATTATATACTGATAGCGCTTGCCGTGCTGCTTCATTCGGTAACGATGAAGGCGGCAAATACCTCTTATATAATAGAAGATCCGGATCAGGACGAATGTTTTATTTCACAAGCCGCTCCTGCAAACCGGAACATTCTGGAGCGATTCCATTTTTATTGTACCATCATGCCCTGCGAAATGGGTCATGCAGATATTTCTCATGTACCAACGGATAAAAGCTCTATCCGTCCCGAAACGGTCTTCCATAAATACAGAATGAGAAATAATCCCTTATCAGATCATTCAATCTATTCACATACATACAATCCGTCGGATCCACTGACCTACTATGTCTACGGATTAAGGAAAATCATTATTTAGGAAAGCTACAAGCTACGAACAGCGATGCCATTTGTGAACAGATTCACTTGTGTCCTGTAGCTATCAACCCTTTCTCAATCAGTTGTCACTCAGAGGTGTGACGATTTATTGCATCTTTCAGATTATTCAATCTAAACATACTATTGGATTATGAATTTTACATTGTTAGTTGTCGTTCTGCTGACCGCAATTGCCTTTGTCGGTGTGGTGATAGCCCTTTCAAACGCTATCTCACCACGATCGTATAATGCGCAAAAGTTCGAAGCGTATGAATGTGGTATCCCTACACGCGGTAAATCATGGATGCAGTTCCGCGTAGGTTACTACCTGTTTGCTATCCTGTTTCTGATGTTCGACGTCGAAACGGTATTCCTGTTTCCCTGGGCAGTGATTGCCCGCGATCTGGGACCCCAAGGATTAATTAGTATTCTCTTCTTTTTAGTTGTGTTGGTTCTGGGCCTTGCCTATGCCTGGAAGAAAGGAGCACTGGAATGGAAATAATGAAAAAGCCCCAAATAAAGTCTATCCCCTATGAAGACTTCATCGATAACGAATCGTTGGAAAAGATGGTCAAAGAACTCAATGAAGGCGGAGCCAACGTCTTCGTGGGAGTGCTTGACGATCTTATCAACTGGGGACGCAGCAACTCGCTGTGGCCGCTTACTTTCGCAACCAGCTGTTGCGGTATCGAATTCATGGCACTGGGTGCCGCGCGTTATGACATGGCCCGCTTCGGGTTTGAAGTAGCCCGTGCCAGCCCGCGACAGGCCGACATGATTATGGTATGCGGAACCATCACCAATAAAATGGCCCCGGTGCTGAAGCGTCTGTATGATCAGATGGCAGATCCCAAATATGTGATTGCCGTAGGAGGATGTGCAGTAAGCGGCGGTCCGTTCCGCAAGTCCTATCATGTGGTAAACGGAGTAGACAAGATTCTTCCGGTCGATGTATACATTCCCGGATGTCCGCCCCGTCCCGAAGCATTCTATTACGGCATGATGCAACTGCAACGCAAAGTGAAGATAGAAAAATTCTTCGGAGGAGTAAACCGGAAAGAGAAGAAACCTGAGAAGGAATAAACCCAGATGCATCACAGATTCGCATTAATCATTAAAATATGGAAGAAATAAAATACATAGAACCCGCAGCACTACACGACGAGATGCTGCGTCTGCGTAACGAAAAGCAGATGGACTTTCTCGAAAGCCTGACAGGCATGGACTGGGGAGTGGCAGAGGAAGGCGACGCACCGAACGTAACTCGGGGACTTGGAGTAGTCTACCATCTGGAATCGACCGTAACCGGCGAACGCATCGCTGTAAAAACATCCACAGATAACCGCGAAACTCCGGAAATCCCTTCCGTCAGTGACATCTGGAAAGCGGCCGACTTCAACGAACGTGAAGTATTCGACTATTATGGCATTGTATTCATCGGACATCCCGACATGAGGCGCCTTTATCTGCGTAACGACTGGGTAGGATATCCGATGCGTAAAGATAATAATCCGGAAAAGGATAACCCATTGCGTATGGATAATGAAGAGACCTATGACACCACGCAGGAAATAGAACTGAACCCGGACGGAACTTACCAAACCCAGGAAAATGTCATCTTTGATGACCGTGAATATGTAGTCAATATCGGACCACAACACCCGGCCACCCACGGAGTAATGCGTTTCCGCGTATCGCTTGAAGGCGAAACCATCAGGAAACTCGATGCCAACTGCGGCTACATCCACCGGGGAATCGAGAAGATGAACGAAAGCCTCACCTATCCGCAAACCCTTGCACTGACCGACCGGCTCGATTATTTAGGAGCACACCAAAACCGCCATGCCCTTTGCATGTGCATCGAAAAGGCAATGGGAATCGAAGTCAGCGAACGTGTGAAGTACATCCGTACCATTATGGACGAACTTCAGCGTATCGACTCCCACCTGCTGTTCTATTCGTGCCTCGCGATGGACTTGGGAGCACTGACCGCTTTCTTCTACGGTTTCCGTGACCGTGAGATGATTCTGGACATGTTCGAAGAGACCTGTGGCGGACGTCTGATTATGAACTATAATACTATTGGTGGGGTACAAGCGGATCTACACCCGAACTTCATCCCGAGAGTGAAAAAATTCATCCCCTACATGCGTGGCATCATTCACGAATATCACGACGTATTTACCGGCAACGTCATTGCCCGGCAGCGCCTGAAAGGTGTAGGCGTACTGAGCCGCGAAGATGCTATTTCCTTCGGATGCACCGGTGGTACAGGCCGTGCCAGCGGATGGGCATGCGATGTGCGCAAACGTATGCCTTATGGTGTATATGACAAAGTAGATTTTAAAGAGATCGTTTACACCGAAGGTGACTCTTTTGCCCGCTACATGGTACGTATGGATGAAATTATGGAAAGTCTGAACATCATCGAACAGTTGATAGACAACATTCCGGAAGGACCGATACAGGAGAAGATGAAACCTATCATCCGGGTGCCGGAGGGAAGTTACTACACTGCTGTCGAAGGCAGCCGAGGTGAATTCGGGGTATTCCTCGAGAGCCACGGAGACAAGACCCCCTACCGCCTGCATTACCGTTCGACGGGACTGCCGTTGGTTTCGGCTGTCGATACCATCTGCCGGGGAGCCAAGATTGCCGACCTGATCGCCATTGGCGGAACGCTGGACTATGTGGTGCCGGATATCGACAGATAAGTAAATAGTAAATCGTCTAATCGTAAATATAGCATATGTTTGACTTTAGTATAATAACAAGCTGGATACACCAGACTCTGACCTCCGTCATGCCGGAGGGGCTGGCTGTATTCATTGAATGTGTCGTAATCGGGGTGTGCATTGTGGCCCTGTATGCCATACTTGCCATTCTCCTTATTTATATGGAGCGTAAGGTATGCGGTTTCTTCCAGTGCCGTCTGGGACCGAACCGTGTAGGAAAGTGGGGAAGCATCCAGGTGCTCTGTGACGTGCTTAAGATGATGACCAAAGAAATCATCGAGCTGAAACACTCGGATAAATTCCTCTATAACCTGGCTCCGTTCATGGTGATTATCGCTTCGTTTCTCACCTTCTCCTGCCTGCCCATCAGCAAGGGGCTGGAAGTGCTGGACTTCAACGTGGGTGTATTCTTCCTGTTGGCGGCTTCGAGCATCGGTGTGGTAGGTATCCTGCTGGCCGGATGGGGCTCGAACAACAAGTTCTCACTGATCGGTGCCATGCGAAGCGGTGCACAGATCATCAGTTACGAACTGTCCGTGGGACTCAGTATCCTGACGATGGTGGTACTGATGGGTACCATGCAGTTCTCCGAAATCGTAGAGAACCAGGCCAACGGATGGTTTATATTCAAGGGACACATCCCGGCGGTGATCGCCTTCATTATCTACCTGATAGCCGGAAACGCAGAATGTAACCGCGGCCCGTTCGACCTTCCCGAAGCGGAAAGTGAGTTGACAGCGGGCTACCATACCGAATATTCGGGTATGCACTTCGGATTCTTCTACCTGGCCGAGTACCTGAATATGTTTATCGTAGCCGCCGTAGCCGCCACCATCTTCCTCGGAGGCTGGATGCCGTTGCATATCGTCGGTCTGGACGGATTCAATGCCGTAATGGATTACATCCCGGGCTTCATCTGGTTTTTCGGCAAGGCATTCTTCGTGGTATTCCTGCTGATGTGGATCAAGTGGACTTTTCCACGTCTGCGCATTGATCAGATATTGAATCTGGAATGGAAATATTTAGTGCCCATTTCGATGGTCAATCTGGTAATCATGGTATTAATCGTAGTCTTCGGACTGCACTTCTAACCCGGAGGACTGAAAAATGAAGAATGAAGAATATACATATTTAGGTGGCCTGATGCAAGGCATCGGCTCTCTGCTGACGGGTATGAAAACCACCATCAAGGTGTATTTCCGGAAGAAAGTAACCGAACAATACCCGGAAAACCGTGCAGAACTCAAGATGTTCGACCGTTTCCGCGGTACATTGACCATGCCTCACAACGAAAACAATGAGCATCGCTGCGTAGCCTGCGGACTGTGCCAGATGGCATGTCCGAACGATACCATCAAAGTGACCAGTGAGACCGTTGAAACGGAAGAGGGTAAAAAGAAGAAAATACTGGCAAAGTATGAGTACGACCTCGGCTCGTGTATCTTCTGCCAGCTATGTGTCAATGCCTGCCCGCACGACGCAATCACCTTCGACCAGGTATTTGAGCATGCCGTATTCGACCGGAGCAAGCTCATCCTGCAGCTCAATCACGAAGGCAGTAAAGTAATCGAAAAGAAAAAAGAATAAAAGAATATGGGACTTACACTTGAAACAGTAGTATTCTACTTTCTGGCAGTGTTCATCATTGCCATGTCCATACTGACGGTGACTACACAACGCATCGTACGTTCGGCCACCTATCTGCTGTTTGTGCTTTTCGGCACAGCAGGCATCTACTTTCTGTTGGGGTATACTTTCCTCGGATCGGTACAGATCATGGTCTATGCCGGAGGTATTGTGGTGCTCTACGTATTCTCCATCCTGCTGACGAGTGGAGAAGGCGACCGGGCGGCTCACCTGAAACGGAGTAAATTCCTGGCGGGACTCGCCACGACCATAGTAGGTGCGGCACTGGTGCTCTTTATCACACTGACCCACAAATTCGTACCGACAAGCGATCCGGAACCGGTAGAAATCAGTATCAAGACCATCGGGCATGCACTGCTAAGCAGCGGCAAATATGGATATGTATTGCCTTTCGAAGCAGTCAGCATACTGTTGCTGGCTTGTATCGTAGGCGGATTATTAATTGCACGTAAAAGATAGAAAGATATGATGATACACATGGAATATTATCTGGTGGTCTCTACCATCATGATGTTTGCAGGAATATACGGGTTCTTCACCCGGCGCAACACACTTGCAATCCTGATCTCTGTGGAACTGATGCTGAATGCGACCGATATCAACTTTGCCGTATTCAACCGTTTCCTTTTCCCCGGAGAGCTGGAAGGATATTTCTTTGCCCTGTTCTCCATCGCCATCTCGGCTGCGGAAACGGCTATCGCCATTGCCATCATGATTAATATTTACCGCAATATACGCAGTATACAGGTAAAGAATCTCGATGAATTAAAATGGTAGGCAGAGCATACCTCCTGCAGTATAAACATAGTATAATATACAACAACAGATAGATTATGGAATATACAATTCTGATCCTTCTTCTCCCCTTCCTCTCCTTCCTGACAACAGGAATAGGAGGCAAGTGGATGAGCCACCGGACAGCGGGCACCATTGGCACGCTGGTATTGGCAGCGGTGACCGTACTTTCGTACATCACGGCCATACAATACTTTTCGGCTCCCCGCCTGGCGGACGGAACGTTCGCCACGCTCATTCCTTATAACTTCGAATGGCTTCCGTTTACGGAGACACTGACATTCAACCTGGGCATCCTGCTCGACCCTATTTCGGTAATGATGCTGATCGTGATCTCCACTGTCAGCCTGATGGTACATATCTACTCCTTCGGTTATATGAAAGGTGAACGAGGATTCCAGCGATACTACGCATTCCTGTCCTTGTTCACCATGTCGATGCTCGGACTGGTAGTGGCAACCAATATCTTCCAGATGTATTTGTTCTGGGAACTGGTAGGTGTATCTTCTTACCTGCTGATAGGCTTCTACTATACCCGCCCGGCAGCCATTGCCGCCAGCAAAAAGGCGTTCATCGTAACCCGCTTCGCCGACCTGGGATTCCTGATCGGTATCCTGCTATACGGATATTACGGAGGTACATTCGGCTTCACTCCCGACACAGTTTCGATGTTGAGCGGTGGCGCCAGCATGTTACCTCTGGCCCTCGGACTGATGTTTGTCGGCGGTGCCGGCAAGAGTGCCATGTTCCCGCTGCACATCTGGTTACCGGATGCCATGGAAGGTCCGACTCCTGTCAGTGCATTGATTCATGCCGCTACCATGGTGGTAGCCGGTGTCTATCTGGTGGCACGCATGTTCCCGCTCTTCATCGAATATGCACCGGACGTACTGCACCTGATCGGATGGGTGGGCGCTTTCACTGCGTTTTATGCAGCCAGCGTGGCTTGCGTACAGAGTGATATCAAGCGTGTACTTGCTTTTTCCACCATCTCACAAATCGGCTTTATGATTGTGGCATTAGGTGTCTGCACCTCTTCCGACCCGCATCACGGAGGACTGGGCTATATGGCCGGCATGTTCCATCTTTTCACACATGCCATGTTCAAGGCATTGCTCTTCCTGGGTGCCGGCAGCATCATTCATGCCGTACATTCCAACGAGATGTCCGCCATGGGCGGACTCCGCAAGTACATGCCGATTACGCATATCACCTTCCTGATAGCCTGTCTTGCCATCGCGGGTATTCCTCCGTTCTCAGGTTTCTTCTCTAAAGATGAAATTCTGGCAGCTTGCTTCCAGTACAGCCCTGTGATGGGTTGGGTGATGACAATCATCGCGGCTATGACTGCCTTCTATATGTTCCGTCTCTACTACGGCATTTTCTGGGCCGGTGTAACGCCCGGGCAAAAGTCGGCAAGCAATGGAGTAAGTGACGCACACACTCCACACGAGTCTCCCCTCACCATGACTGTTCCGTTAATCTTCCTGGCTGCCGTTACTTGTGTGGCCGGTTTCATTCCTTTCGGACATTTCATCAGTGCCAACGGTGAATCGTATACCATTCATCTGGAAACTTCAGTGGCCGTCACCAGCGTAGTGATTGCCGTGGGCTCCATCGTTCTGGCCACTTGTATGTACCTGCGTCCGCAACAGCCATTGGCAGACAAACTTGCCAAACGGTTCGCCGGACTGCACCGGGCAGCCTACCACCGTTTCTATATCGACGAAGTATATCAGTTCATCACGCACCGCATCATCTTCCGTTGCATCTCTACGCCGATCGCTTGGTTCGACCGCCACGTAGTAGACGGATTCTTCAACTTCATAGCTTGGGGAACCCACGCCACAAGCGACGAGATACGGGGACTGCAAAACGGACGCGTACAGCAATACGCTTACGTATTCTTGCTTGGAGCATTGATACTGATCTTAATATTAATCTTATAAAGCACAAAAGATATGAACTTTTTATCCTTATTCGTACTCATTCCTCTGCTGATGCTTGGCGGGTTATACCTTGCCAAAGGCATTAAAGCCATCCGTGGAGTGATGGTAGCGGGAAGTACAGCGTTGCTTATCCTGAGTATTGTGCTGACGTTCCTTTATTTAGGCGAGCGCCAGGCAGGAGCCACAGCCGAAATGCTGTTCCGTGCCGACACAGTATGGTATGCTCCCCTCCACATATCCTATTCAGTAGGAGTCGACGGAATATCGGTAGCCATGCTGCTGCTTAGTGCCGTCATTGTTTTCACCGGTACCTTCGCTTCCTGGAAGCTGCAACCGCTGACCAAAGAATACTTCCTGTGGTTCACACTCCTGTCGATGGGAGTATTCGGATTCTTCATCTCCATCGATCTGTTCACCATGTTCATGTTCTACGAAATCGCGTTGATCCCGATGTATCTGCTGATCGGTGTATGGGGCTCGGGACGCAAGGAATACGCAGCCATGAAGCTGACCCTGATGTTGATGGGTGGTTCGGCTTTCTTGCTGATCGGTATTCTGGGCATATTCTTCGGTGCCGGCGGGACGACAATGAACATCCTCGAAATAGCCCGGCTGCACAACATCCCGTTCGCACAACAGTGCATCTGGTTCCCGCTCACCTTCCTGGGATTCGGCGTACTGGGCGCACTCTTTCCTTTCCACACATGGAGCCCCGACGGTCATGCCTCGGCACCGACTGCCGTCTCCATGCTGCATGCCGGCGTACTGATGAAACTGGGAGGTTACGGATGTTTCCGCATCGCCATGTACCTGATGCCGGAAGCTGCCAACGAACTGGGCTGGATCTTCCTGATCCTGACAGGTATATCGGTTGTATACGGTGCCTTCAGCGCTTGTGTGCAAACCGACCTGAAGTATATTAATGCCTACTCGTCAGTGAGCCACTGTGGTCTGGTGCTCTTCGCTATACTGATGATGAACCAGACAGCCGCCACCGGTGCAGTGCTCCAGATGCTCAGCCACGGGTTAATGACAGCATTGTTCTTCGCCCTCATCGGTATGATATACGGACGTACACATACCCGCGACGTACGCGAGTTGAACGGACTGATGAAAGTGATGCCGTTCCTCAGTGTCTGCTATGTAATTGCCGGACTTGCCAACCTGGGACTTCCGGGACTCAGCGGCTTCGTAGCCGAGATGACCATCTTTGTCGGTTCATTCCAGAACTTCGATGTGTTCCACCGCACACTGACCATTATCGCTTGTTCATCCATTGTCATTACTGCGGTCTATATCCTCCGGCTGGTAGGCAAGATTCTGTATGGGACTTGTACCAACAAGCATCACCTGGCACTGACAGACGCAACCTGGGATGAACGCTTCGCCGTTATCTGTCTCATTATTTGTGTTGCCGGACTGGGTATGGCTCCTTTCTGGGTAAGCCACATGATCGGCGAAAGTGTATTGCCCGTTGTTTCACACTTAATACCATAAAAAGAAGATGGATTATTCACAATTTCTATATATGAAAGAGGAGCTATCGCTGATAGCGGTTATCCTCATCCTGTTTGTGGTCGACCTGTTTACCTGCCCGGACCATAAAGGCACGGCTCCCAAACTACCTACCAGGTCGCTTACCTTGCCGGCTGTCATCCTGCTGACCATCCACACCGTAATCAACCTCTTCCCCGGAGCTCCGGCGGAGGCTTTCGGCGGAATGTATCAGTATGCACCGATGCAAACCATCATCAAAGCAGTGCTCAACGTAGGTACTCTCATCGTGATACTGATGGCCCACGAATGGCTGAAGCGTGAAGACACCAGCATCAAGCAGGGAGAGTTTTATGTCCTGACACTCTCCACCCTGTTAGGTATGTATTTCATGATCTCTGCCGGACACTTCCTGATGTTCTTCATCGGGCTGGAAATGGCGAGTATCCCTATGGCCGCACTGGTGGCATTCGACAAATACCGCCACCACTCCGCAGAAGCAGGTGCCAAGTATATCCTGACAGCTCTGTTCTCAAGTGCCTTGCTGCTGTTCGGTCTTTCGATGATTTACGGAACGTCAGGCACTCTCTACTTCGATGACCTGCCCGAACACATTACAGGTAACATGCTTCAGGTCATGGCTTTCGTGTTCTTCTTTGCCGGCATGGGATTCAAGATCTCCCTGGTTCCCTTCCATCTCTGGACCGCCGACGTATACGAAGGTGCACCTACGGCCGTGACCTCCTATTTAAGTGTGATCTCCAAAGGATCGGCAGCTTTCGTGCTGATGACCATCCTGACGAAAGTATTTGCACCGATGACGGCACAATGGCAGGAAGTACTGTTCTGGGTAACTATTGCCTCAATCACCATTGCCAATCTCTTTGCCATCCGCCAGCAGAACCTAAAACGTTTCATGGCATTCTCAGCCATCTCTCAGGCCGGATACATCATGCTGGGTGTCATAGGTGGCAGTGCGATGGGAATGACCGCCCTGGTTTATTATGTACTGGTTTACCTGGCAGCAAACTTAGGTGTGTTCGCGGTTATCTCGATTGTGGAGCAACGTAGCAACAAGGTAGAAATAAACGACTATAACGGACTGTACCGGACAAACCCCAAACTGGCTTTCATCATGACACTTGCCCTGTTCTCACTGGCCGGTATCCCTCCGTTTGCGGGTTTCTTCTCCAAGTTCTTCATCTTCATGGCCGCATTCAACAGTGGGTTCCATTTACTGGTATTCATTGCCCTGATCAACACAGTAGTTTCACTCTACTACTACCTGCTGATCGTGAAAGCCATGTATATCAATCCCAACGAAGAACCCATCCCCGCTTTCCGCAGTGACGGTTATACCAAGTTAAGTCTCGCACTTTGTACATTGGGCATCATAGCCTTAGGTATCGCAAGCTGCATCTATCAGGGAATCGATAAGTTTGCTTAACCATATTTCACCACAGAGGACGCAGAGGACACAGAGAAGGAGATAAAGATACGTTATCCATTAGGATAATAATATCTTCGGTTTCCCTCTGCGTCCTCTGTGTCCTCTGTGGTGAAATGTCTTTTGCTATGAAAGCCCCTATTTCGGAATGGTGAACCAGAACCGGGAGCCCTTTCCCTCTTCCGAATCCACTCCTATGACTCCGCCTAACTGCTCTACGATGCTTTTGCAGATGGAAAGCCCGAGGCCGGTTCCATGAATAAAGGTGTTCAACTTGACGAAACGCTCAAAGATATGAGGCAGTTGCCCTGCGGGAATTCCAATTCCCGTATCCCGCACATAAAACTCCACGCACTCTTCTTTTTCTTCGTATCCCACGCGGATACTGCCCGATGAAGTAAACTTCAAAGCATTGTTCACGAAATTAGAGATAACCTGATGCAGGCGGTTCCGGTCACTCACCACGCTGCATTCCGACGGATGCGGATCAAAAACCAACTCAACTCCTTGTGGTACCTTGATCTGGGAACTGCGGACAATATCTTCACAAAGCATATTCACATCCGTCTCGCCATAGGTGAATTCAAATGTCCTCGCCTCTATTTTCGACAGGTCTAAAATATCAGAGATCAGCTGTAACAGCAAGTCGTTATTCTCTTGTACAATCTTAATGTATTCACGACGTTCTTCCAGATCTTCCGTATCCACCAGCAACCCCGAGAAGCCGACAATCGCATTGAGCGGTGTACGTATCTCATGACTCATATTCGCAAGAAAAGCACTCTTCAGGCGGTCCATCGTTTCAGCTTTCTCTTTAGCCTCGATAAGCATGGCTTCCGTCTCTTTCAGTTCGGTAATGTCATAGTTAATGCCGATGATCTCTATCTCCCCGTTATCCGGTTCAAACTTGGTAACCACCACATTCATGCGCACCCAGTTCCACTCATCGGCAGTGCCGGGCTTCAACACACGCATTTCGCTACGGAAATCCTTCTCCTCACCCTTCAATACCTTTTCGTAGAAATCAACGACTTTCTGCCTGTCTTCCGGATGCATCTTATCATAGACTCCCACAACCGACGACAGCGGAATATCCTCAGGCTCGCCCATATTCTTATACCACTGTTTGATGGCATAACCACGTTTGGTAAGCAAGTTCAGTTTAGCATACCCCACCTTTGCATAGTCCGATATCAGCAGGAAGAAGTTCTCAAAATCACGGATACGGTTAATGGCGTCGATACGCTCCGTATTATCGATATTAATCAATACATATCCGTTGAAGTTCCCCTGACTGTCAAACAGCTTACTGACCTTTGTATAGAGTTCAATCATCTTCTGTCTATCCGAGTGGAAATAGTCGCCTGCCCTCTCAAAAGAGTAATTCAGCCTAAAATCCACCAAATCTTCGTTCCGCACCCGTTCCCTGATTTCAAGAGGCACATTCGGGTTCTCAAAGAAGCTGACACCTATTACATCCGCTTTATCCTTCACCCCAAAGGTCTCCATGTCCCAGTTGTTCAAATCGAGCAGATAGCCATCCTTATCATAAAGCTCCACTCCGGCAGGAATATTGGCAAAGATACTCTTGAAGAGCTTTTCGCTGCGATCCAAAGCCTTGTGGGCACGTACTGTCTCCGTAGAGTCCAGAAACAAGGAAACCACCTCGTCTTTCTCCGGAGAATATATGATGCAATGGGAACTGCGCTGGGAGCGATCAAAGAAGACATCCGTCTCTTTATGCACATTATCTTCAATAACGTCCACCAGATAGTCTATTGGTGCTTTCGTATCTGCATACAGTTCACTACCCAGACGCCCCACATAATCCGAAAGAGGCAATCCGATCAGTTCCGAACTCAGATCATTGGCATCGGCTATCCGGTAGTCGCAAGGTTTCCCGCCGGCATCCCGGATGATAGACATACGCACATATCCCATCGGCATGAAGCGGAACAGGTTACGCAAGAAAGAACGTTCGCGGATGGCATCATCTTTTGCTTTGCGCAGTTCGATGCAGATACTGATTATATTGGCCAAAGACGACAACCACTGGAAATCTTCATTACTCCAGTTGCGGTAATTCTCCACAAGGTCGATTCCCATATATCCCCATACATGTTCGCCCGCTATCAGCGGAGTGACCATCAGCGACTTGATGTTCTGGCGGCTGAGGATGGCATATTCGGATTTCGCATGTTTCGGAAGCTGATCCAATGAATCCAGTATCACCGGCTTACCCGATAAGGTCTGACTCGTCCACCAGGGCAAACTGTCGGTAGCGATGCGTTGCAGGCTTTCAATCTCCGCCGGCACTCCCTCTGCCACCACTTCATAGGTACAGTCCTGATAACGGTAATATTCATCATACTCAAAGATATACACCCGTCCGCCACGAAAAAGGTCGAGGATATCTTTCAATATATCCATGATACAAAGGTCCACACTGTCATCTTTCAGGAAGCGCAACAGCGAATGGGAAATGGAGTTCTGACGATACAGCAAATCGTTTACACGCTCCAGGATACGTTCTGAGGTTTCATTGGGAGCCTCTACCCGTTGTATGGTACCGAAGGAAATGATCCCCCTGCCCGGCACTTCCTCCCGATTGCCCAGGCGTGTATGCAACCAAATGATTCCCTCTTTGGAATAAATGGGAAAGGTCTGTTCATAAAACTCCCGGTGTATAGAAGCATTGAACTCCCGGACTATCTGTTCCTGATAGTCCTTCCGCACCCGTTCTCTGAAATCCATAAAAGAGATAGTATTACCTTCCAGTCCTAATAAATCACATAGATATTCTGAGCATAAATAGTGTCCGGCTGTGAAGTCAGCTTCCCACCACCCGATCTGTGCCATGGAGGCCATTCGCCGTAACCGTTCGATATCGTTATCCATAAAAGTAGTTTACAGGGGTATATGTTTGTCTGCTGTAAGTATGCAAAATTAGAAAATTATCCATTTCTATCAAGAGAATGGATTAAATATTTGCGGTAACGGTGCTCTAAGAGTATTGCAGGGGAAAGAATACACAGGAATGTAACACAGATGTTAACGAATCGTATAGTGCATGTATCACCCCCGTAACCTGAATCCCGCAACTTTGCACCGACAGAAAAACGTAGATAAAAAGACATGAAACAACGAATCGGGAGACTTCTCTCCACCCTTCTTCTCACTACATTTTCCTTGGGAATCACAGCAGGTGTCATCAAGGGAACCATCATTGACAAACAAACCAAAGAACCGCTCACGGGAGCTACCGTACAGGTTACAGGTTCCGCCACCGGTGCCGTAGCCGATTTAAACGGTAATTACACCCTTACACTGAACAACGGCACTTATACCCTCGAAGTGAAATACATAGGATATAAAACGTTCCGGATGAATGAAGTGAAGATAAAAACCGATGCGACACTGAACTTCGAACTGGAAGTGGATGCACAAACGCTGGATGCCGTCACCGTAGTGGCCCGCAAGAACCTGGAAGGTGAAAAGGCTTTGTTGCAGGAAAGACAAAAAGCAACGCTTGCCATCGAGAACATGGGAGCCAAGGAGATGACTCTCAAAGGTATATCGAACGTACAGGATGGGGTTAAAAAAATAACGGGAATCTCCATTGCCAGTGCCGGACAACTGATTGTGCGCGGACTGGGAGACCGGTACAGCACCACCACCCTGAACGGGCTGCCCATAGCTTCGCCCAATCCGGACAACAAGCTGATCCCGCTCGACCTCTTTCCGGCCTCTACCGTAAAGAACATTACGGTCAGCAAAGTATATGCCGCCGGATCTTTCGCCGACTATTCGGGTGCACATATCGACATCAGCACCAAGGAGAATACCGGAAGTGACTTTTTCTCCATCGGCTTCAACGTAGGCGGACGCTTCAACACCATCGGAAAAGATTTCTATTACAGCGACCGGAAGGGGGGACTCTTCAGTACAGGCAACCTAAAGAACAAAGACCGGATTCTGGCTATGGGTAAAAGCGAGTTCCGCGATTATGCCCGCAACAATGATCCGTTCGGTACAAACTTCGCCATCAGCAAGCACCGTTCGTTACCCGAGTTCGGCGGTAACCTCGGAGGAGGCAAGAGCTGGACTCTGCCCAACGGCAACCGCCTGAGCCTGCTCGCCTCGGTAGGTATCAGCAACGAAAACCAGATTCTGAAAGATGCCTACGTCACTACCATGACGGCACAAGGCACACATCTCGATAAGTTTAATTACGACAGCTATTCCAGCGCATTGAAAATAGCGGGACTGGGCAGCATCGGATACTCGTTCCGGCAGGCCGACCACATCAACTTTACCCTGTTTTATGCCCGCAATGCCATCAACGACTACATGGCACGCGAAGGGATCGATGCAGAAAAGAACAACATTACGTCGAGCAACAGCGTATTTCATGCGTATTCACTGCTGAACAACCAGTTGATGGGACACCATGAGCTGACCTCTCAGTGGGATGTAAACTGGAGTGCTTCCTACGGGCTGACCAACAGCGATGAACCGGACCGCCGGCAGGTTGTCTTCTTCCGCAATGAAGGAAGCGACAAGCTGAACCTCTTTAAACTGAACCAGACCACCAACCGCTATTTCGGAGAATTGCAGGAAAAGGAGATTGTAGGTGACCTGCGCACTTCGTACAAATGGGGTGACGCGAACCTCATTCGTGTGGGAGGGACTTACAAAAGCAAAAAACGCGACTTTGAAAGCGTGAACTTCTATTATGACATCAATGCCCTGAATGCCGATGTCACCAACATATACGATACCAACGGATACCTGAATCAGGAAAACATAGCCAACGGAACGATAAAAGCCAATATCGACGCACAACCCCGTTACAACTATTACGCCGGCATGGATGTATGGGCAGGGTTTGCCGAAATAGAATATTATCCGGTTGAATCTCTGCTGGTCAACGTGGGGCTGCGCTACGAGCAAGCCAAGCAATGGGTACGCTACTGGACAGACGGAGGGCAGGAGAAGAAGACGAACCTGGACAAAGGTGATTTCTTCCCGGCACTGAACCTGAAGTACACCATCGACGAAACCAACAGCCTGCGCCTCTCCGTATCACGCACCGTCACCCGGCCTTCGTTCATCGAAATGGCTCCGTTCCTCTACCAGGAGTCCTACGGAAGTGCCTACATCCGTGGTAACAACGAGCTGAAGAATGCTTATAACTACAACATAGACCTGCGCTACGATTTCTTCCCGAAACGTAACAATGGCGACATGTTCTCCGTTACCGGTTACTTCAAGAAACTGAAGTCGCCCATTGAGCAGACCCAGGAGTCTTCGGGCGGAACAGTGATCCGTTCTTTCCGCAACGCCGAAGACGGAATAGCCACGGGAGTGGAAATCGAGTTCCGCAAAGAACTGTTCAAGAATCTCCGTATCGGTGCCAACGGCTCATATATGTATACAAACGTCATCCTTCCTGAAGGCGGGGTATATACCGACTCGGAACGCGCTCTGCAGGGAGCCTCCCCGTTCCTGATCAATGCCGATATCAGCTACACTCCCCAATTAAGGGGAGAAAGCGACCTGACACTGGCACTGGTTTATAATGTGCAAGGGCCACGCATCGAGACAGTAGGTATCTACGGAACAGGCAATATCAAGCAACAGACCCTGCACACGATGGACTTCATAGCAAGCTATGCCATCAACAAGCATCTAAACCTGCGCTTACAGATGAAAGATTTGCTGAACAGTACCATCCGTTTCAAGCAGGAACTACCGGCAACGGGACAAAAGGTGGAAGTAGAATCATTCCGTCCGGGAACAAATGCGGAGATAGGAGTCTCGTACAGATTCTAAGGCTCGCCACAGGGAGAGACAGAATCACACAGAGTATTTATATTAATAATCAAACAGATAGTATAAACCATAAACAGTATGAAGATGAAAATGAATTATCTAAAACTCAACTCTTGGGCCGTAGCAGCCCTGATGGGAATGTGTTCGCTTGCAGCTTGTAGTGACGACAACAACGGCGAAGGTGGCGGAAACGGCGAAGGCGAAGAAGTGGTAGCCAACAACGGAACACTGAAAGGAAGCGTAGACGGATCAAAAACCGTGATCCTGACCAAAGGCTACAACTTCTCCCTCGACGGAGAATATATCATCAAAGCCGGTTCTACCCTGAAGATCGGTGAAGGTGTGACAATCAGCGCCAAGAGCGACGATGCCACCATCGACTACATCCTCGTGGAACAAGGAGCCAAGATCGAAGCGGTAGGTACTGCCTCTGCTCCGATTATCATGACCTCCGACACCAAAGAACCCGGAGCATGGGGCGGTATCCATATTTGCGGTAAAGCCCCTATCAATATCGGATCGACCGGTAAATCGGAAGTAGGAGACGCTACTTACGGTGGTTCCGATCCGGCAGATAACTCAGGTATCCTGAAGTACATCCGCCTGGAATACGCAGGTTATAAGTTCACCACAGAAAAAGAGTGCAACGGTTTCACCTTCTACGGTGTAGGAAACGGCACTACCCTCGAATATCTGGAAGCATACAAAGGTACGGATGACGGTTTCGAATGGTTCGGAGGTACGGTCAATGCCAAGTATCTGGTATCGGTAAGCAACAGTGACGATTCTTTCGACTGGACAGAAGGATGGAGCGGAAAAGGTCAATTCTTTGTCGCCTACCAGGAAGATCCCGCCACTTTGGGATATACATGTGACTGCCTGATCGAAGCCGACAACTATGACAAGAACATGGATGCCACTCCGATTTCATGCCCCACACTGGCTAACCTGACACTGATCGGCGCCAACAATGACGAAGGTAAAAGAGGCATCCGCCTGCGTGCCGGAACTCAGGCCAAAATCTACAATGCTCTGGTTACAGGCAAAGCCAATAACCTGACTACCGAAACAGAACAAACCGAGAAGTACTTGGTGAATGGTCCTTCGGTATTGAACTACATCGCTATCGCGGGAGATATCAAAGCCAGCGGTGACGGCGGTTACTCTTCTGCCTTGTTCACTGCCGCAGAGAATCACAATGCCATCAACCAGACTTTCAGCTTCAGCAACACCTTCATCGGAATCCAAGAAGGAGGAGCCGACCTCTCGGCAGACAGCTTCTTTGAGAAAGCGGCTTATAAAGGCGCAGTGAAAGCAGACAACGAATGGACCAAAGGTTGGACAAAGTTATAAATCACATATACACTCACAGAATGAAGAGGTAGTGTCGAAACTCTTTTCACCACAGAGTAACACAGAGCATCACAGAGTTTTTCAGTAATAATCAACAATTTAAAATTGTCTCTGTGTTACTCTGTGTCCTCTGTGGTGGATTTTGACACATTTACCTGTTTTTCAAACTATGAACAGATACAGACTAAGGATTATCGCACTGACAGCACTGGTTTGCCTGACCGGCAGTAGCTGTACGGACGACGAGAACGGCGGACAGGGTAACAACATTGTTTACGGTGAAAACATCATCGGAAACGGAGAACAGACCTTTGAGATAAAAGATCATCAATACCTGAAACGAGGCACTTACCTGATGAAAGGTTGGTGTTACGTCACATACGGCTCCACACTGACCATTGAGGCAGGCACCGTCATCAAGGGCGACAAAGAGACCCGTGCCGCCCTGATCATAGAACCGGGCGGAAAACTGATAGCCCAAGGAACAGTGGATGCACCGATTGTATTCACTTCCGAAATGCCTGCCGGAAAGCGGAAACCGGGCGACTGGGGAGGGCTGATTCTTTGTGGCTATGCCCGGAACAACGAAAACATCATGCAGATAGAAGGAGGTCCGCGCACCACGCACGGCGGTCCGAACAACGCAGATAATTCGGGCATCCTGAGTTACGTCCGCATAGAGTTTGCGGGGTATCCGTTCAAGAAGAACCAGGAGATTAACGGAATCACTTTCGGCTCGGTAGGAAACGGTACGCAGATAGACCATCTGCAAGTATCCTATGCCAATGACGATGCTTTCGAATGGTTCGGCGGAACGGTCAATGCAGAATATCTGGTGGCCTATCATTGCTGGGACGACGACTTCGATACAGACAATGGTTACAGTGGTACGTGCAAGCATCTCTTGGGTATCCGCCATCCGCGAATAGCCGACATCACAGGTTCTCATGCCTTCGAATGCAGCAACAACGGTACAAACAGCCCGGCCACTCCCACCACAGCCGCCACCTTTGAAGATGTCACGATCTATGGTCCCGCCTCGGGAGACGCTTCATTCGTAAACCGTCCCGACTTCATCAATGGCGGCGGACTGCGGCCGGAGAATGAAAGTATGTTGGGATTGTTCGGTTCGGCACTGTATCTGGGGACCAATACGTCAGTAACTTTCTGGAACTGCCGGATCAACGGATATCCGTCGGACATAGAAGGGACACCTGCCGTAATGGAAAATGTAGTGTTCAGTGAAAAGGAAGAAATCAACTATCCGGAGTGGACAAAAGGATGGTGTAACTTTAATCCGCAGGAAACGGAGTATTGAATTCACCGGAATGAGGTGAATCAAAACCCTTTTCACCTCTGTGTTACTCTGTGTCCTCTGTGGTGAACCTCGGCACACTTCCTGCGGTTTTGACATTCTGTCAAAATGATACTTCAATCCTCTCAGATTGCTTTCTTTCGGCCCGTCATAAAGCCGCAAGACTAAAATCGCCTTCTATGGCGATCGCTGTTTTTACTTTTATCACCCGAACAGCCGATGGACGGACAAGATAACACCGTTTCTGCAAAAAGCAGGACCCATAGACGGAAATTGCCCCAAAGATCCGTTTCTTTGTCATTTCCACTTCGTTCGTTCCGGAGTAGCAACCAGGAGAATTCCACTCTCTTTTGGAGCTCCGATCGGAAACAATAAGAGTAATCCGGAAAAACATTAGGAGATATTTCAAAAAGAAGTAAGCATTTGCCCCGAAAGAAGTAAGCATTTTCGGCAAATGCTTACTTCTTTTTCCAGAAAGCCCGGCTCTATTCTCTCAACACCCCGGCTTTCGGAGCCTTCAAGCCCGGCTTTCCAGCTTCCAAAGCCCCTTTGAGGAAGGCTTCTTCTTCCGGATCTATCAAAAAAAAGAAATGCGCTGTTTGGCAAACAGCGCATTTCATATCTTTTAGAAAGCGAAATAGAATAAATTCTATCAAAACGATTGATAACTGGAGTTATCGTTTCCGGCTACTGCCATACATTCCATCTCGATCAGCCAGGTAGGGCGGCACACGGCAGCGGCAACGAACTGTATGGGTATTTGCGGAAAGCGTTCGGCAAACATAGCCCGGACAACCGGATAATCGGAAGCGTCACGAAGATAGACTATTATTTGCGCCACATCGGCAAAACCTGCCTTACCTTCTTCAAGCAACTTCTCCACATTCTCCCACATCCGCCGGGTCTGTTCCCGGACATCGCCTACATGAACCACTTCACCGCGATGATCGATACTCGCCGTACCGCTGATAAAGAGATGACGACGGTCACCATACTCTACGGAAGTTCCCCGTTCGAAAGTCACTCCATACAAGGCTGTCGGGCTGAGGTGAGACAGCGCATGCAGGTAAGTCACCTGTCCCGGCTGCAATCCTTTCACCGCATAGGCATCGAGCAGCACATGTATCTTCGGATCGGCATGCCGCCCCTCTATGCCGGTACTGGCTATATAATGGGTCGATTCGGTCAGTCCCTGCCCGACAAAGTTTTCACGGCGCGCCTTGACAATGCCCGCATAATTCACATCCACGTTCTGCACAAAGATCCAGGTACGGATGCAATCGGAAGCCAGCGTACAGCCTTTTCCGGTCAAATCGGCTTCGTAAGATTTTAACAAGGTTTTCATCTGCTGCTCCGAATTACCGCAAGGCACACCCGCACTGGCTGTCCAGTAATGCTTATAAGCAGCGTTCCGTTCGGAGGTCAGATAGACCCACAAAGCAATCTTACTTCCATCCAACGGAGGCTGTTGCACGACCGAGACAGCATACGATGGCTCTTCCTGCAAAACAGCTTGCAAAACCTCCCACTGATTGGCGGCATCACTCAGGAAGTAACGGCAAAACGCCGGCACCATTCCCCTGAGTTTTATCTTCCTGCCCAATGTCTTATGATATGCTTTGCAAATAGCCGTCAGCTGCTCTTCATAACTCCCCGCTTCCGGATCGACATGAAACATCAGATGCGCCTCCTTCGTTTCTCCCTCACCCCCAAAAAGGGAATATTCAACAGTAGTCTTTAAATACTCTATTCTATGTTTTCTGTATTCCATACTCTTACTCGTCTTTTATTTCACTTTAACTCGCTCCTTCGACATCAGCCCTTTGGCTATCTCCCGTTTGTCCCATTGCACCGGAGCGGATACAAACTCAGGAACATTATACGAATAGATCAACTGATCGTAGAATATATACGGATCTTGCTGAGGCAACAGGAAAGGCTTCCCGATACGCCCCTGCTTGTCCACCGAGGCGATATAAAGGCGGGTGTACAACCCGTCACCTCTCCGGCTGCTGAACACAAACCAATGTGAATTGCTGCTCCAGTTGTGATAACTTTCCGTGTCGTCACTGTTCACCTCCTCCAGGTTGCGATAGGCTCCGGTCTTCAAGTCCAGCAACCAGAGATCGGCCTCTTTGTGCCAGATGGAGAAATTCCCATAATCGGAAAGCGTGAACATCAGATACTTTCCGTCGAACGAAGGTTTGGGGAAAGAGATACTTTTGTCCAGCGTGCGGGCTGAGATCAACGTATCGATCCGGTCGCCGAACGTTCCGTCCTCCGGATGGAAAGCAATACTGCACAAACTGTATTTCACCTCTTTATACCGGGCAGGCATCTCTTTCTGCTCCGCCGAACAGAAATAAAGTGTCCGTCCGTCGGGCGAGAAGGCGGGAAATGTTTCGAATGCGGCGGTACTCAGCAGAGGAGTAGTCAGTATCCGATGTGACTGCGGATGGTAAACTACCACATCCGAAGCCTGGTCAAAAACCTCGATAGGCTTCTTCCCTCCCAGATGGAAAGTCTGGTTGGTCCGGTTCACCGAATAAGCGATGTATTCGCCCGAAGGATGCCAATAAGGATAAACACAGGCAGAAAGCTGTCCGTCAGCTTTTGTATCGAGGAACTCGCTCTCTCCACCGATGGTCATCACCGTGGCTCCGTGTCCGCCTCTGACATGCAGGCTGGACGGATCGGGGTTCGTCTGATTGAAAGCATGGCAATTGACGCAGGCGGCCGTCACCTGAGTATTCTCAAACAAAGGAGTCTGGCGAAACGTAGAAAGTTCGCGCTCATAAATACCCATCTTGCTGTATATTTCGTATCCCGGTGCAAGCAGGCGGTACACCAATCCGTAATCAATGGGAAACGGGCTGATATAGAACGGGAAAGACCGATACGCTTTCCATTCTCCGTTTTGACGGATACATACTTTCACTTCAAGGCTGTCCCCTTTATTGTTCTCCAGCAACTCGCTCCATTTTCCGGCAGGGATCTCCACAGATTCTCCGCTTGTCCGGATGGGATCTCCTTTCTTTCCGGAAATCACGACATCTACCGCCTCCGCCCCATCGGCAGTCACACGGAAGTTGAGCGGTGCAATGGTAGCGGGAATCGTTACCCCCGCATAGTCGGGCCATATCGGAGGAAGTGCATCTACCGGAACGGGCGATACCACCTTTTGCCGGCAGGAAACCACCGTTAATGATAACAGCAGGATACCTAAACACTGTTTTATCTTATTCATAATCTTTTATCTAAAATGTACATAGAACCAGTAAGTATCTCCAAACCGGGGTGCCAACGCCTCCTCAGACCGTGTAGAAGTGTAAATGCGCGCATACTCCCGCAACCGCTCTCCTGTCTCCCGGTTAATCTTCCAGGGGATTTCCTCTCCCGGCGTATGCTTCTGCATACTCCAGCCAAACAGCAGTGCCTCCTGATAACTCTTCGGTATCGAGCGGTAGCCCAGTTTCTCTCCCAAAGGATAATAGTGAACGAATCGTCCCATGTCTTTC
Source organism: Bacteroides sp. HF-4919 (assembly GCF_018860125.1). NCBI lineage: Bacteria > Pseudomonadati > Bacteroidota > Bacteroidia > Bacteroidales > Bacteroidaceae > Bacteroides > Bacteroides sp. HF-4919. The sequence goes on from NZ_JAHKNF010000006.1 coordinate 146,242, forward strand.
TTCAGCAGGGTTATGCCCATCAGATATTCATAGGCCATCCGGTTCTCCGGATTTGCCTGCAACAACAATGACAACGTCATCTCCGGTTCTGCCGGATTGAAAAACAGGTCGGTTTGCGGGGTGAGTTTTCTCAGGCGTCCGTACTCGGGATGTGCATCGATCCGCGCCTCATCGTCCAGACAAGCCAGCATCTCCGTGGCCCAGTCTTTATAAAAAAGGGTATGTTGCAGGATACGCAGATATTTGCCTGCCACTTCATATCTTCCGTTTATCAGATTTGTTTCGGCAAGCCGCTTAAAACAGCGGACACTCTTCTGATAATCGGGGATGGCCTCCATCGCTTCAAAGACAAGTTGTTGGGCTGTGTTCACCATTCCCAGGTAATAATAGGGTTCGGCAGCTACCAGAGGAATTGTAAAGTCATTGACAAACGACATGAACAGCCCCTCTTTTCCACGCTGGCGATAGTGAAACATGCGGTCGGCCAATTGCCCCTTCATCCCTAAGGCAAGGTTGAGGCAGGAAACCGCCATGGGAGTATCGGGCAATTTCTTCCCGGCCAGGGCAATGATACCGTCCCAATCCTGCATACGTACGTGACAGTCGTAGGCCATTACTGCCTCTTTATTCATCGCGATGCTGCGCTTGCCAAGGAGATTCATGGCCAACAGCATCAACAGGAACTGCCCCGTAAGGGCCATAACGTAACGTCCCCGGGTAATCTTCCCGGGCAGGCGGGCTACTAACGGCGGAACCAACACGAGAGCTATCCAGGCAACCACTTGTGCTTTCGGAAAGAATAAAGGGAAACGATAACTCCCGATTCCCCACAACAAGCGGTCCATCGGATAAGGAAACAACCACCGGGAAGCCCAGATTGTGACTCCGGCAACAAGAATCGCTCCGCCTGCCGGAAGCCATAAGGAAGAGTGCTTCGTGCCGAAGCGCCAAAACTCAACCATCAAAGCCAGCGGGATGAACAACCAGGCACAACCTCCCGCCAACATATAGAGTACCGGAATGCCTGCCCAAAGGGAGATACGGCGTACGACAGGATTGAAAATACAGGTATATCCCGCAACTGCCCCCAACACCATGCAAGCGGAAAGGACTCCCGAAAGGAGATAGTTCTCGTCACAAAGAAGAATAAAGAAACACAAAGAGGGCAGCAGGGTAAGCGGATACCACAAAGAGCACTCTCCCATACGTCCGGCAATAAATGCAACCAAACGTTGCATGCCCCACAATACACCTGCTAAGACAGCGGCTCCCGCCCACGAATAATAATAAAACTGAGTGAGGAAATTACCTAAATAATCCGCCACTCCACCGGGATGGGATGCCCGTTCGACAAAATACCCGGACGTGAAAAGAAACATCTGGAACTGTTCCTGATAGTGCAGATGATAAGGATAATATACTCCAAAGAAGATAAAGACACCTGCTCCCAATAGGATGGAGAGAAGCAGGTTCACTCTCTTGACGTGTTTGTTTTTCATATTCGCTAAATTGTGCCCAAAAGTACAAAAAGTTTGGAAAACAATCTAACGAAAGGGGAAACAATGCGTTTATCCGCCCAACAGCTCAATGCACATACGCCCGTTATGATAAGGGCATTTCCAGAATCCGGCTTTGTCATCATCCCGGTTGACAGTGCCGTCGGCCCGAAGGCTCCAGAACCATTCACCGTGGACATCGTCAATCAGATGTTGCCTGATGAATCGCCAACAGACCACGGAACGCTGTAAAGCTTCGCAATCACCGAAATAGCGGAACAGGTTATAGTATCCGGCTACGGTTTCGGCTTGTACCCACCAATGACGGTCGCCATCCACATGTCCCGTAGCGAGGTTCTTTTCATACACCATTCCTCCGTCGGGAGTGAAACCTTCGGATGCGGCCGCAGCGATCTTCTTCACAACAGGTTCCACTTCGGCAAGGAGTTCGGCGTCTCCCAGTACGCGGGCAGCTTCGTGCAACAGCCAGGAGGCTTCAATATCATGCCCGTACGAAATAACGGCATATTTACTTTGCCAGTCATCATCAAAAAAGAGTCGCAGATGGAATGTATCGTTGTCCAATATCTTCTGCATAAAAAGTTCTATCAGGTTACGCAACTGCCGTTTCAGCCCCTCGTCTTTCCAAACCCGGTATAAGTTGGTATAAGGCTCAAGAATGTGCAGATGGGTATTCATCGTCTTGCGTTCATTGGCATCTTTCTCGCTAAGGCGCATATCGGCTATCTCGTTCCACTCCCGGGTAAGCGCTTCACAGTAGCCGTTCTTTATTCGGTCGAAGCTATGGGACTCTATGTCATAGAACAAACGGACGGCATACTCCAATGCTTCCGGATCTCCGGTGGCCCGGTGATATTCGCTCAGACCATAAATGGCAAAACCGATGGCGTAAATCTGTTTTTTGGTATCCAACGGCTCACCCCTGTAATCAAGAGACCAATAAACTCCTCCGAACTCCGGATCATAAAAATGGTCGATAAGGTAACGTTCGGCCCGGGTTGCCATCTCTTTGTATTCTTCTTTGCCCAACAGGCGGTAAGCGACAGAGTAGGTCCACAGAATACGTGCATGCAGAATGGCTCCTTTCTCTGCCTGAGGCATCCGTTCTTCCTGTCCGGTGATACGTCCGTAAAATCCACCGTTTTCTTGATCCACCATCCGTTCCATCCAGTAGGGAAGGATGTGGGTGGTGAGTTCTTCCAGCATTTCCTGTTTAAGAATCTTGTCCATAGTATTTTGAATCATGATTGAGCAGTTTGTCTTTTCTTCTCCAATTCCGAGGTCACCTCTTTCATTCTCTTCTCCGACAGTGGGTACATGCTGATAAAGATAACAGACAGTACCGTCCCGACGGCCGGCAACCAACTGAGAAACATCTTAATTCCGTGAATGGCTTCTACACTCTGCACCTCGTTGGCACGAAATCCGAAGTAAGCCAGTAGCCAACCGGTCAATGCACTTCCTATGGCCCATCCGAACTTCTGGCTCATGGACGAAGAGGAAAAGATCAGCCCCGTAGCCCGATTACCTGTCTTCAGTTCGGAATAGTCGGCACAATCAGCGTACATCGACCAGAGCAAAGGGAAGATACTTCCGGCACAAATGCTGATGAGTACCTGGAAGACAAAGATCAGAGCAATATCTCCTTTTCCGAACCAGTAAAAAATGACGGAAAGTATGGTAGCCAGGCTCATGGCTCCCATATATGTATTCTTTTTGCCAATGCGGTTGCTGACCGGCGCGGCAAGAATCACCCCCACGATATTGGCAGCCTGCCCCACTGCCAGGTAAAGCCCGCTCAGCACAAAAGAGACCCCGAAGAGGGAGACTGTTGAATAATCCTCTTCTACCACAAAGTACTTAAAATAATAAACCGTAGCTCCGTCACGGATGGAGTTGAAGACCAGGACCGCCACTCCGGCACCCAGCAAGATCCACCACGGGCGGTTGTGAAGCAGATCCCTCAAGTCATCTTTCAGAGAGCCCTGCACTTCCCGGATCGGTTTCACCCGTTCACGCGTCAACGCAAAACAGAGATAGAACAGAACCGCACACATCACAGCGATCACCACTACACTCAACATCCAGCCACGCTGTTCATCCTCCGCACCTCCAAACAGATTTACCATCGGCATGAACAGCAACAAAGCGATGAAACTGCCGATATAGGCAAAAGTCATGCGATAGGTGGACAACGTGTTCCGCTCTTTCGGATCGGGACTCATCACTCCCAGCAGAGAAGCATAAGGCACATTGATAGCCGAATATACCATCATCATCAAAGAATAGGTGATGTAGGCATAGACAAGTTTTCCCGTTTCGCTCAGTTGCGGAGTGGTGAAGGTAAAGATACCTATCAGCGCAAAGGGGACAGCAAGATACAGCAGGTAAGGACGAAACTTGCCCCACCGGGTCTGGGTACGGTCGGCAATCACTCCCACAATAGGGTCGAAAGCCGAATCCCACACCCGGGTAATCAGAAACATGGTTCCTACCACAGCGGCCGGCAGCCCGAACACATCGGTGTAAAAAATCATCAGATAAGAACCGAACAGTTTCCAGAACATGGATGAAGCCATATCGCCCAATCCGTAGCCGATCTTCTCTTTCAGTGTAATCATAGTGGTCATTCTATTCTTGGTTTTCTTATTTCATCAGTTTCAGGTTCCGCTCAATCAGGTTTTTCAGTACCTCCACCGAAGCCGAGGAACAAAAACCGTCCTGAGGGGTATGCAGGCAATAGTCCACCAACCGTTCGACAGTCGAGGTGGCCACGTGCATCCGGGTATCCGACGAGGCATAGTAGATAAACACTTTCCCGTCATCATCGGCTATCCAGCCATTCGAAAAGAGTACATTCGATACATCACCGACGCGCTCTTCTCCTACCGGAGCCATAAAGTAGCCGCCCGGAGAGGCTATCAGCCGGGTAGGGTCTTCCAACGAAGTCATATACATATACAGCACATACCTCAGTCCGGCGGCACAATTGCGTACCCCATGAGCCAGGTGAAGCCATCCCTGAGGGGTCTTGATGGGATGCGGCCCTTCACCGTTCTTCACCTCTTTGATGGTGTGGTAATAGCGTTTGTCGATAATCTTCTCTTCACTCACCTCTGCATGAGTCATGTCGTCAATCAGTGCCCACCCGATACCTCCTCCGCTACCTGTATCTATGAATCCGTCTTGCGGACGGGTATAGAGTGCATACTTTCCATCCACAAACTCGGGATGAAGCACCACATTGCGTTGCTGGCTCTTTGTTTTCAGATCCGGCAAACGTTCCCAATTTTTCAGGTCTCTGGTGCGGGCGATACCGGCCGTGGCAGTAGCCGACGACAAGTCACCGGCAGGAGCATCATCATCATGCCGCTCGGCACAGAAGATGCCGTAAATCCAACCGTCTTCGTGGGCGGTGAGACGCATATCGTATACATTGGTTGCCGGAATCACATCTTCGGGCAAAGTCACCGGATATTCCCAGAAACGGAAATTATCAATGCCATTCGGGCTTTCGGCAACAGCAAAGAATGATTTGCGGTCGACTCCCTCTACCCTCACCAGCATCAGATATTTCCCCTCCCACTTAATGGCCCCAGCATTCAGCGTTGCATTCACGCCGATACGCTCCATCAGGAAAGGGTTCGTCTCCTCATTCAGGTCGTATCGCCAAAAGACAGGCGTATGCGCAGCGGTCAGCACAGGATAACGGTAACGCGTTATCACTCCGTTTCCTTCTTCTATCGGTTCGTTCCTGCGTGTTAACAGTGCTTCATGCCCGGAGAGCAATTTAGCAACTTTATCATTAAACAGACTCATAATGGACAGTGTTTTTATCGTTATTTATTTGATTTTCTATTTATAAAGGTCTTTCACGTCCGAGACAAACAAAGTTTCCGGCTCACGGTAGAACTTCACAAAGTCATCGGCAGACACCTGCCCGGGATAAGGAGCATAATAGTGATTCACCCGTTCACGTGCATTGCGCCATACCAGCACATAACTGATAGGGTACTTGCTGATTACCGGATAGAGTGTCTGTGTCCACCAGGTAGAATCGGGAATAGCTTCGAAACCGGTTTCGGTGATGGCGATAGGCTTATTGTGCGACTGCCCCACTTCTGTCAGGATGGCAAGTGACTTATCCAGTTGCTCCATATACTGCGTCCGGTCGAACTGGTAGGTGTCAAAGCCCACCAGGTCGATGATGTCATCTCCCGGATAACGTTCCAGATAAGCTGCCGAATCCTTTGGTTCCGATCCCGGGGAATAAGCATAAAGCAAGTTCTTTACTCCTTTGGCATGCATACGTTCATACGTCATCCGCCAGAGGGCTTTGTATTGTTCAGCCGTACAAAGGTTTTGTCCCCACCAGAACCAGCTTCCGGTATGTTCGTGCCAGGGACGGAAAAGAACCGGTATCTTTGTCCCGTCTTCTGTTTCCAGAGTATTCATAAAGGCCGCAACGGCATCAAGCCAACCCACGAACTTGGTATGATGTGTTCCACCGGGAAGTATGGAGGCAACGACCGTCGTGTCACTCACATCCCATGCGTCTTTGCCTGTAGACGGATTGTCGAGGTGCCAGCTGAAAGAAACCATTCCTCCACGCTTGTACTGGTTAATCGTTTCCTGCCGTATTTTACGGAACTGCACATGATCCAGACTTTTCTCACCTTCCAATTCTATATGCCCCAGATCGAACGACATAACTGCAGGATAGTCACCGCACACACTTTTCACGTCACTGCGCCCTTCGTCACCTTCCCAGCCCACACCGTAAAGCGGATCGTCATGGTGACCGAACATGAATCCTTGTCCGGGAATCTGCCGGAGATTATTCAATAAGTTCACCGTTTCCGCTGTACGCAGGGTATCGGCAACTGTTTCCGACCCCGTTTTCTTTCCCGAAGGAGAACAGGCACCCAATCCTGCCATCAGCAGTGCACCTGTAGCCAATATCTTTATTCTCTTAATCATAAATCGTTTATTTAGCAATGAATACTTCACAAAAGTAGGAGGGATTCCCCCCGGAAACAAGTACAATATTATCCAATACTGGTATTATCATTCATCTCCCCTTATTGTATTTCTCTACAGCCAGATAAAAAGCCTGAATGTTATCAAAAGGTACTTCGGGCGGAGTGTCGCAACCGGTAGAGACAATAAAGTTAGCGTATCCGCCTGTACGGCTCAGAAGTTCTTCTGTCTGCGCGAAAACTTCCTCGGGAGTTAACATCCTGAATACGCCCACAGGATCCAGATTCCCCATCACCCATACATCCGAAGGGCACTCGCGGAGAGCGGCAAGCATATCCGCTTTATTACCGAAATGATATCCTTGGGCACCGGTAGCCAGCATAGCCGGAGTACAATGTCCCGTATTACCGCAATTATGCAGGATAACCGTAAACGAATCGTCCTGCACGGCATCGATAATGCGTTTCACGTAGACAGACGAATATTGCAAGCAATCTTCATTCGAAAGAAGCCCCGCAGCCGGTTCCGCCATAATGACCCCGGCTACCCCGGTCTCCTTAATAGCAAGACAATAGCGGAGAATGAACTCCGTACATTTTTCAAGCAATAGCCGGGCTGTTTCGGGTTCTGTATAAATAGCCATCATGATTTCCGTCATATCATACAGACGTCCTGCCAAAGAGTAAGGACCGATACATCCCGCCAGCACGGGCTTATCTATCCCTTTTGACGCCAGGCGGTCGGCCTGCAAGTATTGAGGCACACGCCCGGATTCAAGTGAAGGAACCTGCAAGGCCTCTACATCTGCATATCCGGCAAGCAGGCGCCCGGACACGCTGGGTACTTCATTTGAAGACATACTGAGTTGTGCTCCAAAGGCTTCTGCCTCTACTGTAAGATCCATAATGGTGGTACAAGCCACCGATTGCGGAAAACATTCATTCAAGGCACGGATGGCGTGATAATGGATTTCTCCGTTCGTTACGGCATCCAGCACCCGTTTACCCAGTAACTCGATGCCCGGATGGGTCATGATGGGCATCGCCACCCGTTTCTCTGATATTAATTTATCTTTTATATATTTTGACAGTTCCATAGCATTCTATCTTTTTAGTTTATTTCTGTTTTTATAGCAATCGGCTTTGCCGCACAGTTCGCATCCATATTTCCGCTTGGCCATGCGGGGACCATAAGCAAGAATACCGCTGACCGACTTAATGGGTGACATCAGGGAAGAATCACTCAACCGAATCCCACAAGGAGATTCGGGCAGGCAACTGAAAAGTAACTGTTGCTGTGTGACATGCCACCCGCAATAACCGGGACTGTAAGGATGGCTCACCCCATAGCCTAAAGCGAACATCTGTGTTTCCACCTTCCGGCACACCTCACGGACGACAGCTTCGGCAATCGCCGAACCATAGGCATCCAGAAGAAACTCCCGCAGAATGTCACCCCGGGCGCACGTTTCATGCTGAAAAGCCTCAAACTCACGCCCCGCAGTGGCCACAAAGAGCGCATAGCCCGCAGCATCTTTCAGATAGGGAGTAATAACGGCTCCCGTCTTCAGGCAAATCCCATTCACTCCCACTTCGCAAGTACCGGCCGGTTCGGAATCGAACAGAATATACAGAAACCGGGGAATACAAATGCCGGCAATCTCTTCTTCGAGTGCACGGCACATTGCCCGCATCTCTGCGTCGGGCACGTAACCGGCACCCATCGAAAGACTGATGTCCTCCGGATCGAGCCTCAACGAGGTGAAAGGCAGGCATCCTTCAACGATATGCGGATTCATAAGCATGTTCAGCAGGCGTTTATCAACTTTTTAGCCATGATTACGGCTGCATTGGCATTACTGGTATAGGCATCGGCACCGATAGACCTGGCAAAAGCATCGCTGACAGGCGCACCTCCCACCATCACCTTCACTTTTCCCCTCAATCCGGAGGTTTCAAGGGCATCGATTACCTCCTTCATATAGTTCATGGTAGTGGTGAGCAACGCGGACATACAAATGATGTCTGCCTTGTTCTCCAGTGCCGCAGAGATGAATTTGTCACTCGATACGTCTACTCCCAGGTTGATGACTTCAAATCCACACCCTTCAAACATGGAGGCGACCAAGTTCTTACCGATATCATGCAAATCTCCCTTGACCGTACCAATCACAATCCTGCCGATGTACGAATCGGCCTTTCCCTGCATCAGTGGTTTGAGTATATCGAGTGCACCACGCATGGCACGTGCGCTCATCAGGAGATTCGGCACAAACACCTGTCCCGATTCAAAACGTGCACCGATGGCTTCCATGCCCTTGATCATATATTCATTGATGATCTCCTGAGGTGCGACTCCTTCGGCAACCGCTTCTCTGGTAACGCTGACTGCCTGTTCCAATTTACCCGCCAAGATGGCTTCATATAATTCATTGAGGTTATTCATGGCATTTATCATTTATAAGATTAATAATGTATATATACGTACTCTTTCCCAACGAACCTCTGACATAGATTCATTGCATTGATGTATCCTCATCCGGCAACAGTTGCCGGCCGATTTTCATATTGTCAATAATTATAGCCCCGCAAACGGTCCTCAGCGGAAATCCTTTAAAGCATCGAACATCGCAACTACATTCTCGACGGGAACATTGGCCTGAATGTTATGGACGGCATTAAAAACAAACCCTCCGTCACGTCCCAATATCTCACACTGCTCCTTTACATGGCGACGTATCTCGTCCGGAGTGCCGAAAGGCAGTATCTTCTGCGTGTCGACCCCTCCTCCCCAGAAAGTCAGCCGGCTGCCGAACTCCTCTTTCAACCTCCGGGAATCCATGTCTTTGGCATTAATCTGGACCGGATTGATAATGTCGAATCCGGCTTCGATCAGCCCGGGCAAAATGGGAATGATAGCTCCGCAAGAGTGCTTGAATATTTTCCAGGTGGTATGCTGATGTATCCAGTCGTTCATCCGCCGATAATGCGGCAACCAAAGTTCGCGGAAGGTATCTATGGAACAAAACTGCGACTCTTGTGAACCGAAATCTGTACCACATGTCAGCACCACCTCTATTTTATCTCCGAGTGCAGCCCAAAGTTTCTCATAATTAGCAATGGCAATATTAATCTCTTTCTCAAATACCTGATGCAGATAATCCTGCCGCATGGCTGTAGACATATACCACTCCACTACACTCCGGATCCCCTTCGGCTGCTTCAGCCCCATACCGGGAACAAAAGCAACGTCTCCCAAGGCTGTGCCTCCGAAACTGGCCACGACGGCCCGGCCGGTCTGATATGCTTTATCTGTCTCCGAACGGTAATAAGCCAGATCTCCCTCCGTCAGCAATCCGAACTCTTCCACATTGTCTTCCGGATTCAGCTGTTCTTCGTCAATGGGGTGCTGACGCTCGATGGCATTAATAAAATAGCATCCTTTAGGCATCACGGCACTGGGGGGATAGCTTTTATCTCCTCCGGCATACACATAAACATCTCCTTGAGCATCGGGAGTAAGATCCATCGCTTCAGGTACCAGCACCAGTTGTCCCCAAGGTGTTGTCTGTTCACGCATACGGGTTACATCCAGATCGAAAATATCTTTAGGACCTCCTATACCGATACAGTCCACCCCGATCTTTTCAGCCAGTTCCGCATCTACTTCCCCTAACATTTGAAAGGCATCCACAATCTTTACCGGCCGGGGTTCCAGCCCATAATAATTCCTCAATGCTTCTACAATGCGGCAATGAATGCCTGTAACCGCTGTTGCACCGAAATCGACCGGTACACTACCTGTATTCCGGTGATTGAGTGCACTGCGCACTTTATCTCTTGATCCGTTCATAGCATTTACATTTTAAAAGTATATTTTCGGTTTATCTCAAATTCCTGCTGACAGGCAATGTCTTCGGAAGAGCCTCCTGCCATGACTGTAAAACGTCCCGGTTCCACGGCCCATTCACCGTCCCGCATATACAGGGCCAACGACTTCTTGTCGAGAGTAAAAGTTATTTCCCGGGTCTCACCTGCTTTCAGGCGTACACGGCTGAAAGCACGCAGCTGTCTGTCAGGAGTTGTAAAGCTGCCGACTTCATCCCGCAGATAAAGCTGCACCACTTCGTCACCATCCACTGTACCCTGGTTGCGTACAGTTACCGATACATCTACCCGGCAGTGATTGCTTTCTTCACTCACCCGAACCTTCATGCCGGTATAGGAGAACATCGTATAGCTAAGGCCATAGCCAAAAGGATAACGGGGAGTACCCGCCTCTTCTATATAGCGACTGCGATTTCCCTTACGTTTCGTATTATAGTATACCGGAAGCTGTCCGACCGAACGCGGAACGGAAAGTGTGAGACGACCTGCCGGATTGTAATCGCCAAATAGCACATCTGCCACAGCATTTCCTCCCTGCATACCCGGATACCAGGCATCAAGAATTGCATCTGCTTCCTGAATGACTCCCTCCATCAATAACGGGCGCCCTTTGATCAGGACCAATACCATCGGCTTACCCAATTTGCGAACCTCTTCCAGCAATTCCAATTGTCTGCCCATAAGATGAAGTGTGGCACGGTCATATCCCTCTCCACTTTCCATATCACTGACCCGGTTTGCAGAGACCTTGGCGGCTCCTGTCTCTTCATATTCCGAAGAAAAATCCCGGGCACTCGATCCTCCTACTACCATCACCACGACATCGGCACTACGGGCAGCCTCTATGGCATCGGCAAATCCGGTACGGGAAGAATCCCGCACGGCACAACCTTTGGCATAAAGCACACGGGTGTCTTTAGAAACTTTTTGCCGGATGCCCTCCAGAACAGTCACCACAGAACCGTCTGCCTGAGGGGCTGTATAGTCACCAAGCATATTATAACCATTATCGGCATTGGGACCTATGACGGCAAGGGTACGAATATCCTTCTTCAACGGTAACAGCTTGTCTTCATTCTTAAGCAGAACGATCGACTGACGGGCAACTTCACGAGCCAGTCCGATATGCTCGGGAGAGGCGACCAGTTGTGCCGGACGCTTATCATCAACAAACGGAGCATCAAACAATCCCATGTGGAATTTGAGAGATAATATGCGGCGTACCGCCTTATCTACTGTCTCCATAGCGACATCTCCTTTTCGAACTGCGGCAACCAGTTGTTCCGCATATACATTCGTCCCCAGATCACTATCCACCCCGGCATTCACAGCTTTCACGGCTGCTTCATAGTCACTGCCTGCAACTCCGTGTTCCCGTAATCCGCCAATAGCATACAAATCGGACACGACGAAACCTTTGAATTGCCAACGGTCTTTCAAAATATCTGTCAGCAAATAGCGGCTTCCGGTACACGGATTACCGTCTATTTCATTATACGAACTCATCACCGACAATGCTCCTGCCCCTACAGCTTCACGAAAAGGAGGGAAAATAGCTTCTTCCAGTTCACGTTCGCCCAGATGAGCAGTACCTCCGTTGTGTCCCCCTTCGGTCCAGCCATACGAGGCAAAATGCTTGAGAGTGGCAATTACGCTTTTACGCCCCCTTAGTGTGTCCCCTTGAAAACCGCGAACCAAAGCAGCTCCCATCACTCCATTCAGATAAGGGTCTTCTCCGTAAGTCTCTTCCACACGTGACCAACGCGGATCGCGGGCTAAATCAAGTACCGGCCCATAACCGATATGCGCTCCCTGAGCACTTGCTTCGGTTGCAATAATACGCCCCATCTGCCGGATCAGCTCCGGATTCCAGGTACTGGCCTGACCAATGGAAGTGGGAAAAACGGTTGTACCAATCGCCATATGTCCATGAGGGCATTCTTCCGCCAGGAACAACGGAATGCCCAAACGGCTATGCTCCATGACAAAAGCCTGAAGACGGTTGGAGGCGCGGGCAGCCAATGAAGGATTGAGGCCGGTATGCAGTGTGCGCCGTGTCCATGGATCGGCCCGCATAAAGCCCCAGAGTGCCCCGATATGATATTCGCTGATTTCCTTTTCCAACCGTGCAGTCAGGCGAATTTCCTCTCCCACCCGTTCGTACATCGACCATCCCAATGAAGTAAGCATCTGGCCTACCTTTTCTTCCAGCGTCATCTGTGACAGAAGGTGCTCCACACGCTCTTCTACCGGAACAGAGGGATTTTCATAGGTATCCATCTGCCCGTTCTTATTCAGATCATAAAAAAGGAGCCGCGTTGCTTTATCTTTTTTCTTCCCGAACGTATCCTTGCCATGGATCGGGCATATGGGAATCACTCCCAGCAACAGAATACACAGTAATTTCATTTTCATTGTTTCTGAATTATCTGGTTAATATCATTTACCGTCTCTCTAATCATATACACTGTCGAATCCGTTGCATAAACCGAATTCAGCCCTTGTTCTTCCTGCCCCGGATCTCCCATGTAGTCATCTCCTTTTTGCCAGAAGAGGTGGCGGGGTTGTGCAAATCCACCCCATGCCCAGAAATTACATCCTTGAAAAACGCCTTTCCCGGCAGCATGCTTTTTGACGATATCAAACACTTCCCTATAATAAAGGTCTCGTTGGACAGTCGGGCTGTCCGAGGCAAACTTTACGCTGTCTCTCGGCAAACCGAACTCTTCAAGCACCAACGGCTTGTTTATCTTATGGGCCTCTTGGGCATGTATGTCAATATAAGAGCAAGTATTCTTTATGGCCTGTCCGAGAGTTCCCGGAATATCTTTCTTATCGATCCATCCCCAATTGTTCGGCCAGATATGAATCGTGGTATAATCGATATTGGCATCGGCATGAATGGAAGTCCAAAGTGAAAGATCTCCTTCACAACCGGCCATTCCCTCCGATCCGACCGAGACCAGATGATTAGGGTCCAATGATTTAATAAGTGCCGCACAATCCGCAATCCACGCCGCAAAGCTTTCCTTATTCTCCTCACCGAACGGACGGGGCTCATTTCCTATCTGCCAGGACATGATCGCAGGATCTTCACTGTATTTCTTTCCCGTGTACCGGTTGACACGATTCACGACGTGGGTAACATGATTCCGGAACAGACGGTGTGCTTTTTCAGACTTAGCGTATTGTGCCACATAACCGGAGAAAGCATCCCACCCGGCTATATTCGGCATCGGTACCTCACCGTGCCCCGCCCAATAAAGGTATTGGGAATATCCGCCCGACCACTCCCAACTATTGTTCAGGAAAAGCACAGCATACATATCCCGTTTGCCCAACTCCGATAAGAAATAATCGAGTCCGTCGAAAATAGTATCGTTATATACGCCTGCTTCTATCTGAAGCGCAGGTTCAGCTTTTGTCGGGATACCATCTTTTCCATCGGCCCCGACAAGAACACGCAGGTTATTGATTCCATGGGCTTTCAGGTGATCGAGTTCACGAAGCAACCTTTCACGATTACCCCCCTGCCCCTGTGACCCCAATATGGCTCCATACCAGAAATTGGTCCCAATATAATAGTAAGGTTTTCCATTCACCGTCAGACGCCCGTCTGACACACGGACAAAAGGATCGGAAGAAATCCGGGGAGAAGTACATGCCCCGAACACGACCAGCAAGGTCAGTAGTATACTCGATAGGGTTTTCATAATTATCAGATGTTTTATTTATAAGATTCTTTTCACTCTGTAACTGATATTGCAAAGATAAGCGTCGTCCCCATATATACCTAATACTATCTTAGCATTCCATGATATTATTATAAGCAGGTTAAGGCCAAGTATAGAAATCGGGAATCTCATCTGCAAAAAGTATCAGGGAATCTTCCTTAAACCGGCAAAAATCGGTTGCAGCCGGATGTCCTTTATAAGGAGCAAACCCGGACCAGCTACACACATAGTTCAAGGCTACTCTTTCCGAACGCAGGATGGACAACAATTGCGTATACCACAACGAGTCACGGGTCTGTGTACCGGTCTCGGTAATAGCCGAAAGTTTTGCATGCTGCCGGGCATACTGAGTCAGTATACGTGCTTTCAAAACAACCAGAGAAGTGTCTCCTCCATCCGGACGAAAATCCCAGTAATTATCCATTCCTACCACATCTACATATTCATCTCCCGGATAGCGTTCCAGGTATTCGGCTTCGGTAGTAAAGCCACAATCAGGAGAGAAAGCATACAGAAAGTTATGTACCTGCAGAGAGTCCCTGAGGTAAGTGACCGTAAACCGATATAATTCTTTAAACTCCTCAACCCGGCAATGATTTCTGCCCCACCAGAACCAGTTGCCATCAAACTCATGCCAGGGACGGAATATAATGGGAATCAATTCTCCGTTGTCGGCTTTTGCATTGTGGGCAAAGTCGGCAATGATTTTCAGGTCAGCCTTAAATATAGCATGATGGGAACCTCCCGGTAAGATATGGCGGACCACCCGGGTGGTATCATAAAAGTTTCCACCGGTCACCGGATTGTAATAATGCCAGCAGAATGTAATCACGTTACCTCGGTTATATGCAGCATGAAACTTCTGCCGGATGTAATCCGGGTCTTTTGTTTCCCAACTACGGGGATTTGTAAAATGAAGAAAATCAAAGCTGGCCAAAGCAGGATAAGTTCCCGTCACATCGTATGCGTCACATCGGTTCGCTTCATCCCGCCAGCGTGTGGTATCCGAGTCAAACCCATCCATTTCATAATTATGTTGTCCGTAAACAACCTGTTTCCCGGTCAGTTGGCGCAAGTTATAAAACAAAGCTGCCGTCCGTTCAGTTGCGCCTGAATCAACCAGCATCTGTCTGGTTTCTGTCAGCAAATTCCTTTGCGGGGGAACACAGGACAGGATGCAGACCACAGTAGCAATGTATATTCCAATTCTTTTCATTGATAATCTATTTGAATGATATCTGATACCTCACTTTCACAATCCCACCGTGATACGGAAGTCAGGCGATAATAATAAGTCCCTTTTAAAGGAGTTCCGTCAAAATCGAATCCATTATCGGCAAAGGTGCATGTATTTCCAGCTACAAACGTCACAAACGTACCTACCCCGACTGCAAAATCAGGAGTCTTAGCACGATAGATGCGATACATTTCCGCATTTTCCGTACAAGTCCAGTACATACGGTTATTATCGATTTGTTTTACCACCGGAGGTATCGGCTTATCATTCCCCTGTACTCCCGTCACCACTACCATATGATTCCGGAACGGAGCAGAGGCCGGATAAAAGGAGGTATTGTGAGAATCGGAAACAGAAATATAATATTCTATTCCTTTTTCGGTAATCCCGGAAGCAGGCAACGTCAATGTGAAGACAGCTCTGACCCGGCGTTCAAACGGCAACTCTTTCCATACTTTATCTCCCGGTTTCCGATAGTGAAGTGTTCCGGATACAACTTCGGGCAAGCGGTCTTCAACCACAGAAAACCGGATATGCAACGGAGCTCCCTTCATTACGGAAGTCACCGGAGAATTAATAACAATAACCGGTGCTTCACGATCTGCATTTCCAGCCGGACACCGGGCAGGTATTCCCAAAGGACTCTTATGCCCTTCAACATCCACCGTGTACACCGAATAGACAGCAACTCCATGAAACATATCCCGATAGCATGTCACACTGGCTACCAATGTATCAATTTCTTCTCCATTACGACAAACAACAAAAGCCTTTGCCACCGGTTCTTCATTACGCCAACTGACCAATGCTCCCTCACGGGTTCCCTTGGCTGTGATATGCGAAGGTGCCTGTACCCGCTGTTGCTTACGAAGTTGATTGATTTTCGCTACATAATTCTGTTTGACAAATCTATTCTGAGTACTCATGATATTCCCGTAGGACGAAATATCCTCGATACGATACAGGAAGCTGCGCGCCCATTCATCCATCTTTCCGGGTAAATCATCCCACCGATAAGCTTCAAAACCGGCATTCAACGCAATGTGGCAAGCAGCACCCTGAATACGCGCACGCAACCGGGAAAGACGCAACCTCTGAAGTGCATCCGGAGTAACCGCCATACAACTATCAATGGTTTTCAATTGTGCTTCAGCTAATTTTTCCGCCCCGGCTATCACATCAAAAGGTTGAAAACGAATATACAATGTATGAATACCCTTCAATCCGCTCACCGGAACCGTCAGCGTTCTCCAAGATTGCCACCCTTCCGTATTCTTTACCTCAAACCGGGCGATAACAGGGCCTTCCAGACGGTCCAGACAAACAGTGGCAACCCCACCCGAAGATGCAGAAGCGACCCGAACGGACATCCGCTCAGGACTATTACTAAAATCAACCGCAGGATACTCCAACCAGTCATCCGCCATAATATACCCTACACACTCACCACTTTCATCACAAGGGGCATTTTGGGTACCTTTCTTCTCTTTGTATCCGGTAGCTTCTATCTTTACGGTTTCTCCATTTTTCCCGATAAAAGCCATCGAACAAAAGTTCATCAACGGATAAGTATGCACCACCTGATTAAATCCGGGTGTTTCCTGACACTCGCCAAAGTCAGTGGCAAAAGGCTCGTTTTGATTGATAATACCGGTAATGGCATCGGCCGCATTTTTCCCGTAACTGGCACATGCAAAATCCCGATATACCTTCTCCGAAGAATCCAGTACTTCACGCTTATACCAGGGGGCCTTACTGATATACCACATTTTAGGAGAAATAGCATCGGCCAGTCTCCACGTCAGTGCATAAAAACCATTCATATTGGGAGAAGCATCTCCGAAGGCCCGGATGGTTTCCGAAAGATCCACATTATAAGGATAGTAATATTCAGAACTGTTAAAATCCCGTTCCAACCAGGGACATCCCCAGTATTCACGACTGCCATACACACTTCCCGGTTCGAACGCTGCCGAATAATAAGATATGGGAGCACAAATAACATCTTCGGGCAGACTATTCACTGATTCCGGGGTCAGTCCCCACCCCGATACAGCTATACGGGTAGAAGGCGACATCCGCTTCATCTCTTCATAGAATCCATCAAAAACTCTCCGCCAGCGGGCATAAAAAGCTTCATTCTTCTGACCCTCAGACTGGAAACAAAGCAGATAATCCAGTTCCGGATATTCACAGGCAATTTCTGTAACCTGTGCCTTAATTACTTCTCTATTATCCGGCTCAGTCTGATATTCCGGCAAGAGGACATCGATATCCAATCCTAAGCCTATTTTCACACCACGCAAATGTGCATAGGCGATCACCTTGCGGAATATAGTTGCTCCTTTCTCTTTGATCTGGCTATTCGTCAGCGTTTCATTATGTAACCCATAATCAGCTCCAAAATCATAGTCATCATAAATCCCGGATGCTCCAAAAAGATATTCATTGACATCCCATCCGGGGCAACACCATCCGTGTCCGGTCTTTATGGTAGGCATCCATCCACGTGACAAATGACCTTTATACTCAAAATTATGAAACAATTCATTATGCCCGCAAAACCCATTATAGTTATGAATCATAATAAAATTCATCCGCATCCGCGCAGCCTGATCTATGATGTAACGCCAATCATCCCATGAATAAATCGTAGCCGATTGTGGAAAATTAGTCCAGGGAAGAAATCCGCGAACGGTCATTGTCGGCGTACGTTCATCCCGGATAAACGGTAACTTTGTCTGCGGCTTTTTTTTATCGGGATACACATCCCCGTTCATATAGAAACGCATTCCTAAATGATCCTCCAATAACCCATATACGCCATAAAGCAGTCCACTGGCATCCGCACCGGCAATAACCACCAGTTGCCTGCCTTTTTCCTTCACTGTCCGAATGACATACCCCTGTGCTCCGGGCACTGATGCCAGAGACAGCACTCCATTGTCTTTCCAAGAAGTCATCAACGGATGATCCAGTCTTATAAGCACAAATTCCGTTTTCCTGTCCGGCACTTCTCCATGTCCGACAGATAATAGCCGCCCGGACAACTGATAGTAATATCGTTGAAGCTCTGCTGCCGCATATTCTTCGACCGGTGTACCCGAAGTAGCCAATAAAATCTGTGCTTTGATTGTCGATACTGTCATTGCCAGAATCAGAACAGCCAGCAGGTGATATGCCATTCGTTTCATTTCTATTTTATTTTATTTTCCAGATAAGTTTTAAGTTCATTGTATTCACGCCACACACGCTGGTTCAAAGAGCTAAGAACTCCCAGTTCTCCACGTGAATGAACCCGTTTCACATAAGTATCGAACATCTCTTTGATTGGTGCTGAAAGCAATAACCGGTATGCATCCGCATATTCCTGTGAAGCATCTATTTTCTCACCTTGCGCTTCTTTCTTCTTTAAGGTAAAAGCAGGTATCATAGCCTGATCCACCTCTCCCAAGAAAAGTTCAAAACGAAACATTGCTATGAAACGTTCCAGATTATCCCGCTGCTCCCCTTTTAACTTTTTCAATAATGATTCTCCGGAAGACACCAGTTCTTTCCGTATCCGCACATTATTTTCGTCCAGCAGTCCCCATTCCGGAGTATAGGCGTAAAACTCCGGCGAAGGCACATTCCACTGAATTTGTTTCCGATCCATTCCGGCAAGCAACGGGGTCATTTTTTTAGCCGCATCTTTTCCGAACTCCTCCGTCAGAAATCTGTCATACAACTGCTCCACACTTTCTTTGGCATCTTTATCCGAAGCAAAATGGGCAAACGTTCGGAAATTAAAACGAGGTTCCTCCGTACGCCAGTGGATAGCAACCACTCCGTCCAGATTCTGTTTAGCGGCAAGTTTCACATGTTCACGCATCATATGGACCCTTGGCTGAAAATGCCACAACTGGTGATCGCCTTCCAACCAGGGAACTGCCCATACATTACGGTTCCGGGCAATCTCTCCCAAAAACTCCGGTTGTGGACTTTTCCCCAGATCCGGATTGAGACAACTGAAAATAATATCTTTGGGCAAAGCTCTGTCCAATCCTTTCAGCAATGAAGGTAACTGATGTCCTCCCCCCCAGCCACCAAGGATCAATTTGGCATGCGAACCCTTTGATTTCAGATAATCATAAGTCAGTTTCATATATTCCAGCGCCCACACTCCGACAAAACGGGCCGATGAATCGGCCGCTTCCTCAAAGAAGCTTTCATTTTCCCGATAAGCACGGGCAAAAGGTGCATTCCGCAATGCTTTCTGAGTATCGACTCCCATAAACGAATGTTCATTCAGCCACATCCAGATGTAATCAATATCCGGATAAGCTTTCAGGATATCATCAATTGCAGCATAATGTATCTCGGCTGCTATCTGACTTTTCGGATTCGGAATCATATTCGATTCACCCGGCCAATAGAAACAGTCTCCGGCTACATTCAAAGAAAAGTATTCGGGAGGAATCACTCCGAATTCAAATCCCATAGCCATACGAATTCCCCGTTCATGTGCCATTTTCAATACATCACGCATCAGCCCCTGGGCCCTTTCGTAATGCTCCCGGGGAGAGTGCGAGGTAACCGAACCGTCATTACCGAAAGCTTCTGCCCCTGCAGGTAAGTGGAATGCTTTTCCCGTATCATAAGCAAAGTTTTTCACAGCCATCGGCAGATAGCCCCAACGTGCAGTCAGAGAATTATCAAAACAGGCTTGAGGAAGAATATTCTTATATTCTATTTTTATCATAGGTTCCACATAAGTGGCATAACGCTCACCACCCCCCGTATAATTGTGGAAACCAATGAAGTTGATACCATTTTTCTGACATTCATCCAGATAATTCCGGTAATCTGACAAGTTCCATGAAGTAGGTCCTGACAAGAAATTATGCCAGGGAAGTACCCCCCTGATATTAAATTTCTCCTGTGCCTGCATCCCCAGACAGAAGAACAAACCGATAAACAAATATTGAATTTTCCGCATTGTCATTCTTTTTTTATTCATATTGCGGAGTGAGTTAAAAAGAGGGATAGTTATAAGAAAACTGCCCCTCTTTTACCAACTCTACCCTACATCAGGCAGTCAATAAACTACCTTTCACTAAACACACCTTAATCTTTGGGAACAATACGGAAATTATCAAAGCAGATATCCGTATCTTCCGCCCAACTATTACCCATAATCTGTAAAACTCCATCATTAGGAATGTCCCCTTTCCACATTTCTCCCAGGTCAATAGAAACCGTTTTCCACTCTCCGTTCGTATTCAAGGCGAGTCCCGATGCAAAAGGTTCCCAATCGTAATTAATCTGCGAGAAGTAAAATCGGATCTGTCTTTTGGTCAATGGCTTGATTGTATTTACTTCAAACTTCAGCAAATATTTATCCTGATCGGCAATAACCTCGGGAAAGTATTCGACAGCACACTGTGCAATAGTAGTCACCTCGTTCCAGTCCCAATCATTCGCATCTCCCTTATTAATCTTGAAACGGGAGAATTGTCCGCTGTACGGAGCAGGAACGGGACCATTTATCACATATTTACCACCTCCCCAACCGGTGAACGGGTCAAAGTCACACAGCATATTGCCCTTTTCTATATATTTACCGGGAACCATGACTTCTCCACAAACTGGGCTGACTAATTTAATTTTTGAACCTATTACGGCATCCTCCGGCAACACAAAACTCAGACTGTTACCGGTTGCTTTTGTTATCTCCGCTTCTTTTCCACCAAAGAACAGCTGCCCCGATTCGGTCGTTATCTCATAAAGATCAAAATAATCGCCAACCACCTGCATCGTATCACCTGCCGGCGTAAATTCATTGAACATACCGTTCACCTCCAATTCAGGAATAAACACCGATATCGGAGTAGTTACGGTAGAATTTCCGTTTCCTAAAGTTATCAGATTATTTACCTCTCCCGGAATTACCCTGGGGATCGGAAAAGTTATTTCTCCGGAAGTGATATACGCATCTCTCAAATCAACCTGTACATCATTTACCAGAATCGAATTAACAGCATTCAATCCTGTACCTTGCACAATGATATATTGTGCAAGATTAGCCTGATCGATCCCCTGTTCGCGATCGAGTACCGTAGATACCCGGGTGACAGCCAGAGGGGCATATTCCACTTCATCATCTTTACACGATGCAAACAGACCACAGCCCAGAATCACCCATACGAATAAAATATATCTAAATGTTTTCATTGTATCTTCAATTTTAAATGTTACGAATGTATTCATTACCATCCCGGATTGTTAGAATCAATCTTATCATTAGAGTTCACCTCACTGGTAGGTATCGGATATAGAAGATTACGCTCCAAACGACGTTTAGTCACATTATGCTCATCCATATCGATGGCATTCATCACATCCAGATAGATACCCCAACGGAAAAGATCATAACGGCGGTCAGCTTCATAGGCCAATTCACGGGCACGCTCTTCCAGTACAGCCGAACGGAATTCATCCTGATTCATTCCGGAGAACGGAGTGGCATGGGCACGCGTACGAATGCGGTTCACCTGATTATAGGCCTCAGCGTCCGGTCCGCCATTCAATTCATTGACAGCCTCAGCATAAATCAACATTATATCCGGCAAACGGAGTAACGGAAAGTGAAAATCACTGTTTTTTTGTTTCCGGTCTGTAACAAAAGTAAATTTCGTCAACTTCGCCAATGTCCACCCCTGACCTTCATGATAGACTTCCGTACCATCAAAAGCATTGCCCTGACTGTCATATACCTCCTTATTCTCCACTTTATCTGCATACCAACGGGGATAATAGTTATAGATAACCTTACCATTGGATATTCCATCCGACGCATATCGGTGAATAACTCCATCGACAATACGCGTATCCTGTTCTTCGAAAAGCAGATACCAGTGATCGCGCATACCATACCAGTTACCTTCCATCGTACCGTCTTCTTTGAAAATGCCCACATAATCCTGGCAGATCGTGTTTCCAAAGTCCTTATCACCGCTGATGGCCTGTGCCATCCAGATGTGTTCTCCCTTATTACGGTTTCCTATGGCCCATACGTCCATATAATTATCAAACAGGGTATATTCGTTTATCACCTCCCAAGCTTTGTCACGTGCCAGCGCATAATACTTGGACGGATCAAAAGACTCATAACCTGCAACAGTCTTTGCAATGTGCGTGATAGGTTGTGGTTCAAATATATTCGGATCTCCTCCCTTAACCACGATAGGCACACCGGACATCGCCCCGGAAGCCATAGTAACATATACTTTCGCCAATAACGCTTTGGCAGCTCCGCTCGAGGCACGTCCCGCTACAAACCCGGCATCATCTTTCGAATACATTCCTTCTGCTTGTTCCAGCAATTCAATGATATGTGTGTATACGTCCGATACCGAGGCACGAGGCTGGCTCATAGCTTCCCCTTCCGATATCGATTTCCGGAAAATGGGCACAGGACCGTAATTTCTCACCAGGTTAAAATAAGCCCATGCCTTAAGGAAGCAGAGTTGTGCCAAAGCGTCCTGTTTACTCTCCGGAGTCAGGTTATTCATAGCCGAGATCTTGGATATACCCAGATTTGCCCGGTGAATCAACGTATAGCTGCCCTGCCACATATGATCTATGCCCCAGAATCCTTGTGGATTACCTGCTCCGACATTACCAAATGCCCATGATGCACCCGACGCATAGTCACAATCCATATTGGTCAGATAAAGATAAGAACCCGGAGCAATAAAGCTGGTGATCACTGTATTATAAGTACCTGTCACAAGCTGGGAAGCCGCACTCTCACTGTCTCCCAACTGTTCGGGTGACACAAAATCATAGGCCTTTTCTTCCAGCAAATCATTGCATGAACATGCCAACAGGACTGTCCATAGCAATAACAACGATTTGAATATTATTTTTTTCATGACTTTTCTTGATTTGAGTTAAACATCAGAACGTACACTGTAAACCAAATGAGAAGGTGCGACTACTTGGATACGAGAATAAATCCACGCCACGGCGAGAAGCATCACTACCGAAAGAGTTTACATCCGGATCATACCAGCTATATCCCGAAATGGTGAATACATTGCTGACAGAAGCAAACAGATTGATCGATTCAATTCCCTTGAACGGAGAGACAAACTTATACCCCAGATTAATATTCTTCATTCTCAGATAAGATCCGTCTTCTACATAACGATCAGACAGTTTCATCGTTCTTCCATAGCCGGCATAAGCTTTCGGCCATTTGGCATTCTCCCGGTTTTCGGGTGTCCAGCGAGATTCATATATATTCAGCGGAATATTACCAATACCACTCATAGTCACCTCGAGTAAGTTCGCATTGAAAATATCACCTCCGACACATCCTTGCAGGAAAAAGCTTAAAGAAAAGTTCTTATAAGTAAAATTGTGAGTCATACCGAAAGTGAAATCCGGATTCGTATCCCCAATTACCTGGCGATCAGCATTTGTAATACCGGCTACTCCATCCAAATCTTTATATTTCACCTCACCCACCATTGCTTTACATACGGCTTCTGACTCTTTTGCATAAAACGGGTCGGCTCTTACTTCAGCAATATTATCATAAAAACCATCTTCCACAAATCCATAAATGGTTCCGATCGGCATTCCGTTGCGCTGCAGGAATACATTATCAGCCTTACTCCATCCCTGGGCAAACTGATCTCCCGGAAGTCCGCTGATCTTGTTACGGTTAAAGGAAATATTAGCATCAAAATCCCAGTTGAAGTTCTTACCGGTGATCGCATAGAACTTTCCGGTAATTTCAAGTCCCTTATTCGTTACATTTCCAAAGTTAGTCGTCATATTCGAGAAACCTGTACTTTGTGGTATCTGTATATTCTGCAATAAGTCAGATGTCTTTTTGTAATACAGATCGACAGTCAAATTAATTCTGTTCTGCAGGAATCCCATATCCACACCCACATTATACTGGCTCGTGGTCTCCCACTTCAAATCCGGATTGGCAGGTCCTCTCCAGGTAAGATTGGCAAATCCACTGGAAAGTGCACCGTTAATCGGATAATTGGCCACAGTCAGATAGTCACGGGTAGCATAGGCGCCTATCGCCTGATTACCAGTCTGCCCATAACTTGCACGGAACTTCAGGTTACTAAACAAATTCAGGTCCTTAATAAACTGCTCTTCCGATGCTCTCCAGGCAATAGCTCCTGAAGCAAAGTTAGACCATTTGTTGCCCGGTGCAAACTTACTGGAACCATCCCGACGGAAAGAGGCAGTAAACAGATACTTATTCATCAGGTTATAGTTGGCACGTCCCAGGAAAGAAACCAGAGAAGTCATTCCGCGTCCACTGGTCGGCTTCTGCGGATTCACAGCGGCACTCATATCAAAGTCTTCCGTCAGGTCCTGGGGGAATCCGGTAGCTACCATTGCTTTATTACCATAGTCCCCTCTTTCATAAGAGAAAGCAGCAACCACATTCAACGAATGATTCTTATTGAAAGTTTTGTTGTAAGTCGCCATCGTTTCAAGTACCAGATTCTTCGCCCAGTTATCAGCTTTTGAGGCGTATCCGTTTGTCGGATCTTTACCTTCCACCGTCTCTCTGTTATAGTACACATCACGTTCGTTTATATTATAGGAGAAACCCACATTCTGACGAACTTTCAAATCCTTATACGGTGTGATTTCCACAAATGAAGAAGAGAAGAAACTATTCGTTGTCAATTCATCTTTAGCTGCACGGGTATATACATAAGGATTCGATGAGAACCAGTTCAACTGGGCATTATTCGTTTCATCGTCCAAGGGTGCTGTAGCCGGATAGAACAAGGCCCCCCGGATAATACCATCACTGACAGAATTGGTTTTGGCAAGCTTGTTCAATGAATTGGTAAAACTCATATTCGTACCGATTTCAATCCAGTCGTGTACCTTACGAGCGAGATTCGCACGGAATGAATAACGTTTGTATCCGGAGTTATGAATGATACCGCTCTGATCCAGTATATTACCGGAGATTGCATAATACCCCTTATCATTCGAACCGTTCACGCTCAGATTGTATTCCTGGGAAAAAGCTGTTTCAAATACTTCATCCTGCCAGTTTACACTGGGATACGTACCATTCCGATAATCTTCCGGTCCCGGAGAATAAACCGATTCACCGGTATTCGGGTCCACTTTCGAAGTGCCCGGATAAGGAATAGCTTCATTTGCATTCTCGTATTCATTAAACATCCGTGCTGCTTCATTCCTATACAATGCATATGTATATCCATCCAGCATATCCAGTTTCTTCACTACCTTTGAAATTCCGAAGTTAGCACTGAAACTGATATTGTCTTTTCCCTTCGCACCACGCTTGGTGGTAATCAACACCACTCCGTTCGCACCGCGTGATCCGTAAATAGCCGTAGCTGAAGCATCCTTCAGGATCTCAATAGACTCGATATCCGACGGATTAATCGTCGACAACGGATTGGCCGTCTGCATCATACCATCTTTACCTGTTCCGGGCATTCCACTACTGGTAAAAGGAATACCATCTACAATGTAAAGCGGTTCTGTAGAAGTTGAAAACGAGTTCGCACCACGAATCTGAATACTCACGCCTGCTCCGGGAGCACCATCATTCTGGTTGACCTGCACACCTGCAATACGCCCCTGAAGTCCCTGGTTGATACTGATCGGATTGGTTTTCATCAAGTCTTCGCTTTTGATACTGGTGACCGATCCTGTCAAGTCACTCTTCTTCATTGTACCATAGCCTATGACTACCACCTCATCCAGCAGTTCAGTATCTTCCTTCATTGTCACATTGAGTATTTTCTGTCCGGGTTTTAAAGTAATCTCCTGTTCTTTATACCCCACACACGAGAAGACCAGTACATTTTTGCCACTCGGAACGTTTACACTGTATTTACCGTCCACATTGGCAATAGAACCGGTTCCGGCACCTTTGACCAGTACATTGGCTCCAATCAATGGAGATCCATCGTTAGCATCGGTGATTACGCCTGTAACAATGGTTTGCTGAGCCATCATATGGCTGCTCATCAAGAGCGCCATCAGAAACAACATCATGTTCTTCATACTATTACACTGATTTAAAATGATTAATTTTGTGATAATGCAAAAATAGAGTCAACCGGGAGAACAAACAAGTATGATTTTATCATTCACTTATGCAATTCAGACAAACACTCTTTATTTCTTTTCTGCCTTCAATGCATCCGTTATTCTACCATAGTTTATCTAAAAGACGAAATCGAGACTTGTTTTATCCCAATATCGGAGAACTTTCTCAAATGTAAAATTAGTGCAGTTATCATTAACAATCCAGTATTATTTTATCCGATAGTGATACAATCAGCACACCCTTACATCAGAGAACAAGTACATAAAGAAATTACCTTCAAACAATCTTTCCTTAAAAAAACACTACTACCTCAGAACCTGTAAAAACCAACCTTATTGTATCTTAACCTCAAAACCTTTCGTAACACCCTTTGCCAGTCCCGGTTGTCCGGAACCTATAAACAGCGTATACTTTCCGGTAAGCATCCTCCAGTTTCCATTTTCCCAGACCGACAACTCCCGGGGAGGTATATTAAATTCAACTCTCTTCTTTTCACCCGGAGCAAGTTTCACCTTTTTAAACGCTACCAATTTTTTCAACGGATATGTATAGACAGGAGTATTTTCTCTGGAAACATACACCTGGACGACTTCTTCTCCGGTCCATTTACCGGTATTGGATAATTCAACCGAACATTGCAACGTTGTGCCCGATTTCAAGGTATCATTTCCTTGTATACCATCGAACCCAAATGATGTATAACTCAACCCATGACCGAAACCATATAAAGGATCTTCCTTCATATAACGATAAGTACGCCCTTTCCACATATCAAAATCCAGGATATCCGGCAACTGATCTTCTGCCCGATAAATAGTCATAGGTAACTTACCCGATGGATTTTCGTTCCCAAACAATAAATCGGCCAGGGCTCTACCGGCTTCCTGCCCGGGGTACCAGGCCTGCATAATCGCCGGTATATGCACATCCGCCCATTCAGAAGTTAGCGGATTTCCCGAATGGAAAACCAATACGATCCTCGGGTTCACTTGATAAATAGCTTTCAGCAGTTTCTCCTGTTCTTCCGGTAAGTAAATAGAAGTCATATCATGATTCTCTCTTGCCATTTTTTCATCACTTCCCAAAGCTACAAGCACCACATCCACTCCTTTTACCGCAGCCACAATAGAATCCCTGGAAGCTCCTATACCGTTCAAATAGTTGACTTTTCCTCTTTTACCCATCAAATCTTTCACCCCTTTCAAAAGTGTAATCGAATAAGGAGGCTGTCCACTATATCCACCTAAATAATTATGATCGGCAAACGGGCCTACTACAGCTACCGATTTAGTCTTCTCCTTACTTAAAGGCAACAGATTTTCATTTTTCAATAGCACAACCGACTTGACAGCCGCTTCATAAGCAAGTTCCGCAAACTTCTTGCCAGCCAATAGCTTCTTATCGTAATGATTATAAGGCACAAGTTCCATCGGATCAAATTCTCCCAACTTAAACCTCGCGGTCAGCACCCGCGTTAAAGCCTGATCAATAGTAGCTTCCGAGATTAAGCCCAGTTTCACTGCCTGAACCAATTTCTCTTTATATGTAGTGCCACATTCCAAATCACACCCACTGTTGACACCCAGCGCTGCCGCTTCCTCCAACGAATTCACGACCCTATGCTGCCAATTCATCACCCCAATGGCCCCGCAATCAGAAACTACAAATCCGTCAAATTCCCACTCTTTTCTCAGCACTTCACCGAGCAGCCAACGGGAGCCACTGGGAGGCACACCGTTAAAAGCATTATAAGCCGTCATTACCGACTGCACGCCTGCCTCTTTCACGCAAGCTTCGTAAGCCGGAAAATAATATTCATACAACTGTTTCGTCGGTATTTGCGAAGAGCTGGAAAAGCGATTGTTCTCTTCGTTGTTAGCCACAAAGTGTTTGATTGTTGCGACAGTTTTCAGATAAGCCGGATGATCACCCTGTAGCCCCTTCACAAAGGCTACTCCAAGCCGTGAAGTCAGATACGGATCTTCACCATAAGTCTCTTCATTTCTTCCCCAGCGCGGGTCACGAGCCATATTGATAGTAGGCGACCAGTAAGTGAGCCCCTTTCCTATTTCCAGATATTTCAGTCGCGCCTCCGTAGAAATAGCAGAAGCCACCCGCTTTACCAATACCGTATCCCAGGTAGAAGCCAGATTAATAGCCTGTGGAAAAACAGTCACTTCACCTGCACGAGCCACTCCATGGAGACATTCATTCCAATAATTATAAGCAGGAAGATTCAGCCTGGGGATGCTATCACTTTCGCTCACGAGTTGAGATGCCTTCTCTGCCAGTGTCATCTGTTGGATGAGTGTTTTCACGCGAACGGCAATCGGTTGCGACAAATCTCCGATAATCCTCTCTTTCACACCGCGGACTTCCACTTTTCCTCCTGCATTAAAAGCCGGACAATCCTCACACCCTCCATTGTCTTGAGCTCTCAACATTATACCGGCAGAAAGTAGAATCCCTATCATTACTATTTTTGTTTGCATGTCTTTCATATTCTATCTCCACTGTTTTTAGTTCATACGCTTTTCAATAATGCAAAATTATCGGGATTCCATCAAACCATCCAGTATTATTTTATCCATTCATAATACAATTATTATTTTGATAACTTATGTTGCTTTATAAATCCATTATCTTTGCACATAGTTAATCCTCAAATACTCCAGAATATGATCAATCCTATTTATTCAGCAGATAAGGCGAGATACTCAGGTGGAATGAAGTATCGCCGTTGTGGCAAAAGCGGTATACTGTTACCGGAAGTTTCCCTGGGCCTCTGGCATAACTTCGGTGATGTAGATACATTAGCCAATAGCCTTCGAATGGCTCACTTTGCATTCGACAAAGGCATCACACATTTCGACCTGGCTAATAACTACGGTCCCTCTTATGGCTCAGCCGAGGAGACGTTCGGGCTAATCATGAAGAAATCCTTTATGCCCTATCGTGATGAGCTATTCATATCCACCAAAGCCGGACATGATATGTGGGAAGGTCCTTACGGGAACTGGAGCTCCCGAAAATATCTGATGAGCAGTCTCAACCAGAGTTTAAAACGCATGAATCTGGAATATGTAGATATTTTCTATACCCACCGTTACGATCCCGAAACTCCACTTGAAGAAACTCTTCAGGCACTCGTCGACATTGTCCGGCAAGGTAAGGCCCTCTACAT
Source organism: Bacteroides sp. HF-4919 (assembly GCF_018860125.1). NCBI lineage: Bacteria > Pseudomonadati > Bacteroidota > Bacteroidia > Bacteroidales > Bacteroidaceae > Bacteroides > Bacteroides sp. HF-4919. The sequence continues at coordinate 175,906 of NZ_JAHKNF010000006.1, forward strand.
CGGTATTTCCAAATACCCCAAAGAAAAAGCAGAGTTTGCCTACCGATATCTGGAAGAGCGAGACGTACATTGTCTCCTCTATCAGGGACGATATAACCTGTTTAACCGTGAACCGGAAGCACAAGGTATCCTCCGGCAAGCCCAAGAGAACGGTACCGGCTTTATCGCCTTTTCTCCTCTGGCTCAGGGTCTGCTCACCAACCGGTATCTAAATGGAATTCCTGAAGATTCAAGGATAGCCCGCGGAGGTTTCCTGAAAAAAGAACAACTGACCGATCAAGTATTAAATAAAATCAAAGCATTGAATGAAGTGGCAGGCAGTCGCGGACAAACCTTAGCCGAAATGGCATTAGCCTGGATATTGAAAGATGATCTGGTAACCTCCGTCATTATCGGCGCCAGTTCCGTCAGTCAACTGGCAGACAACCTGAAAGCGACGGAAAACTGTAAGTTCAGTCCGGACGAGCTGCAACGTATCGGGAGCATTCTTCAATAAACTCTTTTTCATCACAGATTAACAGATCACACAGATGTGTAATATTCAGATTATCAATCAAATTAATCTCTTCTCTGTGTTAATCCGTGTAATCTGTGGTGAGTTTTGAAACAGCCCCTGTCAATGACGACTTCTCTGCAATCATCTCTGCCTAAAACCCTTCAATATTCAGCAACCACTTCCACACAGGTACAACATCTATTAATATTCCAGCAATCTCTACTGTCCTTTCGTTGTCATAAGTCACTATAATGAATTTCTCCACATCAAAGCTATTTGCGATTTTTACCAAAGCCTTAGTTTCTCGCTCAAAAGTAGAGCTATCGGAAATACTAAACGAAGCTTGCACAGCCATCTTCTGCGACGGAAGATAGAAGTCCACCTCAACGTTCTTATTATAATAAGATAGTTCTTCATTACCGTACCGCTTCATCAGTGCCAACGCCACGATATTTTCCAATAGCTTAGTCTCCGGATCTGCCAAAAAAACATTCAGTAGCCCGTTATCACAAAAATATCGCTTTTGAGATATCTCACGATCACTCAACGAGTCCGTAAAATTAGAGATACCAAAAACAAGATAGGCATCTTTCATATATCCAATGTAATCCGCAATCGTATTTCGGCTCACCTTAGCTCCTGCAGAACTTACGATATGCTGTAATCGACTTAAAGCTATTGGCTGCATTACACTTTCGGCCATTTTTTTAGCAAGCAAACGGATAGCATCCGCATTGCGGATCTCATTCCGGCTAATAATATCCCCTAGAAGAATCTTTAAGTATAATGAGTTTATCCAACTTCTTTTATCTCTCAAATCAAATGTTTCAGGAAATCCGCCAAAGTGAAAGTAATCATCAAAGAGCTTTGCAACTGTAATCCTCTCATCAGAATATTCCCAATTTTTAGAAAGCTTGACTCCCTTGTAGGTCAGATATTCCGAAAACGAAAATGGGTAAACCTCCTTGATGATAAATCTGCCTCCAAGTGTTGTTGCAATATCCCGACTCAACATTTTAGCATTACTTCCGGTAATGTATACTCTATATTTGGAGTCTGCTAAACGTCGGGCAAAATGTTCCCATCCTTCAATATTTTGTATTTCATCCAGGTATATCAATGGCCGTTTATTTTCGTATAATTCACGATACGACTCAAGAAGTAGATTTAGCTCCTCCATTTGAATGGAGGATATTCGCTCGTCCTCAAAATTGATGTATAAGATATCTTCAATAGTCGCTTTGCCGGATTTTATCATTGATTGAATATGTTGGAACATCAAATATGATTTTCCGGCACGACGAAGCCCTACAAAAACATAGTTGCAGACTTCCTCCAAAAAGATGGGTCTTTCTACTAATTCAGTCGTAGCAATCTCCTGTTGCTTTTCACTGATTATGGTTTTAATGATTCTCTTTTCCATGAAATCGCTCTTTATACAGAGCAAATATAAGCAATTTCCGTCAGTATACAAAGCATAAAAGCAATTTTCTTAATACGACCATGCGTCTTATATCATCCTGAGGGAGGATATCCCTCCTTAGCTAGAATCAGAACTCTTTTTCACCACAGATTAACAGATCACACAGATGTGTAATATTCAGATTATCAATCAAATTAATCTCTTCTCTGTGTTAATCCATGTAATCTGTGGTGAGTTTTGGCTCTATTATTCAACCGAAACGATCGGTCAGTTATCAGAGCAGTCCCTGCCCTCCTATCACTCCGGCAATGGCGCTTGCCACAGCTATGATCACCTTTAAAAGGATATTCCAGCTATTCTTCTTCATCTGTTTATCTGATTAAACTTATTATGCAGTCGGATCATCCACAATGTCTCCATCACCATTTCCAGAGCCATTACCGCCCGAAGTGCCGATACTGCCTATCTTCTGAAACTCAACACCCTGAAGCAAAGCACGGGTAGTGCCAATAGCGGCAGGCCGGGTATATTCCGGTGTGAAGTGACAGAGAAGAGCTCCCACCTGGTTCGGATTGACATCCTCCTCTTTGTCTACTCCCCTCCCCCGGCTACGCGCCTTCATCGTAAAAGTACCCAACCCTTCCAGGCGTACCGTCTTACTGTTCAATAACTCGCTGCGCATTGCCGTCATTAAGTTCCGGACCACATTATGCACATCACCCGGGGTCAATGACGACTTCTCCGCAATCATCTCTGCCAGTTGCTGGGTGGACACCGTTTTACCTATCTTCACCAGATTCAAATGCCACTTCTTGTCACCGGCCTTAGTTGCCATGGTCGATTGCACTGCTTTATAAAATAAAGTCATATTCCTATATCTCCTTTTTTTTAATGTTACTACTACTGATTTTATTCACATTTCGTTGATCAACATTGCAAAGGTGAACATTTACAAGAAGATGACAAAGGGAAATAGGGCTTCCGGAACCGATCCCTCATGGAAAGTTACAAGTATCACATTATCAACAGTTTCAACGCACGTACAAAACCTAATCCTACACCGGCTTTCTCTGACAGATCCACCTGTATTAGTCCGGTTTCCCTACGCATTTGTTTTACGTATTCTGTTATCGTTTGATTTTCCATATTATATCCGTTGGGGCACAAGTATAATAAAAGACTCCCACTTTTATACCCGATATGGTATAAAAGTGGGAGCACAGCATTTATTTATACCCCAACGGGTATACTTTTACATATCTTGTCTGATCGTATCTACTACTCTCCTGATATCTTCATCTGTCAATGTCGGTCCTGAAGGCAGACAAAGCCCGATATCGAATAAGTGTTCACTCGTACCGTTTCCATAGAATGGAGCATCTACAAATACAGGCTGAAGATGCATAGGCTTCCATAACGGACGAGTCTCTATATTCTCAGCATCCAGTTTCAAACGAATGTCCTCACGAGTCTTACCGGCAACACTCGGATCAACCAGAATACAAGTTAACCAGAAATTTGAATCAAACCTCCCATCAGAGTTTTGAAGAACCGTTATACCGGGAACGTCCTTAAGCAGCTCCGTATAAAGAGTATGTATAGCCCGTCTTCGGGCAACATGTTCATCGAGGACAAACATCTGCCCACGACCGATACCCGCACAAATATTACTCATCCGATAGTTGTAACCGATGTGGGTATGCTGATAATGTGGAGCGGCATCACGAGCCTGCGTCGCATAGAACTTTGTTTGCCGGGCCTCTTCCTCCGTGCGACAAATCAGAGCACCTCCACCGGAAGTGGTAATCATCTTATTCCCATTGAAAGAAAGCGCTGCCAGTTCGCCAAAGGTTCCACATCTCTGTCCGTTCAATTCCGAACCCAACGCCTCGGCAGCATCTTCCAGAACCGGAATCCCATAACGACCGGCAATCTCCATGATCTCGTCCATCTTAGCAGGCATGCCATAAAGGTGAACCGGAATAATCGCTTTCGGAAGCTTACTCGTCTTGCGCAAACGATCCTTTATGGCCTCCTCGAGCAATACCGGATCCATATTCCAGGTATCCTTCTCACTGTCCACAAAAACAGGTTTGGCCTCCAGATAAGAAATCGGATTGGCAGAGGCGGCAAAAGTAAAACTTTGGCAGATCACTTCATCACCGGGCTTCACATCCAGAAGAATCAAGCCCAAGTGAAGTGCAGCCGTTCCAGCACTCAAGGCCACCACATGGCGGTCTTCATGTAAATATTCGACCAAAGATAGCTCAAAAGCATCCACGTTAGGTCCCAAAGGAACAACCCAGTTCGTATCAAAAGCCTCTTTTATAAAGTCTTGCTCACGGCCACCCATGTGAGCAAGCGAAAGCCAGATTCGTTTGTTCATAAATAATATAATATTTAATTCATTGCTTTTTACCTCGATTACGCCATACGTAATAAGGAACAAACAACCAAAAAAGAAACAATCTCATGAATTAAAATAGAGAATCGTACTTCCCCAAGAATAACCAACACCAAAACCGGCAATAGCCACCTTCATCTTACCATTAATAGCTCCGTCATCTAAAGCGGTTTTCAAAGCAATGGGAATGCTATTAGAAACAGTGTTACCAACCTCAGACAAGCAATAATAAAAACGTTCTTCCTCAATATGTATCTTCTTTCTTAGAAAGTTCAACATATATTTATTAGCCTGATGAAAAACGTACAGATCTATATCATCTTTAGCTAAACCGTTCTTAGACAATACATCATCAATAAGAGGAGGAACATTATCCAATGTGAAGGTAAATATCTCAGCCCCATTCATGTATAAATAATCAGATGAAACAGGATTATTATTCTCATCAAACGACAAATCGCATCGCTTTTCAGGAATACGCATGCCACCAGACCGCACTATCAAATTATCGGCTCCGCTACCATCCGTCCCCAAACTAAAATCACCGATTTCCGAAATCCCGTTTGTACTGATCACAGTAGCCGATGCAGCATCGCCAAAAATAGTTCTATTACCTTTATCTTTGGGATGAAGATGTTTATTATATGTTTCGCCTGTCAACAAAAGGACTGAGTTTGCAACACCACATGATATCAAACCTTTCGCCAAAGACAGACCATAGACATATCCTGAACAGCCTAAATTGAAATCAAGTGCACCGATATTACGACGCAAACCTAATTTATCTTGAATAATACAGGCAGATGTAGGTAAAAAATAATCTGGACTCTGAGTACAAAATAGAACATAATCTATTTCATCCCGAGAAACTTCACCTTTGCCCAAAAGACGTTCTGCTGCCTTTATTGCCAAATCGGAGGCCGTTTCATTTTTTGAAGCGACATGTCTCTTATTTACGCCCACCTTCCGGGCAATCTTTTCAACACTCCACTCAGGAAAATCTGTAACGATATCTTCATTGCTCACAACATCGGCAGGAAGATAATAATCTATTTGTTTTATATATGCTTTTCTTACCATTACAATTTCTACAATAATGTATATCCGCCGTCTATCAGAAGGTTAGTACCCGTCACCCAAGAGCTGGCATCAGAAAGTAAATAAACCACAGCATAGGCCACTTCTTCCGGTTTACCATATCTACCCAGAGGATAACGTTTGGCATCCTCGGACAATTGATCGTCTGTGATCACACCATCCTCATAAATATTCGTATCGATCATCCCGGGATTGACACTGTTTACACGTATACGTTTAGAAGATAACTCAAGAGCCATACCTTTTAAGAAGCCATTAATTGCTCCTTTAGATCCGGAATACAGACAACCGCCAACCGAGGAAACATAAACTCCGGATATAGAAGAAATGAAAACAATAGAGGCATTCTTATTGATTTTTTTTCGTCTGACTAACTTTTGAGACAGAAGAACAGGAGCCTTATAATTCACATCCATGATAGCGCTTATATCTTCCGAAGAAATAAATTGAAAAGGCTTTGGAATAGTAAAACCTGCACATTGGACAACACCATCAAGCTTTCCTTCAAGAGAGTCAACCAAATTGTCGATTTGGTCGGCAGAAGACAAATCTGCAGTTAAAGCGGTATGATGATTACACTGATCCAAAAATGATAATGTTTCCAACAGGCGCTTTTCGTTACGTCCTGTAAGATGCAGGTGTGCGCCCATACGGGAACATTCTATTGCTATGGCACGTCCAATCCCAGAAGAAGCTCCTGTTATAAGAATGCTCTTATTTTCCAATGAAAAAGGAGAATACATACTTACTGGCGGCTACGTACAATGTTATATAAATCCTGAATTGTTTCAGACAACTTAATGTCATCACCTTTTATACGAATACCATATTCTTCGTCTACCATCGCTATAATAGATAATGACATCAAAGATGACCACTCATCCAATGATTTGAAACAAGTATCGCCCGTAAAATCATTCACGTCAGTTTCATCAAACTGCTCCGAGAATTTCAAAATAAAATCATTTAAATCCATATTACATTTAATATATTATATACTTTTAATCCTTTATGTTAATACTCTACTTTCAAAGCCGGACTTCCAACATAGGTAAACCCGTCCTTTGTCTTCTTTATAATCAAGCTGTTAGCTCCAACGACTGTATTATTTCCAATAACAATCTGCTGAAGGACAACAGATGAAACACCAAAGAAATTACAATTACCTATTTTTACCTCACCCGATATTTTGGTAGCGGGCATCAATGAATTGAAGTCTCCCAATACTGAATCATGCCCAACAGTAACTCCAACGTTCAATACATTAAAATTACCGAAGTGTACATTACAACTTAGCCAACAGTTCGAACAGATCAAATTTCCTTTACCCAAAGTAATGTTTTCTTTATCCAACAATAGAACATCCGGAGCTATGATATTGGGAAAATCGATTAAAGGATTGGTGATTGAGGATACCAAGACAGATACCACCTGGGGATTACCAATAGCAATCACTACAGAAAGCATTTCGGAATATTGATTTAACTCTTGTAATCCTCCCAGAATTTTTCCATATCCTGTTTCATAACCGGTGATTTTTCCATCGTCAAAAAAACCAACCAAATCCCAAGTAGGGGTTATATTGTTTATGTGTCTCAACATGCAAGCCACTTCACGGCCAAACCCACCGGCACCATAAACTGCTATCTTTTTCATAAATACTAATTATTACCAGTGAAAGGCTCCATCGTAACAGAAGTATCAGAACTGATACCCTCACGCACAAAAACCTTTTTAATGGTCAGAACAAAAATTTTCAAATCAAGTAAAAACGAACAATGATCTACGTACCACACATCCAACTCAAACTTCCTTGTCCATGAAATAGCATTACGCCCATTTACCTGAGCCCAACCGGTTATCCCGGGACGGACTTCATGCCGACGAGCCTGTTCTTTATTGTATAAAAGAAGATATTGAGGTAACAACGGACGGGGACCAATAAAGGACATATCACCCTTCAAAACATTAATCAACTGTGGAAGCTCGTCAATCGAAGTAGAACGAACAAATTTACCAACCTTCGTTAATCGTTTATCATCCGGAAGTAAGTTTCCTTCTGCATCACGTTCATCTGTCATAGTTTTAAATTTGATGACTTTAAAGATTTTACCATGCCTTCCGGGCCTCTCCTGAAGAAAAAAAAGACATTTTCCATTATTAGCAAAACACAAAATAATGGCTATAATAAGCAACAGAGGAGCAAGAACAATTAGCACACAAAAAGCAACAAAGAAATCCACTAACCTCTTTGTAAAATTATAATACGTATTCATTCTAATGATTGATATTCTTTTAATAACGCTTCCCAAACTTTATTTTGTTCATATCGGCTTACAACCATGGGACGAGCCTGCTTTGCCATACTCAACACTTCCCTATCCTTATGTTCATAAAACCATTTCATTGTTTCATACAATAATGTTTCATCTTTAGGTTTTATTATTTTTCCATTAACTCCATCTTCTATTATTTCATTACAGCCACTAATATCCGTCACTATAGCTGGAAGTCCCATTGCCCCAGCTTGAAGAACTACATTAGGAAACCCTTCTCGATAACTCGGGAAAGTAAGGACATCTGCAGCTGCAAAACAAGGGCGTACATCTTCTTGAAAACCCACAAAGGAAATAGCCTCATGATTATGTATTAATTGATAAGTATTTTCTTCTAGTGGATCTAATTTAGAATCAAATGAACCAACAAGCAACAAACGAATTCCAGAATATCGTTGATATAATCTAACAAAAGCATGAATTAATTCATTTATACCTTTATCTTTCACTAAACGGCCGACAAAAATATATGTAAATGAATCACTCATAAAAATATCAGCACTCAATATGACACCACGAGATCGCTGGAAATATTCTATATCAATACCATTAATATTACCATTAAGAATTACATGCAAAGTTTTATTGGTAATTTTTTCTGCTAACAAAGTTCGCTTTACTCCCTCACCTTCAGGTATCACTTTCGTTGCACACCAACATGTAATTCTTTCCATAATCATAAGTACATAACGCAATGTCCCAGTGGTTGTTTCGAACCTTAAACCAGTTACGGTATAAATACGATTTGGTACCCTTGTAATCCAGGCTGCTATCATTGATAGCAAACTTGCCTTTGGCGTATTAGTGTGAACAATATAAGGACGTTCTTTAATAAATAGCGCAATTAATATTATTAAAGATTGAATATCGAAAAATAAATTAATTTCGCGTTTCATTGGTACATCAATGACCCTTACACCTTCTCTCAATGCTACGGAAGTCAAATACTTATTACCAGACGCTACTCCAACAACATCATAATAATGATTAAAAAAATTCAGTTGTCCTTTTAACAATCCAAATAAACTATCTGAGATAGTTGTGATTCGAAGCAATTTACGTTTCATTATATGTAAGCACTCACTGTACGTCTATAATGCCCTAAGAGATATTACAGCACACATTGAGCTATCTTATTGATTAAACTTTAAGTTATTTTGTAATATTTACAGGTAAAAGTGACGCATAATCCGTCCCGCCACCGATGGTATCGCTCCATTAGCCATCAAGGCTTCACTTGTGCGGGCAGAGAGCATGTTAAATCCCTTTTCAGACTGACAAATAAGTCATTATAAGAATCAACCATCTTCTTTATGTCATACATCTGAGCGCGTTCCCAACATTTATCTGCTATCTGTTTATAAAAATCCTTATCTTCTGCAAGCCTTTTAATAATAGAAGCGAGTTCTTTGTCATCTCCATGTGGGAAAAGTAGTCCATATCCGCTTACGACCTCCCTTAAACCGTCAACATCACTTGCGATGAATGGCTTGCCGACAGACATCCCCTCCACGTTTGACAGAGAAAGACCTTCAAAATGTGAAGACATCACTACTATATCTGCTGACTGTAAGACTTCAGGTATGTCAGCTCTTATTCCCATAAGCTTAACAGTTGATTCAAGATTGAGTTCTTTAATCAAACACTCTAACTCTGGACGGCGTTCTCCATTTCCAACAAGCCATAATTCAAATCTATTTTCGTCAAGATGACTGAATGATTTGATGAGCGTATCTTGATCCTTTTGATACCTAAATCCAGCCACCATCACAACAGTCGTTTTCTCACTTCGTATGTATTCAAGAGGCTTTGCGTCATAGAATTTTTGTACATCTACGCCATTGTAAATAGTACATACGTTTTTCAACGAAGGATGAAACGCCTTAAGGTTTTCCTCTGCTTGATTGGATATACAAATCACTTTGCTATATCGTTTATACATCCATCTGTCGATAGGAGCATACCACTTCCAATTGCGTCTGCGATTGGAAGTGGTATGCTCGGTGGTGACGAGCAGCACCGAGCATACCATGCTGCCTATGGCAGCAAATAGCTGTGGAGCAGTGTTATGTGTATGTACTATATCATAGTTTCTCATCATCTTTACCAACTTGAGAATCCCAAGGGGATTATAGACATTACAGTTTTTACTGAAGCTATAGACCTTAATGCCAGCCTCTTCGAGAGATTTCTTGAAATGTGTTTCCACTCCATCGAAAGCCAGCACATCCACTTCATGCCTCTTGTCTCGCAGCAATGGAGATATTTCAGAAATGAGTTTCTCCGCTCCACCTATTTGAAGGGAAGTTATTACCTGTAGTATCTTCATAATCAGTCTTCTATAAGTCTGACATATGAGTTAATAAAATTATCTTTATCAAATAATGTTTCAGCAATTTGTCTGCTATTTATACCCATTTCAATAATTTGGTTTTGTGTTAGCTGAAAGAATTTACAAAAAGCGTCACACATGGAATTTACATCTGTTGGGGCAAACAGGAAACCATTAACCCCATCATGTACCATTATGTGGTTGTCACTCACATCACTACACAAAACAGCCTTTCCACAACATATATATTCTGAAATGGAATTTGAAAATCCTTCGTATAAAGATGGTAAGCACATTGCATGGAACTGATTCATATAATCAGCGACGTTACTCACAGCTTCCTTTACTTTAAACACATCTGCAATATGATACTCTTCAATCAATTGATGTATGTGAATAGAGCCTTTTATGAATTCTCCCTCTTTCTTATCACCATACCAATATACGCAAAATTGCCTATCTGAAAAAGTCTTTAATTTTGAGAGCATAAAACAGAATCTCTCGTAGTTCTTTTGAGGAAAAAGTCGTGCAAATACACCTATTTTGATAACTTCAGTGCTTTTAGGAACAGGCTTTACCGAATACTCTTCTACATCTGTATAGTTTGTGATTGTTGTTATACGGTCTTTCCATTTTTTATTTAGTCCTTTAAGATATTTTGCCTGTGTGTGACTATTTGGGACAACATGGTCAGCCCTGTTGTATAGTATGTTGTAATTGATTATCTCGCGAAAGCTAGGAACTATCGTCGTATTTCTTTCACTCACAATAATCTTAGGCTTTCTTGTTATAAAAAGGGGGAGCAACAATATGAAATTTGGCACAGACCTATAACTGATGATACAATCAGTCTTATGTGTAAAAAAGAATTTTGAGATAATCAATTGCTTAATGATATTGTTCTTCCCATCAACATTGAGGAGAATTCTCTTTATTCTTTTATCTAGGACATAATGGTCTGGAATGTTGTTGTATGTTACAATAGTAACATCATAACCCTTTTCTGCCAAAAGGTTTGAGAGAATTGTCAACTGGTGCTCAGCTCCCCCTCCTGTTAGGTTCGAGGTAAAGCAAGTAATTCTTTTCATTTCTCTTGCCTTTCAATCTTTACTACTTTACCTGAATGAGTTGTACGTTTTTCCTCTGGTGGTAACTCCATATATGATTCATAAAGTCGTGTTAAATATTTGTCATACTCTACAAAACCTTGGAAATATGAATCCTCAAACGAATAATATGAATTGTTTCCATACCATTCCGTTGGTATAATTTCTTTTTCTTTCCAACGTCCATAAAGATTCCCTAAATAATTACCTGGTGAAAGTGCGTGAGCTTTTCTCTCAATATAATTATATATCGTTTTTTTAGAAAAAGGTATAAAGAATCTAATTATTCTCTTAATAAACTCTTTTTTCTTACTATCATTAGCTGCACGTGTATATATTCTCGCATATTTATCAACAAGCCACAACAGGTTCTTAACATCGTGATTGTGAGGATCACAGCTGTCGAGAGGGAATATATCGATATTTAATCCAAAGAAATCTTGTATTTTGCCGTAATACTGATTATTTTGACACTTGGTTGTTGTATCTTCTATTTTATAAAATGGTAGTGTTATGTTCCTTGAATTATAAATTGTACGGCATTTATATTTAGAAGGCAAATCCCGTTCAAATATTTCAATAAGAGTATCAAAATATTTTCTCGGCACCCCAAAATCCATATCATCATCCCAAGGTATGAAACCTTTATGACGAATAGCCCCCAACATGGTTCCTCCTAACATATAATATGGAATATTGTTTTTTCTACAGACTGCATCAAATGCTTTTGCTATTTCAAGTAAATGATGATGCAGTTCTTCAAATGTCAATTCCTTTATAACCTTTATCATTTTATCTCTTTACTATTTAAAGTTATAGCCACCATTCACCTCTATCAAACTGCCATTTATAAAAGGATTGTCTATGCAAAATCTGAATGCATCAACAATCTCATCAATAGTAGCAAAACGGTGAATAGCTGTCTTCTTATATATGTTTTGTTTAATCTCTTCCGGTTTTTCTTTCTGCCATGGTGTCTCCACAAACCCAGGGACAATGGTATTTACCGTTGTTCCTGTTCCCTCAAACTCCTTCACAAGATTCTTACAAAGGGCATGAACAGTCGATTTGATGACACCATAAGCCAAGACCATTACATGGGGATGTACACCCATCTGCGAGCCTGTGAAAAGGATACGACTGCCATCGGGAATGATAGGGAACAACTATCGACACATAATATAATGCGAATTGACAGTTACTTCCATCATCATATCCCAATCCTTATCGGTATATTCAGTAAATGACTTACGTATGCTCATACCTGCATTGCAATGCAAACAATCCAAATGATCTGTCTTGCTTTTCACATAATTGATGAACCTATACACTTCCTCACGATTCGTCTGATCGGTTTTGATAGCTTTGAAGTTCGCAACATGTTCTGTGAAATCTGGACCAATGTATGTTGCAAAAACATAATATCCTTTGCTAACTAACATCTTGGCAACACCTAAACCCATTCCAAAAGTGCCTCCTGTTACAACTGCGTATTTCATGCGGCTCTCCTTTCTGCAAACGATTCGCTCTTTAATTGTAAAACAATATGGTAGAAGTAAAAAATTTCTATTTCACTTGTGCAGTTGGGTGTGGGAGGGGTAATCGTTCTGATTTCATACGATTCAATTTATATTCATAACTGTGTCTTCCCTCTTCTCTAAAGTCAGCTTTATAGCGTGCGAGCACTTGCTTGAAGATTTCCTCATACTGAGGGATGAATAAATCATCCTTTGCTTCGAGATGTTCAATAATCTCGTTTGCCAATGCTTCTGTAACAGAAAGGTCTGTCTTCCCATTATTGAAACTCGTGCCCCTGATAGAACCAGGGGAAACATTTAGTATGCGATTAGTGCTTCCGCCCTTCTCAAGCTCGACATTCAGACTCTCAATAAAAATCTTGAGTGCAGCCTTTGTCGCACCATAAACGGCAAAGAAAGGTGAAGACATAAAGCCAGCAATGCTTACCATTACGCCACAACGAAAATCCTCTTTTCCTACGAGCTTGTCCATGAAATGATGGATGATTCTTATTGGAGCCACAGCATTCACGCTAAAAGAACTTGTTATGTGCTGCTCAGCAATATCCTTGAAGAGGCTCGGCTTTCCAAATCCAGCTGTTATCATAAGGGTATCTACATCTTTAAAGCTATCAAATATTGAGTAATCTTCAGTAATAAGGTCAAACTGTATGCTCTCAAATTTTTGATTCAAATATTGCTCTGCAATAAGGGCTTTATCAACAATATAGACCCTTTCGCAATCTTCACGATTTGACAATTGGGTTGCAATAGACAAGCCAATGCCATTTGCACCTCCAACAATTAATGCTTTTCTCATATTTCATTAAAATTATCTTTCTTATTGAATTTCTCTATTACCTCAGCTATAGCAATACTCTCTCTCCGACGGAGTTTGTATGAACTCTTGCGATGATTCACAATCATTGACATAAACTCCTGTATCTCATAGCGGAGTCCTTCACCATCATAGCTGTAGAAATACTTCTTGTTCTTTGTCTGGTCTTCATATCGAATCTCAAAGAAGTCAGTTAGCCACCATGGAGCAGGAACATATACATAACCCTTCGTGCCAGAGATAATCATATTACCCTCAGTCTTCACTCCAATACCCAAAGTCATTGAAGCAGTTGCGTGTGGATAGCAGATGTTTGCCTTTGTATATATATCAACTCCATTCTCTACTTTTGAGTAAAAGTCCACCTTGGTATAGTTCTTTCCTAACAGCTTCACGATAGCCATCATGTTAAGCGGGGCATGCTCGTTCATCGCTCCACCTGCCAGAGAAGCATCGAGTTCACGAGTGGGAGCGTCAACCATCTTTGAGAGTGATGTCTTTACATCTACCACATCACCAATCACTCCACTCTTTACCAACGTCACAAGATGATTGAACGACGGACTGAAGGCGGTCTTGCTGGCCTCCAAGAGGACAATGTCGTGAGCCTCGGCATACTCATAAAGCTCGCGAGCCTGTTCAGAATTGAGCATAAAAGGTATCTCACAGAGCACGTGTTTGCCAGCATAAAGAGACTTTTTGGTGTAATCATAGTGGGTAAGATGGGGCGATGCCACATAAACAGCATCCACTTCCTCAAGAAAATCCTCAAAACTATCCGAAAATGGCTTTACACCAAATAATTTTCCAAAAGCAACAGCATTTTCCTTGTTGGGGTCGAAAACAGCTGTTACATTTGCACTACTGACCACCTTACTTTCAGGAACAAAACGTTTAGCTATTCTTCCTGAGCCAACAATACCAATGCGGTACACCTCTTCTGTCTGCTCTCGAAGCATAGTAGAAGAGATGCCTTCGGTACGAGGAAGATAAACAACCTTGCAATATTCGCTGAGATAGTCGAACTTACCTTTCCAATCAGATCCGATGGCGAATATATCAATATCATATCGCTGGATATCATCAATCTTCTGACCAAGATAATCTTCAATAATTACCTCATCAGCATAGCCTGTCACCTTGACTGCCTCAACGCGCTCTAAAACGTTATTGCGCACATTGAGTTTCCCTCTACCTCTGTCGAAGCTATCGCTGGTGACACCAACAATAAGGTAGTCGCCAAGTTCTTTTGCTCGACGAAGAATGTTAATATGACCCTCGTGCAGAAGGTCGTATGTGCCGTATGTTATTACTCTTGTCATTTCCTATATTACCAATTGTTGATACAGGATATCAAATTTACTAAAAAACCCTCCTTAAAATGGCTAAGCAAAATCGCTACATTTTGCTCGCCATTAATTAGATGCAACAGCAATGTTATTATACAACACAAGAAAGCGACAGTCAGTACCGACTTGTTTTTACTCTCTTTATACAAACTTACCGCTGCCACATAATTTATAAACAACAATACATGAAATAAACGTTGAACTTGGGGTGTATATATAGCAATAACTATAAGCAAAAGCGAAATAATATTTATACTAAACAATTTATTAAACAACAAAACAGACATTTCATATTGTGGATACTTAAATCTATTGAAAGAGAAGTGTTCAAAAGACTTTATACTCTTTTTTGCAATAAAATAAGATTTTATATAGATAAAGTACCCTAAGCTCAATACAAAAAAATATCTAATAGTCAAACCAATCAAACCAAATATATTTGACTCTCCTGTCAGTTGAAACTTATCATTAAGAGTATCTGGAATAGGGAGAAAAGCGATTATTTTGTATAATAATCTTGTTTGAGCAGTTACAAAAAGCACTATAAATGCAATTAAAACAACAATAGATAGAATCTTTCTATCTTTTATACAAAGAAGATTGTAAAGTATAAAAAATAAACATGATGTATGAAGAGTAGTCGCTATTACGACCAAACTAGAATACATTAGATAATCCCACTTCGACTCTCCTCTAATCAAATAAGGCAACGCAAAGATAACCACACACATTCCTGCCAGCCATCGAAATAGTTCAGCATCAGCTGTTGCTGGAAAAATCAAGAAGAGAGCTATAACACATGCAATTTTATTTGTAAATACTTTAATGGTTGACCATATAGCAAAAACTTCAAATAAGCAAATAATTGCCCTTGCTGCATCAAATGATAAACCATATTTATTACCTAACATGCAAAATAAGAAAAAGGAGGGTTCGTATCCCAACAATTCAAGAATATTGCCAGCACCTACAGTATCATAAGATTTAACATAGACTAAATAATCTTGATCTGAATGCTCAAATGCCAGCAAAAGATAAAGGGTTAACACTAACAAAATGTTGACACCTTTGTTATTGGATGTAAAAGCTAATAATAATACTATTATGATATATACAATTGTCAACTCCATTTCAAACCTTCGCTGAATATTTTTAAGAATACTACATTATATAGAAACGCGAATACTATACTGCCACAAATTAATAGAAGCCAATAAGATGTGCTTAAACCCATAAATTGAATGAGAATATTTTTGGAGATATCTATATAACTCCAATATGTACTTCCCAATATAATTAAGTAACATTATAAAGACGGCTACGAAACATATAAGAAAATAGTTGAGCAAAAAGAACTGCTATCAATAAAGCCCTAATCCAACCTTTATATACAGCCGAGAAGATATCAAAGATTTGTAATACTATGTACAAAATTATCGGAATTAAATAAGGTATGATTTTTTTGATTCTTTTACCTCACTGCTGATACATAAGCCTATAAGACAACATGGAGTACGAGACAAGCAGCTTTATATCGTATTTACTATAGTATTATCTCCTACTGAGCAAACATAAATTATCATAACAATAACAAGTAAAACACCTAAATTTAAATATTTATACGAAGAACTGAGAAGTTTATAGAGTAAAGGAGTAATAATGTATAATGGAATAATACATTCCTATCCCTGGAACTAAAAGGAAAATGTCAACACCCCAATTGCCTAACAATAATATACTTAAAACGACATCTGGCAACTGTGTGCCATCCATTCGCACATGACATAATAAAACCATAATGATGGACATTCCCATCAATAGAGTCCTATACTGACTTAAATTGCCTAAATTATATCGTATTGGTATAATCTTAGATAAGTTCATAATACTATATTTGAGAGTTATTTTTTAAGCAACTCTTTTTTGATAAATTTTTCTTCTGGGATACTCATTAAATATGCCTTCTTCTCCTCTGAGTTTTTAAATTTTCCTTTAGTGTTCAGGTTGTAAAAGTGATTCCTGTTTAGAAAATCGTTAGTAGAACAAATTATTTTTGCAGGATTTCCGCCAACTACACAATTTTTGGGGACGGATTTTGTAACCACACTTCCCGCTGCTATCAAACATCCTTCACCTATTGTTACTCCTGGCATTATATGAGAATTTGCTCCTATATAAACCCAATCGTTAATTGTTACTTTTCCGTATGCATCAAACTCTGGACAAATATTGCGTACTGCTTGACCTCCACCATGCGTGTGTATATAGACATTTCTTGTTATTTGACAATTATTACCTATTGATATCAAATAAGGTTCACTACTCCACTCTCTTGTAGCAATAAAACAATTCTTACCTATTTTTACGCCAATATGTAAAGCATACTTTTCTGGAGACACAAGAAAACGCCAGTATAAGTTAACTAATCTCACAAACAAATTTAACACAATTAACTAAATAATTTATTTAACTCTTCTTCAACTCTTTCTACCATATTCAAAGGAGAAAATTCACCATGATAGCCATAATCAACAAAACCAGTTCCTTCCGTAATGAAATCAATGTTTATATTATTCATATCTTCAAGGACTTGAATTTTATTTCTATCATAAAACTTAGATTTCTGTACATAGTTACAACTCGTTATTAACTTCTTTCCATAAATAACAGCTTCTAAAAAACGAGATGTATAACCTTGTTGATTATTCTGCGTAATATCAAGCATACACCTTGTGTTTACGGAATGATAAAGCATTTCCCTGTATGACATAAAAGTATCAGAATACACTATTCCTGGTAATTCTATTCTCTCTTTTTTTGGCACTTGTGTAAGGTAAAAGAATACTTTAAGACCAGCTTTTGTTAACTGATTATATGCTCTTGACAATAATGGAAGTCGATCTTTTGCTTTTCCTGCAAAAAAAACATCGGACTCAAACTCTTTCTCTCTTGTTATTTCTATTGCAGACTCAAATTCGTCAAAATGTGGGATATTATATTCTTTTGATTCAGCCTCATCATAAGTCATTTCTAAATCAAAAATTGGATTAAAATGCAAATCTGGTCTCATTCTTTGCCCGACTGAAAGAAAGTCCCTGTGTATGTGTACAATTTTACAATCAGGATACTTCTTCTTGAGATAATGTAAATAGCCTAACGGTAGGCTACGACTTATTATTATAAAACATATAGGTAGTTGTACAGAAAAATTATTTTTAAAATATAGCGGATACCAAAGATTCTGAAAAGGCAACTTTATATGTTTTGAAATTTTTTCAGATGTGTGTAAAGCAAAAAGCAACCGTATCCAATAAAGGTGTTTATCCAACGGATATGAAACAACTCTTGCCTGCTCTAAATTTTCCAGATCTTTTGTACAAATTGTATAGTAACCGTCATTGTCTACTCTTAACTTGTTATCAGGTGAATTAAAGATGACATAATTGTATTTATATTCCATATTTTAAAAATTACATTTTGAACTGGCAGGTAGTATTGAACCACATTCCAAAGAAACTACCTATATTGCCAGCTGCCATTTGGGTTATTTTACAAAGGCGTTTATATAGTAGCTATCTTTTGTACATCCTCACCAGTTAACCACATATGCATAAGAATTTTATGTTGATAAACTTTTTCATACTATCCAAGGAGTTTTAAATCATCAAGCATTAACAATACTTAGAGCCAAACTCCTTGATTGTATCGACAATCAAGGTTAAGTCATCGAGCGAGAGGCTTTGATGCATCGGCATGCAAAGAGTGTTGTCGACCGCATAGTCTGCATTAGGACAAGATGCATGAACACCATAGCCTGGGACTCTGTGAAGCGGGAAGTAGCGATAAGTAGTGTAAATTCCGCGGTCGCGCAGGTATTTTGCCAGCTCATCTCGCTTGCCGTTCTTAACCTGAATGTGATAGAAATAATATGACGTAGTACAACCTACTGCTATAGGCAGAGGAAGGTCTAGCCAATTGACATTTTTAAGGTTTTCGTTATAGAACTCGTGAACTTTTGAACGTGCTTCCATAAAGGACGGCAGTCTCTTGAATTGCTCAAGAGCCATGGCTGCTGTCACATCATTCATGATGGCGCGATGGCCGAATGAACTGATGTCGAACTCCCACCACTTCTGAGCTACACTGTTCTCATATCCGCTTTTGGCTTCAAGTCCGAAATAGAGCCACTTCTCAGCTCGCTCTCGTAATTCAGGGTCTCTAAAATGTAAAGCTGCACCATCGCCACAAACAAGAATCTTCATGGCATCAAATGACCACATACCGATGTCTCCGAATGTTCCTAATGCCTTTCCTTTGTAGGAAGAACATACTCCTGCTGCACAATCCTCTATAACCTTCAGATTGTGGGCATCAGCCAATGCCATAATCTCGTCCATCCCGCAGGCAATTCCTCCGAAGTGAAGAAGAAGTATTGCTTTTGTTTTGGATGTAATGCACTTTTCGATGTCTTCAGCACGAGCATTAAGTGTGCGTGGGTCAACATCACAAAGAACCATCTTTGAGCCGTTGGCACAAACTGCATTGCCAGCTCCGACAAAACTGATGGTAGGAAGGATGACCTCATCACCTGGTTTGATGTCGCAAAGGTGCATAGAAGAGAATAACCCTTCGCTACAACAGTTTGTTGTCAGCACTCTATTTGCAGTCGAACCGACGTGTTCAGCCCATTTCTTCTCAAACTCGTTGACGAGTTTACCTTTTCCAATCCAATTGGAATCGAAAACCTCTTTGATGCGGGCTAATTCCTCCCCCCCTAAAGTAGGTTGAAAAACATTAATCATGATAAATAAAATTTAATATTTACATATACCTATGTATTGATTTTGAACATCTTAAAATCTTTATCGATGTCGAAATTCAATCAATTTCTGTAATCTCTTGTACAACATATCTATGGTAATACAGGTAACGAATACAATGGCACATTGCAGGAGTGCCACTCCAATCATATAAGGAGTGTTGAAATAATCGATATTGTCGAACACTCGTTTCCAAAACCATGGATAGACATTTGGATTTTCTGAAATCAAATAAACTGCAAACGCACTTTGAGCAAGTAAGTTGATAATAGTAGATGTGATATTCATCTTGCTAAAGAGTAAGAACAAGCCTAATGCGCCTATAATCGGCAGGATTGCAAACCTTCCAATGAAATGGAGGCCAAAAAGAATCCCGTAATCATCACAAATATGCAATTGCCTACCTCTCCAAAATATTGCATAGCTGAATGAAAACTTTGTTGATAAGATTCGTATTGTCTGGTGTTAGTTTCCACGAACCGTGTCCTCCCCAGTGACTTAATACTATTCCAAACATTGCCAACAAGCGCAACAGTTCTATTCCAGATTGTCTTTGTTGTCCTATTTTATTTCTTTCTGAACTTGTTTATAATAAATGCTAAACTGCTATCTCTTAGGATGTATTGCATGAACAGATATATAACTGAACATACCAATACTTGACATATCAAAGTCATCCACAGAGGGAGTTCTATGAGAGACAGAAGATAGCCACAAGCTAACATTATTATGGAAGAGAAAACGGGTTTAATCAAATCTTTAGTTCTCTCAATCAAAGAGTAGTTATAGACTTTATCACTGATAACACATAGCATAAAATTGCCAGCAAACTCGACTACAACATAGCCTATTGCAATAGCGAACACTCCGTATGGAATCATCAAGACGAGGGATAGTAAGTTGATTGCCAAAAGAATCATCTCATAATACAACCCTATCTGGCTTTTCCATAAAGAGAGATATACTTGTTTATCTACAGATGTTATGATACCTGGAATTCTAAGCAAACAGAACAGACTTAAGAATGGGGCACACGGTAGCCATTTATCTGTTAGGACAATTAAAATCAATGGCTTTGATACAAGCGCCACAAGAAGCAGAACAGGTATCATCACAAATGCCGACATACTGACGGAACGGCGAGCCATCTCCTTAATGTGACTTTTATCGTCTTGTGATCTGGAAAAGACAGGCAATAGGACTGATGATATTGAAGTATTTACTACTTGAGTAACAAGACCAGAGTAAGTATATGCCCGGTCATAATACGCAAGTGTAGCAGGCTTGTAAACCTTTCCTATGGTCATCGTACGGATAGTGTCGCCTCCTGCACTTACAAGATTAGTTCCTAATATCTTAAGGCTGAAAGAGTACAATGCTTTTGCGCTTTGTTTTGAGAATCCAAGCCTCAAACGTATTTCTGGAAGCATATTCATAAATATGACTATTGCCAGAATATTCGACAAGACGTAACAAATAAGTGCCCATACTCCACACCCTAAATAGGCCATAGTTATACCGATGACCGCTGATATAGGAGTGGCAAGCAAACTACGGACAAACATAGTTTGGAACATCATTTTTCTCTGCAATAATCCGCTCTGTATGGAATTGAAGGAGTATAAGAACAATGCTATACCCATTACTCTGATTGGCCACACAAGTTCTTCCATATTGTACCACGAATTAATCACGGGTGCCATAAGAAACAAGCCTACATACAGAATTAATGCCACCAAAAGACTAAGCGTAGTCAATGTGGATACATCTATCTCTGATAGGTCTTTCTTCTGGACGACTGCGGCTGACAGACCACATTGCACAAAGATACCAAGATAGTTGACTATAGCGGTAATAATCGCAAGGCTCGCAAAATCTTCAGGCATAAGAAGACGGGCGAGGATTATCTGAACCAACAAACCTATTCCTTGCACCATTATCCGTTCACCTGATTTCCACAATAATGAACCTATTATTCCATTAGCCTTTGCCATATATCATTAATACAAAGAAACCTCAATATCAAAGGGGGGGGTAAAGCCTTTTAAACATTCGTGTTGTGTGTCTTTCTCGGATAGAATTACTTTGTCCATCGGTATACACCAATCAATACCAAGGCTCTCGTCCTTAATGGAGATGCCTCCATCTGCCTGTGGTGCATAGAAGTTGTCACATTTATACTGGAAGACAGCGGTTTCACTGAGAACAGCAAAGCCATGCGCAAAGCCTCTTGGTACAAAGAACTGGCGATGATTATCTTCCGTCAACTCCACAGCAACGTGATGTCCGTAGGTGGGTGAGCCTTTGCGGATGTCAACGGCTACGTCAAGAACTTTACCTCTGACACAACGGACTAATTTGGATTGAGTGAACGGAGGTAACTGAAAATGAAGGCCTCTCATTACCCCATAGCTGGACATACTTTCGTTGTCCTGTACGAATAGTATTGGTTTACCATATTGGGGTATAGCAACTTTTTCATCAAACTCTCGTTGTGAGAAGGATTCGACGAAATATCCTCTTGAATCCTTAAACACTTTGGGTTCAATGACAACTACGCCTTCAATGGTAGTTTTGATTACGTTCATTACTTTTCAGTATTAATAATGCTTAATCTAACAATGTCTTCATACTTCCCTTCGGCATTGAGAGCCTCATCTTTAAGAATAGCTTCTGCAGAGAATCCTGCGTTCTTAAGCAATTCTACTTCATCGGGATACTTATAGAATACGTACGAATACACCTTATGCATACCATATTCCGTGAAAGCTTTATCAACAAGCATACGAATAGCCATACTCTGGCTATCTGGTGTCCACTCTGTATCTGTACTGGTGAAAATACACAGCTCACAACGCTTGTTGGTGTAGTCCATATCCTTCAGATATACAGTTGCAATAGGATATGCTACGATAGGGAAATCCTCATTCAAGCGTTCCACCATGAACTGCTTATATTTGCCTGTCTTCACAAAATTCTCGTAGAACTCTTTATTTGATTCTTCAGTAATTGTTGCTCGACTGAGACAATGGTTAATCACTCTTTCGTCATTACGCCACTTTACAAGATGAACTCCATCTTGCAATGTGATTGGTCTTAATACTATTTTCATATTTCAATTATTATATTTCATCTTCAAAAGAACGATGACACTTGTCCTCAGTGGGAGTACTTTATCAACTGCACAAATGCTATGCTTCCATTTTTTTAAGTCTTCTCGCAAAATTTGCGATTACTCTTGGAGTTATTTTGATGGATTGATTCATCGTGTTTTGTTTTTATCATGGGTCATAGAGATAGACACTTGATTTATCAGTCCTTATCCCAAAATTTGCTTAACATCTTGGTTTTGATGAGTCTTGAAAGGCAGCACAAAGTGGTTTGTAATCAATGCCTGCACACCGAATGCGGAAGATCTACCTTCATCTCTTTTAAAGTTACAAATTATATCCATATATAGATTTATATTATAATCCTCGTGACACACTAAGCGTCCATTTCTCCTCAAAATTTCTCAAAACCATTATGAAACGAACTGTTGAGAATTTTGAAAACTTAAAAAATATTTTAATTTTACGTTCATTTATTATAATACCCATTGTACCATTCCGCAAACTTACACAGTCCTTCACGCAAAGGGGTCGATGGTTTGAAGTCGAAATCTTGCACCAAGGGTGTTGTGTCCGCGTAAGTGACAGGAACATCACCAGGCTGCATGGGGACGAGTTCCTTGTGTGCCTCAAAGTCGTATTCAGCTGGAAGTACACCAGCGCGAACGAGTTCTTCTTGCAGGATGGTGACAAAATCCAACAGGTTCTCGGGTTGGTTATTGCCTATATTATATATGGTATAGGGAGGAACGGGCAGACCGTCCTCACCTGTTCGTCTTTCGGGAGCGTGTCGCATCACTCTGACTACTCCTTCTACTATGTCATCAACGTAGGTGAAGTCACGCTTGCAGTTGCCGTAGTTGAATATTTTAATGGTCTCACCTTTCACGAGTTTGTTCGTGAAACCGAAGTATGCCATGTCTGGACGACCGGCAGGACCATAGACAGTGAAAAAACGAAGACCTGTAGATGGGATATTATATAGTTTGCTGTAAGCGTGCGCCATCAGTTCGTTGCTTTTCTTGGTGGCAGCATAGAGGCTGACAGGATTGTCCACCTTATCATCGGTGGAATAGGGTATCTTCTTGTTGCTACCATAGACAGAGGAACTGCTGGCATAGACCAAATGTGCTACCTCATGGTGACGGCAGACTTCCAATATGTTGTAGAAACCGATGAGGTTGCTCTCGATATAGCTGTCGGGGTTAGTAATGCTGTAACGTACACCTGCCTGTGCGGCGAGGTTGACTACTACATCTATCTTGTTTTCGGTGAAAACGTTCTCAATGAGTGCTTTGTCGGCGATGCTGCCTTTGAGGAACGTCCAATCCTTAGACAGACTGTCTATTTCCGTCAGACGTTCGTATTTGAGATTGACATCGTAGTAATCAGTAATAGAGTCGATGCCGATAACTTTGATATTGTCAAAGTCTGTTAGTAACCGTTTCACCAGATTGCTGCCGATGAAACCTGCGGCACCTGTGACAAGAATAGTCTTGCCTTTCAAATCTATATTGTATTCCAACATGAAACTAATCCCTTTTAAAAATGTCACGCGTATATACTTTCTCCCTCACGTCGTCCAGGCACGCATCGTAGCGGTTAGCAATGATGGCTTGCGACTGCCGCTTGAAGGCATCGAGGTCGTTGACTACCTTACTACCGAAGAAAGATTCCCCGTCCACCAGGGTGGGCTCGTAGATAATGGTCGTGGCCCCTTTGGCTTTGATGCGCTTCATGATGCCCTGAATGGCCGACTGACGGAAGTTATCGGAGTTGGACTTCATCGTCAAGCGATACACGCCGATAACCACCTCCTTCTCCTTTTCAGCTTCCCAATTCGCACTCTCATGGTAATAGCCGGCCTTGTTCAGCACTTGGTTGGCAATGAAGTCTTTGCGGGTTCTATTTGATTCCACAATGGCAGACATCATGTTTTGGGGAACATCTGCATAGTTGGCCAACAACTGCTTTGTGTCTTTCGGTAGGCAGTAGCCGCCATAGCCGAAGCTGGGATTATTGTAGTGCGTACCAATACGTGGATCAAGCCCCACACCGCTGATAATGGCTTGTGAATCCAAGCCCTTCATTTCAGCGTAAGTGTCCAATTCGTTGAAGTAGCTGACACGCAGGGCAAGGTAGGTGTTAGCAAATAGCTTCACAGCTTCTGCCTCCTTCATACCCATGAACAAGGTATCAATTTCTTCCTTTATCGCTCCCTCTTGCAAAAGTTTTGCAAATATCTTCGCATATTCCTCTGCATCGGAATTGCCGATAGATTTAATGGCTGTATTCTCCTCATCGAACTCTTTTCCATCGATGATCTTTGGATAGCCTACGATGATACGACTGGGATAGAGGTTGTCGTAGAGTGCCTTGCTTTCGCGAAGGAACTCAGGCGAGAAGAGCAGGTTGAAATGCTTACCTTTCAATTCTGGTTTCAGCTGAAACAGTTGGGCATATTTCTTATAAAGCGACCGTGTATAACCAACAGGAATAGTGCTCTTGATAACCATAACGGCATCAGGGTTCACCTCCAACACCAAGTCTATTACATCCTCAATATGATGAGTATCGAAGAAATTCTTGACAGGATCGTAGTTGGTGGGAGCAGCTATGATAACAAAGTCCGCATCCTTATAGGCTGCTTTCCCGTCAAGGGTTGCGGCCAATTTCAAATCCTTTTCCGCAAAGTATTTTTCAATATACTCATCCTGTATCGGTGACACACGACGGTTTATCTTCTCTACCTTTTCGGGTATCACATCCACAGCCACCACATTATGATGTTGTGACAATAGTACTGCCATGCTGAGACCTACATAGCCTGTACCAGCAACGGCGATTTTCAAATCTTTGTATTCTTGCATATCGTATTAACTTTTATCCACAATTAATTAGTTGGCATTACAACAACCGTAAGCATTCAATTTAGGGCATACCCCCTTTGAAAGGGCACACAAGTGTGCCCTAAACTGAGTTTCGTTAATTAATTGGTTTTGAATTTAACATTGGCATGTAGCCAAAGTGATTTTGTCAGGGAGCATGTTAACATAATCCCTGCACCCGTTAAAGATATTTTTGAAAAAAGTTCCGATGAAGTTCCAAATAGAACTGCCATGAAGCTTCACTATTCCAATCACACTGTGATAAATTGCAGCCATTTCAGCTCCTGCGTCACTATCGTAATGAAGCGAACTGCTTCGTTGAGTAGTCAGCTTTCGAATGGTTCGCTCAACTTCGTCATCCAAACTTTTTAACAATCTGATGGAAGGTGGAATCAGAATCTTAAAGGTGAAACAAAAAAGAAGCGGTGGCTTCCGTAGCGACAAAGGCGCCAAAAACTTTATGGCGATACATTCGGTCACCTATACGGCAAAAAAGAATCAATATTCACGTTGGGATGCCGTTTTAGCATTGGTCCGATAGGCCAATCGATAAATCGTACCCTTACTTACGTATTCGTATAGATGAGTAGTTACTTGACACTCAAAACGAGTTAAGAATCAATAAAAGCGAGGTTCAATAATCACAACACCCTTTATGGCGGTTTCTATTATATTCATTACTGGTCTGCAGCTAATTCATCAATTACTTTTAAAAGGTACTGCCCATATTGGTTTTTCAACATAGACTGAGCCAATTTCTTCATTTTATCAGAATTAATCCAACCTTGGCGAAGTGCAATCCCTTCCAGACAAGCTATTTTCAACCCTTGACGTTTCTCAATCACTTCGATAAAAGTACTTGCTTCACTCAGAGAGTCGTGAGTACCTGTGTCCAACCAAGCAAAGCCACGCCCCAAAGTCTGTACTTTCAATTGTTCTTTTTTCAGGAAATACTGATTCACAGTTGTGATTTCTAACTCACCGCGAGCAGAAGGTTTTATGTTCTTAGCAACTTCTACAACCTTATTAGGATAAAAATAAAGTCCAACAACGGCATAATTGCTTTTAGGCACTTTAGGCTTTTCTTCAATGGAAAGACAATTACCTCTTTTATCAAACTCCGCAACACCATAACGCTCCGGATCATTCACCCAATAACCAAACACCGTTGCCTCTTGCTTTTCATCAGCAACACGGACTGCCTCTTTTAACATAACCGAAAAGCCATTGCCATGAAAAATATTATCACCCAAAACTAAACATACTGAATCATCACCAATAAACTTCTCTCCAATAATAAAAGCTTGTGCTAAACCATCGGGAGAAGGCTGTTCCGCATATTCAAAACGCACTCCGAAGTCAGAACCGTCACCCAGCAAACGTTGAAAGCCGGATAAGTCATAAGGAGTGGAAATAATCAATATTTCACGAATCCCCGCCAACATGAGTACAGAGATAGGATAATAGATCATCGGCTTATCAAATATCGGAAGTAACTGCTTGCTTACCCCTTTAGTGATCGGATATAAGCGAGTGCCGGAACCACCGGCCAAAACAATACCTTTCATAATTAAAACTTAAAGGGAATTCGATTGATTTGTAACTATTGGCATACAGCCATAACAGTTGTTTGTTGATTGGCAGCAAAGATATATATCATTTTTGAGCCCTAAATTGAATGCTTACAGATTACTCAAAAAATCACTATCTTTCGTTCATCCCAATTTATTCTTCAACATACTCCCACGGATAAGGATTATCCACCACAGTCTGAAACTCGTTGATAGCCTCTTGCTGTTCAGTAGTAAGTGACACCGAATCCCAAGAAGCGATAATTGCACGGGCTTCGTCAGCCAAAGGCTCGTCGAATACCTCACCATAGCAGGCAGTAAGCAGGCGGAGCTTCAATAGCGAAGCGGGAAGGGTATCGAGGATATCCCAGCAACGATCTAATATTTCCTGGATATGTTCGCGCTTTTCTCCGTGGTCGATGAACGATGCGTTGTAACCCATCAGGAGAGCGAGACAGACAGAGGCCTGCTCTTCAACCGTAGAACCTTTGATACCGGAATTATACAATGTTGTGGTCAAGCGGTAAACTTCATTGTTACGGCGGGACAAGTCATCGCTGTAAATGGGACTCCCGTCCATGCCCAAATACATCAGGTCGTGCGCGGCACGCTGAAGGGAAGCTACTTCTTCGGAAAGAGTCATAATAAATTTGAATTATGAATTATTTGATTACTTCTATAAGATCAGGATGAATGGTGGCCATGGCAACTGCTATGACACCTTGTATAGCAATGACCACGCGACGATCCCGGGCGCCTTTCACTTTCAGGAAAACACCTTCCTGACCCTCGAAGTCACCACCCGTAATACGGACTTTGGTGCCTTTGGACAGGTTGAGTTCATCGGGTTGAAAGTATAAAAGATGGTCACTGTAGGTGCCGGCTACAGCGATGAAGCGCTGCATTTCATTGTCGGGGATAATTATCTTCTTGCCGCTACGGGTATCGGTGATATACTGTAAATAAGCAACCATAGACTTGACACGCTTCACTTCGGAAGGACAAGCGTGAATAAAAATCAGATTGTGAATAACAGGAACCAAGACACGGACTTTTTTTCCTTTCTTTATACTTATCTTGTATTGCATGGGAACAAAACAGCCCAAGTTCTCTTTCGCAAGCAACCGCATAGCGTCAGTCTCACGACGGTAGGTGGCACGCATAGCGAACCATATTTCGGTTTCTTTCTCCACTTCCATTATTCGATTATTTCAGAAAAGGACATTCTCCCGGGGCTTTGAACTTCTTGCACACACTTGAAATTCAATCACTTGCGAGTACTTTATGTAATATACAGCAAGCTTTGTACTCTCTTGCCACGGTTTCTTGTAGTTACTCATTACCTGTCTGGTAAGAAGCTATAAACAAACGAATTATACTAAAAAAACGTGTTTTTAAACGTTCGTTTATTTGAACACCATTTTTGTTTTCATTTTTTTATTATCGAAACATAAAAACAGACAGATAAAAAAGAGATTTTTATTCATAGATATCTATCTAATAATTAATATGTTAAAATAGAGTCCCAAGAGTGCAAATCATTTTTTTTATTAAACATTTTGCTATTATGAAAATACCCCTTATCTTTGCGTTCAAATAAACG
Organism: Bacteroides sp. HF-4919; assembly: GCF_018860125.1. NCBI lineage: Bacteria > Pseudomonadati > Bacteroidota > Bacteroidia > Bacteroidales > Bacteroidaceae > Bacteroides > Bacteroides sp. HF-4919. The sequence continues at coordinate 204,797 of NZ_JAHKNF010000006.1, forward strand.
AACGTTTTTTGAAACACCCTTCCTTAAACAAACTATCGCATTATAACCCAACAACTTACTACTCCAATAAAAATCAAACACCACATTTTATCCTGTATTTGCAAGTTTACTAAATATTTCGTCCATACCTTTGCCATATTTTACACAAATAAAAATCACTAAAATTAAAAAGAGTATGAACTACGAAAACAAACAACAAGAAGAAAAAAAAGGAACTCAAAAAAAACAAAACGGACAACAAGCAAACCCCTGACAATAAAAGTCTTAAATCAAACAGGGGACGAAAAAAGGAGAAACCCATACAAGGGATTGTTTTGAAACACTACGAATGCTTAAAGCTACTAATCACACTCTATCAAAATGGAGCAATGGGTATAAAAAAGGAGACATCACAAATTGCGTTAGCCCGATATATAAATGACAAAAAACTATTAGGGAATATTCGAAACGGAATATTCATTCCATTGAAGCTCAGCACCATTCTAAAGGAAATAAATACCATCTGGAACGAAACATTACAAGATAAATCCATTGGCATAAAATAGACAAGAAAACACACCATGAATTATTATACTCCAACTTAATCGGCAAACACTCTACCTTCGGGCCGTAAACAATTTATAAACTTTAAAATCGTATATGTATGAAACGAAAAAAAAGGCCGGCATCACAAAGTGAAGCCATGAGACTAAAATGGGAAAGACGTATCGTCTTCGAGAAAGGATACACCGAATCGTGTGCGGAATGGATGGCGGAACGCCTGGAAGCGTTATTGGATCACATGCAATATGGACATGCGGCAGTGGCTTACCGAAAACAGAACGGGAGTTTCCAACTGGCGAAAGCAACACTGATTTATTACGAAGCGGAGTTTCATAGGAAATATGATCCCGCAGAAGTAGAAGGGGCGGTTGTGTACTGGAATGTGGACGAACAGCGGTGGACGACGTTTCAAGTGGAGAATTTCATGGAATGGAGACCGGTGGTGTAAAAGCGGACACCACAGAATTACACGGATTTCCACAGATAATTATTCATCCTAACCGACGGATCGATTCTGATATTCTATGCGAATCTCGTGTAATCCGCAGTAAAAGTATTGCAAATAAAGCAAACAACTAATCTAAAAAAACAAATATGGCGACAACATACGACGGGATCAATTATTTTCCGGTGAGCGTAAACTTCATGGAAGAGAACGCAATGGAAGTGATAGAAGTAAAATATGGAATAAAAGGGTCGGCAATTGTGCTGAAACTGATGTGCAAGATTTACAAGGAGGGATACTACATACGGTGGGATGAAGAACAGTGCCTGATTTTCGCAAACAAGGCAGGAAGAGAGGTGCAAGCAGAAGAGGTGAAGGGAATCATCAAGATTCTGTTCATCAAAGGGATACTGGACGAAAACAGTTATCGGGAAAACGGAATACTGACTTCGGAAAGCATACAAAAGGTATGGCTGGAAGCTACGAAGCGAAGGAAAAGAGAACTGTCGGAGCTCCCCTATCTGATAGTAAAACCGGAAAAGGAAAACGGAAAACCCGATGCTCCTTCTACGCCACAGGAAACTCAGCAACCAGAGCTGTTCAAAGAGGAAAAAACACCTGTTAACCCGAAAAACGTAGTACATCATGTAGCCGTTGACGCAAAAAATGCATGCGATTCCGGACAAAGTAAAGGAAAGGAAAGTAAAGCAGAGGAAAGTAAAGAATTCCCCCCCTCAGCTCCCCCTGAAGGGGAGGGGGAAGAGCGGAAGGAGGATTCTGCTTATCTACAGATACCGGGATACGCCTTCAATACAATGACGCACAATTACTCGGGACTGATGGACACGCTAAAGAGATTGAGCGTTACCGACACCGGGGAAGTAAACTCCATACTCAGGCTGTCGGACTATGGAAGGAAGGGAACGACGGTATGGAAACTGATTGCAAACACTTGCTGGAGCGATATCGGAGCCAAAGGAAGATACCTGATAGCGGCGCTAAACAAGGCGAAAAGAAGATAGCAGAGAGTGTCAGTCCCCGATTTGTAGTTGACGAAAAAACAAGTATACAGGCTTTTATCCCAAAAGGGATTCAGTGAAACAAAGAAGTAAAGAGTGTGCTTAACAAACTAAAACACAGTGTTTTTAAAGCACAAGATTTCTCTCGCCCAAAGCTTTGTTTTAACGCTACGTTAAAGCTTGTTCTTTAAATGCAAATAGCAAGTGTTTTAAATGCAAAAGGCTTGTTATTTGCACATAAGAATAAAATAACGGAGAAATGGCGTTAACAATGTTAATTGAGGGTAAGTATTCTCACATAAAATTATACCAGTTTCTTTTTCTTCCTGTAGTTTTCACGAAACTCTTTGGGTGAACATTCTTTCTTCTTCTTGAAAATCCGATTGAAATTAGAAAGATTATTAAACCCGCATTCATAACAGATTTCAGCAATAGACATAGTAGAATCAACCAGCAGGCGGGCAGCAAACCCCAAACGAATATCAATGATATAGTCCGAAAGGTTCTTGCCGGTACGCAATTTAAAGAAGCGACTGAAAGATACCGGAGTCATTCCTACCATATCGGCCAGCTGATTCAGGCGGATCTCTTCCTGATAATGGGCATTAATATATTCCTGCACCTTCTGTACGCGACGACTATCCGAATGAATGCCGATTTTAGCAAAAGAAGAACTTGACAACGTACGAGCCTCTTCGTTGAAAAGTGACAGTTCGTAAAGGATAGTCAGGAATTTGATAACAGCATAAAACCCCTGTTTCTCGGATGCCAGGGTATCGAGCAGAGGATAGATTTTCAGGATGGCCGACATCGGAAAACAAAGACCTTTCTGAGCTTTCTCAAGCATATCACGAATGGAATCGAACTGATTCTTATTGATAAAGCTTTTAAAAAAGAGATCGGAGGAAAACTGGATCGTTATTTCACGGATCTCTTTTGAATGGCAATCGTGCTGCTCCCATACATGTTCCAGGTCTTTTCCAGTAATCAGAACCAAATCATAATCACTGATCACTTCTGCCGAATCGCCGACAATGCGACGTACTCCGGCGGCTTTCTCCGTAAAGTTCAGCTCAAACTCGGCATGGTTGTGAATGGGATAGGTAAACTCCGTTTTATACCGTTCGGCAATATAAAAACAATCCTTGTCAGACAACGGAGTGATCTCCCGGATAATGTTGCTTTGTAGTGCATTCATAGCTAATATAGTATTATTAGCTACAAATATAATACACTTTTTTAATTTCTTCTACTCCACTCCCTAAAATCTTCTCCCGTAGGATTCTGGAATACACGTAATCCGAATTCCGGAATAATAGCAAGCAGATGATCGAATACATCGGCCTGGATTCCTTCGTAAGGTACCCACTCTTTCACAGCAGAAAAAAAGTAAAGTTCGACCGGAATACCTTGTTCGGTGGGCTGAAGATAGCGTACCATGCAAGTGAGATTTTTATTCACGTCGGGAAGACTTTTCAGGTAGTTCGTCAAATAGGCGCGAAACACACCAAGATTGGTCTGGCGTCGCCCATTAACCAAAATAGAGTTGTCTATGTGATGTTCTTTATTATACTCTTTCACCACCTTCTCGGTCTGCTCCACATAATCGGTCAACAATTGGATTTTCTTATATTTAACCAGCATTTCGGGGGTACAGAATCTGACACTGTTCATATCGATATTGATAGAACGCTTCACACGCCGTCCACCGGACTCCTGCATACCCCGCCAATTCTGAAAAGAATCACTGACCAGCAGATAGGGAGGAATGGTAGTGATGGTATTGTCCCAATTGCGCACCTTCACTGTATTGAGCGTCACTTCAATCACCGTACCGTCGGCTCCGTATTTGGGCATAGCAATCCAGTCACCTACTTTCAGCATATTATTTGCAGAAAGTTGGATGCCGGACACAAATCCCATGATACTGTCTTTAAACACCAACATCAGGATGGCAGCCGAAGCACCAAGCCCGGTGAGCAATACCATCGGAGATTTATCTATCAATACACTGATAACAACAATTCCTCCAATGAAAAATAGTATCACTTGCGCTGTTTGCAACAAACCTTTCAATGGTCGATCACGAAACTGCTCTCGCTCACTGTATACATGATAAACAGCCGACAGAAATGCGCTGATAAAACGTAGAAAAACCGCAATGATATAAATCATGCAAATACGACGAATAAAATCGAGGGCACTTACATTTGGAATTGCCAAAGGAATCAACACATAAATAATGATGGGGGGGACAAGATGACTGAGATAAATCAGTACTTTACGGTCGAATACAATATCATCCCAGGTTGCTTTGGTCTTTTTCACTAATTTAGCAACCACTCTTAAAAGAATGTTACGACAAATAAGATCGGCTAAAAAGGCAACACCGATAATCAGTATCAGTGTGATAATAGGACCTACTTCATTGCTGTTAAATCCCCAGGAAACGAATAAGTTATTTATCTTTTCGGTTATTTGTTCCATATAAAAACTCTTTAATATCTTCTTTCAACCATTGATAGAGGTATAAATCTTTGTATGCACTGTTTTTGCGGAGCATTACTTCCACATTCACCTGACTGTTCTGATAACAAGTCAGTTCGTTATGAAATTGTTCATTGTGTTCTGCCAACTTCTTGATTTCCTGTTCACGCTCGCGCCTTAAAGCCGTACAGACGGGAGTCAGCACTTTCATCACTACATTATCCATAATATGATGCCCTTGAACAAACAAATAAGTAGTATCAGGAAGTACTCCGAGCCTTTCAAGTTCGGCCGATAATCTGTCGATCTCTTCGAGCCCCTGCGGAAAGCGTGTAGACAATTCGGACAACTTAGCTGTAACCGAACGTCTCACCACTTCCAGAGAACGTTCCGGATGTCTCAGGCTAACATCGTGCAAGCGAACACAGCCATTAAACTCACTCATGGAAAACGTATAAGTATCATGGCGGCGATAAAACCAGACAGACCATAGGAAAAGCGGATAAACAATCCGGGAGTATCGCTTCATAAACTCGTTGAAATCAATGAGGTGACGGTCATTCAAAGTTGCCTGTACACAAACCTCATGCAAGCTGTCGGCGTAACAATGATAGTTCTCAATGGCATAGGCATAGGTCTGAAAAATATATTTGTTACGGTTAATCTTACGCGAGGTGGAGGTAGCTCCCTGCAACAGAAAGTCATAGTCACTATCTACGCAAGCAATCAGGCTTTTCCCGAGCTCAGCGGTATTGAGAGTATTCATCAACACCATCTTCTTGCCTTTGGCCAGCGATGTAGCGGAAGGAAGCATCACTTGAAAATAATGTTCTTCGTCCTCAAACTCTTCAAGCAGGGTACGCCAGAAAGCTACATCATCATAACTCTCAACATAAGCAACGATTCGGCGGCGTGCCTTTTTAGAGTACAGCTTATGGGCTGCACTGAAGTAGGAAGAGGTCAGATTATCTTTAAGACTAATTGCCATAGGTCGTGTTTTGGTTAAATGCTATTTATAACTGGTTGCAATATCACTGACTTCGGTTACTGCATCGAGCCATCCCTCCATGATGACTGCAGGCGAATGAGTGGTAAGTATAATCTGTACATTCGGATTCAGTTCACGGATCATCGCAATCAGCTTTTGCTGCCATTCGATATGCAAAGAAGCTTCGGGCTCGTCCATGAACAATACGCAATGGGCATTATCCTGTACAAGTACAGTAAGCAGGATCACCAACATCTGTTTCTCACCGGAAGAAAGCTTATAAGGAAACAGAAGTTCACCATCCTGATAAAAAGCAATATCATTGCGTTTACGGTCTATTTTTTTACGGGTATAGCTGAACAGTTCATCGACCATGTCTTGAAAACGGCGCTTGGCTACTGAAAGAGTAGCTGCTTTGCCGCGCTCTTCTTCGTTATTACTACTCAGCAGATCGATCATCTTATTGCCGATATTGACCTGGTAGTCAAGGTAGCGGCGCTGTAACAGGTAAAGTTGCCAGTCGAGCTCGGACTTTACATTCTTATCTGCCATACGGGCTGTGAAATCCCCCATAATAAGCGGACGATCGTAACTACGGATAACATCATACGGAATGTAAGTAGCTTCCGGATTATCAAAAAAGACACGTACCCCGTTTTTTTCATCACTCTTTACTTCGCCTGATAACTGTTCAAGATACCCGACCGATCGATTCAGGATAGTAGTTTTCCCTACTCCATTGATACCGGATAGTATATTGACATCCGGACGAAGGTCCCAGACTATGTTGAACCGGTCCCATAATCCGTTTATTTCGATTCGTTTGATATAATTGGCTGATAGTTCCATAAATGGTTGCATTTAAATTAAACAAATATAGAAAATTCAAACGATAAATTAGTTACTTTTGCATCAGTTTTCAATAAAGGTAACATTCGGTATGGAGATTGATAAGAATCTGAAAGGACATGCACTGGCATTTACGGCCAACGTGATGTGGGGATTAATGTCCCCTATCGGCAAATCGGCATTGGCAGAGTTCTCGGCACTTTCGGTAACCACCTTTCGCATGGTAGGGGCGGCAGCAGCTTTCTGGATACTTTCCGCTTTCTGTAAACAAGAGCAGGTAGGACACCGTGACATGCTGAAAATTTTCTTCGCTTCTCTGTTCGCCCTTGTTTTCAATCAGGGAATATTTATATTCGGCTTGTCTCTCACTTCTCCGATAGACGCATCTATCGTAACAACGACTTCACCTATCATCACCATGATTGTGGCAGCTATCTATCTGAAAGAACCGGTTACAAACAAAAAGGTATTGGGAATTTTCATTGGAGCAATGGGAGCATTGATCTTGATTTTAAGCAGTCAGGCGACAAACGCAGGAGGAGGAAGCATCTGGGGAGACTTACTTTGTATGATCGCCCAACTCAGCTTCTCTATCTACCTGACCGTATTCAAAGGATTATCCCAACGCTATTCGGCCATCACAATCAATAAGTGGATGTTTATTTATGCATCTATATGCTATATTCCTTTTTCTTATCAGGATATAGCGGGCATCGAGTGGAACAGTATTTCGACCGCTGCCATTTATCAGGTACTTTATGTGGTACTATGCGGAAGCTTCATTGCTTACATCTGCATCATGACTGCACAAAAACTGATGCGCCCTACAGTAGTAAGTATGTATAACTATGTGCAACCCATTGTTGCTTCCATAGCGGCGATCTTAATGGGAATCGGAAGCTTCGGCTGGGAAAAAGGAGTTGCGATTGCATTGGTATTTCTTGGAGTCTACTTTGTGACTCAAAGTAAATCGAAGGCAGATTTGGAAGGTGTATCATAACTCACCACAGATTACACAGATTTACACAAAATGATTTTAATCTACTGACAACCAATAATAATTATCTGTGTAATCTGTGGTGAATACGAATTTTGACACCTCTTCATCGTTATTTCAGATCTTCGAAATAAGTATCGAGTAAGCTCTTGGCAGCAACAAAAGAGGTGAGATTTCCCTTGAGCACCTGTTGCTCCTTTTCTTGTAACATCGATTCAATCTTGGCATTGTGATAAAAGCTGTCACGTAACTGTTCATTGATGCTCTCATACATCCAGTATTTGCTTTGTTCGTTACGACGATATTCAAAATAGCCATTACCTTTCACAAAATCGATGTACTCGTACACCATATCCCATATTTCCTTTACTCCAAGATTATAGAATCCCGAATAAGTAAGTACACGCGGTGTCCATCCGGAATCCGGAGCCGGGAAAAGATGTAAAGCGTTACGGAATTGCGCAGCCGCCAACTTGGCTTTGTCAATGTTATTGCCATCAGCTTTATTTATCACAATACCGTCAGCCATCTCCATAATCCCTCTTTTGATACCCTGTAGTTCATCTCCCGTACCGGCCAACTGAATCAACAGGAAAAAATCGACCATTGAATGAACTGCCGTCTCACTTTGTCCCACTCCTACCGTCTCCACAAAGATCTTATCGAACCCTGCAGCTTCACATAGAATAATCGTTTCACGAGTCTTACGGGCCACTCCTCCCAACGAACCGGCAGAGGGGCTGGGGCGTATAAATGATTTAGGATGTACAGAAAGCTGCTCCATACGGGTTTTATCACCCAAAATACTTCCTTTGCTGCGTTCACTACTCGGATCAATAGCCAAAACAGCTAACTTTCCTCCTTTTTCAAGAACGTGTAACCCAAAGACATCAATCGAAGTACTTTTACCGGCTCCCGGCACACCACTGATACCTACACGAATCGAATTACCGGAATAAGGCAGACATCTTTCAATGACCTCCTGTGCGGTAGCCTGATGTTCGGGACGCACACTTTCCACTAAAGTTACAGCCTGACTCAGAATCGTCACATCCCCTTTGACAATGCCCTCCACAAACTCATTAACCGACAACTGGCGCTTTTTTACTTTTCGCTTCAGATAGGGATTTACAGATGACGGTTGTTCAATGCCTGCATTCACAACCAAACCTTTATATGCTTCGTTATTTTCAGGATGTTCCATGGCAGATATTAATTATGTGATTCGTTACTCGTAGCTTTTACATCGATCTCCACTTTCGGCTGTACCGGATCATTGGTGATCATCAGAATTCGCAAGTGTCTCTTCTTCTTTCCAAGGTTCTTTTTCAAGACAGTCACTCTCAGGCGGGTACTTTCGCCCGGCTGTAGTATAGTTTTCTTCAAAGCAACACCTACCGCAGGATTGAATACTTGCAGTTTACTGATCTGCAAAGGAGACTTACCTGTGTTAGTGATAACAATGTCATGTCGGGCTTTGTTTTTCTTAACCAAAACCCGGCTTAAATCAATCTTGGATTCGGACAGACGAATAGCAGGAGCTAAAGCTTTATCTTGCTCGGTCATTCCTGAAAAGTCAGGAAGAAGTATTGCTGACACGGGGATTTCATTTTCCTCACTCACTTTATCACCGGCAAAGCGAGCCAGATAAACAGAAGACTGAGTCAAACCTAAATCCATCAGTTGTTTGGTATCAAGTGTCAGGGTAATGGTTCCTTTCTTACCTTTCAAAAGGACGGTAGGATTAGTTTCCATTTTCAGATAAGGCGGAAGGTGCATCAATACAGGTTCGTATGGACGATCGGAAAGATTGACTACCCCCAACGTAATGACCGGTTTTTCTCCGCTGTGTACATCAGGAAAATCTATATCTGTACGGTCAATCCGGATTTGTCCGATTGCATAGGGATGGGTTTTAGTAAAATCCTTGATCTCCTGAACCACCTCTCCATCGAAGTTCAGATAAACCAAATCAGGCTGCGCATTGCTGTAAATGCCGATCGATTTATTGAAATGCCCCAACGCTTTTGCATCAAACGTAGCACTAACCGTTCCTTTTTCTCCGGGAGCAATCGGAGTTTTCGTCCAGTTAGCAACCGAACAGGCACAAGAGGTAGTAACATTAGTCAGTACCAAAGGTTTATCACCTGTATTGGTAATAGTATACTCTACAGAAACCGGACGCTTCCATTCAATCTGTCCGAAATGATGGGTCTCCTTATTAGAAGAGATACGAGGTTGAGCTACAGCCGATAAAGTAATAGTAAGTAAAGTAAATATGAAGAGTAAACTACGTTTCATTCGTTCCTATTTTATTATTGTTAGTTGTTTAAAGTACAAAAATAGGAGTTTTCGTCGAGAATCTGCCACTGATTACATATTTTTAAGCACAGGACATAGTGGCTTTACTCAAAAAAACAGGGGCTGCATCAAAACTCACCACAGAGGACACAGAGTAACACAGAGACGATTTTAGGTTGTTGATTATCAATAAAAAGACTCTGTGTTACTCCGTGGTGAAAAAAATTTCGACACACCCTCCTGAAAATATTTAATTTTATTTATTGAGATATGTTACAGCGAAACGAAGCTGAGTGGGCTGCATATTCGGGTGCATATGCACTCTGAATAGTAGCAATTCCTGTTTCGTAACTTCCTGCACGATCGACACGGTAACTATACTCTAAAACATAAGTTCCTTTATTCAAGGTATCGAAAAAGAAATCAGTTGAAGCATCTTTTACTGCTACATAACAACCGACATCACCAACATTGCGATATCCTGACAGGACTTCAATCGGTTCGAGACAGGCAGCGCGCTGGTCTTTCAACTGTATAAAATCCATCGTACGGTCAAGACGGACAGTCAGACGAACGACCACTTTATCACCAACCTTTAACTGAGTCTTACCAATAATCGGTTGCAACTGACGATTGTTATGAGCAATCGTTTCCACATATAATTTCTTATCTACATCCAGACCGCTCCCTTGGCGAACTACTTTATCAAGACTCTCTTCGAACTGTGCATATACTGCTCCCCAGGCAATACCCGGATCTCGTTTTTCAACAATAATCTCAGCGGCATCTACGGTCTTTCTGTCCGTAAAAGTCTTTTTGATATAACCTAACCCCGGAACAGTCGTCTTAGCAGGACTTACCGTTTCCAACACTTCATTGCCAAGAACAATACGGACATCTCCTTGATTATCCAGTAAATTAGTTCCATTGTAAAGCAGGGCATAAACAGCATCTGCAGTAGCTACCGGAGAATCCCATTGCTGGGTCTGTTTCTGCTTTAAAAGCCACATTTTCATTTCTTCAACAACCTGTGCATCCTCTCCCACTCGTTCAAAAGCTTCCATTACATCCACATGGGCAGGTACTTTCAGGTTATTCCAAGTATATGGACTGTCGGCTGTATCAAAAAACATACCCTGGTCATCTGTCCGAGTGAGATATTCTTTAAGGGATGCCATAAACTCCTGAGCCTCTTTCACCTTGCCTACTTTCTGCAAGATAATGGCCGACCAAGCTTTTTCGGTTACAGACTGCTGAGACAATGACGGAGCTACTCTCGAAAGGAAATAGGTATATGCTTCTTTCATGGATGCCGGCACTTTTTCGTCAGAAATAGCAACCAGATAGAGATACTTTAATGAACTTCGTGAAATTCCTTGTGATTTACTGCCGTTTTTTTCGGCTTCACAAATAGAACGATATTCCTGTAAGGCCTCTTTATGAAGATAGTTGAAAGCCGACCGTTGCATATTCAAGGCTGCGCCTTCCAATGGTTTTCCTGTAAGCAGGGCTATACGTGCATTCTGCTCCACAATAAAATCGGTAACAAAAAGACTACCGTCCATTCCTTTATACCAACTCCACGAACCATCAGGTAATTGGAGTTCCTGTAGTTTCAGTAAGGCTGCTGCATTATTATTACGGATATTATTCAAATCGAATAGAGTGGCAATGCGTTCTTTTTGTTCGCTTTCCGAGGTAGCTTCCATCACCCAGGGAGATTCGGAAAGAAGGATATTCTTCACTTCCTGATTCTTTTGCAAATTACTCAGGAAAGTTTCTTTGGTGCCTCCCCCGAGTTTCCAACTGTCAAAAATAGCTCGAATACGTGGTTGGGCATTCATTATGTAAGAGGCCATTGTGTTGGCATACCAGGAAGTAGCCCATGAAATGGCATCATCATTTCTGGGTTGCGACAGCGCTGGCAATGCTTGTACGGCATACCAAGCCGGATTGGCAGTAAACTCAACGGTTAAACGCCGGTTGGTTGCAGTCTTGCTATGATGATTGAAAAGGTCTGCTAAAGAGAAAGTACGCGTTTGTTCACCACGGACAGGCATAGGCAAGGTCTCTGTCAGATTCTCTTTATTGCTGAGAACCGGAAGCAGGTGTTGTTCACCATCGCTGAAATTGCCTCCTTCGGCTATCATCCGGCATCCCAGAACTTCATATTTATCAGTAACCGTAAACAGGAAATCCACCCCGACAGTCTGTCCGGGCCCGGCATTAAATTTCTTTTGCTGGGTAGATATCACCTGATCCGTCATAGGATTGAAAAGCACAAGTTTCACTGTACCCGACATGCTTTTACCTGTGAGATTGCTGACAGAAGCAGCGATGGAAGTATGGTCTCCCACCCGGACAAACCGCGGCAGATTTGGGGTAAGCATAAACTCTTTACTGGTAACAGCAGTAGCGTTTATCTGACCCGTCATCATATTCTGTGTGTGGGCATAACCACGGAAATTCCAGGTCGTAAGGCTTTGCGGCATACGGAAAGAGAAGCTGACCTCACCCTGAGCATTGGTATGAAGTTGCGGATAGAAAAAAGCTGTTTCAGCAAAGTTGGTACGTAACTCTATATCTGCAGCCCCATTCACAGCCGGATGATCTGCCTGATTTACAGCCCCCGCATCTTGTGAAACAGAAATCAACTCGGATTCAAAAAGGACATCGTCTGCGGCCTCGCTTTTCATTTGTTGTTTCATAGCTCCCATTCCACGCATACGAGCATAACGGGTAACCGGAGCGGCGTCATTGGTTATCGACAACACCTCGGGAACAGCATATCCGACAGGAGGTAATACAAAATGATCGTAACTGAAAGAAGGTACTTTCAAACTACGCTGACGGAAACCAAAATAGAAATAGTTCGAATCTGCATAGTCCCTCCTCCAATGGGAAACAGGAACGGAAAGATGATAATATAACTGCAGAGACTGGTCAGCTTTCCAGATTTTATCCAGTGAAGCATCGTACATGGTAGCCAACATCTCGGCCAAAACCGGTGATTCTTGCGGATTCCGGATCGTCAGCTTCCATTCCTCTTCCTGTCCGGGACGTAATTTGTCACGGAATACATCCCAGCGTATATTCAAAGTATAATCGGGCAAACGCTTTGTCAGACTTACTTCCTGTTCGTAAACTATTCCTTTACGAACAAATGCAAAAGTAATGCCCAAACCATTTCCATAAGCTTCCCGATAAGGATACTCAAAACGGACAAGCGAATCGGACAAATGAAGAAGTTTGCTCTCCAGATGCTTGTTACCACTGAATACATCCATAAGTACATAAGCATCCTTTTCGGAAGTTCCAAAGTAGAACAGTGCAGGATGTTCTGCATCAAACCGGGTATTTACCTCATAATACCATAAAGGCATGGACACCGGTGGACGTTTATCATTCAAAGCGAAAAGGATCACAACCTTTTCCGTTTCTGCTTTACGCCCCTGGGCATCCGTCACAGAAGCTACAAGTTTATAAGCACCGGAAGGTAGTGTTTTCCAGTCGGACAATAACGTCTCTTCATTGGATCTGAACGAACCTGAAAGGATTGCCTGAGCAGAAACTTTCTGATCTTTCACAGCTTTGGATTCCTCATAACCTGAAATAGAGAACAATTGGTAACTACCTTCGACGGCAACCGGTTTACGTTCCAGATTATTTACCTGAAAAGTAGCTTTTATGGAATCGTCTTTACAGATAAGTCCGTTTATATCGGCAAATAGCAGCAAGGAAGTCTTTCCGGCCCGCAGGCTGATTTCCGAAGTCTGCGTTTCGCCCGCAACATTCGTGACCGAGACCTGTACTTTATAGTCATAATAGGAAGAAGTGTCATCACCATCGTCAAGGTCGGAGCCTGAAGTATCGGGTTTCAGGTCAACAGGGAGCTCAAAATTTCCATCTGCCCCCAGACGCACGGTGTCAGAAGCCAATATGACGGGATTCACTCCCCACATCCGCCAGGAACAAAGGGAGCGGGTTATGGTATAAGTAACCGGAATATCCTGTAAAGGCACACCGCTGAAAGTCTTCACATTCCCTTTCAATTCGACACGGTCTCCTAAACGATAACTTTCAGTCACCGGCTCAAATGTAATGTCAAATGTAGGACGTTTATAATCTTCCACCCTAATGGTACGGAAACCGTTTTGAGTATTCAGGCTGAAAATGCCGTTCAAACAAACGGATGGTAATACGAATTCAGCAGTAAAAGAACCGAAATCACCGGTACGCAACTTCTTTGTACCCACTTCCTGCCCATTGGCATCCGTAAGTGTCAATGTATATTCTCTCCCGGCAAGCACATGGGCAGAATCCGGGTATTGTTCATAGGCAATTCCTTTCACATATACAGTTTGTCCCGGACGGTAAAGAGAACGATCGGTAAGCAAAGTTACGGCAGAAACCGGCTTTGTATCATCTGTAAAGTTATAATTCCCACCCCATAAATAGATTTGAGGCATAGCCGTATCGGCTCCTTTGGCAGCCGTCAGGTATCTGTACTCTCCTGATGAAGCAAACTGTGCTTTCCCGTCAGCATTAGTGGTAGCGGTCAGAAGCTGTTTGTTCTGTCGGTCGAAGACTGAAAGCAGAACCCCCTCTATAGGCTTCCCACTCATATCATCGAGTACAGCTACCTCACTTAGCTTGGAAGGCAAAGAGCGGGTCAGCACTTTGAAGCGGGTGGAAGACAGAAACTTCGCAGAATTAGAACGAACCTCAGCATCCGGAACAATACGAAGGGCATAGAGGCCTGTTTCAGGAGCTTTCATATGAAATATAGAGTCTTGCATTTTATAGTCACCAGACGGGAAAAGGACATAATGCACCGACGAAAGCAAGCGCCCATATTTCTTCAAGAATGTTTCATCAGGTACTTCCACCGCATTGGGGCGAGCCGGCAAATTGATCGCATACAACTGAACTGCAAAACTCTTCAGATTCTTAAAACTGACTTTCAAGTCGAATTCCTCACCGGGATAAACCGCTGACGGGGTCTGCACTGTAAAATCCGGGCTCAGGATATCCTGCTTCAGCTCTTTCAAGGCATTAATACGGTGATAAGCCGGATAGCGGGAAATAGCCTCATCACACAATTGCAATCCGGAAGCAGGTACGCCAGCATTCACCGCCTCCTGGGCCTTAAGTAAATAAACCTCGGCACAAATGTCACGTGACTGGTTCTTGGCAATCAGTTTATTCAATGCTGCCAGATAAGGATCTTGCGTCAGCCCGATTCTACCTTCGGGAGCATGATAAGGACGAAAACCGGGATCGGTGCGCCTTTTCCACTGCAAATAATCCAAGTTAGTAAGCAACAGAGCGTCCGGATTATCGGTCCGGCGATATGAATCCATCATGTGTCGATAAATCCCTTCGATACGTGCATTTATCAGAGAATCACTGCCCAACCCGGATAAACTCTCTAATGAAGCAATGGCACGGGAAGCTAAGAGATGATACATATCATGATGATAATAATCACTTGTTACCCCCAGCTCGACAAAAGGAATGTAACTTCGGGATGAAGTATCGAGCAGTAACAGGGAATCCTGAAACGTTACGGCTGTTTCTGACATCACTTTCGTTACAAACTGATTTTTACTCCACTCCCGAATATCATTCGAGGGAGTCACTTCCTCCAAATCTGTACGGCGGTTTAGTTTCCAACGATTTTGAGAAGCATAATCGGCATACATACTGCCGATAAGCGAATGCAGAACCGCGCGGTCCAGTGGCTTATCCGTAGTTTTCACCCACTGCTCTAATCCGTTCAACGACACATAGAAACTATCCGGAGTGATCTCTTCCCTGAATCTCATCTGCCAGACATAGGCTTTCAGCATTTGAGGAGAGTTCTTCTCAATTTCAGCTTTCTTATAAATTTCGCCGGTCAACCGGACGATAGTCTCGGGCAAGCTTTTCTGTTGGGCCTGCTCCACTTGCTTCCATAACTTATCGTATGATTGGGCATGTGTCCATGAGGACATTCCCATAGAAAGTAACACGATAATACAAATCAGTCTAATCTTCATATCTTAAAAGTTTAAGTATCAATACATAATTAACAAAGTAACAAAATAAAGTTTAAAGATTTGTTCTTTTTCTTATAAAAAAAGAGAACAGATCGGGCATATTTCCATAATCAGCAAGAGTAGTATTAATGTATTTTAACACAAAACTAAAAACGACAAGACTTTTTTAGTTAACTTTGTAATCACAACCATTAATCTAATCACAAACCAACACACAACATCTTATGAAAAACAGACATTACTTGAAGTATATGCTGGCGATTACCGCATTATTATTCAATGGAGAAGCAATCTACTCACAAACCCATCCGATAGAAAGTTATCTGAAAGCGGCAGGAGACCATGCAACCATTTATAATGGTGAAATAGAATTTACGTACAGTCTTGCTCAATACGAAAATCTCCCTTATTTTCAAAGTGACGAATTTACTTCCGGAGAGATCATCTTCAGAGGTAACCGGTATCCGGGTCTGGCCCTTCACCTGGATTTGTACAAAGACCAACTTTCGGCTCTGAATCCCGGTAGCCGCCATAGCATTATTATTAATAACGAAGGAATCGAACAGGTAAAACTACACAATGCTACATTCATCTACTTCCGTCCAACGTCAAATACAAATCTGGACAAAGGATTTTACGAATTACTGCACAATGGAAAAGAATTGAGACTATTGGCACGCAAAAAATATTATATTGCTCATATCAGTGCGGAAAAAATAATAAAAACCGGCAAACACCAGACTGAATATTTCACGTACAAAGCAAAATATTATCTGGAGTACAACGGAGTATATTATTCCGTCAGTAACAAAAAGACGTTTGCCAGGATCTTTCCGGAACAGCGTAAACTGATAAGCCACTATGTACGAAAACAGAAGCTAAACTTCCGTCATGATACTGACGCCTCCCTGACAGCCCTTACAAACTATTGTGAAGAATTGATAGCCCCCAAACAGACACGATGAAAAAGAATACATACCTATGGATGCTGCCCCTGTTATTCTGGTGGCCGCAACAAGCAGTGGCACAACAGCCGCTCTCACTTCCTGCCGACAGTATGACCATTGATACCCTACTGGAATCAATGGAGAAAAATACATCCTACAGAATTTATACTACCATTGATACCTCCTTCAAGGTATTGGTAAGAGGAAGGACTACGCCTTTACGGCAGTTGAAAGAAGCACTGGCACCGACACCCTATAAACTATCGGTATATGGGAACATTTTATTCGTGCTGAAAGAACAGGAACTTATCACACTATTGCCTCCCACACTGACAGGCGAACCGGAAAAAGATGAAGGTTACTATGGGGATGTATATACTTATCTGAGAGACGAACCGGAAAAAGCATCTTCAGAAAACAAAGTATATAATGTAGGAGATGTACGGATCAAACAACGGCCCCGGAAAGCGACACTCAAAGGGCAAGTGACTAACTTTAAAACCGGTGAGCCCATGATCGGTATCAACTTGATTTTAAAGGACCCATGGATAGCGACAATAACAGACGCAAAGGGTAACTTTACCCTTGAGCTTCCTACCGGACATAAGCAATTGGACATAAAAGGACTGAATGTAAAAGATACACGACGTCAAATCATGCTTTTCAGTGACGGAACACTCAATATAGAATTGGAAGAGAGTGCACATATGCTGGACGAAGTAACCATTACTTCCGGACGCATACAGAATGTAAAGAGCACACAGCTGGGAGCTGAGACTTTGCGCCCTACACAACTGAAAAATATCCCAATGGCTTTGGGGGAAGTGGACATTCTGAAGATGGTACAAGCCTTGCCGGGAGTAAAAACAGTAGGTGAAGCTTCAAGCGGATTCAACGTACGTGGTGGAGCTACCGACCAAAACCTGATTTTACTTAATGACGGAACCATTTATAACCCCAACCACTTATTTGGCTTCTTCGCCGCTTTCAATTCGGACATGGTGAAAGAGGCCGAAATATATAAAAGCAGTATCCCCGCACAATATGGCGGACGTATCTCATCTATTCTGGATATCACCGGCAAAGAGGCCAATAAAGAAAAATTTACAGGTTCGGCGGGTATCGGACTGGTGACAAGCAAGCTGAATCTGGAGATTCCGGTCATCAAAGACAGGACATCTGTCTTACTAAGCGGACGTACTACATATTCCGACTGGATTATGAAACAACTTCCGGAAAAAAGCGGTTACAAAGACGGCACCGCCGGTTTTTATGATCTGGGCGCCATTGTGGCACATAAGTTCAACGATAAACACAACCTTAATATCTACGGATATTATAGCCATGACCGCTTTGCTTTCAACTCAAACGAAAAATACGGTTACAACAACCTTAATGCCTCAGCACGATGGAGGGCTGTATTTAATGAGAGACTGGTGGGATATTTCTCGGCCGGATACGATCACTACGACTACAATAACCGGGAGACGGTCAATGCTTCAAGCGCATATAAGCTATCGTTTGACATTAATCAATATTTCGTTAAGGCAGATTTTACAAACAAACTGACCGGTAATAATACATTAAACTTTGGTTTTAAATCAATGCTGTACAATATCAATTCGGGAACTTACGAACCGAAAGGAAGTGAATCACTGGTGAAAAAGGATGCTTTGCAAAAAGATAAAGCTCTGGAAACAGCGTTCTATTTGGGTGATGAATGGGAAATCACTCCAAAACTGTCAGTCAACGCAGGAATCCGCTATTCACTATTCAATGCGTTAGGGCCACGTTCGTATTATAAATATGAACCGGGTACACTCCCACATGAATCGACTATAACAGATACTATCATTGCCGGAACAGGAAAGGTGATGAAAACCTATCACGGACCCGAATTCCGGCTATCCGCACGATACTCCTTCACGGATGATTTTTCAATTAAAGCAGGATTTAACTCGATGCGGCAATATATACATAAACTGTCGAATACTGTCATCATGTCGCCAACCGACACATGGAAACTGAGTGATGTCAACATTAAACCTCAAAAAGGTTGGCAAGCTGCGGCAGGACTTTACCTGAATTCTCCGAACGGTATCTGGGAATACTCAGTGGAAGGTTATTATAAGCGGATGTCCGACTATCTGGACTATCGCGGAGGAGCCAAACTGCTAATGAACCACCATATTGAAACTGATGTTATCAACACGCAGGGACATGCCTACGGTGTGGAACTGCAGGTAAAAAAACAGGTTGGAAAACTGAACGGTTGGATGAGTTATACCTATTCGCGTACATTCTTGAGGCAGAATGACAAACGGATCGAAAAACCGGTAAACAACGGTGACTGGTATCCTACGGAATATGATAAGCCTCATGATTTCAAGTTTGTAGGTAACTACAAATTTACGCACCGCTACAGTATGTCAATCAATGTGGACTACAGCACGGGACGTCCGACAACCATTCCTGCCGGACAATATTATGATGAGTCGACACAATCGATGCGGGCTTATTACACGGAACGAAACTCATACCGTATACCGGACTACTTTCGTACAGACATCTCTTTCAATATAGAGCCCAGCCATCACCTGACGTTACTAACGCATAGTTCTATTTCTATCGGAATATACAACGTCACCGGAAGAAAAAATGTTTATTCCGTTTATTATGTGTCGGAAGAAGGTCAGATAAAGGGGTACCAGATGTCTATCTTCGGAGTGCCGATTCCTTTCATTACATATAACATAAAATTCTAACACCATGTTGAAATCAAAATATATTATCTATCTATTGCTGCTCTGCCTGACAGGTTGTGTCTCCGAATTTAACGCACAACTTCCCACTTCCGACGAAGAACTGTTGGTAGTGACCGGCGACATCATTGCCAATACGGAAGTCGTTTTTTCATTGAGTAAAAGTGTCCCACTGTCCGAAGAATTCCCGGAAAACTATCGAGACATTGAGGCCAAAATCATTGTAACCGGTAGTGACGGCTATCAGAGTAATCCCGGTAAGGCTCTCGGAGAAGGCAAATATCAAATCAGCATCGGGGAATTACAGAACAACGTATCTTATGGAGTAGAAATAGAATATAATGGAGAGATTTATATCTCTTCTCCCTCCGAACCGATGGAAACCCCTGAAATAGACAGTGTTTCATGGATACAGCCTGTAAAAGAACAACCACTGACCATCCGGGTATCTACACATGGTGATCCCGGAAAAACCCAATATTACATGTGGAATTACAAAGAAGACTGGGAAATTAGAGCTAATTACATGACAACTTGTTACTTCGATCCGGAAACAAACCGCATTTACGAGGACAGCAGTTACCCTACCTTCTATTGCTGGAAAAAAGAATTATCCAGAAATATATTGATCAGTTCAACCCAATCACTGAAAGAGAACCGGATCATAAACAATAAGCTGTTTGAAGCACCGGTAAAAGGAGATAGATTTACAGTGTTATACAGTGTACTGGTACAACAACGGACACTGAGTAAAGCAGGGTATGAATATTATCTGAATGTACAACAACAAAATGAAGACATGGGAGGAATCTTTACTCCACAACCTTCCGAAGTTCAGGGAAATCTCAGTTGTACCACTCAGCCTGAGCGAAGAGCCATCGGCTATGTCGGGGTTTATAAAAACATAGTCGAAAAGAGAATCTATATTCGCCCCAATGACATAGAACGTCCTCCCCGATACACAGATTGCGAAGAACTGACGGACGATGATCTGAACGAAATGGGCTACAACACCTATCTGACAAGATATCTGGCTGGCTATCGTCCTGTCGGAACAGGTACACACATCGATAACTGGACGCTGCAAAGATGCACAGAATGTGAATATAACGGAGGAAATAAAAACAAACCTTCGTTCTGGCCCAACGATCACCAATAACTTAAAAAGAAAGGAGACAATCATGAAACGAATCTTCACACTATATTTCTTTGCATTGTTTTGTCTGATTTCACAGGCACAGGAAGAACTATACGAACGGGTGTATGTACATACGGACAAAACGTGCTATCTGGCCGGCGAAGAAGTTTGGATCAAGTTTTATACCACTGACACTCACTTCCAACCATCTTTTTTCAGCAAAGTGGGATACGTAGAAATATCAAATGCCGAACGCCCGCAGGCCCAGTTAAAATTAGCACTTGACAATGGCAGCGGTTCGGGAAAAATAAAGATTCCAGCTGATGTTCCTTCAGGTATTTACGAGTTAAGCGGATATACACAATATATGAGAAATGAAGGGGAAAAAATCTTTTTTCGAAAGCAGATTGCCATAATCAACACTTTCCGGATTGCGGAATCTGACCCAATAACATTAGCCGATTCTACGGAAACATACCCGAAAGAAGTACCGGCTATGAACGGAAACATTCGTATAAACACTTCCCGGCCGTCGTATAGTATGCGCCAACCTGTAGAATTGACCATTAATGGCCTGCCCGAAGAAGTATCCGACCTTATCGTTTCGGTAAGCCGTAATGATTCACTGGTCATACTTCCACATCACGAAGAATCTGTCTGGAGACAGCAAGTTACCAGTACGCCCGGCACATTCTCCGGTCAATGGGTACCGGAATATGAAGGACATATCATCCGCGGACAAATACAAACTCCCGAAGGAGAAACACTGAAACAGATACAGAATAAACATGTGTCAGCAGACATCGCTTTTGTAGGTAAAGATATCCGGTATGTACAAGGACAAGTAGACGTTGAAGGGAATGCACGATTCTACACAAGCAATATATTTGGAATCAATGACATAGTGGCTGCCGCATGGGGAGCTAATGGAGAATCTTACCAAATGAATATTTTATCGCCTTTCTGTGAGAATCTGCCGAAAAATCTCCCCCCACTTAAACTCTATCGAAATAAGAAACGATTATTGGAAAGAAGCATAGGCATACAGCTACAACAAGTTGTCATGCTCGATTCTCTTGACCATGGTATCCCTCTGCAATCTTGTTACGGGCTCCAACCTTATCTGAACTACAATCTGGATGAATACACAAGATTCAGCACGATGACAGAAACCTTTGTAGAATTTGTACGTAGCGTGATAATACGCAAAGTGAATGGTAAGCGCAGGCTAAAAGTACTCAAAGAGGGAGAAAAAAGATTCAATGTCGGAAATACATTAGTGTTATTGGATGGTGTTCCTATTCACGATCACGAAGATATTCTGAAGTATAACCCCAAATTGGTGAAAAAAATCGATATCTATAATGGCCGCTATGCTTTTAGCGGTGAAACATTCGAATGTATGATTTCCCTGACCACGCAAAAAGGAAACCTGCCTTCCATACAGTTAAGTGACGACTCGCAACTGACAGTATATGAATGTCCTCAATTGCCCGTTGCATTCAGCATGCCCGAGTACAAAAACGAGGTTGACAGAAAATCGCGCAAACCGGATTTCCGGCATACATTATACTGGAACCCCTCCGTAAAAACAGAAAAGGGAAAAGCTACCACACTCCTTTTTTACACATCCGACCTTGAAGGAGAATTTAAAGTAGTGGTGGAAGGCTTTACGCACCAAGGAGAAGCAATCCGAGGTGAAGCGAGTTTTCGGGTTGGAGAATGACCCTCGCAGTCCAATGGGTGAAGTAACTCCCCAATAAAAAAAGTGGGGAACACTTTTACTTAGTGTATCCCCACTTCATCATTTCATTTCTGCCGGCTTCTCTTAAACATCTTTCCAGCAGATGCATTACTACTTTTTTCATTGCTTCAAATACTAATAATAATTACCTTAATTAATAAACACACATCGAAAACTTAAAGGGGAAAACGCTTAAAGCGTTACATATCCCCAGATGTTAGGATTGGCATTTGCCAAATTCTTTAATAAACTTCTTACAATCTTCATAATCTTTTTACCTAAAAAAACTGTTACCTAAAAGCTATGTTATCCTAATTCTTATATTTTACAACACAAAAGTAGGACCTAAATAGGTACGTTGTACTCAAAAAAGGAAGAAAAATGTGTTTTAAAACATATTTCTTGATATATATCAAGAAAATCGGTTTCTATTGGCAATCATATGACAAAACCGGACATAAATAAAGTCAGAAAGGCAGGTTGCCATTGACAATTCTGCATTCGGATGACAAGTCGTCATGAAACAGGAAAACAAAAAGAGATCCTTAAAAAAGAAGAGAGGCAAACGCTTGTAACGCTTGCCTCTCATTCGTATATTCACAGATGAACCTTTATTTAATCGGTGTCTGTTCTAATGTAGCAACCAGAAAATCATAGAATTTCTGCACAGTCGGAATCAAGGCTCTTTCATCAGGAGAGTGCGGTGAACGCAGTGTAGGACCAAATGAAATCATATCCAGTCCAGGAATAATAGCCCCAATGATACCGCATTCCAACCCGGCATGAATAACTTTCACTTCCGGCTCTGTACCAAACTGCTTTTTATAAGATTCTTTCATTGCATGCAGAATCGGAGAATCGATGTCGGGTTGCCATCCGGAATATCCTCCCGTCATCTCCACTTTCATACCTGCCATAGAAAAGCAACATTCAAGGCTGGTAGTCAGACATTCTTTCATGCTGTCGCTGGAACTACGTGCCAGAATCTTGAAAGAAGCTTTTCCACCACCAATATTAATTATTGCCAGATTTGAAGAGGTTTCTACTGTATCGGGAATTGTAGGAATCATTCGCATCACACCATTCTGACAAGCAAAAATAGCATCGATCAGATTATCCTGAATCTCTTCAGGTACTTCTCCTGCAGGCAGTTCTACCCGCTCGGCAGTGAAGCTGATAGGAGTTTCGATTGCTTTATACTCTTCATTGAAAATATCTTCGCAATACTTCACTAAACCCAATAGTTCTTCTTCATTTTCAGCGGGGATAGTTACTACTGCATGGGCTTCACGAGGAATGGCATTACGCATATTTCCACCTTCCCAAGTTGCCAGACGAGCTTCATAACTTGCTACAGCTTCACGCATAAAACGTACCAGTAATTTGTTGGCATTGGCACGTCCCTGATTGATTTCCAGTCCGGAATGACCGCCACGAAGACCTTTCAAGCTTACCTTAATGGCAATATCACCATCTTCCGGAGCCACTTCCTTATACTCAAGAGATGCGGTAACGTCCATACCACCGGCACAGCCGATGTAAAGTTCACCTTCGTCTTCAGAATCGAGATTTAGCAGTATTTCTCCATTCACAGTACCCGGTTTCAGACCAAAAGCACCAAACATGCCTGTTTCTTCATCCTTTGTAATCAAAGCTTCCAACGGTCCGTGTTTCAGATTCTGATCTTCAAGAACAGCCATGATAGCAGCTACTCCCAAACCATTATCGGCTCCAAGTGTAGTACCTTTAGCTTTCACCCATTCACCATCTATATAAGTTTCAATCGGATCTTTCTCAAAATCGTGAACAGTATCATTGTTTTTCTGTGGTACCATATCCATATGTGCCTGAAGGATTACTCCTTTTCTATTTTCCATCCCCGGAGTAGCAGGTTTACGGATAATCACATTGCCGGCATCGTCTACAAAGGTTTCCAGACCGAGACCTTTACCAAAATTTACCAGAAACCCGGTTATTTTTTCCATATGTCCCGACGGACGCGGAATCTGTGTCAAAGAATAGAAGTGTTTCCACACATTTTGTGGAGCTAAATCAAGAATTGTGCTCATAAATGAATTATTTATAGGTTTTAAATCAATTTCTAAAGGTCAAAGCTACTAAAAAGAATGGAAAAGAAAGAATTACCGAAAGAAATTCAAATAAAAAAAGTTCAAAAACCGGATTTACAGATTAAATATGTATAGCAATAACACACATATTGTTTTAAGTCAGCAAAGCGCATTTCCTGAAACACAATTGTTATCAGCAAATATTATTTTCGTCGGAGAAAGGAGATAGCCGCCAACCCGTAAATGCCTAATAAAACGACCAATAAGGTTTGAATGCCGTGGACGATCAATGCAAATATTCCGGCATCTGTCGCATTTACCCCATAAAGCATCATCATGGTGATCACTGCAAAATGCCACGGACCGGCCCCATTCGGAGTAGGAACAATTACGGCAAATGTTCCTCCGACAAACATGACCAATGCAGCAAGCAGTCCCAAATGTGCCGTAAAAGCAAAACAATAGAAAGTAAAATAAAAATGGAGAAAATAGCTGAGCCAAATCAAAAAGCTATAAAGCAGGAAAAGCGGAAGATTTTTCACATTCCGCAGTGACATAATGCCTTCACAAACATTCAGTACAACTCCTTTCACTTTTTCGAAAAAAGAAAGGGTACGAACCAGATAATAAAATAGAACAATAACCCCGATTCCACAAAACAGAATAATATAGAACCAAACAGATGTAAGTAAATGCATCAATGAAGGAATCTTCGTACCGGTTTGTTCAAGAAAGGTGACAAATACAGGCATTTGCAACAAAACCGTGACACCGGTAATCAAAAGAATAGTCAGTGTATCTACCAAACGTTCGGTTACCACAGTTCCTAAAGATTTAGCAAAGGAAACATCATCGTATTTTGCAAGTATCCCACACCGGCTCACTTCTCCTACCCTCGGTACCACCAAACTGGCTGCATACGAAATAAAAATGGCGTCAACACAATCCCTTCTTCGGGGAAATACTCCCAAAGGTTCCAGCGTCTGACGCCAACGCCAACCACGAAACACTTGTGCCGATATGCCGAAAAGAAGTGAAAAAGCCATCCACCACCAGTTTGTGCCGTGTTGCAAAACCTCCGCGGCTTTTACAAAATCGAAGTCACGATAGACCCAATATAAGATAAAGCCTCCCAAAACCAATGGTAAGATAAGTTTCAGCGCCTTTTTTATTAGTTTCTTCATCCCTAATTCTTTATTCTTCATTTAAAAGAATTACCTTTGTCAGCTGCAAAAGTAGTTATTTAGTTGATAAATGAAATTAGTAAAGCCTAAAAAGTTTCTCGGACAACACTTCCTGAAAGACCTGAAAGTGGCACAGGACATTGCCGATACAGTAGATACATTCCCCGATTTACCGATTTTGGAAGTTGGACCGGGAATGGGTGTGCTCACTCAGTTTCTTGTTAAAAAAGAACGGTTGGTAAAAGTTGTAGAGGTAGACTACGAATCAGTAGCCTATTTGCGAGAAGCCTATCCGTCATTGGAAGACAACATCATTGAGGATGACTTCCTGAAAATGAACCTGCAACGCTTATTTGACGGACATCCGTTCGTATTAACCGGAAACTATCCATATAACATATCCAGCCAGATATTTTTCAAAATGTTGGATAACAAAGACTTGATTCCTTGCTGTACAGGAATGATCCAAAAAGAAGTAGCCGAACGCATTGCGGCCGGGCCGGGCAGTAAAACGTATGGCATTCTCAGCGTTCTGATACAAGCCTGGTATCATGTAGAATATCTTTTCACTGTAAGTGAACATGTGTTCAATCCACCTCCAAAAGTGAAGAGTGCAGTCATACGAATGACACGCAACGAAGTACAAGATCTTGGTTGTGATCCGAAACTATTCAAACAGGTAGTGAAAACAACTTTCAACCAGCGTCGAAAGACATTACGAAACTCCATCAAACCGATCTTGGGTAAAGATTGCCCGTTGACAGAAGACGTTCTATTCAACAAACGTCCTGAGCAACTCTCGGTACAGGAGTTTATAGACCTGACAAACCAGGTGGAGCAAGCACTGAAATCTCCGATAAAAACAACTTCTCCAAAAGAAAGCCAAAATCGGGAAGCCGGATTATCGGACTGAACAAACATAGTTAGGAAACGTAGTATACTAAACGTGTCTTCCTCGATTTACAGGAAGCAGGTAAGGATGCAATTATGAACGAAGAATACATTGACAACGTAAAAGAACTTATCGGAGAAAAAGATGCCGATAAAGTAAAAGAGCTTCTTATTGATCTACACCCTGCCGATATAGCAGAGTTATGTAACGAATTGAATCCGGAAGAAGCCCGCTTCGTCTATCGATTACTTGATAATGAAACTGCCGCGGACGTACTTGTAGAAATGGACGAGGATGTTCGTAAAGAGTTTCTTGACATCCTGCCATCAGAAACCATTGCCAAACGTTTCGTTGACTATATGGATACGGACGATGCCGTAGATTTGATGCGCGAACTGGATGAAGACAAGCAGGAAGAAGTACTTTCGCACATTGAAGACATCGAACAGGCAGGAGACATTGTCGACCTGTTGAAATATGACGAGAATACCGCCGGTGGTCTGATGGGTACGGAAATGGTAACAGTCAACGAAAACTGGAGTATGCCCGAATGCCTGAAAGAGATGCGTCAACAGGCAGAAGAACTTGATGACATCTACTATGTGTACGTGATAGACGATGACGAACGTCTCCGCGGAATATTTCCACTGAAAAAGATGATTACGTCACCCTCTGTATCCAAAGTAAAACATGTGATGCAGAAAGACCCAATCTCCGTACACGCAGATACACCTATCGATGAAGTGGCACAAATTATCGAAAAGTATGACTTGGTTGCTATCCCCGTTCTCGACAGCATCGGTCGGCTGGTAGGACAGATTACCGTCGACGATGTCATGGACGAGGTTCGTGAACAATCGGAGCGCGACTATCAATTGGCATCCGGTCTCTCGCAGGATGTAGAAACAGACGACAATGTACTTCGTCAGACTACAGCCCGCTTGCCCTGGCTATTAATCGGTATGATTGGTGGCATAGGTAACTCTATGATATTGGGTAATTTTGATTCTACTTTCGCCGCACATCCCGAGATGGCTCTTTACATACCGTTAATTGGAGGTACGGGTGGAAATGTGGGAACTCAATCATCGGCACTCGTCGTACAAGGCTTGGCAAACAGTTCTCTCGATGCTAAAAACACGTTCAAGCAAGTCAGCAAAGAAGCTGTAGTTGCCTTGATTAATGCCACAATCATCTCTTTACTGGTATATACCTATAATTTCATTCGTTTCGGTGCGACGGCCACTGTTACTTATTCGGTATCCATCAGCCTGTTTTCAGTAGTGATGTTTGCCTCCATCTTCGGTACTCTGGTTCCAATGACGCTGGAAAAGATGAAAATAGATCCTGCCATAGCTACAGGACCGTTTATTGCCATAACAAATGACATCATTGGTATGATGATGTACATGGGAATTACGGTGTTATTATCGTAAAAAACGGCTATAATGAAAAAAAATAAAGGAAAATAGTATGAAGTAATCATTTTATTTCATTAATTTGTGACCTAATGGATTTAAAGACAAATCCTGTTTTCCTAAAAACGAATATACAATGATGGACTCTCATGACACTAACCAACCTTTAAAACAAGGGGAATTAGAAGAAGAAAAAAAAGCAGTTGAGGTTTCTGAAGAGATTACAGAAACTCCGGCTGAAGAAACGATTGCTGAAAAATCAACCGAATCAGGTTCAAAACTGAACACAAAAGAAGAAGTGCTGTCCCGATTAAAAGAAGTTGCCCAAGATGCTGAAAATGCAAGTAAACAGGAACTGGATGGTTTGAAGCAGACTTTCTATAAAATTCATAATGCCGAACTCGAGGCTGCGAAAAAGTTATTCGTAGAAAATGGTGGTGCCGAAGATGAATTTATTGCACAGCCTAACGGCGTAGAAGAAGAATTCAAAAATTTAATGGCAGCCATCAAAGAGAAGAGAAGTGCTTTGGCTGCTGAGATTGAAAAACAGAAAGAAGAGAATCTTCAGGTCAAGCTGTCGATTATCGAAGAATTAAAAGAACTGGTGGAATCACCCGATGACGCCAATAAATCCTACAATGAATTTAAAAAGCTACAGCAACAGTGGAATGAAGTAAAGCTGGTACCACAGGCTAAAGTAAACGAGTTGTGGAAGAATTATCAACTGTATGTCGAGAAGTTCTACGATATATTAAAACTGAATAATGAATTCAGGGAATATGATTTCAAGAAGAACTTGGAAATCAAGACACACCTTTGTGAGGCTGCAGAGAAACTGGCTGACGAACAAGATGTAGTCTCCGCTTTCCATCAATTACAGAAACTACATCAAGAGTTCCGCGATACCGGCCCGGTTGCCAAAGAATTGCGTGACGAAATATGGAACCGCTTCAAAGCAGCCTCTACGGCTGTTAATCGTCGCCATCAGCAACATTTTGAAGCGCTAAAAGAGAGCGAACAACATAATCTGGATCAGAAAACAGTTATTTGCGAAATAGTAGAAGCAATCGAATTCGATCAACTGAAAACATTTGCTGCATGGGAAACTAAGACGCAAGAAGTAATCGCCCTGCAAAACAAATGGAAAACAATCGGTTTCGCTCCACAAAAAATGAACGTGAAGATCTTTGAGCGTTTCCGTAAAGCTTGCGATGAGTTCTTCAAGAAGAAAGGAGAATTTTTCAAATCTCTGAAAGAGGGCATGAATGCCAATCTGGAAAAGAAAAAAGCATTATGCGAAAAGGCAGAGGCACTGAAAGATAGTACCGATTGGAAAGAAACAGCCGAAATCCTGACTAAACTACAAAAAGAATGGAAAACAATCGGTCCTGTTTCCAAAAAATATTCGGATGCAGTCTGGAAACGTTTCATCACTGCATGTG
Source organism: Bacteroides sp. HF-4919 (assembly GCF_018860125.1). Lineage (NCBI taxonomy): Bacteria > Pseudomonadati > Bacteroidota > Bacteroidia > Bacteroidales > Bacteroidaceae > Bacteroides > Bacteroides sp. HF-4919. The sequence continues at coordinate 234,063 of NZ_JAHKNF010000006.1, forward strand.
ATTACTTCTTTGAACAAAAGGGCAAAGCCACCTCTTCCCAACGTTCTGTAGAACAAGAAAACCTGGAAAAGAAAAAAGCAATCATAGCCCAATTAACCTCAATTGACGAAACAACAGACGCTGATGAAGCAAGCAAAGAAGTTCGTGAATTGATGAAAGAATGGAATAACATCGGCCATGTTCCTTTCAAAGAGAAAGATAAGCTTTATAAGCAATATCACGGTTTGATTGACCAGCTTTTCGACCGATTCAATATCAGTGCATCGAACAAGAAACTGAGTAATTTCAAATCTTCTATCGGTAATATTCAAAGTGGAGGTTCGCAATCTCTTTACCGTGAACGTGAAAAATTGGTTCGCACGTACGAGAATATGAAAAGTGAGCTCCAGACCTATGAAAACAACTTGGGCTTCCTCACTACCTCTTCCAAAAAGGGAAACAGCCTTTTGACCGAAATCAACCGTAAGGTAGAAAAGCTCAAAGCTGATCTGGAATTAGTATTGCAGAAAATAAAGGTAATTGATGAATCAATCAAAGAAGAATAAAAGAAAATAATTTTAAGTTTTATGTAAAGCGAATCTGAGAGCATAAGCCCCTTTGATTCGCTTTTTTCTCTGTCACCGAGAATGTCACCGAATAGCTGTCAACTTTCATCGGATAGGCCTAACCGGACAAAAAAAAATCCCCCTAAAACTACGGTTTTAGAGGGGGTTTCACTTGTTTATAAGGATAATATGTTGGGCTATCTGGACTCGAACCAGAAATGACAGGACCAGAATCTGTAGTGTTACCATTACACCATAGCCCAATGCTGCTTAACGATCTACATCCTTTGTTTCTCGTTTGCGGTTGCAAAGGTACAAAGTTTTTTTTAATCACAAACACTTTTCGCTCTTTTTTTGCAAAAAAATATCTAATACACCAGATTCCAAATAGATGCATCCCTAAAAAAAAACAAAAAATGAAATAGATTTAGCAGATAACTTTCCTTGATACAATAAATCAGCGTATATTTGTAAAAAATATCACGTTTATGACAGGAAAACAAAGAATACCCCTTCCTTGTTATAAACAGAAACTAAACATTGATTATTTAATTTCAACCTATAAATGAACGAAACGAAAGTATTAATAGAAAAGATAACCGAAGGTATACAAGAAAAAAAAGGTAAAAACATTGTCATAGCAGATCTGACAAACATTGACGACACGATATGCAAATACTTTGTAATCTGTCAGGGGAACTCCCCCAGCCAGGTCGTTGCCATCGTAGATTCCATAAAAGAATTTACCCGAAAAGGTGCCGGCACTAAACCCTCTGCCATCGACGGACAACGAAATGCAGAGTGGGTCGCTATGGACTTTTCTGACGTATTAGTACACGTATTCCTGCCGGAGGCCAGAAACTTTTATAATTTGGAACACCTATGGGCAGATGCCAAGCTAATTACTATTCCCGACATTGATTAATCTATCAGTATGGACAATAACAGCAAGAAAACCAACAATAAAGTAAATATGCCCAAGTTCAACCTGAACTGGATGTATATGATTATCGCCCTGATGCTTTTAGGGCTGTATTTCGCTAACGGAAACAGTTCTGTTAACAAGAACATCTCTTACGATGAATTCCAGCAATACGTACGTGACGGGTATGTCAGTAAAGTGATTGGCTATGATGATAACTCAGTTGAAATTTATATTAAACCACAGTATGTAGGAGCTGTATTCAAACAAGATTCTACACGTGTAGGCCGGAATCCGATGATTACCACCGAAGCTCCTTCACGCGAAAATCTGGATAACTTCCTGCAAAAGGAGAAAGAAGAAACACATTTTGACGGCTCTGTCAGCTATGATAAAAAGAAAGACTATTTCAGCGCAATACTTTGGAATGTGCTGCCGATTGTCTTTCTGATCGCCTTGTGGATATTCTTCATGCGCCGCATGGGCAGTGGTGCCAGTGGTGGAGCAGGTGGCGTATTCAACGTAGGAAAATCGAAAGCACAACTTTTTGAGAAAGGTGGATCCATCAAAGTGACATTTAAAGATGTAGCCGGACTGGCAGAAGCCAAACAGGAAGTAGAAGAGATTGTCGAATTCCTGAAAGAACCCCAGAAATATACGGATTTGGGAGGTAAAATTCCTAAAGGCGCCTTGTTGGTAGGCCCTCCGGGAACAGGTAAAACATTGCTTGCAAAGGCTGTAGCCGGTGAAGCCAATGTACCTTTCTTCTCTTTGGCCGGTTCCGATTTCGTTGAAATGTTTGTCGGTGTAGGTGCATCCCGCGTACGCGACCTTTTCAAACAGGCTAAGGAAAAGGCTCCCTGTATTGTTTTCATCGATGAGATTGATGCCGTAGGACGTGCCCGAGGCAAGAATCCTGCGATGGGCGGCAATGATGAACGTGAGAACACGTTGAACCAGCTGCTAACTGAAATGGACGGTTTCGGCTCAAACAGCGGTGTTATTATTCTGGCAGCCACTAACCGTGTGGATGTACTCGATAAAGCATTACTCCGTGCCGGACGATTCGACCGGCAAATTCATGTAGATTTACCGGATCTTAACGAACGTAAGGAAGTATTTGGTGTGCATTTGCGACCCATCAAGATAGACGATACAGTAGATGTAGATCTGCTTGCCCGTCAAACCCCCGGATTTTCGGGAGCTGACATTGCAAACGTATGCAACGAAGCAGCCCTGATAGCTGCACGACATGGAAAGAAATTCGTAGGCAAACAGGATTTTCTGGATGCTGTAGACCGTATCATCGGTGGACTTGAAAAGAAAACCAAAATCACCACGGAAGCCGAACGCCGCTCTATTGCTTTGCATGAAGCCGGACACGCAAGCATCTCTTGGTTATTGGAATATGCCAACCCATTGATTAAGGTAACCATCGTTCCTCGTGGACGCGCATTGGGAGCTGCATGGTATCTGCCGGAAGAAAGGCAAATTACCACCAAAGAGCAAATGCTCGATGAGATGTGTGCCACTCTGGGAGGACGCGCAGCAGAAGATCTCTTCATTGGCCGCGTATCCAGTGGAGCTGCCAATGACCTTGAACGTGTGACCAAACAGGCTTATGGCATGATCGCCTACCTGGGAATGAGTGAAAAGTTGCCGAACTTATGCTATTATAATAATGATGAGTATTCGTTCCAACGTCCGTATAGCGAAAAGACTGCCGAACTGATTGACGAAGAGGTGAAAAGAATGGTTAACGAACAATATGAACGTGCCAAACAAATCCTCTCGGAACACAAAGAGCAGCACAACGAATTGGCGCAGCTACTGATCGATAAAGAAGTGATCTTTGCCGAAGACGTAGAACGTATCTTCGGTAAACGTCCTTGGGCTTCCCGTTCGGAAGAGATCATGGCAGCCAATAGCAAACAAGAAAATACCGCCCACTCTACGGATGGAGAAGATACCGATACTCCACAAGCAACAGAGTCGCAAGAAGATAATACGCAACAAGAACCGGCGGCATCACAAAACTAAAAACGTAACAGCACCTTGAAGAACAACTTTTTACAACGCGCCATAACAGGAATATTATTTGTAGCCATCATAGTGGGTTGTATACTGTACGATCCACTGGCTTTCGGGACACTTTTCGTTATTGTCAGTGCTTTGACCATACGTGAGTTCGGCCATCTTGTCAATCAATCGGGGGAAGTAGCCATCAACCGGACCATCACCATGCTGGGAGGGGCTTATCTATTTCTTGCTCTCATGGGATTCTGTATCGATGCTGCCGATTCCAAAATATTCATTCCTTATCTGGTATTGCTCATTTACCTGATGGTAAGCGAACTATACCTTAAGAAAAAGAATCCGGTACTCAACTGGGCTTATTCCATGTTGAGCCAAGTGTATATCGCTCTCCCTTTTGCTTTACTGAATGTACTTGCTTTCCAAAATGATCCGGAAACAACCAGCGTCTCTTATAATCCGATATTACCGCTTTCCATATTTGTATTTCTATGGCTGAATGATACGGGCGCCTACTGCTTTGGCTCTCTGTTTGGCAAGCATCGTTTATTCGAACGTATTTCTCCGAAGAAGTCATGGGAAGGTTCTATCGGCGGCGGTATCGTAGCCATTGCCGCTTCGTTTGCATTTGCCTATTTCTTTCCGGTCATGACTTGGGCTGAGTGGGCCGGGTTGGCACTGGTCGTTGTTATTTTCGGAACTTGGGGAGACTTAACGGAGTCACTTCTGAAACGTCAATTGCAAATTAAAGATTCTGGAAGCATTTTGCCGGGACACGGTGGTATGCTCGATCGCTTCGACAGTTCGCTTATGGCCATACCGGCAGGAGTTGTCTACTTATATGCACTGACCCTGTTCTAAAATCGATAAAAAAATAATAGCCGCAAATAAAAACGGGCTACAAACGTAAAGCATCTCGCAGAATATAGCGAAACTTCCGTTTGTAGCCCGTCATTTACAACTCACCCTTTTTACATTACCTGAACTTCGTTTGAAAGCTCTATATTCTTTGCACCCTCGGGTATCGGCTGTTCTTTTACATCAAAGACTACCTCAACTTCTCCGTTTTCAACAGAATTCAGTTTCACTTTAATGCCTTTCTTACCAGTCAGATCCAACGAATTCAAATTAAAAGATACCGCACCGTTTAAACAACGCTTAGTCACATCACCATACGTATTATAACGATATTCCAAATGGATATACCCGTCATCACCATCTTTAGTCATGTTTCGCGTATCGCGAACCAGACTGAAGCGATGTTTTTCTTTGGCCGGTAAGCACTGGCGAAAAATGATGTTCAGATATCCGCCTCCAATCCACATCATATCTTTATATACAAGAACAGGGTCATTGCCTATTTCCGCTTCATTGTCGGCAGTCAGGTCCTCTATTTGTTTGGTCAGGACGTCATAGTTACACTCTACTTTTACCCCATGATCGTATCCTCCATAATTATCATAAAGAGGATTGAAATAAGTAATCACACGCTGTCCGTCTATCGGCCTATAGCCCGGAATCGCGGTCGCAGCAGGCCAAAGACTTCCCCAGTGGTCGGCATTCAGTGCATAAGTATCGCCACCGACTACCCGGACTGTAGCCCAATCTCTTGCTATATCACCCAATGAATAACCGCTACCGTCATCACACGACTGCAATGCCGGCAGTATCAGCATCAGCATTGCCACCCAAAGTAGTTTAACTCTTTTCATATCTATTCTTAATTTATTCCTTTTACCCTATAAATAAAAAAACCGGGCATTTACTGCACCGGTTTCTGTCCTATTATTGAATAAAAAACTATTTTTTAAGCAATTTCACCATTTCGCGGGCAGCATGCCTCGGAGCTCCTGCCGGTCCGAGCAACCGTGCCATTTCTTCATAACCATCCAACATTTTCCGTCGATAGTCTTCTTGAAACAACAAACGTTTCAGCTCGTTCCGCATATTCTCCACCGTCATCGTATCAGCTACCAATTCCTTGACTACTTCCCGCCCGGCAATCAAATTGACCAACGAGATAAACTTCACCTTCAAGATATGTTTCCGGAGGAAAGACACCAGCTTCCCTACGGGAGTATGATAGCAAACCGCTTGCGGTACGCGGAAAAGTGCCGTCTCAAGAGTGGCAGTTCCGGATGTCACCAAAGCGACATCCGCCTGTTGAAGCAAGCGGTAAGTCCGGCCAAAGATTACTTGCAGATTTGTCCCTTTTACGAATTCAGCATAGTATTCCGGAGAAATGCCGGGAGCGGCAGCCAGCACAAGCTGATAATCCGGAAAAGCCGAGGCTGCCCGGATCATATCGGGGAGATTATCCTTAATCTCCTGCTTCCGGCTTCCGGCAAGCAAAGCAATGATAGGCTTATCCGCTAACTCATTATCACTGATAAAATCGGCAAATGTTTCCGGATTTGCAGCCTTGAAAGCGGTAACTTCATCCACCGTCGGATTACCAACGTAATGAATCGGGTATTGATGCCCCTCAAAGAACTCAACCTCAAAAGGGAGAATGGAGAAAAGCTCATCTACATCTCTTCTTATATTTTTGATGCGATATTCTTTCCATGCCCAAATCTTGGGAGAAATATAGTAGTAAACCGGAATCTTCGTTTTCGCATGCACAAACTTGGCAATATCGAGATTAAAGCCCGGATAATCCACCAAAATAACAACATCCGGCGACCATGCCACGATGTCCTCCTTACATCTCTTCATGTTGGCAAAGATGGTTCGCAGATGCAGCAATACAGGAATAAAGCCCATGTAAGCCAGCTCCTTATAATGCTTCACCATCGTTCCTCCTACAGCAGCCATCATATCACCGCCAAAGAAACGGAATTCAGCCCGCGGATCCTCCTCTTTCAGTGCAGCCATCAAGTGAGAAGCGTGCAAATCGCCCGAGGCTTCGCCAACAATCAGATAGTATTTCATAATTCCCAGGATTTCAATTCGTCCATAAAATGATAAGCAGTCATATCCACTACCGTCGGTGTGATGGCTACATATCCGTTGGCCAACGCCCAATGATCGTTCTTCTCGTTCTCCGGTTCGTGATCGATAAACTCTCCGGTCAGCCAATAATAATTCGTATCGTCTCTCCGTGGACAGGCCTGCCACTCTCCGCTCCAGTGCCCTTTGGCCTGTTCGCAGATTTTCACTCCCTTCAGTTCCGGAGTATTGGGAAAATTCACATTGAGGCAAGTCAGTGGCGGAAGTCCCTTCTCAAGAACCATTGCCGCTATTTTCCGCACATAAGGTCCTGCAGCATCAAAATCAGCTCCGGGGGCATGGTCACAAATAGAAAACCCGATAGAAGGAATCCCGTTAAGGCAACCTTCGATTACAACCCCCATCGTGCCGGAGTAGTGTACATTGGTAGCAGAATTGTCACCATGATTAATCCCACCGACAACCAGATCGGGTTCACGGTCAAGTATCTGATTTCGCGCCAGTTTTATACAATCGGCCGGCGTACCGGAACACTTATAAACAGTCAACCCCACATCTTTCTTTAATAACTGATAATGCACCGGCTGTGTCACCGTCAATGCACATCCACTGCCGGAACGGGGAGCGTCAGGAGCCATCACTACGATTTCGCCCAGCGGACGAAGAAATTTAATCAGTTCGCTAATACCTTTTGCCATAATACCGTCGTCATTGGAAACGAGGATCAAAGGCCTTTTATTTTCCATACAATCTTACCTTATCTATTATTTTATGTTTTCGAAATGCACAAAAGTAGCAAAAAGAACTTGTATCGACAACAGAACCAAATAGGAAAGCGAAGGTCTATTAATATTGTACTCACAACAGATAAGAAGCAAGAGTGGAAAACATCCGGATGTTCTTCACAATAACATCCGGATGTTGTTAGATATAACATGGGGATCTTGTTATCAAAAACATGGGGATGTTTTATCAGCTAACTCTTAATGGAAGTCTTGAAACCATCTGATGGTTAGCCATGCAGACTACCCGTTTACAAATCTTAATCTTCTGCAAGTGAGTAAAAAAAGGAATTGATATTCAATTTTAATACGTATATTTGCGAGCTAAAAAGAGAAAAAATGCCCGTATCTCGCCTGGCAGTTATTAACAAAACAGGTGACTTATCAACAGATTAAGCAAAGTTTCTATTTTTTAGTAGGCGCTCTGAGGATTTATCACTTATTTCGCTGCCAATAAATTTAGATAATATGGGAAAAATAATTGCTTTGGCCAATCAAAAAGGTGGTGTAGGAAAAACAACGACTACGATTAACCTCGCAGCTTCGCTGGCTACGCTTGAAAAGAAAGTACTGGTTGTTGATGCAGACCCACAGGCAAATGCCTCTTCCGGATTGGGAGTCGACATCAAGCAATCCGAATGTACTATCTACGAATGCATTATCGACAGAGCCAACGTACAGGACGCTATTCATGACACTGAAATTGATTCGCTGAAAGTCATTTCATCGCACATCAATCTGGTAGGCGCCGAAATTGAAATGCTAAATCTCAAAAACCGCGAAAAGATACTGAAAGAAGTGCTGACCCCGTTAAAGGAAGAGTATGATTATATTTTGATAGACTGTTCTCCTTCGCTGGGATTGATCACAATCAACGCCCTGACGGCAGCAGACTCGGTGATTATCCCCGTACAGGCAGAATACTTTGCCCTCGAGGGAATCAGCAAACTGCTGAATACCATCAAGATTATCAAATCAAAACTGAACCCGGCACTCGAAATAGAAGGCTTCCTGCTGACGATGTACGACTCACGCCTGCGCCAAGCCAACCAGATCTATGACGAAGTGAAACGCCACTTTCAGGAACTGGTGTTCAAAACCGTCATCCAGCGTAACGTGAAGCTCAGTGAAGCACCCAGTTACGGACTGCCCACCATCTTATATGATGCAGAATCTACCGGAGCAAAAAATCACCTGGCACTGGCTAAGGAACTAATAAGCAGAAATAGTAAATAAACGAAGATATGGCAACACAAAGAAGAAATGCATTAGGCCGCGGGCTCGACGCCCTGCTCTCCATGGAGGAGGTGAAAACCGAAGGTTCTTCGTCTATTAACGAAATAGAACTGTCGAAAATCTCCGTCAACCCCAACCAGCCGCGTCGCGAATTTGATGAAACGGCACTGGAAGAGTTGGCCGATTCGATCAGGGAAATAGGAATTATCCAACCCATCACCCTGCGCAAAGTCTCGGACGACGAGTACCAGATCATTGCCGGGGAACGTCGCTACCGCGCTTCACAGAAAGCCGGACTGGATACGATTCCTGCATACATCCGCACAGCCGATGATGAAAACGTGATGGAGATGGCGCTGATAGAAAATATACAGCGCGAGGATCTTAATTCGGTAGAAATCGCACTGGCTTACCAACACTTGATAGAGCAATATGACCTGACACAGGAGCGGTTAAGTGAACGTGTCGGCAAGAAACGCACAACCATTGCCAACTATCTGCGTCTGCTCAAATTGCCTGCACCGATACAAATGGCATTGCAGAACAAACAGATAGACATGGGACATGCCCGGGCATTGATCACACTGGGCGACCCGAAACTACAAGTTAAAATTTTCGAAGAAATTCTGGAACACGGATACTCTGTCCGCAAAGTAGAAGAAATAGTAAAATCACTGAGCGAAGGAGAAGCCGTGAAGAGCGGAACCAAAAAGATTACCCCGAAGCGGGCCAAACTGCCCGAGGAGTTCAACATGCTGAAACAACATCTATCGGGATTCTTTAACACCAAGGTACAACTGACTTGCTCTGAAAAGGGCAAAGGGAAGATCAGTATTCCTTTTAGTAATGAAGAGGAACTGGAACGTATCATGGAAATCTTCGACTCACTGAAGAAATAAATGACGAAAAAAAGTAAAACATATCAGCTATACATTGCCCTGCTTCTCTGTTTCTTTCAGGTAGCAGGGATTGATGTGTATGCACAGGAGCCTGTAAAAACAGTCCAGGATTCCATCTCTCCGGTCCGCGAGGCCCCTAAAGCACGGGCACGCCGCCATCGTGAACCGGTAGTTTCTTCGCCGGTCGCCGACAGTGTGAAAGTGGATAAAGCGGTTATCCTCCCGCCGATAGACAGTTTGGAAAACCGGAAACCCGCCATTGTTACGGCAGACAGCCTTGAGGAAGTCAACCGGCAGAACCTGGAAAAGATAGAAACACCTATCATTCCGTCAGTCGTAAAGACAGATAGCCTGCCGCCTCCCATCATGCCTAAAAAAATGTTCGTACCTAACCCGACGAAAGCAACCTGGTATGCCATCGTGTTTCCGGGTGGCGGACAGATATATAACCGCAAATACTGGAAACTACCTATTATATATGGTGGATTCGCCGGATGCGCCTATGCATTAAGCTGGAACGGGAAAATGTATAAGGACTATGCTCAAGCTTATATGGATATTATGGACAATAATCCAAATACGAACAGCTATCAGGATTTACTTCCGCCGAATCACAATTATACCGATACCCAACTGAAAGATATACTCCGCAAACGGAAAGATACGTACCGCCGCTATCGTGACCTCAGTATATTCGCTGTCATCGGCGTATATCTGATTTCCGTTATCGACGCCTATGTAGACGCGGAGTTATCCAATTTCGACATATCACCCGACCTAAGCATGAGGGTGGAACCTACTATTATAAATAATAACCCGTTACAACCCGGCAGTAAGTCGGTAGGCGTGCAATGCAGCCTCAGATTTTAACCCATGAAGATTGAACAAATAAGAATGAAGAAATTAGCAAACTATTGCCCCCTGATTTTATTGTTTTTGTTTGCCACCCCAAAGGTAAACGCACAGAGTGTAGACGTAGTGATTCGCGACAACGGCAAAGAACGCCAGGAAAGCATCGAGCTTCCGAAAAGTATGACTTATCCCCTCGATAGTCTGCTCAACGACTGGAAAGCCAAAAACTACATTGACTTAGGAAAAGATTGCAGTACGGCGGAAATCAATCCGTTGTTCAGTGACTCCGTATATATCGACCGCTTATCGCGCATGCCGACCGTAATGGAGATGCCATACAACGAAATCGTACGTAAGTTCATCGATATGTATGCCGGCCGCCTGCGAAATCAGGTATCTTTTATGCTGAGTGCCTGCAACTTCTACATGCCTATCTTCGAAGAAGCTCTCGATGCGTATAATCTGCCATTGGAACTGAAGTATTTACCTATCATCGAATCGGCTCTGAACCCGTCGGCAGTATCACGCGCAGGTGCAGGAGGTTTGTGGCAGTTCATGATAGGAACCGGCAAAATGTACGGGCTGGAATCGAACAGCCTGGTGGACGACCGTCGTGACCCGATAAAGGCAACTTGGGCAGCAGCACGCTACCTGAAAGATCTATATGATATTTATCATGACTGGAATCTTGTGATCGCAGCATACAATTGCGGACCGGGCACCATCAACAAAGCCATCCGCCGTGCAGGAGGAGAAACCGATTATTGGAGCATCTATAACTACTTGCCCAAAGAAACAAGAGGATATGTACCGGCATTTATAGCAGCCAACTATGTAATGACCTATTACTGCGATCATAATATCTGTCCGATGGAAACCGATATTCCGGAAAGCACCGATACGATTCAGGTAAACAAAAACCTTCACTTCCAACAGATTGCCGACTTGTGCAATGTTCCGATGGATCAAATCAGAAGTCTCAATCCACAATACAAAAAAGAGATAATCCCGGGTGAAAGCAAATCTTATACTTTGCGCCTTCCACAAAACGCTGTAAGTTCGTTCATCGATCGCCAGGACACTATTTACGCCCACCGTGCCGACGAATTATTCAAAAACCGGCGTACAGTAGCCATTAAAAATGACAGTCCTGCTTCCAGAAGGAAAGGTAGCTCTGCCAAAGCAGGCAATGGTACACCCACATATTATAAAATCAAAAATGGAGACACCTTGGGAGCTATTGCAGCAAAATATGGTGTACGCGTAAAAGATCTTCAAAGTTGGAACGGACTGCGGGGAACTAACATTTCCGCAGGAAAACGTTTGAAAATATACAAATAAATCCCCTTTCGCTTGCCTGATGTTTAAATTTGATTATTTTTGCAGAAAAGGAACGAAAGGACTAAATTATGGACACTGAGAACCAGAAAGAAATAGCTGAAGAGCAGATGATTGAACAAGCTTTTCAAGAATTGCTGAACGATTATCTTGCTACCAAGCACCGTAAACGTATTGAGATTATAACCAAGGCCTTTAATTTTGCCAATCAGGCACATAAAGGCATCAAACGACGCTCCGGGGAGCCTTATATCATGCACCCCATTGCCGTCGCAAAAATCGTATGTAACGAAATCGGGCTTGGTTCGACTTCCATTTGTGCTGCCCTTTTGCACGATGTCGTAGAAGACACTGACTATACGGTAGAAGATATCGAAAACATTTTCGGAGCTAAAATCGCACAAATTGTCGACGGGCTAACTAAAATTTCCGGAGGTATCTTCGGTGACCGCGCTTCGGCACAGGCAGAGAACTTTAAAAAGCTCCTGCTCACCATGTCCGATGACATCCGGGTGATCTTGATCAAAATAGCCGACCGTCTGCACAACATGCGTACCCTCGGCTCTATGTTACCCAACAAACAGTATAAAATCGCAGGCGAAACATTGTATATTTATGCACCTCTTGCCAACCGCCTGGGACTGTATAAGATTAAAACAGAGCTGGAAAACCTCAGTTTCAAATATGAACATCCTGAAGAATATCAGGAAATTGAAGAAAAGCTGAACGCAACAGCGGCCGAACGTGACAAGGTATTTAATGAATTCACCGCCCCGATACGCGAGCAACTGGATAAGATGGGGCTAAAATACCGTATCCTGGCACGCGTGAAATCAATCTACTCCATCTGGAACAAAATGCAAACCAAGCATGTTCCTTTTGAAGAAATTTATGACCTGCTGGCTGTACGAATTATCTTCGAACCACGCAATATGGAGGAGGAACTGAATGATTGTTTTGACATCTATGTTTCAATCTCTAAAATCTATAAACCCCACCCCGACCGCCTGCGCGACTGGGTGAGCCACCCGAAAGCCAATGGATACCAGGCACTACATGTCACCTTGATGGGAAACAACGGACAATGGATCGAGGTCCAGATACGTAGCGAACGGATGAACGATGTGGCCGAACAAGGATTTGCCGCCCACTGGAAATATAAAGAAGGAGGAGGCAGCGAAGATGAAGGTGAATTGGAAAAGTGGCTGCGTACCATTAAAGAAATACTCGACGATCCGCAACCGGACGCCATCGACTTCCTCGATACAATCAAATTGAATTTATTTGCTTCGGAGATTTTTGTCTTCACTCCGAAAGGAGAGCTTAAAACCATGCCACAGAACTCTACTGCGCTGGATTTTGCATTCTCCCTGCACACAGATATAGGAAGCCATTGCATCGGCGCCAAAGTCAATCATAAACTGGTACCCCTAAGCCATAAATTACAAAGTGGAGATCAGGTAGAGATACTGACATCCAAGTCGCAACGTGTACAGCCACAATGGGAAGTATTTGCCACTACTGCAAGGGCAAGGGCAAAGATTGCAGCTATTCTGCGTAAAGAACGAAAAACCTTCCAGAAAGAAGGAGAAGAATTATTGAACGAATTCTTTAAGGAAGAAGAGATCCGTCCGGAAGCAGCTATCATCGAGAAGTTATGCAAACTGCATAACATGAAGAATGAAGAAGAATTCCATGTAGCCATCGGCAACAAAACCATCGTATTGGGAGACGCCGACAAGAATGAACTGAAGGAGAAGCAAAGCAGTAACTGGATGAAGTATCTGACTTTCTCTTTTGGCAACAACAATAAAGACAAACAGCAGGAAGAAAAAGAACCGCAAGAAAAAGAGAAGATTAATACCAAACAGATTCTTAAACTGACGGAAGATGCCCTGCAAAAAAAATATATCATGGCCGAATGTTGTCATCCCATCCCCGGTGACGACGTACTGGGATATATGGATGAAAACGACCGCATCATCATCCACAAACGCCAATGTCCGGTAGCGGCTAAACTGAAAAGCAGTTACGGCAACCGTATCATTGCCACTGAATGGGATACGCACAAAAAACTTTCGTTCCTCGTATATATTTATATTAAAGGGATAGATAATGTAGGCCTATTGAATGAAATCACACAAGTTATTTCACGCCAGTTGAGTGTAAATATCCGAAAGTTGAATATGGAAACCGACGATGGCATTTTCGAAGGAAAGGTCCAATTGTATGTGCACGATGTGGAAGATGTAAAAGCTATTTGCAACAACCTGCGCAAGATTCCGAATATAAAGTCGGTGACACGTGTAGAAAACTAATAAACAGTAAATAACGGGAAGAGGAGCAATGAGTGCTTAAACAGCCACTCATTGCTCCTCTTCCCGTCTTGTTGAAAACCCATCCAAAGCATCCCTCATTCCGATCAACTCTTGACGAATCTGCTTCAAACGGTCGATAATTTCAAAATTCCGGATCGTCGCTTCCCTGTTATCTTTCAGTTTCTGGCGAGCTCCGGGCAGAGTCATTCCTCTTTCTTTCACCAAATGATAGATCAGGCGAATGGTTTCCACATCCTCTTTCCTATACTGGCGCACGCCACGACTCCCTTTCTTTGGAGATATCTGCGGGAACTCCTTTTCCCAGAAGCGAAGCAACGACTCGTTGACATCAAACATTTGGGCAACTTCACTGATAGAGTAATATAATTTCAGGTCTCTCTCCGTATTTTGCATGATTTCTTCTCTTTTAGTCAAATACTTTACCGTGGTTCGCGGCAATCTGAATCATCCGTTCATAATCTTCCGCACTCAAATCCATAAAGTAATAGTTCACCGGATTGACCACCTGTCCTTTAACGTGCACTTCGTAATGCAAATGCGGACCGGTACTCTTTCCCGTACTTCCTACCCCGGCTATAACTTCACCACGCACAACCTTTTTGCCCAGTTTTGTACGAAACTCCTGCAAATGGGCATAGCGGGTACGATATCCGAAGCCATGGTCAATCTCAACAGTATTGCCATAACCGGTCTCCCATCCCATTTTCACAACCGTACCATCACCCGTAGCATACACGTCCGTACCCGGATGTGCCGAGAAGTCCATGCCGGCATGAAACTTCGTTGTTCCGTAGATGGGATCAATCCGTGTCCCATAGCCGGAGGCTGTCTTCCGAAGGTCCTTATTGGATATAGGCTGGATGGCGGGAATACACTTCAGCATCTGATCATGATTTTTACACATTGCCACTACATCGTCAAATGACTTGGACTGGATATAAAGCTGTTTACTCAGTACATCCATCTTTTGGGTAGTGTTGATCACCAACTTTGAGTTAGCCATATCCATCAGTTGTTCGTAACGGTTCGTACCACCATAACCGGCCTGACGAATAGCCTGTGAAACAGGATCGGCCATAAAAATCACTCTATAGAGGTTATCATCACGTTGCTGGATATCCTGAAGCACCCCCATCGCCTCGTCAAGACGACGAGAGAGTACGTTATATTGCGCCAAGAGTTGGCTATTTTCTTTCCGCAACTCCTTCTCCGAGGGAGAACCGAAAATCAGTAACAGAATGATGAAACTGCCGGCTCCCAGTCCCATTCCTATAAAAAGACGGCGGAGAATGCTCAGCGCCCGTTGTCGGACAGTCGGATAAATCCGGTCATAAGTCTGCGTTTGCGGATTATAGATGTAGTAAACTTTGCGCATCTTATAAATATTTCGCTTGTTAATACGGCAAAAATAATAAAAACAAGCTATCTTTGCACTGCTTTTTTTAGAATATTAACCTCAACAATAGATATATAGAAGTATGTTGACTGCAAAAGAAACCAGAGATTCGTTTAAGAATTTCTTCGAGTCAAAAGGACATCAGATTGTTCCTTCGGCTCCAATGGTGATTAAAGATGACCCCACCCTGATGTTTACCAATGCAGGGATGAACCAGTTTAAAGATATTATTTTGGGTAACCACCCGGCGAAATACCACAGAGTCGCGGACTCACAAAAGTGCCTTCGTGTAAGCGGCAAGCACAATGACCTTGAAGAAGTAGGACACGATACCTACCATCACACCATGTTCGAAATGCTGGGTAACTGGTCGTTCGGCGATTACTTCAAGAAAGAAGCTATCAGTTGGGCATGGGAATATCTGGTAGACGTCCTGAAACTGAATCCGGAACACCTGTATGCAACAGTATTCGAAGGCAGCCCGGAAGAAGGGCTGGAACGTGATAACGAAGCAGCTTCCATCTGGGAACAATTCCTTCCCAAAGACCATATCATCAACGGCAACAAGCATGACAACTTTTGGGAAATGGGTGATACAGGTCCATGTGGTCCTTGCTCGGAGATCCACATCGACCTTCGTCCTGCAGAAGAGCGCGCCAAGATTTCAGGACGCGACCTGGTGAACCACGATCATCCCCAGGTTATCGAAATCTGGAATCTTGTATTCATGCAATACAACCGCAAAGCCGACAGCACTCTTGAGCCGCTTCCGGCAAAAGTGATTGATACCGGTATGGGATTCGAACGTCTGTGCATGGCTTTGCAGGGTAAAACATCCAATTACGACACGGACGTATTCCAGCCGTTGATTAAAGCAATCGCCCAAATGGCCGGAACGGAATATGGCAAAAATGAACAGAACGACATTGCCATGCGTGTTATTGCCGACCACATCCGTACCATTGCTTTCTCAATCACTGACGGACAATTGCCGTCGAATGCCAAGGCCGGTTATGTGATTCGTCGTATCCTGCGTCGTGCCGTTCGTTACGGATATACATTCCTTGGACAGAAACAGGCATTTATGTACAAATTGCTTCCGGTTCTGATTGACAGCATGGGAGATGCCTATCCGGAACTGATTGCTCAAAAAGAGTTGATCGAAAAGGTTATCAAAGAAGAAGAAGAATCATTCCTCCGTACTTTGGAAACCGGTATCCGCCTGCTCGATAAAACAATGGCTGACACGAAAGCTAACGGAAAGACGGAAATCAGCGGTAAAGACGCTTTCACATTATACGATACATTCGGTTTCCCACTCGACCTGACAGAGTTGATTCTGCGTGAAAACGGTATGACAGTCAATGTCGAAGAGTTCGATGCCGAAATGCAACAGCAGAAACAACGTGCCCGCAATGCAGCTGCCATAGAGACAGGTGACTGGATCATACTGAAAGAAGGAACTACTGAGTTTGTAGGTTACGATTACACGGAATACGAAACTTCCATCCTGCGTTATCGCCAGGTGAAACAGAAAAACCAGACCCTGTATCAGATCGTACTGGACTACACTCCGTTCTATGCAGAGAGCGGTGGTCAGGTGGGCGACACCGGTGTATTGGTAAACGAATTCGAGACTATCGAAGTAATCGACACCAAGAAAGAAAATAATCTTCCGATACATATTACGAAGAAACTGCCCGAACATCCGGAAGCTCCGATGATGGCATGTGTAGACACAGACAAACGTGCCGCTTGTGCAGCCAATCACTCGGCTACCCACTTGCTGGACGAAGCGCTCCGTGAAGTTTTAGGCGAACATGTAGAGCAGAAAGGATCATTGGTTACACCGGACTCTCTGCGTTTTGACTTCTCTCACTTCCAGAAAGTGACAGACGAAGAACTCCGCAAAGTGGAGCATTTGGTAAATGCAAAGATACGTGCCAATGTTCCATTGCAGGAACATCGCAACATCCCTATTGAAGAAGCGAAAGAACTGGGGGCAATCGCCCTGTTCGGCGAGAAATATGGTGACCACGTACGTGTTATCCAGTTCGGCTCGTCCATTGAATTCTGTGGAGGTACTCACGTTGCCGCTACCGGAAACATCGGTATGGTAAAAATTATCTCAGAGAGTTCGGTAGCTGCCGGTGTACGCCGTATCGAAGCATATACCGGAGCTCGCGTAGAAGAAATGCTGGATACGATCCAGGATACTTTGAGCGACTTGAAAGCTCTTTTCAACAATGCTCCCGACCTTGGCGTAGCCATTCGTAAGTATATCGACGAAAACGCAGGGCTGAAAAAACAGGTGGAAGACTTTATGAAAGAGAAAGAAGCCGCCGTCAAAGAACGCCTGCTGAAGAATGTACAAGAGACTAACGGCATTAAAGTCATTAAGTTCTGCCTGCCGATGCCCGCCGAAGTAGTGAAGAACATCGCTTTCCAACTTCGTGGTGAAATTACAGAAAACCTGTTCTTTGTAGCCGGAACAGTTGATGCCAACAAGCCAATGCTGACAGTCATGATCAGCGATAATCTGGTTGCAGGCGGATTGAAAGCAGGTAATCTGGTAAAAGAAGCTGCCAAACTGATTCAAGGTGGCGGTGGCGGTCAACCTCACTTCGCGACAGCCGGCGGTAAGAATCCGGACGGACTGAACGCTGCTGTTGAAAAGGTACTGGAACTGGCAGGAATCTAAAAGTCCCGACTTTCCACGAGAAGGGAACCACACTATCCGAAAGTTTCCACATAAATCTGGAAGTCAGATCAAACATCATAGACTCTCCGAGTAAAGAGTCCGGTACTGCACCGGACTCTTTCTATTCATTCCCCTTCATCGAATGTCCATATCACAAACTCACTTTATCCCCCGGGAAAAGCAAGAATTATCTTTTTTATTCTACTCCCACTATTACAATAACGGAAAAGAGTGGGCAGACTCATCCTCATCCGAGATTCTTTATCGCCCGAAATTCTTTTGGAGAGATACCTGTATTCTTCTTAAAGAAATGTGTCAAATAGGATTGATCCGGAAAATGCAGTTGCTCAGCTATCTCTGTTACAGATAGACGGGGTTCATTCAACAGCACTTTTATTTCAGCCACCAACTGTTCATCAATAAGCTGCTTGGGTTTCTTTCCATCTAAATGCCGAACTGTAATTTTATGCAGGTAACGAGACGATATACAAAGTTTTCCGGCATAAAAAGCTACCTGATGTTCATGCATACTATATTCGCGGATCAATTGCATAAACCGATGGCAGAGTAATTGAGTACGGCTATATTGCTTGCTGACAGCCAACTTCTCCGGAATCGTATTAAACAGCCACATGAGCAAACTTTGCAAAAAATTGTGCTCTTGTTGTCCTCTGAACTGCGGCATCGGTTCGGTAAACAACATTTGTGCCATATCCATCCACAAATTGATCTGGCGCCAAGTCTTCTGACTTCGTTCGTCAGCAGTATGGCGGTAACAGGGATGTTCGTGAGTATAATTAAAGTAGGGTGTATCAATAGGTAACATGGCATTTAGAAATGCTTCTTTAGGAAACATCAACATTTTCACCTGCAAATCTTCGGAAGCTTCAAGCACTTGCAGCAAGCTACCGGTCAGGAAGATCAGTTCTGTCTGTTCATTAAATATATATTTCTGCACACCGGTAGAGACAACGGCTTCCCCCCGCGTACAAATCAGATAGATACCACACCGGAAATGATATGGAGTCGATATCAAAGAAGTCAGATCTGTCTCTTCATATCGGATCGTTTTCGTATCGGCAAGCAATTGGTCTGTTTTCATAAAAGTCTGTTTTAGGCAACAAATGTAGGTTTATTTTTTGTATTCGGACTATTTTGTTCTGAAAACAACATATTTTGTACAGATTAGCCTACGTCCGGTTCCTAACAAATGAAGTAATTTTGCGACTGTATTGATCAAAGAGAATAGCAATGACTGACAGACAGAATTCCAGACGGTTCTTATTATTATTTTTAGGTGTATTAAGTGCCTTCGGTCCTTTTATAATGGATATGTATTTGCCTACCCTGCCAGCTATGGCAGATTTTTTCCAGACTTCATCTTCCATGGTACAATTAGGACTCACCACCAGTATGATTGGTTTGGCTGCCGGACAATTAATCTTCGGTCCCCTGAGTGACAAGTACGGACGGCGTTCTCCATTACTTCTGGCTATGATTCTGTTCCTGCTCGCTACGCTGGGATGTATCTTTTCACACACCATTTCACTATTTGTGGTATCCCGATTCTTACAAGGCATTGCCGGAGCAGGTGGTGTCGTGATTTCCCGCTCCATAGCTACCGACGAGTATTCGGGACACCAACTGGCCGGTATGCTCGCCATTATCGGGGGAATAAACGGAATTGCTACAGTCGTTGCTCCCATCGGAGGAGGTATTCTGGCCCAGATAACAGGCTGGCAAGGCATCTTTATCTGCTTATTCCTTATGGGAGTGGCTCTCCTATCCGGAAGTCTGCGCCTGAATGAATCGCTTCCGACAGAACACAGACAGGCTGTGAGTTGGCAAGCCCTATACCATCGTTTTGGGGAAGTCCTCCGCAACCGCCGTTATGTAGGCTACGTCCTGCAATATGGCTTTACCATGGGAATATTGTTTGCCAATATCTCTTCTGCACCATTCATCATGCAGCAACACTACGGACTCTCTCCCCTATCGTTCAGCCTCTGCTTTGGAACCAATGCGATAGCAATGGTTATCTCTTCAGCAATATCGATAAAATTGCCTACTATGGAACGAGCTTTATATATAGGAAGCCGGGGCATGCTGTCAGTATCTGCACTGTTAATGGTGTTCTTACCTCTGGGTTGTGATTTTTGGATCTACGAGCTATTGATCTTCGCTCTACTCTCCATGATTGGCATGACTTTTACGGCATCCAACACGTTAGCCATGGAGTGTGAGCGACGGAATGCAGGCATTGCTTCGGCACTTTTGGGAGCCACCGGGTTTGCATTCGGAGGTATCGTATCGCCGCTTGTAAGCTTAGGAGATATGATGACCTCTACCGGAATATTGTTTTTAGCAGGTTCTGTTTGTACCTATGCGTGCACGCGATATGTATTGTCACGATCCGCTCAGCCCTCCGGACTGCTATATCATTGAAAACTTTCACATTCAAATATCTTTTCCTGACAAACGTCAAAAGGAAGTTCCAAATCCAATACGACTTACAGAAGATAAAGTCGAAGCGTAACATAAATTACAATTCACCTATAAACAGACCTTTAACTGCCCAAATATTAGTTTAAAAGCAAAAGGTCCTTCCTTTAAAACCAATGCCCCTTCGGTTTTAAACCAATGATTCCCTTCCTTTAAACCACCTATAGGAACTCTGCACAAATCACACTTATACATTCGATCGCCCAGTGGCAGCAATACTTTATCTATACATATCTATTTTCAAAACACAAAGAAGAGATAACCGAAACGGAAAATGTATTGTCTACACTCAGCAGTTTAGAATGGCAGTCCTCCTACCCAGTAATAACGAACCGAAAAACAAAAAGACGAATCAATCCACACACAAGTTCTTTCGTTTTACATTTATATTCTCTACCTTTGTACACTGAATCAATCAATTACTAAAATTCTAACCCAAGCCGCATGAAAGCATTTTTTCATTTATCATTTATTCTTTTATTCGTATTCACAGCCTGTACGTCTGCCCCCAAGCAGACAAGCACTGATTACACACAATATGTAAACCCATTTATCGGAACAGACTTCACCGGTAATACATATCCCGGAGCGCAAGCACCTTTCGGCATGGTTCAGCTTAGTCCGGACAACGGACTGCCCGGCTGGGACCGCATTTCAGGATATTTCTATCCCGACAGCACAATTGCCGGGTTCAGCCATACTCATCTTTCGGGTACGGGAGCCGGAGACTTATATGACATTTCGTTTATGCCTGTCACCTTGCCCTACAAAGAAGCAGAAGCTCCGTTGGGCATCTACTCGAAATTTTCCCATCAGGACGAAAGCGCCACGGCAGGATATTACCAGGTACTGCTGAAAGATTACGGTATCAACGTCGAATTGACGGCAACCGAACGATGCGGCATTCAGCGTTACACTTTTCCTGAAGCCAAAGCCGCTATCTTCCTCAACCTGAAAAAGGCTATGAACTGGGACTTCACCAACGACTCTCACATAGAAGTAATAGATTCGGTGACTATTCAGGGATATCGCTTTTCCGACGGATGGGCACGAAATCAACACGTATACTTCCGCACCCGCTTCTCCAAGCCTTTTGCTGCCGTACAGATGGATACTACCGCCATCCTGAAAGATGGTAAACGAATAGGTACCGCTACTGTAGCCCGTTTCGACTTTGACACGGAAGACGGTGAACAGATCCTCGTCAATACAGCGCTGTCAGGTGTAAGCATGGAAGGAGCCGCCAAGAACCTGACAGCGGAAGTGCCTGAAAATGATTTTGAAAAATACCGTGAGGCTGCCCGCAACAACTGGAATAAGCAGCTCTCTAAAATAGAAATCAAAGGTGATAACGAAGACGACCGGGTAAACTTCTACACTGCAATGTACCACAGTATGCTTGCCCCCACCATCTACAGCGATGTGGACGGTGCTTACTACGGACCGGATAAAAAGATACATCAAGCAGACGGATGGGTGAACTACAGCACTTTCTCACTGTGGGATACATATCGTGCCGCACATCCTCTATTTACCTATACCGAAACGGAACGGGTGAACGACATGGTGAAATCATTCCTTGCATTCTACGAACAGAACGGTCGCCTGCCGGTCTGGAACTTTTATGGAAGTGAAACAGACATGATGATCGGTTATCATGCCGTTCCCGTGATTGTGGATGCTTATCTGAAAGGTATAGGCAACTTTGATCCGGAAAAGGCATTGGAAGCTTGTGTAGCTACCGCCAATCTGGACAACTATCGCGGAATAGGTGCTTACAAAAAACTGGGCTATGTCCCCTTCAATGAAAGAGACAGTTATAATGCCGAAAACTGGTCATTGTCTAAAACACTGGAATATGCCTACGATGATCACTGCATAGCCCGTATGGCAGAAAAGCTGGGAAAGAAAGAGATTGCGGACGAATTTTATAAGCGGTCGCAGAACTATCGCAATGTGTATAACCCTGCCACCTCGTTTATGCAGCCACGTGATGACCAAGGAGAATTCCAGAAAGACTTTGAAGCAGACGCTTATACTCCTCACATCTGTGAAAGCAACGGCTGGCAATACTTCTGGTCAGTACAACACGATGTAGACGGACTGATCAGCCTGGTCGGAGGAAAAGAACGCTTTACCCAAAAGCTGGACAGCATGTTCACCTTCCATCCCTCGGCTGATGACGAACTTCCTCTGTTCAGCACCGGAATGATCGGACAATACGCACACGGCAATGAACCCAGCCACCACGTCATCTACTTATACAATGCAGTAGGTCAGCCTTGGAAGACTCAGGAGTATGTAGCCAAAGTGATGAACGAACTTTACCAGAACACTCCTGCCGGACTTTGTGGTAATGAAGACTGCGGGCAAATGTCTGCCTGGTATGTATTCAGCGCTATGGGATTCTATCCCGTCGATCCGATAAGCGGTAAATATGAGATAGGCACTCCCCTTTTCCCGGAAATACAAATGCACCTCGGCAACGGAAAAACATTCACTGTCAAAGCTCCCGCAGTCAACAAGGAAAACATTTATATCCTGTCAACCAAGTTGAATGGGAAACCCTATGATAAGAGTTATATTACACATGAACAGATCATGAGTGGTGCAACCCTTGAATTTGAGATGGGGAAAAAGAGGTAATCTGTAGCTAAAAAGATGGACGATACATTTGACATAACCTACAAAGCACTGTTTCGCAAATACTATCCGAACCTGATATTCTACGCCACCCGCCTGGTGGGTGACGAAGAAGCAGAAGACGTGGTTCAAGACGTATTTGTGGAACTGTGGAGACGAAAAGACTCCATGGTGATAGGTGACCAAATCCAGGCCCTCCTTTACCGGGCGGTATATACCCGGGCGCTGAATGTGCTGAAACATCGCAGTATAGAGGATGGATACTGCGCCGCTGTGGAAGAAATCAACCAGAAACGGGCTGAATTCTACCAACCGGACAACAACGAAGTTATCCGGCGAATAGAAGACCGTGAATTGCGGAACGAAATCTACGAAGCCATCAATGAACTGCCGGACAAATGTAAGGAGGTATTCAAACTGAGCTACCTGCACGAAATGAAAAACAAAGAGATAGCTGACGTAATGGGAGTATCTTTACGCACGGTAGAAGCCCACATGTACAAGGCGCTGAAGTTCTTACGCAGCCGTCTTAGCCATTTATGGCTTTTATTCCTATTATTTTTTATCAAATAGATAAGTGTTTTTAAAGAATTAGTTGTTTCTATTATATAATGAAAAAGAAAAGATGAATAATCTGAGCGAAGAAATATTGATGAGATATCTGACGGGCGAATGTTCTGACGAAGATTTTGCCAGAGTAAACGCTTGGATCAAGGAATCAGATGACAATGCCCGCCGACTTTTCCGGATGGAGGAGGTATATCATCTGGGCAGACACGACAGCTTCCCGGATCAGAAAAGAACAGCCCGGGCAGAAGCACGACTATGCAAAAAGCTGGCTCAGGAGGAGGCACATAGCCGCAAGGTTATCAGAATGCACCAATGGATGCGATATGCAGCCATCATCGTACTGGCTTTGATGGTCGGTGCCGGAGGCGGATATTTATATTACCAGGCTGACCCCACCCGGGATATGATAACAGCTTCATCTACGGACGGAAAAGTGAAGGAAATAGTACTGCCCGATGGCAGTAAGGTATGGCTGAATCAGTCGGCAACGCTGAGGTATCCACGAGAGTTCTCCAATACCGAAAGAGATGTATTCCTTGACGGAGAAGCCTACTTTGAGGTCACTAAAAACCGCCAATGTCCTTTCATCGTAAAAAGTGAAGCGATGCGCATCAAAGTATTGGGCACGACTTTCAACTTCAAGTGTGACAAAAGCCACAAACTGGCGGAAGCGACATTAATCGAAGGAGAAATAGAGGTTAAAGGCAACAATGAGGAAGGAATGATCATCCTTTCGCCGGGACAAAAAGCCGAACTGAATAAAACAACCCGCCGACTGGTAGTGAAGCAGGTAGATGCCAAACTGGATGCCGTATGGCACAATGACCTGATTCCGTTTGAACAAGCCGACATCTTTGCCATCACCCGGACACTGGAACGTTTTTATGATGTGAAGATCATTCTCTCACCCGATATAAAGTCAGACAAAACTTATTCGGGTGTACTGAAAAAGAAAGATAATATAGAGTCTGTACTCCAATCACTGGACAACTCTATACCAATCAGTTATAAGATCGTGGGAGATAATATTTTTATTTCTTCACGTAACAAGTAAACAACTAATTAAAATAAACATATAGTACCATGAGATTTAGAACATTCCTGGCGGGATGTTTAGGAGGCTTATTGTCTCTGAACTCCTGCACAAACTCGCCGGACATAACTGATTATGCAGCCTATGTCAACCCATTTATCGGTACCGGCGGACACGGCCACACTTTTCCGGGCGCTATCCTGCCCCATGGCATGATTTCACCCAGCCCGGACACCCGTATAGATGGGTGGGACGCTTGTTCGGGCTATTACTATGCAGACTCTACCATCAACGGATTTTCACACACCCACCTGAGCGGAACCGGTTGTTGTGACTATGGGGATGTGCTGCTGATGCCTACGGTAGGCGAACAGAAATATCTCCCAACAGGTTCACAGAGCCAGAAGATGGCTTATGCTTCCAGCTTTTCACACCAGAACGAGACTGCCGAACCGGGCTATTACTCCGTTTTCCTGGACACCTATCAGGTAAAGGCCGAACTAACTGCAACCAAACGGGCAGCCATCCACAGATACACTTTCCCGGAAAGTAGAGAAGCCGGATTCATCCTCGATTTTGACTATAGCCTGCAACGACAGACCAATAAAGAGATGGAGATAGAAGTCATCAGCCCTACCGAAATTTGTGGACGAAAGAAAACAATGTACTGGGCCTTCGACCAATACATCAACTTTTATGCAAAATTCTCAAAACCTTTCACTTATACACTGGTAACCGACTCGATGGCGCTTGACGAAGGAGGTAAATTACTGCCGACCTGCAAAGCACTGCTACACTTTAACACGGCAAAAGACGAACAAGTATTTGTAAAAGTCGGAATATCCGCCGTGGATATAGAAGGCGCACGCAAAAATGTGGAAGCAGAAATACCCGATTGGGACTTTGACGGAGTACGTAAGGAAGCACGCAAAGCATGGAACAAAACTTTGTCGAAGATAGATATCACCACGAATGACAAGGATGATAAGACCATTTTCTACACCGCACTTTATCACACTGCCGTCAGCCCAAACCTGTTTACAGATGTAGACGGACGCTATCTGGGCATGGACCTACAAGTACATCAAGGTGACACGCTTAATCCGATGTATACCATCTTCTCACTGTGGGATACTTTCCGTGCACTTCATCCGTTGATGACCATTATCGATCCGGACCTGAACAATGACTTTATACGTTCTCTGATCAAAAAGCAACAGGAAGGTGGGATTTTCCCGATGTGGGACATGGCTTCCAATTATACCGGTACAATGATTGGCTACCATGCTGTTCCTGTTATTGTAGATGCGTATATGAAAGGTGACCGCAACTTCGATATTCAGGAGGCTTATCGTGCGTGTGTACGTGCGGCTGAATATGATACGACAGGAATCAAATGTCCTGCCCTGGTGCTGCCTCACTTGATGCCGAAAGCAAAATATTATAAAAACTCGATCGGTTACGTGCCATGCGACCGCGAAAACGAATCGGTTGCCAAAGCATTAGAATATGCTTATGATGACTGGTGCATTTCAATCTTTGCCGATGCACTGAATGACTATGACACCCGGGATAAATATGCCCGCTTTGCGAAAGCTTATGAATTCTACTTCGACCCGGAAACCCGTTTTATGCGGGGACTGGACAGTAAGGGGGAATGGCGCACTCCGTTCAACCCACGTTCATCTACTCACCGCAACGACGACTATTGCGAAGGAACTGCCTGGCAGTGGACCTGGTTTGTCCCCCACGATATCGAAGGTTTGGTGAAACTGATGGGAGGTGAAGATGCCTTTGTCGGCAAACTGGATTCTCTGTTTACCGCCGACTCCTCACTGGAGGGCGAAACGATCTCTTCGGATATCAGCGGACTGATCGGCCAATATGCACATGGAAATGAACCAAGCCATCACGTGATTCACATGTACAACTACGTGAACCGCCCATGGCGAACTCAGAAATTGGTAGACAGTGTATACCGCAGTCAATATGCCAATACCGTAGACGGACTATCGGGTAATGAAGATTGCGGCCAAATGTCCGCTTGGTATGTACTGAACTCCATGGGATTCTATCAGGTATGTCCTGGTAAACCGGTTTATTCCATAGGACGCCCTGCATTTGACAAAGCTGTGGTCAATCTGCCTGATGGAAAGAAATTTATAGTAATAGCCAAGAATAACTCTAAAAAGAATAAGTATATCAAAAGCATGAAGCTGAACGGGGAACCGCTGGAAAAGCCTTTCTTCACACATGATGACATTGTGGCGGGAAGTACACTGGAAATTGAGATGACAGATCGGCGACCGCAACCCTAATCTCTCTCAGGAAGAGGGAACAGAGAGGGTGTGTCAAAACTCACCACAGAGGACACAGAGTAGCACAGAGGTGATTTAAGTTACTGATTATTAGCAAAAAGCTCTGCGATACTCTGTGTTACTCCGTGGTAAAAAGAGTTTTAACACAGCCCCATGTAATCATAGTAGATAGAAATTACATAATATTCATTTAATAAAAAAGGTCCGGAGCTATATCAAAAGCCTTTTCACCACAGGGTCGCACGGAGTGTTCATATGAATCATCCATGACTTTGCTTTTGCTCTGTGTCTTCTGTGGCAAGATTTGACACGTCTCCGAGACCTCTTATTCACACCATGAAAAAAATTCTTTTGACCGCTTGCCTTGTAGCTTGCTCATTGATGGCTAAGGCCAAAGACTGGACCCAATATGTTAACCCCTTGATGGGAACACAGTCCTCTTTCGAGTTATCAACCGGGAACACCTATCCCGCCATTGCCCGCCCGTGGGGAATGAATTTCTGGACACCACAAACCGGTAAGATGGGAGACGGATGGCAATATACGTACACAGCCAACAAAATCAAGGGATTCAAACAAACCCATCAACCCAGTCCTTGGATCAACGATTACGGACAGTTCTCCATCATGCCCATAACAGGCAAACCGGAGTTTGACGAAGAAAAACGTGCCAGTTGGTTCAGTCACAAAGGCGAGGTTGCCACTCCGGCCTATTATAAAGTATACTTGGCCGAACATGATGTCGTGACCGAAATGACCCCGACGGAGCGTGCAGTCCTGTTCCGCTTCACTTTTCCCGAAAACGAGCATTCGTACGTTGTTGTAGATGCGTTCGACAAGGGTTCTTACGTAAAAGTAATTCCGGAAGAAAATAAAATCATCGGCTATACCACCCGTAACAGTGGCGGAGTACCCGAGAACTTCAAAAATTACTTTGTCATCGAGTTCGATAAGCCTTTCTCTTACAAAGGCACTTTCGCTGATAAAAAACTGGAAGAAGGCAGTCTGGAACAGAAAGCCGATCATACCGGAGCTGTCATCGGTTTCCGCACCCGGAAAGGCGAAATCGTACATGCCCGCATAGCCTCTTCGTTCATCAGTTTCGAACAAGCGACTCAGAATCTGCAAGAGTTAGGCAACGACTCCTTTGAACAACTGGTACAGAAAGGGAATGATGCCTGGAATCATGTATTGGGCAAAATAGAAGTAGAAGGCGGCAATCTGGATCAGTACCGTACATTCTACTCCTGTCTTTACCGTTCTCTCCTGTTTCCCCGTAAATTCTATGAACTGACAGCGGACGGTCAACCGATTCATTATAGTCCCTACAACGGTCAGGTGCTTCCCGGATATATGTACACCGATACCGGATTTTGGGATACATTCCGTTGCTTGTTCCCATTCCTGAACCTGATGTATCCTTCGGTAAACAAAGAGATACAGGAGGGACTCATCAACACGTACAAAGAAAGCGGCTTCTTCCCGGAATGGGCAAGTCCCGGACATAGAGGCTGCATGGTTGGCAATAATTCGGCATCAGTATTGGCAGATGCTTATCTGAAAGGAGTGAAGGTAGATGATGTGAAGACCCTGTACGAGGGATTGATTCACGGTACGAAAAACGTGCATCCGGAGGTCTCTTCTACCGGACGTCTGGGCTATCAATATTGCAACAAACTGGGGTATGTCCCTTATGATGTGAAAATCAATGAGAACACCGCCCGTACATTGGAGTATGCCTATGATGACTGGTGTATCTATCAATTGGGTAAAGCATTGAACCGCCCCCAAAAAGAAATCGAACAGTTTGCCAAACGTGCCATGAATTACCGGAATGTATTCGACAAAGAAAGCAAACTGATGCGTGGCCGCAATGAAAACGGACAGTTCCAGTCACCGTTCTCTCCGCTGAAATGGGGTGATGCTTTTACAGAAGGCAACAGTTGGCATTATTCCTGGTCGGTATTTCACGACCCGCAAGGCCTGATCGATCTGATGGGAGGTAAAAAGATGTTTATCACAATGCTCGATTCCGTATTTGCCGTTCCGCCGGTGTTCGATGACAGTTATTACGGACAGGTGATTCATGAGATTCGTGAAATGACAGTGATGAATATGGGCAACTATGCGCATGGCAACCAACCGATACAACACATGATTTACCTGTATAACTATGCCGGACAACCTTGGAAAGCACAATACTGGCTTCGTCAGGTGATGGACCGCATGTATACTCCGGGACCTGACGGCTATTGCGGTGACGAGGACAACGGGCAGACGTCTGCCTGGTACGTATTCTCCGCACTCGGATTTTATCCCGTATGTCCGGGTACAGACGAGTATGTCTTAGGAGCTCCCCTTTTTAAAAAGGCAACTCTGCATTTTGAGAACGGCAATAATCTCGTGATAGATGCACCGGACAACAGTAAAGAAAACCTGTACATTGAATCGCTCCGTATGAATGGAAAGGAATCATCACGGAACTATTTGAAGCACGACGATTTGCTGAAAGGTGGAATCCTTGAGTTCAAGATGGGATCACAGCCTAATCTCAACAGAGGTATTAGCGAAGAAGACGCTCCGTATTCATTCTCAAAAGAGAAATAAGCAACTCCACTTGTCTTAGAGGCAGTCGATCCACCTCCATTTAAATGGTGGATCGACTCAACCCAATGGGAATGCCCCTACTCATTAGGCTGAATATCCTCCTACTCATTAAACTGAGTCGCCCCCATCCCATAATAAAGGGGAGAAAAGCCCCCTTCGAAAGTCCCTCCTAAATAAATCTCAAAAAAGTCAGCAACTGAAGTAAGTGTTTCTTTCGGGATACTTGTTTTATTAACATCAAGGGCACAAAAGCCACTTGATTTATATTATAAATACCATGCTTAAACCTTGTATGTTTTTAAAGTTAACTAATTAATTTAATTATAGTCAATGAAAAACAAAACTCTGTTTCAAAGACCCAAGCTGCTCAAAGCATCGCTGGTTATTCTTTTGGCTGCTGCTCCTATTCAGTGGTCATTCGCACAATTCACATTTTCGACTCCCCGCACTACATTGGGGCAAGTGATCAAGACAGTGCAATCCCAATCTAAGTATCAATTCTTTTATGACGATCAATCGTCGAACATGCCGATTGAGAATCTGGAAGTAAAGAATGTAAGTCTGGAACAACTGCTGAACGCTGCACTTAAAGGCAAAAACCTGACATACAAAATCGAAGATAACATTGTTTATCTGTCTCAGGCTGCCAAACAGCAGGATCCGGCACAAACCTCGGTCAAACGGCAGGTCAGCGGTACGGTTGTAGATGCCAACGGCGAAGCACTGATCGGTGTAAACGTATCCGTAAAAGGTACCAGCACAGGAGCCATTACCGATTTGGAAGGTAAATACACCCTGACGGTCAACGATCCGAAAGCTGAAATCGTATTCTCCTATATCGGATACAAACAACAAGTACTGCCCGCAAAGGGAAGCATCCTGAACGTAACCATGAGTGAAGATACCCAGATGATCAGTGAAGTGGTTGTGACGGCTTTAGGTATCAAACGTGAAAAGAAAATGTTGGGATACGCCGTACAGGAAATCAAAGGTGACCAACTGAACCAGACCGGAGACCCTTCGGTTACCAGTGCATTGCAAGGTAAAGTAGCCGGTCTGCAAATGAACACGGCCGGTACAGGTCTTGGCGGTTCTACCAAGATCACGATTCGTGGTAACTCGTCTCTGGCTGACAACAACCAACCACTCTGGATTGTAGACGGTGTGCCGTTTAGCGATAACAATAACTCGGATGCTACTTACTACGGCGGTGTTGACCGCGGTGGTTCTTCCGTCGATATCAACCCCGAAGACATCGAATCGATTTCTGTACTGAAAGGTCCGAATGCCGCCGCTCTTTACGGTTCACGTGCCGGTAACGGTGTTATCTTGGTTACTACTAAGAAAGGCAGCAAGAAAGACGGTTTCGGAGTGCGCTATAGCGGTAACTTCACTTGGAGTCAAGTAGCCGAAACCCTCGAGATGCAGGATCGCTATGGACAGGGACACATTGTGACCCAGGATGAGAACAAGAATCCGCTGTCTCAATATTACGCGAAATATGATCCGACAGACTCCTCAAGCTGGGGACCGGTATTGGACGGAAGCATGCAGAAAGCCTGGAACGGCGACACATACGCTTTCTCCAAATACGGAAACAAACTGAAAGATTATTTTGATACCGGCTTCGCACAGAACCACAATGTATCTGTAAGTAACGTTACAGACAAATCACATTTCCGCGCTTCTTTTGGTAGTTCAAACAACAAAGGCGTATTCCCGAACGAAAAACTGAACCGAATCAACCTTGACCTGAATGCCGGAATGGAAATGAACAAGTATCTTTCTATGGATGGAAAGATTTCACTTTCACGCACCAAAGCAGAAGATCGCCCCTATTTCGGTACATACGGAGCCATCGCTCAATTGATGGGTATTCCTAACAATATCCGTCTGGACGATCTGAAACAATACTCCACAGCCGGCAATGCACACGTGAACTGGACAGGGCCTACTGCCGGTATCCGCAATCCTTATTACGTTCTGAACCAACGCCACAACTCTGACGAACGTTGGAGAGCCTTCGGTTACTATGGAATGAAAATCAACTTTACCGACTGGTTGCACCTATCCGCCAAGTATGCATTCGACTATTATCGTACCCGAATCGAAGAAACTAATGCGGGTGACGGTATCAACGGCGAAAGCAGTATCAAAGATATCACAGACGATGAAATGAACCGTGAAGAACAGAACTTCTTCGAATCGAACGCGGAAATTGTATTGATGGGTGACAAACAATTGACGGACAATTTCCGTCTGGGCTTCACTGTAGGCGGTAACTTCATGTACCAGAACTACGAGTCACTGAATGCCGGTGTACGCAATATGCTTGATAAAGGACAGTGGATTTTCAATGCAGCCAATATGCTGAACACAGCGGGAGAAACGGGCCATGAACGTGCTACTAACTCTGTTTTCGGATCTCTGCAACTCTCCTGGAAAGAGTATCTGTCACTGGACCTGACTGCCCGCAACGACTGGTCGTCCACACTGCCAAAGAAGAACAACTCTTTCTTCTATCCGTCTGCCAATTTGAGTTTCGTCGTGTCTGATTTTGTCCGTTCACTGGACAAGACATTACCAAGCTGGTTAACTTTTGCCAAAGTACGTCTGTCGGCAGCACAAGTAGGTAAAGATACAGATCCGTATCAACTGTATAACACCTACGGATTCAAGTTCGAAAAGGGTGAACTGATCCCAAGCAAATCGAACGTGAAGATGAATGACCAACTGAAACCGGAAATCTCTTCATCCTACGAAGCAGGTCTGGATATGAAGTTCCTCAACAACCGTCTGGGATTTGACTTTACCTATTATTACAGCCGTACGAAAAACCAGATCATGAAAGTGCCTGCCGCAGCTCCTTGGAGTGGCGGGAAATGGGTAAATGCAGGTTTAATTACCAACAAAGGTTTCGAAATGATGATTTACTCGACACCGGTACAACTGAAAGACTTCTCTTTCGACTTAAATGTCAATCTGGCCAAAAACGTATCGAACGTAGAGAAACTGGCTGAAGGTGTAGATTACATCTATTTCAACGGTGACTCTAACTTCCCGATCAACGTAGGTGCACGTCCGGGTCATAAACTGGGTGAAATTTATGCTAAGACCCTTTACAAACGTGACGAACAGGGCAACATCATCATCAACAAAGAAAACGGTCTGCCTATGACTACTACTGACGCTGACGAACGCCTGGCAAAACCCATCGGAAATATCCAACCCAACTTGCTGATGTCCGTATCTCCGTCATTCACCTACAAAGGCTTTACACTATCGGCCATGTTCGATATGAAATTCGGCGGTGACATCATCTCTATTTCTGAAATGAACGCTACAGGCTCAGGTATGGCCAAACGTACCATGAATCGTGGTGAAAGCGACAACTTCATGATGATATTCCCCGGAGTATATGAAGACGGAACACCGAATACCCAAAAGATTTCAGCTTCCAACTATTACGGTGCTTTGAACGCGGAAGACTTTATCTATGACGCTTCTTTCATCAAACTGAAAGAATTGGCTATCGGCTATACGTTCCCTAAAAGCATGTTGAAAAAGACACCGATCAACTCGCTGAATGTATCATTCGTGGCACGCAACCTGGCTTATCTGTTGAAACACACTCCGGGAACAAGTCCTGAAGGTGGTTACGATACGACCATGTTCTCACAGGCCATCGACTTTATGGCCGTACCTTATACCCGTACATTCGGATTCTCAGTTAACCTTGGTTTCTAATTTTATAAATAAAGATATAGTATGAAATTCAAAATATATAAATCACTTGCCATGTGCACCCTCCTCTTAGGACTGGCTGCATGTAATGATTTCGAAGAAATGAATACCGACCCCTATGCGCCGGTATACGATCCGGAAATAATCGGTGCCACCCCCGACGGAATCGATATTGACTACGAACTGACACCAAGCGCGCTGAAAAGCCTTCAAGGAACGGAAAGTGCCATCGGTTCAGTATTTGCCAACCTAACTTACGAAGGAGTGTATAACGACTATCAGGTTACTACCAATCTGACCCATGACATCTACGCCGCTTACTTTGCAAACAATGTCAGCGGATTCGTAACCAACTCACCTACTTACGGATATAACGACGGATGGTCCAAAAAACGTTGGGAACACTTCTACGATAATCGTACAGTAGAAGAGTACAGCCAGTTGATCAAAACATTCTGGTTCTGTGGAAAGGAACGCTATCATAACGCATTCTATATCACTCGCATCTACTACGCATTCCTGATCTCTATGCAGACAGACACTTATGGAGCCATTCCATTGGAATACTACGTAAAGGGTGCAATGCCTACAGACGAAAAAGTGAAGTATATGGATCAGAAAGATGTATATGACGTCATCTTTAAGATGCTCGACCAAGCCATCACTGCACTCCATAACACCCCATCTGCCGCACAATACAGCTTGGGTGAAAACGATAAGTGCTTTGGAGGTGACAAAGACAAATGGCTTCGTTTTGCCAATACCCTTCGCTTACGATTGGCACTGCGTGTATCGAATGTAGATCCTCAACTGGCTAAAGAACAGGGTGAGAAAGCAATGACTGATCCTGCCGGATTGATGCAAAACGATGACGACAACATGAAGCAGACTCCCAAGTATTCATACATAACGGGTGGCAACGAAAACATCTACACACTTCTGTACAACTGGAGTGCCAACGTAGTGTTATCCAAAGAAATGGAAAGAGCTTACAAAGAACAATCCACCATTCTCGACCCGCGTTGCGAAATCTTGTGGTGGAGACCGACTGCCCTTGAAAATCTTAATCTAACCGAACCCAAAGAGGATATGACGAAAGATTTCAATGGTTGTGAAAATGGTGAAACTTCATTGGGAGGTAGCTATACAACCACTTATTCTCCGAGTCGCGTATTCATCAAGCAAGACCAGAAGAAACTCGACCGTAAACATTGGTGGTGCTACGCACGTGAAATTGTATGGCTGGGTTACTCCGAGAGTTTATTCCTTCGGGCAGAAGCCGCTCTCCGCGGATGGGCAGGTGCAAATGGAACAGCTGAAGAATTATATAAGGAAGGCATCGAAGCTTCCTTCAACTACTATCAGATTGGCGCTGACGAAGAAGGTCAGGAGAAGATCAACAAGTATATGGAAGGACTGAAAGGATTACAAGCTTTCAAGAGTGGTGACAGAGAAGCACAACTGGAGCAGATCATCACCCAGAAATGGATTGCCGTATATCCGAATGGCAATGAAGGGTGGGCAGAGTTCCGCCGTACAGACTATCCCCGCTACATGAAAACACCTAAAGGAGGCAACAACTCAGGGGGTGAAGTCGCAAACGGCAAGTTCATCAAACGCCTGAGATACCCGGATAGCGAAGTGTCCAACCCGAACCGTCCGAAAGATGTAGATACACAAGGAACTCGTTTATGGTGGGACGTAGCCGACACCAATGATAATGGAGGCAATTACGTTACTCCAAACAATTTCCGCTAAACAACGAGATTAATATTCATGCACTGACAATAGATTAGGTTACACAAGAGAAACAGGGAGCCCATTAAGGGTTCCCTGTTTTTATGTATACTCCTGTCACTCTATTTGTTCTTTCGGATAATTCACCAAATAGAGTGTCTTCGATGCACGTGTGAAAGCTGTATATAGCCAGCGGAAATAATCCGGCGTCAGATATTCATCCGACATATACCCCTGATCGAGAAAAACATTCTGCCACTGCCCGCCCTGTGCCTTATGGCAAGTCACTGCATAAGCATACTTTACCTGCAAAGCATTGTAATGCGGATCTGCTTTCATCTTTTTCATTCGCTCCCGCTTGACAGTAATATCCGCATAGTCCTCAAGTACGGAATAAAAAAGCCGGTCATTTTCTGTTTTGGGCAAGGCAGGGGCATCCGAATGGAGTGTATCCAGCAACAAGTTTGCTTCAATTTCAAAATCATTATAATCCGGGAATGAAAGAACCACTTCGGCAAACCGAAAACCATACAGTTCACGAGTACGTCTCACCCGGCGAACCACGGCAATCTCTCCGTTCGCTATGAAATCCATTTCTTTATACCTCTCAGTCCAGTAATAATTATTCTTCGCTATCATTAGCAAATCACCCGTATTCAGTTCATCTTCCCGGTAAAGAATCTGGGCACGTATACCTTTATTATATATATTGGCCCGCTTATTGGAACGACATACCACAATCGTCTCGTCCATGCCATCTTTTTCGTAACATCCGGTCAGGGTCTCAATCAGCTCGTCACCGGGCACTACCTTTATATCCGGAAATCCACTCACTTTTATCTTAGGCAACGAGTAACACTCCTCTTCAGCAATTAACCGGCGTATTTGAGTCGCATTCCATAATATACCAGATGCCTGTACCTGACGCACCACTTGTGTCAGATCGACCTCTGTCACATTCAGTCCGTATCCTTTCAATGCCTCTGTAACAAGTGCAGGACTTTGCTCTTCCCCTACCGGAGGCAGCTGGGCTGTATCTCCCATCAACAGCAAACGGCATCCTGCACCGGAATAAACAAACTCGACCAGATCATCCAAAAGCCGCCCCGTACCAAACATAGATCCCGACAAACCTTCATTCGAAATCATGGAAGCTTCATCTACAATATATAATGTATGGGTGGTAAGATTATCATTGATTGAAAAATTACTTACTTCATTCGAAAATGCCTGCTGTCTGTATATCTTTTTATGAATGGTAAAAGCCGGATGTCCCGCGTAAGCAGAAAATACCTTAGCTGCCCTCCCCGTAGGCGCCAGCAATACTGATTTCTGTTGTAACTTATCCATCGCTTTCACCAAGGCTCCGACAAGAGAAGTCTTTCCGGTTCCTGCATATCCACGAAGCACAAAAACCGTCTCATTAGCCGTAGAAAGTAGAAACTCTGAAAGAGATTTTACAGCTATTTCTTGCTCAAAAGTTGGCTGATAAGAAAAATTTTCCTTAATTTGCCGCTCTAAATAGTTATTTATCATTTTTGTACGAGAAAAAAGTTACAAGAACTATCGTTAATTAGATTTATTTATTTTATTTTTGCGCTACGAATATAAACTAAAAAAAACATATTTATCATGAAAACAGTATTTAATATCGTACTAGGTCTATGCGTAATTGCTTTGGTTTACATTTGCTATGCCAGCATCATGGGTCCTATCAACTTCGAAAATGCTAAAAAGCACAGAGACAAAGCAGTTGTTGCCCGCTTGATCGATATTCGTAAAGCTCAGGCAGAATATCGTAATATCTACAAGCAGTACACTGCAAGCTTTGACACACTGATCGATTTCGTTAAGACACAAAAGATTCCTTTCGTATCTAAAGAAGGCGTATTGAGCGACAAGCAGCTGGAAGACGGTATGACTGAAAAGAAAGCTATGGCTATGATCAACAAGGCTAAAAAGACTAACAACTGGAAAGAAGTTGAAGCTGCCGGCTTGATGGGCTTCAAACGTGATACAATATGGGTTGCCGTAACAGATACTATCTACGATAAGTCATTCAATGCAGACTCTTTGAGATACGTTCCGTTCGGTGGCGGTGCACAGTTTGAAATGTACACCAGAAACGATACAACTAAATCAGGAGCTCCTATCTTCCTGTTCCAGGCTAATACTCCGTATGATGTATACTTGAACGGACTTGACAAGCAAGAAATCGCAAACTTGAAAGATGTTCAAACCAAACTGGGTAAATATCCAGGCTTGATGGTAGGTTCTATTGACACTCCGAACAACGGCGCAGGTAACTGGGAATAATCCGAATATGCCCGATAGAGCAATTGCAGAAACGATTGACTTTAGTAAATCGGAACAATATACATTGTCCATCCGTCTTAGTACGGATGGATTTTCTTTTTCTATCTACAATCCGATTCACGATAGTTCGCTCTCTTTCTTTGAGAAAGAGGTCGAGCCTTCATTATCTCTTACAGCCAACCTCAAAAAGGCTTTTCGTGAATTAAACTTTCTGAATCATACTTACAAACGGGTAAACATCCTGATGGCGGACAAACGTTTCACACTAATCCCCCTTGAACTGTTTGAGGATGATCAGTCCGAAATGGTATTCTACCACAACCACACTCCCAAAGAAAATGAAACAATAAAATACAATATTTTAAAAAAGAATAATGCCGTAGTCATCTTCGGTATGGACAAAAGCACTTATCAATTCTTGTCCGATCACTACCCTGAGGCAAGATTTTATTCACAGGCAGCCCCATTAGCAGAATATTTTTCAACAAAAAGCAGATTAGGCAACAGTAAAAAGATATATGCCTCTATCCGCCACAATGCCATCGACTTTTTCTGTTACGAACGCGGACATCTGCTTCTTGCCAATTCATTTGAATGTCGCAAAACAGATGACCGAATCTACTATCTCCTCTATCTTTGGAAACAACTGAATTTCGACCAGGAGCGAGACGAACTTCACCTGACAGGTGTATTTGACGATAAAGAGAAACTAACGCAGGAATTACGTAAATACATTCAACAAGTATTCATAATGAACCCTGCAAGCAATATTGACATGCAAGCCTTATTAACATGCGAGTAATCAGCGGAATATATAAAAGAAGAAGATTTGATGTGCCCAGAACATTCAAAGCACGTCCCACAACAGATTTTGCCAAAGAAAATCTGTTTAACGTTTTATCCAACTACATGGACTTCGAAGACGGCATTGTTGCCCTTGACCTCTTTGCCGGTACAGGCAGCATCAGCATTGAACTGGTGTCGCGTGGTTGCGACCGTGTCATCAGTGTAGAGAAAGATGGTGCCCATCATGCTTTTATCAGTAAAATAATGAAGGAAGTGCAGACGGATAAATGCCTGCCTATACGTGGAGATGTATTCAAATTCATTAATGGCAGTCATGAGCAATTCGACTTTATTTTTGCCGACCCTCCTTATGAACTGAAAGAACTGGGAACAATCCCGGATCTGGTTTTCGAAAACAATATGTTGAAAGAAAACGGACTTTTTGTCCTGGAGCATGGCAAAAAGAATAACTTTGAGGATAATCCCCATTTCATTGAAAGAAGAGTATACGGTAGTGTAAACTTCTCTTTTTTCAGATAAACTGCAGAAGATACACTTTACAGCAAAGGAGCGAGCAAACGGACTACAGACTCCATCGCTTTCTGCCTCCAGGAACGCTTCTCCCAGTTCTTCAAGAAGATCTGGGTACTTTCCCGTTGATCCTGTAAAAAGATCTCCCGCATCTGTAGGGCAGTCTCCATATCGTACATAAAGGCATTTACTTCAAAATTGTGTTCGAAACTGCGAAAATCGAGATTGGTAGACCCCACGGTTGAAAGCATATCATCTGAAACCATCAATTTGGAATGCAGGAATCCCTTTTTATAAAAATAGACCTTGACTCCTGCCCGCAAAGCATCTGCCAGATAAGAACAGGAACCTAAGTGCGTCACTCGGTTGTCTGCATGTTCAGGCAACATCAACCGAACATCTACCCCGGCTAATGCCGCAGTCTGCATAGCAACCAGTATCTGTTCGGTAGGCAGGAAGTAAGGAGTCTGCATATAGAAATATTTCTTGGCACCGGATATGGCAACCGTCAATCCCTGCATGATTTCTTTCCAAGGGCCAATCGGTTCACTCGTTACAATCTGTACCAAAGAGTTGCCACAGGCCTCTATCTTAGGAAAATAACGTGAAGCCGTAATCAAGGTACGATCCACAAAATACCAATCCAGCAAAAAGGCAGTCTGCAGACCATGTACAGCCTTTCCTTCAAGCATTATATGCGTATCCCGCCAAATTCCCCAAGAGAAACCGCGCATATAGCGTTCGGCAAGATTCATTCCTCCTACAAATCCGATACGACCGTCTATCACTACAATCTTTCGGTGATTACGATAGTTGACCTTACTCGTAAATAGGGGAAAACGTACTTTCAGAAAACTCCGCACCTCAATTCCGGCATCACGCATCTCTTCAAAGAATCTATGAGGAACGTGCCAGCACCCTACATCATCATAAATCACACGTACCTCAACTCCCTCGCGTGCCTTCTCTATCAATACATCACGCACCAGACGCCCCACCGGATCATCTTCAAAGATATAATATTCCATATGAATATGGAATCTGGCCTTTTGCAGCTCTCGCAATAAAGCCTGAAGTTTAGAATATCCGCCAGTATAAATATCCACCCGGTTTCCTTCGAACGGAAAGGCTTGGTTCGTGTTCTGAAACAGTTGTATCAGACGGGCATATTCTTTCGGCGTTTCACAGCAGTTCTGTGCCAGATACTCTGCCATCGGCTTTTTGAGCAATCGATTGTAACTTTTCTTACCGATAATCTTCTCACGCCGCTGGCTACGCCCGAAAAAGAAATAGAAAACCAACCCTACAACCGGAAGGAACATAAGGATCAGAATCCATGCCATTGTCTTTACCGGATTACGATTGTCGAGAATCACGATGACAATCGTACCGATAATAGCCCCGAAATAAATAATATCAAAGGCAACGGTAGCTATTACGCTTGCTATGTAGTTCCAATCTATCATATTCACCCTCCGCGTATTATACAAACAACAAATGTATGGAAAATATCGGATACGAACAACAACTGTCCCGATTCAAAACGACAATCCCTCCGAACAGATGCAAAATTAAAGAGATTTTGCAATCTATCCGGAG
Organism: Bacteroides sp. HF-4919; assembly: GCF_018860125.1. Classification (NCBI taxonomy): domain Bacteria; kingdom Pseudomonadati; phylum Bacteroidota; class Bacteroidia; order Bacteroidales; family Bacteroidaceae; genus Bacteroides; species Bacteroides sp. HF-4919. The sequence continues at coordinate 274,445 of NZ_JAHKNF010000006.1, forward strand.
GGAGTTATCAGGTCAGTCTTTTATTAAAAATGAGGACGTCCGCCTCCAAAACCGCCGGGACCTCTGCCGGGTCCGCCAAATCCTCTACGTCCGCCGCTATTCATCATCTTTTCACGGGCCGCTTTACTACCAAAGATATTCAGCCGATAAATGAAGTGTATCATACAGTAACTATTGATACCATTATATTCGGATACCGAACGCATATCGGCTGTCAACGAACGGCTGATGTTGCTCTGCTGCCTAAGGATATCATATACTTCAAAACTGATAGTACCTGCACCTTTCAGCAACGACTGCGCAAGTTGTGCATTCCAGATCAGTTCATTACGATTCATACTCGAATCACGATAACCACGACGGCTTTGATTAGTGATGTTAGTAGCCAAGGTCATCTTCCAGGGCATCGTTATATTGGTACTTGCCCCATAAGAATATGTATAAGGTTCCTGATTATTCTCCGGACGGAGTTTATTACGTTCTGCTGTATAATTGATTGAACCATTCAACGAAAACTCGAACCAGTCATTACGATAAGAGCCTGTAACCCTCTCGCCCAACATCAAACCGGTACTTGTATTTCTATCATTGTTTTTCGTATCCTGATTGTAGAGGAACGCTACATTATTCTGATAATTGATGTTGGTAAAAGTATTAATCGTATACTTCTTATTCCTCAAAGCTGTATTGAAACCGAACAAACCAAAAGCATTCCAGTTACCGTTAATATTTTCCGGACGCGTAATCAAACCACCGGTTTCTTCATTATAACGAGTACTATTGCTGATACTGTTCTGTGTAGCAGTAAAGCTGAAATGGGTCATAATTCCACGCTGTTTCTCTGCATTGTATGTATTGTAGAATAAACGCATCGTATGTGCAAAAGAAGGTTTCAACCCGGGATTACCCATACGGATATTCAATGGGTTTGAGTTGTCGGTTATAGGTAACAGATTCTCCATAGTAGGTTGACTGCTACGTCCCCGGTAGGTAAAGCGCAACTGACTCACCTTTGAGAAACGGAAGCGTAAATCCATATTCGGTGCAAAGTTAAACACAGTACGTGTCGTATCGATCATATAGTCTCCCTTTTTATAGGACAAAGTGGAATTCTGCGGCTGGAAAGACATACCTACATTCAACTGATACTTCTGACGAATGAAGCGTAAACCCACTGAAGCATCATGGTTATAGTAACGATATTCGGCATTCTTACTCAAGCTGTCCACTGCATGAGCTTCGTATCCGGAAGGAAGGGTCCCCCCGATAGTCCAATCGGGATAATCCAGTAAATCGAATGTGGTCTTGTCACTTTTACTGTATTTATACTGGAACTGGTAGCTGAATTGTAAGAAAGTAGCCTTTGCAATCGGTTCGCTATAAGTCACTTGTGCCGTATAGTTATAATTGTGTGTAGGAGTTGTAATATACTGATTACGATACAAGATGGAGTCACCCCCCAAATGATTCAACAATTGGTAATAACGTGTTTCGGATTGCGTATATTGGTCGTTATCATTATCACCATAACCGAAAACCCCACGGAAAGTCAGGTTACGTCCTTTATTATTCAATTTCCGGTTAACCTGCAAAGTGGCATTTCCCGACAGACTATTCCCCTTGGACAGCGAAGCACTGTTGGTAGCATTTACACGGATATCTTTCAGCGGATCATCGGAAAGATTGTCAAAATTCAGATAATCATTCGGATTTGCCACCAGATTGAAAGGATCTTCATTAAAGGTTCCCGACTCCGAAAGAGAAGCATTGTTGGTTCTTCCATAAGAAAAATTCGGGCGAAAAATAATATTTGTCAGCGTATCCGGTTTCCACTCCATACGGAAGTCGGCATTCACGTTTGTCCCCTTATTCCGGTTCTTATTATTCGAATTAGAATATGAATTGCCATTCTGAAGGAAGCGTTCGGAAGAGTTGATACTCGAAATATCTCCATCCTGGAAATTATAACGTACACTACCTCCCAGTTCAATCTTGTTGGTCTGAGTAGCAAAGGTAGCTCCTAACATTTTAGTGGCATTCAAGCCATTGTTGCTCCGCCAGCGCGGCCCTCCACCTCCACCGGAAAAACCCTGGTCGTTTACATTGTTTGCCGAACCAATAATCGAAAACTGAGTATTATCAATAAAGCGGTTCAGCATCATTCGTCCGGTATAACGGTCCTTAGTACCGGCTCCCAGATCTGCATTGCCAAACCATCCCTGATTCATTCCTTTCTTCACGGTCAGGTCAAGCACCGTTTCCTCTTCGCCATCGTCAATACCCGTCACACGTGCCAAATCTGATTTTTTATCATAAGTTTTCAGCTTATCGACCATGTCTACAGGAAGATTCTTTAAACCGGTTTTTACGTCTCCACCAAAGAATTCCTTACCGTCGACCATAATTTTTTTCAGTTCTTTCCCATTGATTTTGACATTACCATCATCATCTATTTCAGCACCCGGAAGCTTCTTAACCAACTCCTCCAACATAGCACCCTCAGGCGTACGATAAGCACTGGAATTATACATCAACGTATCTTCTACTACCGTCACCTGCGGAGCTTCGGCCACCACAACTGCTTCTTTAAGCATAACAGCATCGGTTGCCAATTCGATATTTCCCATCTTTTTGGCAGGAACATTAGCCGTCAACTGAACGGGGATAACTTTTGTGATGTATCCGATAAAAGATACTTTAAGCAGATATTTTCCCGGTTTCTGCTTGGATAAAGAGAAGTAGCCTTGTGCTGAAGTGGTCATACCCGCTACCTGAGCACTGTCGGGGAGAGATAATAACTGCACGGCAGCGAGTTCGACCGGTTCTTTCGTACCGGCCTCTATTACACGTCCCGATACGGTTACAATTTTGTTTTGCGCATAAGTGGATAGGGTAACTGTCAGCAGCAACACCATCCAGATCAATAGTTTCTTCATTTGCCTGTAGGTTGAATAATAACAATCGTTTGTTTGACAACCTTTAAGGCAAAAGGTTTAATTTAAACACGATTATCTTTTAAAGATTTTATCGACTTGTGCCTTTTTCATACCAAACTCAAGACAGAGCACATTGATAATGAGGAAAATAAGAAAGGAAGAAGTATCAACTGTCATGATATCTCCCGTTGCCACCCGATAAAGCATCCCCCCAAATAAAAAAAGTACTGTCAAAAAGATGGCGTTACGAGTCGCCTTGTTCCGTATAATCTCCGTTTCACGCCCTTCATTACGCGATAAAGCAAAGAGAATCATCACTGCTCCCAACATCATCAGCAGCTTGGTGCATTCCTTATAGAATAACAGGTTACTGTCTGTCACCATTCCTTGCATCACTAACAGGAACGGAATGAATAACGATACAAAAAGAATCACATATCCTAACGGACGGCAGAATACAGGTAATAATGCTTTCATTTTATCTAAAATTAATGTCACAAAGATAGCTTTTTCTCATAAACGAAACTCTATGTTTTACATTTTTAAGTGCTAAGTTTCACTATTTATCTCCGAACCCCTATCTTTGCAGTATATAAAAAAACATCGAACCATTATGAGTAAACAAGAAGTCATTCTTTGCGAGAATCTGGAAAGCAGTATAGGACGTGCCGTCGAAAACTGCCCACACGACCGCCTGTTCATTCTCACCGACGATCATACTCACCGTCTCTGTCTGTCACAACTGATGAATCTGCCGTTCCTGAAGGATGCGGTTGAAATCATTATCGGAGCCGGAGACGTTCATAAAACACTTGAAACACTGGCCTCCGTTTGGCAAGTGTTAAGTGAAAAAGGTGCTACCCGCCACTCACTCCTTATCAATCTCGGAGGTGGAATGGTGACTGACTTAGGCGGATTTGCCGCTGCCACATTCAAACGCGGCATCGCTTACATCAATATTCCCACTACCCTGCTGGCGATGGTAGACGCTTCTGTAGGCGGAAAGACCGGAATCAATTTTAACGGGTTGAAAAACGAGATAGGTGCCTTTGCACCGGCATCCAGTGTATTAATCGAAACAGAGTTCCTCCGTACACTCGATGCACACAATTTCTTTTCCGGCTATGCCGAAATGCTGAAACACGGACTGATCAGTAACACTGCTCACTGGGCGGAACTACTCGCATTCGATACGGAAAAGATGGACTATGGATACCTGAAAGAGTTGGTGGGACGTTCCGTACAAGTAAAAGAAGACATAGTAGAGCAAGACCCGTTTGAACACGGTATCCGCAAAGCGTTGAATTTGGGACATACCGTAGGACATGCTTTTGAAAGCCTGGCTCTTGCCGAGAACCGTCCGGTCCTCCACGGGTACGCCGTAGCCTGGGGAATTGTTTGCGAACTCTATCTGTCACATTTAAAAACCGGTTTTCCGAAAGACAAGATGCGTCAGACCATCCAATTCATAAAAGATAATTATGGCGCTTTCACGTTCGACTGCAAACAGTACGAACGCCTATACGGATTCATGCAGCATGATAAGAAAAACAATGCAGGTGTCATAAACTTCACGCTTCTGAAAGAAATCGGCGATATCAGTATCAACCAGACAACGGACAAAGATACTATTTTCGAAATGTTCGACTTCTACCGGGAATGCATGGGTATGTAAAGCAGGCATCGTGACAGAGGTATCCACTTCCGATCATGAATAAATGAAGTACCACATAAGAAGCATAAGACGAATCGGCAGGTTGCGAAAATCACAACTAATACGAATGACCACCCGCCTTTACAATCCCAAGGGGTATCAGGACATATTAGCATAATGCATTATTAACCAACCATTTAAATGGATAGTGATCTGTTCCCCAAACCTTTGTCTTAACATTGTGTTAAAACAAAGGTTTGGGGAATAAAAGACTTGTTCTCTAACGTCAAGAAACAAATCTTTTGCAAAGAAGAGTTTTATTATCTCATATTCAGATTAACAATGTTAATGGATCGTTTCACCCAAAGACTCTACTCTCTGAGCATGAAAAATGCTATAAAGGAGAAATAAATCATCCGAATATTTTGCTTATTAAAAATAAAATTCTACTTTTGCACTCGCAATTCGGGATGTAGCTCAGCCCGGTAGAGTACGCGTCTGGGGGGCGTGTGGTCGCAAGTTCGAATCTTGTCATCCCGACGAATTGAATGAAATAAGGAGTTAAGAATCAAACTTAACTCCTTTTCTTTTTATCTGATAGTTTGATTCCCATTTTCACTGTTACAACACCTACACTGCAAATAGAGAAAAAGCAGAACGTTGAATATTCAATGCAATTCCCCTGATTATTTCCACATGTTACTCAGTATCTCAAGTTTTTTTCTATCTTTGCCCCAAATAAAACAGCATCCGGAAAATAAACGGGGTATGTCCACTATAAATGGATACTTCGCATAAAAACACAAAATAAAAATCGTCTTATTAACAAGAAAACTCAAACAAAAATGAAACGCATTGTTTTTTTAGATTATGTACGCGTATTCGCGTGCTTCCTCGTTATGATCGTACACGCCAGTGAAAATTTCTACGGTGCCGCCGGATCCACAGATATGGCCGGACCACAGTCTTATCTACCCAGTGAAGCAGACCGGCTATGGGTAGCTGTCTACGATGGCTTTTCACGCATGGCCGTGCCGCTGTTCATGATTGTCTCAGCCTTTCTTCTTGCGCCGATGAAAGAAGGACAGACCACATGGCAATTCTACCGCCAACGCTTCATCCGCATCGTACCACCATTTTTCATCTTCATGATACTATACAGTACCCTGCCAATGTTATGGGGGCAGCTAAATGAAGAAACCTCCTTAAAAGATCTGTCACGGATATTCCTGAACTTCCCGACACTGGCCGGACACCTGTGGTTCATGTACCCTCTGATCAGCCTTTACTTATTCATACCCATAATATCGCCATGGCTGAAAAAAGCCACGGCAAAAGAAGAACGTTTCTTCATCGGATTGTTTCTGTTATCAACATGCATACCCTATCTCAACCGTTGGTGCGGTGAAGTATGGGGACAATGTTTCTGGAACGAATATCACATGCTATGGTACTTCTCAGGCTATTTAGGTTACCTCGTGTTGGCACATTATATACATACTCACCTTACGTGGAGTCGTTCGAAACGTTTCATCATAGGAACCATTTCAATGGTTATAGGAGCTGTATTAACCATCTATTCATTCTATAGCCAGGCTATACCTGGTGAAATTCTTTCTACACCCGTAATAGAAATAGGATGGGCCTTCTGTACAATCAACTGTGTACTGCTCACTGCGGGTACGTTCCTCATGTTTACATGCATCAATAACTCAAAAGCTCCACGAATCATAACAGAAATGTCAAAGCTCAGCTATGGTATGTATCTGATGCACATATTCTGGCTCGGATTATGGGCTACAGTCTTCAAACATACACTGGCATTTCCTGCTGTCGTTGCCATACCATGTATCGCTGTTAGTACATTCATCTGCTGCTTCGTAACTGCAAAGATTATCTCATTCATCCCAGGCAGTAAATGGATAATAGGATAAATATCCGCTATGGGAACTGTTACAAAATTGAATGTTGCAAATACCATAGGGTACAAATCAGATAACTAATAATCAGAGATATACAATTCTCTGAATCAGATCATTTTTTTATTCTAAAAACAAATAACAGTGAGCCCCTGTCCGGAATACACCTGACAGGGGCTCAACTCTGAATATATAAAGATAAAAAGTATAGATACTTCAGATTCCGTTTTCATCGCCTCATATTGCTGACGAGTAATAGCATCCCGTTCCAACATGTTCTGATAACGTTTATATTCGTGGCTGGCGGAAGAGCGGAAGTTGGGTTAGTATACCCTGAAAGGGCTCAAAACGGTGCTTTCTGTATTTCTGTTTCATTCGTCTCGTGGAACTTTATGCTCCATCCGAGGGACAAAGTTACCAAAAGCAAGATTCAGGTGGGAACGGAAGAGATTATTTTCTTCATACAGCCTCTCCGAAAACCAAGAAAGGGAGCCAAGCACGCAGCTAAACTCCCTCTCTTTATTCAGGTTACTGTCTTATTTCTTATAAACTTTCAAATTTGTTATCTTACTATCAAACTTCCCGGCTTTCTCTAATGGGAAAACCAAAGTACGGACATAATTCATAGAATCCTTTCCGGCATTATAGTAAAGTTTCTGAGTATTCATTTCCTCTACCACCTGACCGTTGATAAGTAAACGGGTCGACTTATTGTCACCACTGATACCGATGGTTGCTTTCTCACCTTTGTGAATACGGTGACTAAATGTATTCAAATAACCGTCGCGGGCAAAACCTAACATACCACGGATCGGATCGGAGAGATAGAATACGGCATCGGGCGAACGGAACAGTTCTGTACCCTTTGCTTCGTCGACTCCGTCAATATCGAATGTCACCAGATAGTCGTATCCGATTTCGCGATGGGGTGTCTTGCTGCCCGGGGCAACAGAGACCTGCTCGTATACCAACCCCGGTGCTGTACCGATACGCCCGAGTTGGTTCACACCCGGAGCCTCACTGATGGCATTACGTTGTCTGTCGAAGTCGGCATAAGGAACAGACGTATCTTTTCCTGTCCACATCTTCACAGCCAAAGTCTGCAAAGCCGGATAAACGCGGTGGTGAATATCTTTTGTCGAGATACCGTTGCCTACATGGTCGTTCCATACGGCAAACATACCACCCAGGACAGAAGGATCTTTCTCCGGGAAAACTGCTTTGCCGATGTGTACAGGGGTCCAGTTCTCATACAGATACTTCGTGTTCAGGTAGTCATAATAGTATCCGGCAGCCGGAACGATGTATACCAGTCCATCAGGAATACTGATCAACTTATATCCCTGTTCGATCATATCTTTCGGATTGGCATAGCCATTGTACCAGGCACTCATGATCACATTCTCCGATTTCACCGGTGTATCACCTTTGGCATGTGTCAGCGCTCCCCATACGCAAGCCTGTTTGCCAAAACTCTCTACATAACGGATATAGTGGTCGGTGAAAGCACGGAACTTCTCTACCACATCTTTCTTTTTATTAGAATATTCGTCAGTACCGATATGCACTTTCTTTCCACGGAATACCGGTTCGTCTCCTTCCAGATACTCCTTAAAGAGACCATCCATAAACTTATAAGTTTCAGGATTGAACAAGTCGAGGTGATCCATGCCATATTCTTTGCTGCCGATCTCCGGTTTATAATGTGTAAAGGCAAGAGTATGTGCCGGAGCATCGATCTCGGGAATGATCTCTACATAAAGATTCTCGGCCAGCTTTTGCAAGTCGATAAATTCACGTTTAGTGTAATATCCGTCTTCGGCAGTCAGTCCGGGATACGTATCCGACTCCAGACGGAACGCAGCATAAGTCTTCGACCAATCATGTTCAAAGTACTGTTTAAAGCCATTATCATTCAGGTGAATCTGCAAAGTATTCATCTTGTAATAAGCCATGATCTTCACATAGTCCTGAAGGAAAGCAAGAGGAATAAACTTACGTCCGCAGTCTATCATGAAGCCACGCACGGCATAGTCGGGAAAATCGCGCAAAGTTCCTTTCGGGAACTGGTGGTTTTCACTTTGTTCCGCGATCTGGAGCAAAGTACGGGTTCCCCAATATACGCCTATACTTTCGGGAGCAGTCAGCAAGATACGGTCGGTTACTTTTACCGTATAACCTTCTTTACCCAACTTTTTATCTGCGCGGATGGCAAGGATCACGTCGCCGGCTCCGCCTTTGCCCTGTACCACTTCGGGTTTATAGCCGAACATTGTTTCACAATCATCGGCCAGCATACGGGCTATGCGCAACAGTTCCGGCTGATTGGCGGGACAGACAATCTTTGTAGCTTCGGTAGGCACAAACGCTCCTTCGGCACCTTTCCACTCTTTCAGTTCGGGAATCACAAAAGGTTTGGGATTAACAACTGCACTGATGCCGGGACAAACCAGGCATAGTGCCACAAGAATCATAAAGAATCGGTTAACAAGTTTCATATCGTGTCGTTATAAAAGGGTTAATTCAACCGGACATCCGATTGCGGAACCAAAAGTAATGTAAATCTATCGATTGTACAACATTCTGTTCAAAATAAAAGAAAGTTGGCACCCCGGCAGACAAAATTACATATCCGCTGAAGTGCCAACGCGGGGTCTTTGTTTCCGCTGAAACGGTGACCTCATCACAAACAAAACAAACATCAAGCTGATGGCAAACACCAACTTGCTACAGAAGTCCTTTTCAGGGAACCTCACGGCCTCTCATCCGTAGATCTTAAATAAGTTTACCGGACAAATCGGGGAGAGTAAACCAGAAAGTCGATCCTTCTCCGACCTTTGAGTCCACCCCAATTGTTCCATGCAATCGGTCGACAATGATTTTGCAAAGGGGCAATCCGAGTCCCAGCCCCTGCACAAAGTCGTCAAGTTTCACAAAACGTTCAAATATAAGTTCCTTTTTCTCTTCGGGAATACCACATCCGGTATCCGTCACGTAAAACCAGATCCGGCCTTCCTCTTTCTTCCGATAACCTAAACGGACCGTTCCTTTCAACGTGAACTTTATGGCGTTACACAGCAAATGCTCCAATATCTGTATCAACCGGCCCCGGTCTGTGTAAATATGCGCCCCAAGTTGCTCTCCGTCCCAAGCCAGGACGAGGCTACGTGATTCCGCCTTGGGCCTGTATATCTGTTCAATCTCCTCCATTAACGGGTCAAGGAGAACATCCGAACCGGCCATATCCATCACACCCGACTCAATGTTAGAGAGGTCGATCACATCGTTCATCAGCCGCAAAAGATGTTCCGTATTGCTTTGTATCAAGCCGATATATTCCTGCTGCTCCTTCTCATCGTCCACAATGGAAAGAAGGGATGCAAAACCGACAATCGCATTCAAGGGGGTACGTATCTCGTGGTTCATGTTGGCAATCAATGCCGACTTCAGCCGGTTTGCTTCTTCCGCCCTTTCCTTGGCGGCTGTCAGTTCTTCTTCCAAGGCCTTCCGTTTGGAAATCGACATCAGCGAACCTTCTACCGTCAGCAACTTGCCATTCCCGTCGTACTTACCGGGGATGGCATGCATCTCCAACCACTCCAACACCAGTCCTTCTTTCTTTTTGGCCCAAAAACGAAGTTCGATAACTACTTTCTTGACTTTGCCATTCAGCAATTCGCGACAGGCCCTGACCACACGGAAGCGATCTTCCTTGTATATGCCCTCGTAAACACGCGTAATAGAAACCGGGAACAAGTCATTATGAATAATCTCCCACCCTTCGGGATCGTCCGACGGACGGGCATCAAACCAGACCATACGTTCCGCCAGTTCCCATTTCCATGGGAAAACCTCTGCAACCCCAAGTGTCATCAGCAGCTTGCGGTTCACTTCATTCAGCATCTGCTGAGTCCGCAACAGTTCGGTTTGTTCTTTTTGTTTCATTTATGCGTTATTTATTGATACATACGATATTCTGTGAGTGTCATCCCGGTATGCTTCCTGAAAAAACGTCCCAATGACGACTGATTCGCAAAATTTGTCTTGATGGATATCTCCTGTATATTCATGGTAGAGTTCTTCAACATGGCTTTGATCTCTAAAATGGTATACTCTACAATCCAGTCTTTCGCCGTCTTTCCGCTTGCTTCTTTTATCACCATCGACAGATATTTGGAGGTGATACACAATTTGTCGGCATAAAAGGCGACATCTTTATGTTCTCTGTAATGCTGCATTATCAAACAAAAAAAATCATGCGCCAACTTGCTCTTACCCAAGTCCGACTCTCCCTTTGCCAGATGAGATTTGCCATAATAATCATTGTAGATATCCAGATAAAAAATCCTTAATAATAGAAGCACGGACTCTCTCCTGAAAAAGTGGGTAGGATCTTTGGCCCGTTCTGAAAGCGATTCATAAAAACGCTTGAACCGTCCGGCCTCTTCTCCGGTCAGTTCGTACCAGTAATGGCTCCTCATATAAACATAGAAAAGAGGAGAAAAGCGACTGAACCCACTCAACGTATCATCAAAGAGCGCACGGGAGAGCACGACTATATCACAAAGAAAGTCACTGCTCAACTCGGTTATCGAAACCAATTGCCCGGGCAGAATAACTGCCAGCTCGTTCTTCGTAAGAATGTGGATATTGTCAAAGATACAAACCTTGGCGGTCCCTCTCAAACATAAAATAATCATTCCGGCTTCAGTGTAGGAAGGAGCAGAAGTCACACGAATGTGCTTCATATTCTCACAAACCATAAGTTCATCCCCCAATAAAGTCGTGGCATAACTATCTGTTATCAATTTCTCACTATCCCTGTTTGGCATCAGAATTCTTTCATTGTTGATACAAAAGTAAAATAACTATGCTAACCCCGTTACCGCACAAGACTTTTGGTATCATAATACGGAAATATGGGGGCTCTTCTTGACATTTTTTTATAAACAAAATGTCTATAAGCCTATAAACAACCTATTCCGCATCTGTTTGTTCGCCCTGTTAATGTATATTGGATTCCGTTCATATCTTTAATATTTTAAGAAAGGGATAGGGACGGAAAAGAATAGATTTCCTATTTTTGCAACCAAATATAACTATAGCAACAAAGATCATGCGTTATCTACTCTCAGCGCCTTCGCACATAAAGGCCACCATCCAGCTTCCGGCGTCAAAAAGTATCAGCAACCGTGCGCTTATCATCCATGCACTGTCGAAGGGCAATGACGTGCTTTCGAACTTGTCCGACTGTGACGACACGAAGGTCATGGTCAAGGCTCTGACAGAGGGCGGGGAAGTAATCGACATCCTTGCCGCCGGAACGGCCATGCGCTTCCTGACAGCCTATCTGAGCAGTACGCCGGGCACTCACATCATCACCGGGACGGAACGGATGCAGCAGCGTCCCATACAGATATTGGTGAACGCCTTACGGGAACTGGGAGCCAATATCGAATATACCCGCAACGAGGGTTTCCCGCCCCTGCGGATTGAAGGGGCACCGCTGGCCGGCAACGAAATTACACTGAAGGGCAACGTGAGTTCACAATACATTTCGGCCTTGCTGATGATCGGGCCGATCCTGAAAAACGGTTTGCAGCTCCGGCTGACGGGTGAGGTCGTCTCGCGTCCGTATATCAACCTGACCCTGCAACTAATGAAGGACTTCGGTGCATCGGCCCGGTGGACGTCGGACCAGAGCATCTCGGTCGAGCCGGAACCTTACCGCTGCGTCCCGTTTACCGTAGAGAGCGACTGGAGCGCAGCCTCTTACTGGTATCAGATGGCTGCCTTATCTTCCGAAGCGGATATTGAACTGACCGGACTGTTCCGCCACAGCTATCAGGGCGACAGCCGGGGAGCGGAGGTATTTGCCCGGCTGGGAATAGAAACCGAATATACGGAAGAAGGCATACGGCTGAGAAAAAACGGCAGTTATGTCAAACGGCTGGACGAAGATTTCGTCGACATTCCGGATTTGGCACAGACGTTTGTCGTGACTTGTGCGTTACTCGATGTCCCTTTCCGGTTCACCGGGCTACAAAGCCTCAAAATCAAAGAGACAGACCGCATCGAGGCCCTCAAAGCGGAAATGAAGAAACTGGGGTATGTGTTACACGACGAGGATAACAGCATTCTGTATTGGAACGGCGAACGCATAGAGCCGCAGGCATGTCCCGTTATAAAGACGTATGAAGATCACCGCATGGCCATGGCTTTTGCCCCGGCAGCGATTCATTATCCGACAATACAGATCGATGAGCCGCAGGTCGTATCCAAGTCATATCCCGGATATTGGGACGATTTACGCAAAGCCGGTTTTATGATTGAGGCGCATGTCACAGAAAGCTGAATACGGAAACATCTCCAGCCCCATCACAGAGCACCTCCCAAGACCGATTCCGGTAAAAAGTAAACCCTGCCTCCACAAAGTTCCGACTTCGGGAGGCAGGGTGCAATAACTTCAAGAATAATCAACATCAGGAGCTGCAGAGCGGTTTCTTTTGCAGCCGGACCAATGTTCATTATCTCAACGGCTCCATCCGGAAGGAATAGCTGTAAACCGTATCTTTCCGTATCTCATAATGGGGACGGGGTCCGGGTCCGCAACTGGCGTTGCCCAATCCCCTCTGAATGCAGTCCAGATTGAGAACAACCTCCGCACGGCGAATGTCGGGCAAATCGTGCCCATACTTCACTTGCCACAGATCTTTGTCCGTATAGTGCTGAGCACTGAAGTCAACCGCATCCGTTGCGGTGATCCTAAGCCCTTTCCCCCGGTCGTCGGTCAGTGACAACCAACGAGTATCCGTACGTCCACCCATTGTTTGCGCACGTGCATAATGTTCCGCCATATCTGTAACAGTCGTTTGGTAACGCCCGATATAGGCGGCATTCTTCCGGTCACGGTAATTCTCCATCGGCCCACGACCGTACCACTCGACTTGTTCTAACGAGGGATTGAGGAACATCTGCAAAGCCAGACGGGGAAGGTCAAAGTTACTACCTGTTGTAAAGTCGGCTGCCACATCGACCACACCATTACTGTAAACCTGATATCTGATGGTATAAGGAACGGTTACTTTCCCTACTTTCACTTCTATTTCCGAAAGGATGGATGCCGACTTTCCGTCCTCTGCCATCTTCCAGTCAAAACCACGCAGCGCGATCACCGGCTGAATCCATTCACGAGGATCATTGTTAATAGAACGATACCAGTTCAGTGACGGTCCTTGCTGCCGATGTATCAGGTTCCGCCCGTCATATCGGAGAGCAATCATCATGCCGGTCTTCGAATCAAACGACACTTCGGTTCCCGGAGCACGGAAACGGATATACTGCCGCTCTTCTATGACTTGCAAAGGCTCTGAAGGTTCCGGCATTTCGGATTTGCGTTTCTTCTCCTTCAGCAAGAACTGTTCCGTTGCCACTACATGTCCGGCTTTAGCCCATACGCAGTCACTTTTCAGTTTCACTTCCAGGTTAATGTGATAATCGGCATCTTCTGTCAAGTGGCGGAGGAAAGGAATATGAATCGTGCGGTGCTCGCCCGGCTTGCCGTCAGGCAACCCAAACTCTTCTTCCGCAACAGGCACCCCGTCTTTGAGGATGACATAACGCAGGTTGAAATGACGCATATTCAGGAATGAATAATGATTGCGCAACCCCACATTGTTCTCTCCCACTTCTTCAAAAGTCATATATTGGTATACCTTTTTCACTTCCCATAACTTAGGAGTAACCCTACGGTCGGGTGTCACCAGTCCGTTACAACAAAAGTCATTGTCGTTGGGACGATCACCGAAGCTGCCCCCGAAATAATAACGGTCCGGCGCTTCTCCGGGTTTGTTGATGCCCTGGTCCACCCAGTCCCAGATGCAACCTCCGATCATGCGTTTAGACTGATTGGCAATGTAGTCCCAATATTCTTCCAGGTTACCGACGGCATTTCCCATGGCATGTGCATACTCACATAGAAAGAAAGGTTTATTGCGCGGCTCGTTGTCCTGAGCTATCATACTTTCGATGGATGGATACATCCGTGAGTCCATATCGGCAACGTCATTCATTCCTTCATAATGGATGAACCGTGCGTCAATCTCTTTGGCAGCCTGATAAGCAGCCTCGAAATTGGGTCCTCCGCCCGATTCATTCCCCATCGACCAGAAGATAACGGAAGGATGATTCTTATCCCGTTCCACCATACGTACCACCCGGTCGACAAAGGCTTCTTTCCAACTTTCCCGCTTGGTCAGCATCATGTTGCCATGACATTCCAGATCGGCTTCGTCCATCACGTAAAGTCCATAGTAGTCAAACAGAGCATACATCTTCGGATCATTCGGATAATGACTGGTACGAATGGTGTTCAGGTTGAAACGCTTAAAGAGAAGAATATCCTCTATCATGCTTTCTACAGGCACCGCTTTACCGAAACGGGGATGAATGTCGTGACGATTGGCACCCTTGAACAACACCAATGCATCATTGATATACACTTTATTGTCACGTATTTCAATTTTGCGGAAACCATATTGTTGGGTAGTTGCCTCGAGCACCTTGCCGGAAGCATCCAGCAATTCCAGATTCACAGTATACAGATAAGGTGTTTCGGCGCTCCAGAGTTGGGGATCACGAATACTTGCTTTTGCAGGCAGACAGATCTCTTTTCCGGCAGCCAGGTTACCGACCGCAGTTGTAAACGTACGCAAAGTTTTGCCATCGGCATCCAGCAGCCCTATGCGTACGCAGGTATTCACAGCAGACTTGCCATAGTTCTTCACGTCTGCTTTGACACATAAGTCGGCCTTGTCGAAACGGTCACTGATGACAGAAGTAAGATGCACGTCGCGCAGGCGAAGTTTCGGAGTCGCCACCAGATAGACATCCCGGTGGATACCGCTCAGGCGGAACATATCCTGGTCTTCCAGATAGCTGCCGTCACTCCAGCGATACACTTCGACCGCCAATATGTTTTTACCCGGCTTCACATACTGTGTGATGTTGAACTCGGCATCATTGTTGGCACCCTGGCTATACCCGACTTTCTTACCATTGATCCACAGATACATAGCACTGTACACTCCATCGAAGTGGATAAACACTTCTTTATTCTTCCAGTCGGCCGGCAGAGAGAATTCCCTCCGATAGGAACCTACCGCATTAGGCTCTTTCTCTACCGTATATCCTCTCTGTCCCTGTATAAAGGGTGGATTGTTGCGTATCGGATAGGTGATATTGGTATAGATGGGGGTGCCGTATCCCAGCATCTCCCAATTGGAAGGAACCGGAATCTCTTTCCAGGCAGACACGTCATAGCCCGGTTTATAGAAATCCACCGGACGTTCAGAAGGTTGCTTTACCCAATGAAACTTCCAGTCACCATTGAGCAACAGATAACGGGAAGAGTGATTGCGTATCCAAGGACGGGTGTACGAAGGATCGCCCTTCATCTCTTCCATATCGGCGAAGGGGACAAACGTGGAACGCCCTTCTTCTTTGTTAACGGCAAATATCCGTTCATTCTCCCAGTCATTATCACTCCGGGTTTTAAAAGCCTCAGCCACCACTTTCAGATTCGATTTCACGATTTTCCATTGCTGGCTTATTTTCTGCGCATCCGGTTTGAGCTGGTAAACCGGCTCGGCCACAAGGCCGGCATCCGGGAAGCCCAGATTATAACCACTCGCTACACTGGTGAACAAATAATTCCCATTGGGTAAAGCCGTGATACGCCATTGCTGATTGGGATTTTCTTTATTTGGGTCCCATTGGATGACCGGACACTCCTTGCTCCCATTGCCGCTATTGTCGATTCCCAGTTCAGTGAGCGGACTGACAATGGAATAGCAGCCGTTACCGCAAGGAATCAGATTCCAGACCTGCGACTCTTTATGGGGTTCCTTTTTAGAAATAAATATCTTACCACCTAAATCCAGACTCTCCTGATTGTCCAGGACAAGCCCGTTCTGGGTATGGATCTCGTAGCTTTGCTTCGGATCGAACTCCTGGGCACGAACCATTCCTACTGTCGACCACAGAGCAACGCTTACCAGAAACAGATGTTTAAAATTTAGCATACTATTGATATTAAGAAAAGGCAGGGAAGAAAACCAAGGGCTGTATCCGCCAACAAAACGTATGTCTGCCTGTGTGATACAGCCCAAACCTATATTCAACCCAACTACCTATTGTTTTTACTGAAATAAAGCCGATTGTTTGTACACTCCGAATGTATGGATAGCAGGACAGGCAAATCCGTCGAGGATACGAAGACGTACCTGTTTGGCTTTTACCGGTTCGAAACGCACGATCCATTTATACCCCACCGTCTGCTTATCGGTTGCTTCCGGTATCGGGGTCCAGTTACGGCCATCATTAGAGTACTCCACACTCCACTTCGTCGTGCGGTGTCCCAATTCGATCACTTCCTGAATCATCAGGCAGTCAAACTCTGTCTGCCGGGGAAGGGTGAAAACGATGTCCGAGGTCTTGGCTCCGTCCCGGCCGGCAAAATAAGTTTCCTTATTGTTGTCCGTCAGGAATTCCGGACGGAATTTACCTCCGCGTCCGTTCGTTGCTTTCACCTTGGCCTTAGCCAGCAGATTGTTCCCGAAGGTTTCGTCCAATCCCTGCTTCAGCAAGGCAGCATGAAGTGAATCGGTAGGATGAATCAATCCGCGACGATCAGGTGGGAAGTTAAGCAGCAACACGCTGTTGTGACCGACAGAAGTACAATAAATGTCCCAAAGCTCTTTGACACTCTTCACACGGCTGTCTTCTTCGGCATGATAAAACCAACTGGGACGAATGGATACATCGGTCTCGGCCGGGATATAAGCGTCGCCGCCTTTTACTCCCTCGTTCAGTCCTTCGTAATTTTTCCACTCATCTTTGATGCAGACAGAGTCGGTAGTCGACCAGCAAGGATCACCGGCTTTGCCCGATTCGTTCCCCATCCAGCGCACATCTGCAAAAGGATACGAGTTCTTGGTCCCGAAAATGACACAGTCCGGTTGCTTCTCTCGCACAATCTTATACCAATGAGTATAGACGGGAGTAGTCAGTTCGTCTGCTCCGGCACCGTCCCACCAAGTTTCCCAGACTTTTCCATAGTCACCCATCAGCTCTTCCAACTGGTGACCATAATACTGCTTGTACTTCTCCGTAGTATAAAGAGGAGAAAGATGTTCGTGCCGGTCGTGCGGACCCAGATAGATGCCCGCTTTGATGCCATACTCCTCGCAAGCATCCACAAACTCGCGCACAACGTCTCCCTTTCCATTCTTCCAGGCAGAGTTCTTCACCCCATAATCCGTATATTTACTGGGCCAGAGGCAAAACCCATCGGCATGTTTGGCTGTAATGATGGCACTGGGGATACCGGCCGACTGAAGGGTACGCATCCACTGCCCGCAATCGAGGGCCGTAGGATTGAATATAGCTGCCGGAGCACGTCCGTCCCCCTCGTTTACATACTCCTCAAAGGTATTGATCCCGAAGTGAAAGAAAGCGATCATCTCACGGTTATACCACTCTACCTGTCGCGCACTGGGAGTCAGTCCGTAGGGTTCGGGAGCTTTTTGCCCCCATACAGGTCCCGCTACAGCAGCGATTCCCGCCGCTAAAAAGAAATTTCTTAGATTCATGTGTTCGTCTATTTTACAGTTTTGTATATCAGAATAAATTAAGTTCGCTGACCGTCACATGCGGTCCGCCGTTCACGGCCGTGATGGTTACTTTCAGGTAGCGTCCATCTACAGCAGCGGGCAGGAAGGATCGGAACTCACCTTGTGCCGGAATATCTTTAAACTTAGCGGTTACCGTCCAGGTGGCATTATCATCGCTCACTTCCACAGTCACCTCTTTCGGCCCGTCATATCCCTCTTCACGTGCCTGGCAAGCAAATCCCTGGATATGGGTTGTTTTCTTCAGGTCAATAACAATCCAGTGAGGTGGTTGCGGATGCTGAGTGCTCCAGTCGGTACCCCAGAAAGTATTCAGATCGCCATCCAGACAAGCTTCTTTCAGTCCGCTGTGTCCCCAATCGCCCTCTTTCGGTTCTTCGGACGAAGCACTCAATGCTTCCCATCCGGTGCGGTCGAGCAACTCCATATTGCTGGCATCCATCGATCCTCTGAAAATGAAGTAGATGGTCTGGCAACAATGATCGGCTGCCGCTCCCTCCACCGAAGTAATGCTTATGGGCAACAGATACTCCTTGAACGCCTCGATGTTACCTTTTGCATGAACCGTGATTGCGGCGTCCTCAGACTTCGGTGTCCCGGCTTTTACCAATACTTCTTCAGTCAGGTCGTAAGCGGCTTCCGGCAGCAGTTCATATTCGGTTCCGTTCTTCGCGTTATACTCGTCTACCTTACCCGGATCGGCTTGCAGATGTACCACAGCATCATTAGGCAGCCCGTATTCGGTCAGTTGCGGATAGGTTTCGGGAGTAACAGCCACATTAAAGGTCTGCACATACGGCTCGTCTTCAATGTAGAAATTGGCTTTCACGGCAGTTCCCGCATCGGGTATGTAGATGGTCAGGTCGCTGTCATTGTCACTGCATCCCACTGTGCAGCAGAATCCGGCAGCCAGAATGGCTGCCTTCAGTATGTTCTGTTTCATGATTCTTCTCATTTTAAATGTTTATTCCCATCCGGGATTATTGGGTAACAAATTCGGATTCATCGTTGTCTCGTCGATAGGCAACGGATGAAGATAGAGCTTATCGTCCCATTTACGGGTCGATCTGTCCGGATAAACAATCAGCAGGTTGTCCTCGGTCAGTTCCCGGGAAAAAGAATCGTACTGCTCTTTCAGCTTGTCCGATACTTTCATTCCGAGCATACTCTTGGGTGCTTCCAGCAACTTACCCGCTTTCCAACGTACAATATCATCCCAACGGAAATCCTCGCCGATCAGCTCGACCGCACGT
Source organism: Bacteroides sp. HF-4919 (assembly GCF_018860125.1). Taxonomy (NCBI): domain Bacteria; kingdom Pseudomonadati; phylum Bacteroidota; class Bacteroidia; order Bacteroidales; family Bacteroidaceae; genus Bacteroides; species Bacteroides sp. HF-4919. Next base: position 293,897 of record NZ_JAHKNF010000006.1, read on the forward strand.
TCGCGGCGGATCTCGTAAAGCAATGGAGAAAGTTCATAGCCATAATCCGGCCAGTTCGGGTCGGTAAAGCCGACATTCACTTTCAGGTGCGGCATCTCTACACGATCTCTGAGTTCGTTGATGGTCAGGTCCAATACATCTTGAGTACATTCGCCCAGTTCGGCCTTTGCTTCGGCATAGTTCAGCAACACTTCGGCATAACGGAAAATAAACACATCCAGTGTAGACTGTCCGATGTTCCACTGTTCCGGATCCGTCGAGTGATACTTCATTACATAATATCCGGTGGTACAATATTTGGTATCTATGACCGGAAGAGCATTAAACTGGCGGGTGCCGTCACTCAGCACCTTGAAAGGAAGCTCCGGATTATCAATAGTCTGGCGCAAACGCGGATCGCGCTGCATCAGTTCGTCCATCGGCATATCTGCCTCTTCGTATTCCGGACTGACAGCAGTGGGCAGACCGTCGGCACACAGGTATTGCTCAAACATGGCACGGCTCAAACCTGTATACGACTCTTCCATCTGGCGGGTATTGTTGTGCATCAACAGCTTGGTAATATAAACCCTCGGCATGATGCACTCACTATTGGAAGATAAATCTTCCTGTACAAACAGGTTATAATAGTCCAGAGTGGGGTTGTCGGTCTTATAAATCGCGTAGCCGCCTTCTTCAATCACTTGTTCCGCAGCCTCGGCAGCTTCACGGTATAACTCTTCATAATCGCCCAGCCCATGATATTTGCGGAAAGACGCCTCGTACAGACAAGCTCTCGATTTGAAAGCCAGCGCGGCATACTTGTGCATGTTACCGATCTTCGTTTCATTGGGTTTGGGAAGGTGTTCGATGGCAAAATCGAGATCTTCCAGGATGTGTGTAAACACGACTTTCCGCGAATCGCGCCCCTTATACAGTTGCTCGGAGTCCATCTGCAATTCTGTTTCATACCAAGGTACATCGCCGAAACGCTTCACTTTGTATACATACTCCCAGGCACGGAAGAAACGAACCACAGCCACCGAACGGTTTATCTGTTCCTCGTCACCTTGCACGCGTTTGTAGCGGTCCATAAAATAGTTGCAGGAACGGATATTTCCCCAGTCTCCGCTTCCCCATCCGCCACCGGAAGTAGGAATCGTTTCAAGGTTGAAAATCCAGGTCTTCGGTTTCTCGTTCACGTAACAGTCCGATTCGTCATCGGCACCGGGGCCTTGTGCTCCCGGCAGGATTCCGTAAAAGCCATTGGCATAAAGTTCGAGGTCCTGCACACTTGTCCAGAATTTAGGGTCGGAGAGAGAATCCTCAGGATACAGGTCCAGCAGGTCAGAGCAAGAGGTGAACATAAAAGTACATGCCACTGACGCCATCAGTAATATCTTATTCTTTTTCATAATTGTTATCGTATTAGAGGGTAATGTTTAATCCGAATGAAACAGACTTGGTCAGCGGATAGGTGCTGAGGCTCACTGTTTCGGGGTCGTATATGTCAAACAAGTGATCGAACGTCAGCAGGTTTTGTCCGCTTACGTAGAAACGTACATGGTCTATCTTCCACTTGCCCAGCAGTGCTTTCGGCAGCGAATATCCCAATGTAATGGACTTCAGGCGCAGATAAGCGGCATTCTGAAGGTAGCGGGTCTGCGTTTCGCGGTTACCGGTCACGTTGTCATAAGTAGAGCGGGGGAAGTAAGCATTGCGGTTATCTTCCGTCCATGAATCGAGTGCATGCTTGAAAGGTACGTGCCACTCGTTGCCGAAGCCCCAGAACTGGTTACCTCCCAACACTACATCCTTTTTACCGATACCCTGGAAGAATACATCAAAGTCAAAATCACGCCATTGCAATCCACCCTTAATACCATAGCTGTAACGCGGTTCACTGTTACCGATTATCCTTTGGTCACCCGGATCATCAAGCGTATTCTTTCCTTTATTTATCTTGCCGTCACCGTTCAGGTCTTTGTACTTCACATCGCCCGGATACCAACCACCGCCGTAGATTTCCGACTGGTCGGCATGGGCATTTACTTCTTCTTGTGACTGGAAAATACCTTCGGTAACCAGCCCCCAGATTTCGCCCCACTTCTTGCCAACATAGTGGGTTGAAAGCAGATTCTGCGGATTGTTGAACTTCGTGATCTCTGCCTGATAATCGGACAGTACGAAGCTTACATCATAAGAGAAATCCTTGTTTACGCGGTCTCTCCATCCCATTGAAAGTTCCCATCCGGTTGTTCTCAGATCGGCCGTATTGGCTTGCGGCGCGCCTGTACCCAGCACTGCGGGAAGGGGTGTACCGTTAGTCACCATATCGAGTGTCTTACGCATGTACCAGTCGAAGGTTCCGTAAAGACGGTTGTTCAGCAATGCCCAGTCCACACCTAAGTCTATCTGGCGCACGGTTTCCCATGTCAGGTACGGACTGACGATGCCGCCGGGACTCACACTGGCTATTTTCTTTCCGTCTACCAGATATCCCATCTCGCCATTGGTACCCATTGTGGCTATATAAGGATAGTCGCCGCCAACCGACTGATTACCCAACGAACCATAAGAAGCTCTGAGCTTGAGTTCGTCCACAATCTTCTTGGCCGGTTCGAAGAAAGCTTCGTTCGAGATTCTCCAGGCTGCCGAAACGGACGGGAAGAATACGAACCGCTTGTCTTTAGGGAATTTGGAGGAACCGTCATAACGTCCGTTCAACTCCAAAAGATAACGTTCGGCATAATTGTAGTTGATGCGGGCAAAATATCCCATAGTAGCCCAGGAGTGCTGGCCGCTTCCATTGTACTTCTCTCCGTAGGCCTGTCCCAGACCGGGGAGGTCATTACTGATAAGGTTTTCACGCTCGGCATTGAACCAGCGGTAACTTTTGGTTTCATAATTATATCCCAGCAACAGTTTTATGTTGTGTTTGCCCAAGGACTTGGTGTAGTCGGTATAGGCATTAAACGTCTGATAATAGTTATCGTCGGTGGTAAACTTCACACGGCTCGGAGTGGTATGCGGAAATACGGTTACGATATCCGGATTGGCGGTATGTTCCAATATCTCCTTGCCATGCTGTTTCTTTGAGAGGATATACATGTTATAGGTATAATCCACATTGATGGTCCAGTCTTTCAGGGGAGTGATTTTCAGACCTCCGGTCAGCCAAAGGTCATTCTCTTTGTTCTTACGCTCGCCGGAGATGGACTGAGTGGCTACCATATTGGTCCAACTGCCCTGTCCGGAGAAGTTTCCGTCCGGATGGTAAACCGGCATCATCGGACGAAGGTCGGCACCGTAGAAAGCACTGTTGATCTGTGCCGTCTCGTCACTGTTATTGCTTCCGTAGGGAGCATCCCGGAAAGTATTGTTATAGACGGTTTTTAACCGAACCTGTAACCAACTGGTAACGTCCGAAGTCAGGTTCAGGTTGACATTGAAACGACGGTACTTATCGTCGTAATGCTTCAGTGTTCCCCCTTGGTCGAGGAAACCTATCGAACCGTAATAGGCCGTCTTACCCGAACCTCCGTTGAGAGACAGGGTGTACTGTTGCATCAGGGTGTTGTCTTTGATGGTTTCATCTATCCAGTCGGTGTTGCCGCAATACAGATACTTATTGGGATTGGACGGATCGATGAATACCGGCAGATTGTGCTTCGGATCGGTATAATAGGCATAAATATGATCCATATAGTTCTTATCGTAGTAATCGCCTCCGCCCGAGTTGCGGTTGGTCAGATTATGGAAATTGGCAAATGTCCACGAATCCATGTACTCCGGTTTGCGTGTAGGCGAATTGACAGACCAGTTGGACGAGAACGAGATCTTGGCTTTTTCGTCTTTACCTTTCTTGGTGGTAATCAACACGACACCATAGGCTGCCTGTGTTCCGTAAATAGAAGCCGAAGCCGCATCCTTCAATACCGATACGCTTTCCACATCGGCCGGATTAATCATGTTGGGATCCATCTGCACGCCATCGACCAGTACCAAGGGTCCGGAAGAGTTTATAGATGTAGTACCACGGACGTTGAACCCGTATCCTTTGCCCGGCGCACCGTTGTCAGCGGAAATGTTCAGGTTACCGATCATACCCTGCAGTCCCTGGCTAAGATTGGTGATAGGGCGACTCTCCAATGCCTCTGCCGAAACACTGGCTACAGCTCCGGTGAGGTTGGCTTTCTTTTGTGTACCATAACCCACCACCACGACTTCGTCCAAAGTTTTATTGTCTTCTTTCAAGGTGATTTGCAGACGGGTCTTTGCGGAAACGGTCACGACTTGTGTTTCCATTCCAATAAAAGAGATTTCAAGTTGCTCTCCCTGTTCCGCTTCAACCGAGAAGTTACCATCCATATCGGTGATTGCTCCACGTCCGGGAGCACCCTTTACCAATACAGAAGCCCCGGGAAGCGGAGAACCCGTGACGTCAAGAACACAACCGGTTATTTTCTGTTTCTGCTGTTCTACCTGCACCACTCCGGCAGATGCTGCATTGTAGTCGTGAGAAGCAAGGCAAGGTTGAAGTCCCATACCCGAAAGAAGGACAAACATCCCTGAAATCCTTACGGCTCTTTCTACTAATTTTCGTTCTCTCATAATAATAATGAATTAAAATTAACATTAGGAATCAAGCAAGGCGTTGCTGACTCTTTTTAACTAAAGACGAAAGCAAAGGTATCTTCATGGTCTTAAGAGAGGGATTAAATAAGGGTTAACGGAGTAATTAACCTCCCATATTTCTTGTTAACCCGGCACTACAGTCCACCGAACACAGAATTCTGTAAGTTAAAATATGCACAAAGATAGTATAAAGAAATACTAAGCTATCAGAAAGACAGCAAACAGCCTTTTTCGCTGACTGCACCCTTTACAAAAAAGGAGCAACCGGAAGAAACGAGCACCCCCAACCGGGCAAATGGAGGTGAAAAACCGGACTTTTTCTCCTCAAGAGCCTTGGTCGGGGGTGAAAAGAGCCGGGCTTTTCCGAAAAAGAAGTAAGCATTTGATCGAAAAGAAGTAAGCATTTCCGGAAAATGCTTACTTCTTTTTCAAATATCTCTATATGTTTTGGCCGATAGCATATATTGTTACGGAAACAGAGAGCCTGCGGGCGCTATTTTACTTCTGGTTGGATGACCGGGAGAAGGCTTCCCGAAGTATCGAAAGGACAGGTATTCCGCCATTAAGCGGACAGGCGACACGGAATGGCTTCACATCTGGTTCCCCATTGACTGAAAACAGGTAGAATTACTGTCGGAAAGATAAACGGATAAACAAAATGACGGCGTTTTTTCGCCTTTGCTTTATCCAGTGGTCGAAATAACGAAAGCCAGGAGGCTTTCGTTAGCATTTTGACAAATTGACAACCGGACCGGATTAAACTTTGATATCTGCGAGAGCTATGCCATACTCCTCATTCATCACCCGCTTGTAGTCTTTTGTAAACGCAGCATAACGCCTGATGGCTTCCTCCTGATTGTTCTGCTTCCGAAAGGCACAAATGGTATAGGCAAGCGCCATATCCGACAAAGGATCGGCTATAAAGAGGATATTACAAAGACGGATGACGATACTGAACCGGGCATCCCGGTAAGCAAGTTCCAGTTGCTCGGGCAAAAGAGAATAAATCAGCGTTTCCACTTTTTGTTTATAATAGTCGAAGAATCCGGATTCGGCAGTAGGTATAAACTTTCCTCGTAAAAGTATCTCCAACCACTCTGCACGTATGGCACCGGGAGTCTCTTTCTTTTTTTTATCCGGAGAAGTAAGATTCATCAGACGGATGTAATCACAATAAAATTCTTCGCCAAACACCATACAGAAGTATCCGTTGCGGAATACGAGTTCAATACCATCTACATCCTGCAATATCTTCCTCACATGATTCATGGAAACTCCTTTGAGGTTCTTCACATTGCTACCGGATTTATCGGGCCAGAATATCTGATTCATATCAGACGAAAGAACTCCCCTCTTACCTACACTGTTCAGCAGAATATACAAAAAGATAGTACGCAGCTTGGGGCTGAGCATATAGGTAATATCACGTCCGGCATTATCGAGTATAGTAAACATGCCGAAAAGGAAAACAGCATTCTTGTCGGGTGGCAATACGGCCGGCAATTCTTCCCAGTCGGAAGTTTCTTTTCCACCTCCTTCTTCTTTCACTTCAGGCGATTCCATAACCGGAACTTCCGGGATAGCAGATTCTCCCTCCGGAAGTACTTCGGCAAATGTAGTTTCTGCAAATGCCTTATCGTGCTTCCGCCTATAGCGCATAATGCCCCATATACAAGCCGCCAACAGTAATATCCCACCCATTACGCCTCCCAGAAACCTGGTATTCAAGGCATTCCTCATCCGGCTGTAATATTCCACATCGTCCAATGTAACCGGCGGAGCAGACAGAGAATACAAACGGGTAGTCACTTGACCATGCTTCTCAAACTCTTGGATAGAGCAATAGAATTCATCTAATTCTTCATTGAAATAAAGATTAGCGTTGGTAGCAATCTCTTCCGAAACAATCGGGATGCTGTCTCCTACCGCTTCGCATTCTCCGTCACGTACAGACAACCTATATAATTGCAAAGTGGAATTGGGCAGATATTCCGGATATCCCAGAAGAAACAGATATTTTTCATCCGCAGAGAGTATCATGTTACGGGACACCACCCGGTTGACCGCCGGCGCTTTCGTTTCCCAGAGTTTCTGTACCGAACGGGTTTGCATATCTATCCGGTATAAATCATACAGATAATTGCGCCCTACATTCTGATCACCTGCCTCGTTGCCCATGCCTCCGTAGAGGTATATCCGCTTGTAATCATTGCTCACAGCCATGCCCGAGAAGTAACGGGGAATCACCCGGTCACCGGAGAAGACCAGTGTATCCCAACGACAGGTATTCAAATCGTATGCCAGAAATGTATTGCTGTACCTACGGCTTCCGTAACCGCCAAACAGGAAGAACTTTCTTTCGCCCGGATGAAAGAATCCGCAATGATGATGGAGCTGCTGGCAAAGATAGTCGGAACTGGCCGGACGCCACTCTTTGGTAGTAAGATCCAGCGCCGCCACCATGGCATCACCATGCGAATCGGCCACTTCATAAGTATACAGCTTGCGGGATGCCTCATCCAGAAAGTTCATCCCCAGACGAAGCTGAACCGGAAGAGGAGTCTTATAAGATATCTTCGATAATTCGTGCGTGTAAAGGTCGAACGCGGACAGAGAATCCTGATTAAAGAAGAGGATATTCTGGTGTGTCTTGTCAAAGTTAAGACCGGAAGGCGTGGAAGAATAGGCCGTAAAGAGTTCTTTCCAGTAGTAGGACTGATTAATCAGCCACACAGGATTGGTGACCTGTCCCACAACATGTCCCCGGCTGTCGTGCACATCTTCTCCGCTGCTCTCGTTCAAAGGAAATATCATGATCTCTTCACCGTCGGTAAGAGACAAGTTACGGATGGCATACGAAGCCACATCCAGGATGTATTCGCATTTACCAAAATAAATATGCGGTGAGAATCCTGTCGGCTCCAGTCCCAGGTTGGAGATCTCCTTGCTCCGCTTGCCAATCGTAATTCGGGCACAGTCTGCGGGTATATCCAAAGCTATGGAAACAGGCAACCAGCGGTGATCATAGTCTTCCTTATCCAGTTCGAAAGTACAAAAGATACGTTTGCCGTCTTCGTTGAAGGAGAAAGAACAACGGTCGCCGGGTTTGTGCAGATACGTAAAACTATAAGTTTTCCCGGCATCCCGGTCTTCCAGATAAAGGATGTAACCGGGACTCTCCACATTCCGGACCAGATAATCAAAGGAGATACGGAAAGCGTTGGTGAAAGTGCGCTCGTGCCCTTCACGCAATACAGAATAGGTGGCACGCTCACTAATCCGCTTTTCGTTCCCATAGAAAAGAAGTCCCTGCGAAAAGCAATCGACTATGCAAAGCCACATCATTCCGATAGCAAACAAACATCCCAACCTTCTCATATACTGTTCTTCGATAAATGCGTCATCCGTTTCATAGTGCAACAAAAATACGAAAAATTATAGAATTGGCAAACGTATGCGCCGATTAGTGCTCGTTGGAGTAAGAGTAAGGCAAGTCTTTCTTCTGAGTACCGCGCCGGGAATCGGGCACGCTGTCCATCCATAACACCAGCTCTCCTCCGGAAGTAAGCTCACGGTGCGTCAGGTAGTTACGGGTAAATTCACTTTCATTGAGCAGGGCTTTCCCGATATACCGGTTCGCCGGGCTATTGCCTTCCGCCTTCACTGTGAAGTTCTTTCCGTCGGGCAAATGTAATGTCAGTTTCGGGAAGAGCGGAGATCCCATGGCATACTCCGGAACACCGGGACAAACCGGATAGAATCCCATGGCGGAAAAGACATACCAGGCGGAAGTCTGCCCATTATCTTCGTCACCGCAGTAGCCTTTGCTGCCGGAGTGATAAAGCTTATCCATCACTTCGCGGACGTGCTTCTGGGCCTTCCAGGGCCGGCCGATATAGTCGTATAGATAGATGGCATGTTGCACAGGTTGGTTGCCATGTGCATATTGCCCCATGTCAAGAGCCACCATCTCGGCTATCTCGTGGATAACAAAACCGTAAGTACCGTAATTATAGGTATTGGGAGCTGTAAACATAGAGTCGAGACGGGCTTCCATCGCTGTATGTCCTCCCATCAATCGAGACAAGCCTTCGGGATCATGCAGCACACTCCACGTCCAGTGCCAGGAACTGCCCTCCGTGAAAGGGCCTCCCCATTCCGTCGCGTCAAAAGCGTCTCTCCATTTCCCATTGGCATCTTTTGCCCACATGAATCCATAGTCGGGATAGTAAAGGTTCCGGTAGTTGAGGGCTTTCCGGTAATAGGTATCGGCAATCTCTTTCCGGCCAATGGAGTCGGCAAAACGTGCGACACACCAGTCGGCGTAAGCATATTCAAGGGTCTTGGCCGTGGCCTCGTGCACTTCGGGATAGGGAACATAGCCTAAACGGTCATAGTAACCGAATCCGTCACGTCCCACCGAACTGATTCCGGGATGCCGGGCCTCGGTCTGATGAATCATTGCTTCAAGAGCTTTCTCCGGACAGATAGTACGAATACCTTTCATCCATGCGTCTGTCAACAAGGAGATGGAATTATTACCAATCATACATTCCCGGTGGCCTGGACTCGCCCACTCGGGCATGAACCCACTTTCATCGTAAGCATTGAGGATGGATTGGGTAACCCGCTCGGAAACTTCCGGATATAATAAGGTAAACAAGGGATGGACGGCACGGAACGTATCCCAGAATCCATTATCGGTATACATATAGCCATCCTGTATCTTCCCATTGTAAGGACTGTAATAGACAGGTTTCCCCTGAGCGTCGAACTCATAAAATTCTCGGGGGAAGAGCAGGGTCCGGTAGAGGCAAGAGTAAAAGGTACGCAATTGCTCCTCACTGCCTCCCTCCGCTTCAATTCGTCCCAGATAACTGTTCCATTGTTTTCGGGCTTCTTCTCTCACCTGAGCAAGGCTCTTGCCTCCCACTTCGCGACTGAAATTGACAAGCGCCTGTGCAGGACTTATGAACGAGGAGGCGGTACGGACGGTTAATTTCTCTCCCGCCGACACATTAAACCTGAGGTAGGCACAAGTATAATCACTCTCCAACGTCGGCCGATGGCGCATCAGTGTATCTCCGTCATATACGCCTTCTTCTGCAATGGGATGGCTGAACTCTATTCGGAAATAGTTGGCAAAGTTATCCGGTACCCCGCCATTGTGATTACGCGCCACACCGGTCACGCACCGATTCTCCCGGTCAATCGTCAACGCACTTCCACCGTTGTAGGCATCCACAACGATATACTGGGCAGAGTCCTGCGGAAAGGTGACTTCGAATACCGCTCCGCGTGAAGTAGCGGAAAGTTCTGTCCGGAGTCCGTCGGCAAACGTAACGCTGTAACTGTAGGGAGCCGCCTCCTCTTGGGTATGTGAGAAAGGTACTCCCCGCTCTTTATGATCCATTTTCAGCACACCGGACAGCGGCATAATAGAGAAAGTACCGTAATCGTTAATCCACGGACTGGGCTGATGGGTCTGGCGGAACCCCCGTATCAGGCTGTCGGTATACGTGTACATCCAGCCGCTACCGTTCTCTCCGGTCTGCGGACTCCAGAAATTCATTCCCCAGGGAACCGCCACCGCAGGATAAGTATTCCCATGTGAAAAAGCATAAGTAGACTCCGTCCCCATCAGAGGATTCACATAGTCTACAGGGCTGAAAGACTCTTTTTGTTGTACACACGAAGCCAGTAAAAGGGCTGCACCGACAATTAGGATAGTTGAAAAATTCTTCCTCATAGCTTAATTTTATTTTCTAACAGAGGCTGTGGTGAAAAGAGTTTCAACACATCCCCCTTGCATTTTATTTAGGACACAAAACTAATGAGGAAGGGTTAGGAGGAGGGTTAATTCCCGGTTAACCTTCTTGCGAAAAGTCATTAACCGGGACTATTTTCTTCTTGCGACCTGCAAATTGGATTGCCGTGCATAGCCAATCCTGAAATTAAGAGGTTTCGGATCACCCAGTTGATAGGCATCGCGCAATTCCGGCTGAAGATACTGAGAGAAAGTGGAGATCGGCTTGTAGAAGGTACCGTACAAAGTAACCGACCACACCTCCGGATCAAAACAGGACAACGGAATGGAAGAGTCATCTTGTACAATAGCAGACGATTTCTGAAGAATCGTCTCGCGTATGCGCGAAAAAGCAGGTTCGTGCATCAGATAGGAAGCCGACTTGACAAATGTTGCTGTGGTCTCCGCATCAAAACGGTCCATAAACGCCTGTAACGGTCGGTTGGCTTGCAACCCCTCGTTACTGATATCTGTACAGAAATAATAGAGGGTCTGCAATCGGGAAGCGCCCGGACGGAAAAACCGGACTTCCATCCCTGCACTGCATGTGTTCCGGATGGTATCCCCCTCTTTTCTTTCGAAAAGATCTCCGGTTTCCGATAACCACACTTCCTGAATGCTGACTATCTTACGGTTCCCCCGGGCCATCAATAACGAATAGATGGGGACAACCCCGTCGATGGTATCATTGGCCAGTTCCTTATCCATATCGTTAAAGAAACTCAGATTGAGTACGTTCGATACGGCATTCTGATACAACCGGTAAGTTTCGGCAGAAGGATGCTTCACTTTCGGAGCAGTGCCGGCAGGTTCCAACCCGATCAGTACATAAGTGTCCATCTCGGGGAAGAACGCATTGGCAAACAGAAAGTCAGGACCGCCGAAAGGATAAAACAGAGTATGGCAACGAGTATTGATGTCTTCCAGTTCCGTCTGTGAGAAAGCTACCAGCCGGGGAGCCGTCTGCCGGAAAACATTCCATATCTGATCCATGTAACGGGCATGGTTCTTCCATTCCTTGGTCCGAGTCAGTGCGTAAAGCTTTCCGCTTGCTTTATCAACCGGCAAACCTGCAAGTACGCAAGACGCATCATTCAGGGCTTTATCAGGAACCAGCTTCGCAGAGTCATTGGAAGCAATCCTCACCCGGGAAGCATTTTTTCCTGCATTGCCGGAAGAGGCCGCCCCCTGACAACAAGCAAACAGCACTCCCAGCATAAAAGAAAGTAATACGGTTTTTACACAATTAGTTAGTTTAGTTTTCATTTCGTTCTTAATAATCCTTTTCGTTAGCCAGATTCCAGACGTTAAGGAAAGAGGCCTTAGATATTTCAACCACTTTATCCCAATTCAGACGGTCTGCATGGTCAGAAGGCTGATGGTAATCGGGATGACCGTCGGTATGATACCAAATGATGGGAATACCGGCTTTGGCAAACGAGCCGTTATCACTTCCGCCCACCGGCTTGTCCCAAGGGCGGTAATTGGGTTTTAACTGCAAGCCGTACTTCTTAATGTCTTCTTTCAGCCAACGCCCGAAAGCCGGATTGGCTTCTGTATAGAAATAAACCACATGCTTGGGATTTTGCGGCTGATTGTTACGACCAATCATATCAAAATTCAGATATCCTTTTATCTGCTTGATGAACGGACACTCCTGCACAAAGTATTTCGATCCGAGGAGCCCCTTCTCCTCTCCGTCCCAAAAGGCAAAGATCACATTCCGTTCCGGCTGCTGGCCACTTGCCACAAAAGCCTTGGCTATTTGCAGTACGGCCGATACTCCGGAAGCGTTATCATCGGCACCATTGTAAATCTGGTCACCGTCCAGGGCAGGATCAATACCCAAATGGTCAAAATGCGCACCGACAATCACATACTCATCCGTCTTCTTTCCGGGAATCATACCCAATACATTATTCATTGACAGTTTCTGATGTACCACTTGTTTCAGTTTGGCTATCGAGTCCGGATGCACTTCCAGACGTCCCTTCTGCTGGCGTTCCTTGCGATAAGCATCGAACGGCTGATAGTAGCTTTCACCCAACGGGCGGACTCCCATCTCTTTCAGTAGGGAAACGATGTACCGGGCAGCCACACGCGAACCGTGGAATCCGGCTTCACGTCCCTGTAATTCATCATCGGCCAAAAAGCCGATATAAGCCTCGGCAGCCTGACGGTTAATACTTTTCAGCCCCTTTTCGACCGGGGTCTGGGCACACAAAGTAGTGGCGACACACCACATAAAGACAGTAATCAGGTGTTTTCTTTTCATGATCGGGATGTTTCTGTTTTAGTTCATTTAGCACATTGCAAGGACAAATATACGGAATAATACAAATTAATAAGTACCTTTGCGAAAATTTGATTCGTAATTATGTGGATACTTATAGTTGGTCTGGTGTTGCTCGCCATCGTGGCAATGATTGCTGGGTATATCCGCAACAAAAGGCTGCAAAAGAAAATAGATAACGGAGAACTGGACAGCTTCCCGGAAGTAAAGGAAGTCGACGTAGAGTGTTGCGGACAGCATGAAGTTTGTGAACGGGACAGTTTGCTGGCTGCCGTCAGTAAGCAAATAGAGTATTACGACGACGAAGAACTGGATACATTTATCGGCAGGGCCCCCGAAGAATATACACCGGAAGAAGCTGATAAATTCCGTGATGTCTTTTATACCATGCAAGACACCGATGTAGCCGGATGGGTACGCAGCCTGCAACTGAGAGGAATCAGCCTTCCCGATGAAATAAAAGATGAAGTCTTTCTGGTAGTAGGCGAACGGAGGATACATCCTTAACCCGCCCGTCTGCCTCACGTTCCTAACAGCTGAACCGTATGGATTTACTACAATATACCTTTTTTCAACACGCTCTCCTGGGAAGTCTTCTGGCAAGCATTGCCTGTGGCATTATCGGTACGTATATCGTAACTCGCCGCCTGGTATTTATCAGCGGAGGTATCACCCATGCCTCATTCGGCGGCATTGGACTGGGACTGTATACCGGCCTCTCTCCCATTCTTTCGGCAGCCGTCTTTTCCGTCTTATCGGCTTTCGGAGTAGAGTGGCTCAGCAAACGAAAAGACATGCGTGAAGATTCGGCCATTGCCATGTTCTGGACACTGGGTATGGCATTGGGAATCATGTTTAGTTTTCTGTCCCCGGGTTTCGCTCCCGATCTTTCGGCCTACCTGTTTGGCAATATCCTCACCATTACACAGACCGACTTGCTGATGCTGGGTATTCTTGCCATCCTGCTAATCCTGTTCTTCACCTTGTTCATCCACCCGATTATATACATCGCTTTCGACCGTGAGTTTGCCCGTTCGCAAGGCATTCCGGTCGTAGTGCTGGAATATATCCTGATGATGTTCATTGCCCTGACCATCGTTTCCTGTCTGCGCATGGTGGGGATTGTACTGGCAATCTCGTTACTGACCATTCCGCAAATGACAGCCAACCTGTTTACGAACAAGTTTAAACGCATTATCTGGTTATCGATTGCCATCGGCTATCTGAGTTGCCTGGGAGGTCTGCTGATCTCTTACCGCCTGAATGTTCCTTCGGGAGCATCCATCATCTTCTTTTCTATTCTTATCTATATTGCCTGTAAGATAGGAAAGAGCCTTTTCAGAAAGAAACAATAAACCAACATACAAGTATGGAAATCAAGATTCAATCACTGGAACAAATTCACGAAGCTGCCCGCGAGTTCATCTCAGCCATGGGCGATAACACGGTCTTTGCACTCTACGGAAAGATGGGAGCAGGTAAAACGACTTTTGTCAAGGCACTTTGCGAGGAGCTCGGAGTATCGGATGTCATCACTTCACCGACTTTTGCCATTGTAAACGAATACCGTTCGGACGAGAACGGAGAACTGATCTATCATTTTGACTTCTACCGGATCAAGAAGCTGAGCGAAGTATACGATATGGGATACGAAGACTACTTCTATAGCGGTGCACTTTGTTTCATCGAATGGCCGGAGCTGGTAGAAGAATTATTGCCGGGAGACGCCGTGAAAGTAACCATTGAGGAACTGGAGGACGGAACAAGAAAAATAGTGATCAACGACTAATCATCCGAAGAATGGCCCCTCAATATTTTGTACAGGGAATATTTGCCACCGCAGGGCTCATAGCCCTGCTGGCATCTATACTCAACTGGAACTGGTTCTTCACCGCTCAAAATGCACAACTGATCGTACGGAATGTCGGCAGAGGACGTGCCCGGCTGTTCTACGGACTACTGGGAGTCATTATGATAGGTATGGCTGTCTTCTTCTTCCTCAATACGCAACCCGTATCAGAGTAACTGGCGCGATTTCATTTCCAGATATTTATTGATCACATCAATCGACAGCTTATCAGGAGTTGTCAGCAGCGAGTAAATGCCATGCTGTTTCAAAGTTGACACAATCAGTCTCTTCTCGAACGCAAACTTCTCTGCGATGACGTGACGGTAATAGTCCTCGGTAGTCACCGACTTGCCCGCTATATACTCTTTCAGATCGGCATCCTCAAAGAATACAACCAATACTCTGTGTTGCCGCGCCAATTGTTGCAGGTAAACTAATTGCCGGTTCAGGCTGGTCATATTACTAAAATTGGTATAAAGCACCAGAAAGCTACGTTTATTCACATGCTTGCCCAAGTGCCCGCATAAGGCAGAAAAGTCCGTTTCACCAAATGTTGTTTCCTGTTTATAGAGGTTCTCAAGCAAAGTCTGCATCTGACCGACTTGTTTGGAAGCAGGAACAAACGTATCGAAATACTCGTTAAACGTAACCAGCCCGGCTTTATCGTCCTTCCGCATAGCTACATACGAAAGCACCAACGAGGCATTGATGGCATAGTCCAGCAATGTCATGCCACGGAAAGCCTGCTGCATCACACGCCCTTTATCGATCACGCTGTATATCTGTTGACTGCGCTCGTCTTGATAGACATTGACCATCAACTGATGACGGCGTGCACTGGCCTTCCAGTTTATGGTGCGATAATCGTCTCCCTTTACATACTCTTTGATTTGTTCAAACTCAGTCTGATGCCCAGCCCGACGAATACGCTTGATACCGAGTTCAGTCAGGTTATCGCTCATAGCCAGCAGCTCGTATCGATGGAGCATCAGGTAAGAAGGATATACCTTAACGGTTTCAGGTCTGCCACAGGTAGCCCTGCGGGATATTAATCCGATTCGGGTAGTCGTAAAAACGCGGATGAATCCGAAACCGTATTCTCCCCTGCGAGTCGGCCTCAACCGATAGGTAAGCGTCTTTCCCTCATTAGGTAAAAGCGACAGCTCGAAGTGTACATTCCTTTGCTGAAATATGACCGGCACTTCATCTATCACGATCAAACGGACGGGATAGGAATAACGGCTCTCTATACGCAGGCTGACTTCGTTATCATCACCGTTAGAAAAACGTCCGGCACACTGACGGAAAGCCTGGATACCCTTGGTGCGATACAACAGATATCCATCGAAAGCCAGAGCAAGCAGCAGCGCAAGCAGCCCTAACTGTCCGATGATAAACAGAGAACCGAACAGGTATCCGCCACCTAACAAGAGGATGACGACAAGGACGAGTATATAGAAACGTTTGGTCAGGAACATAATTATTTGGGTACTTCCACTTTATCAATCAACCGCTGAGTCACCTTGACAGGCAAATAACCTTCCATCTCTGCTTCCGCAGTCAGAATCAGGCGATGCTGCAACACATAAGGTGCTACAAACTTAATATCCTCCGGCGTTACGAAGTCACGTCCCTGTAAGAGAGCATAGGCTTTGGATGCCTGCAACATAGCCACCGAAGCACGGGGAGAAGCTCCCAGATACACAGCTTTACTGGTACGGGTTTGTTGGGCAATCAAGGCAATGTACTGAAGCAGAGTACGGTCAACAAATACCTTTTCCGTCAATCGACGAAGAGAAAGCAGTTCTTCACGGGTAATCACCGGTTGTATCTCTTCCAGTTTTACCAAGGCGGCATTAGTGTGATGGCGTTCCAGGATATTGATTTCTTCATCAAGTGACGGATAGTCCATGGTAATCTTCATCAGGAAACGGTCGAGTTGGGCCTCAGGCAACTTATAAGTTCCCTCCTGCTCCACCGGATTCTGGGTTGCCAGAATAGTATATAGTTCTCCCATCCGGTAAGTTGTTCCGTCGATACTGGCCTGACGTTCTTCCATGACTTCGAAAAGAGCGGACTGCGTTTTGGCGGGTGCACGGTTAATTTCGTCTACCAATATGATATTGGCAAAAACAGGTCCCCGATGGAAATCAAATTCATTGGTTTTCATATTGAAAACAGTCGTACCCAGGACGTCACTCGGCATCAGGTCGGGTGTAAACTGTACACGGCTGAAGTCGGCATCTATCAAACGGGCTGTCAGGCGGGCAAGTAAAGTCTTGGCTACTCCCGGCACTCCTTCTATCAAGACGTGACCGTTAGCCAAAATAGCTGTCAACACCAAATCGACAGTACGTTCCTGCCCCACAATAACGGAAGCGATCCGGCTTTTCAGTTCCTGCATCTTCTCTGAAAAAAGAGTCAAATCGGTACGCGGAGTTTCTTCTCCATGCATATCATTCATATTTTCTTCCATATTCTTTTTATTTATCAAATTCATATTTCATTCCTCCCACAGCTTTCTTCTTCCGAAAAAAGGTCAGGGTTGAGGCTTTTCTATCTCGTTCATCCCGTCAATCAGATCTTTCATCAACGTCTCGCCGACTTCCTGCTGCCCGCGAATCACGGGACGGAGCTTACGGAACAGATTCCGGACTTTTTCTTCATCAGTCCCTGTTTTCCGGGAAATCCGCCTAGACAAGGCATTGTCATCACTGTCATCTTCCACATCCACCTGAATATTCCTCCGCAGGCTCTCAGCAAAGTAAATAAACTTTTTGCGCACAAGATCAGCATGATTCTTCTTTTGATAATATAAAGTACCGATCAACTCGGCAAACTCAAGATTACGGTTTGCAGGCTCACGAATCACCGGAATAGCCCTTTGCCTTCTGCGGGCGGTAAATACCATAAAGAGCACCAATACCAGCATCGTCAGGTAAAGCGCCCACTTCAGAGGACGCTGGGAAAGGAAGTAACGAAAAGGAGATACCTCAACCTGTGCTCCCACCCCATAGGCTTCGGTACGGACTACCGGTAAACCTTTCAAATGAGAAAGCAGACGGAAAAGGTAGGCTGCATTGTCGCCATCGAGCATTCCATAGTTGGTAAACAATAACGGAGTAGTGACCAAAACAATCTCTCCGCTCCCTATCGGACGACTAAGGGCCACGGGCGGAAAACAATCCGGCAAACTGTCATTGAACATTTGCATCGAATCAATCCGGCTGGTAGCTAAGGGTAGAGACAACGAATCGTATTTTGTGAAGTAAATGCCACATAAATGAGGATAAAAACGAAAAGTACGCTTATCATATACTGCTGAATCCCCAATCCAGCAGACACTGTCACGCTCCAATAAATTGCCCGCATACTCTTTCATCCGTCTCGGATTAAAATAAGCATACGAATTGTCGAATCCCAACGTATCAGACAGTGAAGTACTGAAAGAGGAAGCGGCTATCAATATCTTGTTTCCCCTTTGGGCCAGATCGAGCAAAGCATTGAGATCCGCCTCCACCAGATTGACATGTTGAGTAATGACAAGAATACTCCGGCAGGAGTCACTGTCAGCAGCGAACTGATAGAATGTCTTGCGCGAAAGAAAATATCCATCCGGAAGAGAGGACTTCAAGACATCATCAAACACGGCACACCCCAGTGGCTGGTGATCATGTTGTGCAAAGGTGGGATTCCAGACGAATTTCTTCGGCAGATGAGATTCTACCACAAACATGATCAGCAAAAAGAGAACGATCCCGATAATAAACCAACGACTGCTTCTCATACATCCCCTCCCTTCCTGATTTGAGTTTGCAGAGCTGCCAGCTCTTCAAAAAGAGACTCGGAAGCGGGAAAATTACCATAACGTACCCGTAAGAAACCATGGGTCAGATTCCTGAAAGGAGTACGAAGTATCTCCTGCTTTACCTCATAAATATATTCTGTAGGAGTCTTATAAAGTTGCCAATCTATCCGGCCGTCATCGCTCAACAGTTTAAGGGTCTGCAAATAAAGCAGACGGATGGCCTCCCGGTAATCCTTGCGGTCTATGGCACGCCTGATCTCTGCATCAAAATCGACTCCGTAAATGGTATCTTCGTGGACACTATAGTTTACAGGACCTCTGCGTGAACGCATAAAAAGCTCGGGACGCTTTTTATAAAGAAACCAGAGGATCAGCAACAGGATAAGAATAGCAATAATAATCAGGATAATGCCGGAATACTCCTCAGCAAAACGACTTCCGAAAATGGCACGAAGTAACTTGGAGAGCTGCATACTGAGCCACCCGTAGATATCAATCTCAGGAGTCATCAGTTCACGGTTATAGTCATAATCCGGATTGGATTGCCAAAAAGCAACCCTTGCGGTATCGCAGACCAATGTATCAGCTTGCAACGTCATTTAAAGTCGATCATAATTGCTCAAATTTATCTATCTCGCTTTCTACCGAAATGCTATCTACCACCTCACTGGCATGACCGTATTGATATACCATACCAATCAAAGAAAATATCATAGAAAGATAGGCACCAAAAGTCTGGACGATAGCCAACAGATAGACCATGAAACTATATCCGGCAGAGATGGTCAGTTCATTCTGTGTATCGCTCAGCATAAAGAAGTATTTTACGATAGTGGCAATATACCACGGAGTCGTAGTAACTCCCTGCAATACACTGGATATCAAACCCATGACCAGAGATACTAAAAAGACACCGCCCCATGTGGCAAATCCCAGACGGAAAGTTTTCCAGAAAGCTGCAAGAATGCCGATCTCCTCGAACAAGTAAATCGGAGTAAACAAGGCTAACGGCACTGCACAGGCTATCAGCAACGGAATAGTAAGCAAAAGCGTGAACGGAGAAGCTACAACCAGAATCCCCATAACAATGCCCACCACTATAGTAAGGCCTATACAGAACAGTACCATAACCAGCAGCCGTCTTATATTCTTGAACAGAAAAGGTTTCAAGTCGGCAAACGTCACACCGGCCAACCGTTCTTCGCGCTGATTATAAATCTGCATCAGTCCGTAAATAATAGAAGTCAGCAATATAGAACCTACCAGATAGCAGAGAAACATCAGTCCGTAATTTACCCAGAATTGCATTCCGATGGCCGCTAAAGAATTGGTCCCGGCCTCTTTGGCAGCTGCAATTCCCATTGCTCCTCCCATAATTCCATTCATGCTGATGGCTTGAATCAGACATAACGGCAGAATCAAATAGGTACAGAACTTCAACATCGGTTTCCAGTTCTCTTTTATAAAGTCCATGGTCGCATTCAGTTTATCACCAAAAGGACGCTTCACATATAAAGCAATTTTAGGTTTTTGTGATTCCATGAGTTTTTCTGTTTGGTAAATAAATATAGTAATAGATAATAAATGACAGTGACAATAGAATGATGCCCAACCGCAAAACATCGGGTAATTCGGTATGACGCGTGATAAAACCTTCGATAAATCCGGCCATTATAAAGATAGGAACTGTACCTACTATAATTTTCAGCCCTTTCTTGGCTCCCCTCATAAAAGACTCTTTACGGGAATAAGTTCCGGGGAACAGCCACCCGTTTCCTAAAGCCAGCCCTGCAGCACCGGCTACGATAATGGCCCATATTTCCAAAGTCCCATGCAACCAGATCGCAAGCATGGATTCGCCCAACAAACCATGTTTAAAGAAAAAGGTCTGAAAAGCACCGAGCATCACTCCGTTATTAAACAGTAACCATCCTGTTCCAAAGCTGGTGAGCAACCCCATTGCAAAGACATTGAAAGAAACCATGATATTATTTAAAGTAATACCCAGAAACATAGGTACCTCTTCCGAACCGTTGTACACAGCCATCGGCTCACCACGCGCTATGTTATCAAGTGTCATATCCACATAGCCGTTGCCCAGAATCAGGCGGACGAAGTTATCATCATTCGCTGCTGAAACAATGCCCACCAATACGCTGGCCAAAAAAATCAGGACCGAAACCAACAACTCTTTACGAGCATGGTACATCGTTTGCGGAACCTCTTGCGTCCAGAAAGTAAAGATACGGGTCCATTTCTCCTTCTTATTGCGATAAATCACATTATGAAGAGCCGAAGCCAGATTATTCAGATAAATAGTAATGCGGGAAGACGGATAATGAGTTTGTGCAAACGCGAGATCTGCCGTAAGTTCCGTATAAGCATCGGCAAGACGGTCAGGAGTCAGTTTATCTGCCTGCTCCACCACCTTCTCAGTCTCTTTCCATTTCTCAATATTCCGACGTATAAACGTTACCTCTTTCATCCAACCGGTTCGGCTCCGGATAAGTTTTGTCCGAAACCGGAAGCAAAAGTAAGAGAATTATGATATATTTGCAACCAAAACTAAAAAATGTTTAACCGGAAATGACGGAATCGACTATGATTGTCACACTTTAGAAGAAATCGGATTAACTCTGCTTAAAAACAGTCACTCACTCTTCTCTTCTGTTTTTCTAATTTCACAGAAAGCCTATATCCGCTCCTCGGTATCGTTTCAAGTGCGATGTCGGGATCAGCAACAAGGTATTTTCGTATCTTGGATATTAAATTATTAGTACTCTGTTCATTTCCTTCAGTATTTCCCCATAACTCCATTTCTATTTGCCTTCTGCCCACTATGTGGTTTTTATAAACAAGTAAAAGCCTTACTAACTTATATTCGGATTCACTCAATTGTTTAATAACTGTCGAGTCATCAGCAAATAAAATCCTGGTTTCGGCGTCAAGCGACAAGGAACCTATCCGAAGTTGGGACGGACGTTGTACAGCAAACCTTTCAACATACGCAATTAATTCTTCAGCGTGAAAGGGCTTTTTAAGATAAGCCATCGCACCCGCTTCCAAAGCCTGTACAACCCAATGGCTCTCCGTATGAGAAGAGATAAACAGAACAGGAACATTCGGTGCTATCACTTTTATTTCCGGAGCGACTTCAATGCCATTCTGATTTCCGATCTCCACATCAAGTACAATGATATCCGGATGAGCTTCTGTTATGCAAGCTTTGGCTCCGTTTAAAGTAGTCTGATAAAAGACTTCGTAGCCTTTTTCCTGTAAGATGATGGTACAAATACGTCCAAACGTAATATCATCATCAATAAAAAGAATTTTAATTTTCTCCTCCATACTTTATTTTTCCGGAATATAAAACGTAAATACACTTCCTTCATTCTCACGGCTCTTGAATTGGATTTTGCCACCATGCGCCCGGATAATATGCCGGACATATGCCAATCCGATACCATATCCTTTCTGCATTCGCAATGCTTCCCGGGGGACCTGATAATACTGATTGAATAGCTTTTTTTGATACTTCGGGGCAATTCCCCAACCATTATCTATCACTTTAATCTGTATTTCTTGTGAGATTTTTGTTATTTCAATCTGTATTTTCACTCCATCATCGGCATATTTCAACGCATTTTCTATCAAGTTCTTCATCACGTTTTCTAAATAACCTCTGTCTGCCGGACACGTCAATCCGGGTGCTTCGTTTATAACCTCAATACTATGTGGCTTAGCTTTCAATTCAACACAGATGTCATCAATTGCCGCTTGTACTATTTCTTCCGGATTTATTTCGGTTTTGTTCAGAACAATGGGTTGCGCCGTTCCTCTGGCACAGACCAATATAGACTCGATTTGCGCCGCTTGGTGTCCGGCACGCTTTATAACTTCAGCCATCAATTCTTTCTTCCGAAAATCTGATTCCGTTTCCATAAGCCAGCCGGTTAAAGTGACAAGTGCATTCAATGGTGATTTGAGGTCATGAACAATCCCATTCACACTCACTTCACGCCTCTCTAACAGTTCATCTTTTTGACTAATAACTCTTAACTGATGGATAAGACATCCCACAACAAACGTTATAATCAATGCAAAAACAAGAAGGGAATAAAACATTTTGGACAGGATAGCGTCATAGGGCAGTTTGGACTCTATTTGCATATAAAGCAGCCCCTTCGTCCCGATAGCTTCCCGTATTTTGATAACCCGACGCTCCCCCCGCAAAGAAGTGTTCCCCAAAGAATCAACCATTTTTCCCTCCTTATCATATAAGGACAGGTAATGGTCTGTTTTCAAACCCGATAACTCTTCCCGAAGAAGACTGTCTATAACAGGTAATACAGGAAATATCCGATTAGAGAGTAATTCGTCTTGCTCTAATTGTGCAAGAAATTCAGAAACATTCCGAACTATGTCATTCTGTTTTAAAAGTACTAAATCAATGGTGTCACCTTTGTATCCGGCTCGTTCCTTTTCAGAGACACATCCGGCAGACTTGATAAGAATAGGGGTCTTAAATTCCTCTACATACCTGAATCTAAGCTCTACTTCTTTTCCAATAGCATCTAAGAAAGCTTTATTTACTTGTTCGGTATATTGCTCCTCATATCTCTGGTACATACGAACTATCCAAAAGGCCTGAAGAAAAATAAAAGCTACAGAAACGAAAACAGTAAATAATAGTTCTTTCCTCATAGAATTAAGTCTGGTTATTTCTTTTTGACAAATATAAGGGAAGTTTTCAATATAACAAAGAATTCGTAATTTTAAGGCCGTTTTTAAGTCTTGTCCAATACCTGTTTGAAGGTTATTTAAGAATGTTGTTTCATTTTACGCCTCTCTAAAAGCAAGATGACAAGCCATCCCCAAAGGGAAATCTTACATTCTGACAGTTGCATTCCATACTGGCACTTTGTATTTTAAAAGGAGGCTGTATACGTCTATTTCCGTCCACAATGACGAAAGATACAAAAGAAGCCTGTATTTCACCGTTAGTCTAAATCAAAAAGCAAACCATTCCACCTTATTTCGGCCACTATGAATAAATAAAAGCACATTCTGCAGACATTTTATTTAAATAAGTTCCATCTCTCTGTCGGAAAGTTACATCAGCAATATCCATTTCGAAATTCCAAGTAGCTTCAAAAAACACCATTTTCATCTCTCCCTTTTACGAAATTAACTTCCTACGGATAAAACATTAACTTCTTACAGACAAAAGACTAACTTCTTATGCAGAAAACATTAACTTCTTTCGGGAAAAGAAGTTAATGTTTTGATGACAAAACCGGAATATTTAACCGAAAAGGTAAGAAAATTCGCATACAAATACCCTATTTATGTATTTTACTCCTCTATTAGGAAGATTTCGAAAAAGATCGCGTTATTAAAAGAGAGATAAAAATATCCTTTTCATGCAAAAACGCAAATAAACAAATCTATTTGCACAACCCTTTCCCTCTGCGTACTCGTGATAAAATTTATCCATATAACCAAAAGACATGGATTTGATTATAAAAATATTAGGTATTGATTATAAAACATTTGAAAGCCCCACACTACCTTTGCGGTATAAGTTAACCTACTGAAACTGATATGAAAAAATCACGATGTATAAAGTCTCCTATATGGGTATCATTCCTTTTAAATACTCTTGTCTTGTCCGGTTGTATACAACCGAACAACAGCAGATACCCAGATAAGATTCACGAAGTTCTCAAGTTATCTCATAAAAACAGAGAAGAGATAGAGAAAGCTCTGGATTTTTTCATTAATCAGAAAGACTCTTTGAAGATCAGATCCATATTCTTTTTGGTTGGGAATATGGCAGATAAATACAGCCTCATTCCAGCCAATGAACAAGATCCTTTTCATTCCATTATCTTAAATAATCACATTAAAGAAAAAGAAGCGTGGGATCCCGGCAAGTCTCGATTAGGGATGGCATTGGATTCCGTATATAAAACATGTACTGACCCTCCGCGCCCCAAAATAGTAAGAGACATCGAAGTTATAACCGGCAACTTCCTGATCAACAATGTAGAAGAAGCGATCAAAGTCTGGCATCGCACTAAAAAGTTTACGGAGTGCTCTTTCGATGATTTCTGCGAATATATTTTACCCTATCGTATTGGAAACGAATCACTGAGTGATTGGAGGGAACAGGCTTATCAAAAATTCTCTTACCTGTTGGATTCAATCAGCGACCCTTTGGAATTGACAAAAGCAATTGTGCAGGTATCCGGCATTTACTATAACGCCGGAATGAGTAAATACCCTTTTTTCCCGACTTTCAGTGAGTTAGATCAGTTACATTGGGGAAGTTGTGACCACTTGACCGCATATCTGACCTTGTCACTCAGAGCCATTGGCATTCCTTCTACCATCGATGTGGTACCCGCATGGGCAAACAGGAGCGGCGGACATGCGTGGAACGTGGTGATGAACAAAGACGGGAGGTTTGTGGATGTCGGATTTAACGGAGAGGGACACAACAGCATCTCATATAAGATTCCTAAAATCTACAGAACCAGATATTCAAGCAATAAGGGCGGCATTGGTTACTTAGATCCCCTTTGGAAAGACGTCACGGGAGAATACCCGATGCCTGTATCAGATATTGCCTTATCCGGTTCGGATCCCGACATGAAAGGTGACGTGCTGTTCTTATGTATATTTAATAATAAAGATTGGATACCCGTAGCCGTTTCCGCAACTGAGAATAAAAAGATAATAACTTTCGGAAACGTAGCGCGGGGAATCCCGTTCGGCGACAACAAGATCGCCGGATATCAAAATGAAGGTAAGGGCATCGTTTATTTTCCGGCATCCGTGCGAAACGGCGTGATGGCTCCTTTCGCGACACCTTTTATTTTAAAGGAGAATGGAGATGTACATGGGTTGACTCCCGATCATTCCGCCCTCCGGAGCATTTCTTTATATCGCAAATACCCTAAATACGGGCATATCTCAGTTTATGCCGCAAGAATGGCAGGCGGCTGTTTTGAAAAAGGAGTTGAAGAACGCATTTTTACTTATATGAATAACGAACAGATATGGTGGTGACAAAGATAAAAATAACAGCGATGATTTTGGCGTGCATGTTGTATAATGCCCTGAACACATGCGCACGAAGCGTAGACATTTCCCATAAAGGATGTAAGTATAGCATAGATCTCCCTTCCGGATGGGATACCATTCCCCATGACACTCTCAAAAAGATATTTCCACGGCTTGATCTCGACATGGGGCTATATCCGATATCTCAAAAGGAATATTTTACTGGAAATTATGCTTTGGTTGGTTTTATGCCTGTTTTGCAGTCCCTCCATTCATATTCTTTCGACCGGATCGTTTCGGACATGAAAGAGATGAATGACCGGACAAAGAATATGTGGAACAACGATTCGATATTCACACGCCTTGACAGCATCGTTCCGGTAAACTCCGCCCCGAACTACCGGATAAACAATTATCTCACAATCCGGAGAGATTCCATACTATTGAAAGGATGCCAGTCTTTGTATATATCGAAATTCGGATACATCACACTGATGCTTTATCAAAAGGGAAATGACGCTCTCCCGATAGACTCACTTCTTGGCGAGTTCAGCGATCCGGGCTGCATAAAAGTGGACCAAGAGTACAGATACATCCCTCCGCAAAAAGAGGGGCTTTCATTCACGCATTTCTTATATGCCTTGGGTATAGGTGGAATTGTCTATCTGCTCATCGCGTTTTTCTCAAAACGTAAAACAAATCGGCAATGAAAAATAAAGTCTTAAAAATAACAGCTGCGCTATTATTCCTATTACCACATGCAGGCCTGGATAATAACAGATTTCCGGTAATGCTCTTTTTGTTCTATATATGCTCTTTTGTCTTTTTCGCAACGACATGGAGCGGGATGAAAGAAGATTGGAGCAGAAACAGCCGCGCCTGTTTTATTGTCTCCGGCATTGTCCTAAGCCTTTTTTTACGGTATGTCTCAGGAAATATATATGGGACCTATCGTTTATATACGATGGCAGTACTATGGACATTGTTCTTCTCTTTTTTTGCCACACAGTCCCTGCCCGGGAAAAACAGACGCTTCTTTGCCTGGGTAGTCATAGCAACCGTCGCGGTGGAGACCGTTTTTGGAATCGCCCAGTCCATCGGTCTATTGGAGAATAGCGACCCGCAGTTCATCATAGGCGGGTCTATGGCCAACCCGGGAGCCTACGCCGGTTATCTTGGGGTGACGGCCCCGTTGATTCTTTCACTATTAGTATCTTATAGAAAAAACAAACGGTTCGATAATATTTGCTACATCTTGGGCGGGCTTTTTATCTTGGTATGCTATCTGTTAATACTCAGTCGCTCACGCGGAGCATGGATCACATGTGGCGCAGGCTGTCTTTGCGTACTTTGCTACCGGTACGCCCGATTGCTACGCGGTACCAACTATTGGAGTAAAAAAGCGATTCGGACCCCGGCAATCATTCTGTCAGCCGTTTTAATCATCGCAAGCGGATTCTTTGTATTCAAAATGAAAGAAGATTCCGCTTTGGGCCGTATATTGGTATGGAAAGTAACTCTATCCACTCCTCATCCCCATGCGAACTTGTTATGGGGAAACGGAATCGGTTATTTTGAATCTCAATACGGAAAGTGGCAAGCCGACTACTTCCGGGAAAAAGAAGGTACCGAGAAAGAACGTCACATCGCGGGATATGTAACCACCGCATACAACGAATTCCTTGAACTTGGCCTTGAGCAAGGGATTATCGTGACAGCATGCATCGCGGCCCTTTTGGTTATGGCAGTGGGCACCGGTTGGAAAAACCTATCGACCATTGAACTCGGAGCCAAAGCATCCATCGTTTCCATAACCATATTGATGTTCTGTTCCTATCCTCTGAAGGTACTCCCCACCACCCTTTATCTGATGTTCTGCCTGTCGGTGGCTCTTTATGGAAAAAAGCGGTTGCTTTCCACCGCACATCGCATGATAAGCAACGGGGTAAGATCCCTCGCAGGCCCCCTGATTTGCGTATTCGCACTTGCCGGCATGATAAACGCGCGAGGATACTATTTCTTTCATCGGGGACAACAACGAGTAATGCGCCATGACCTGAAAGGAGGTATAGAGATGTATAAAAAGGCGCAAGGCATTCTCAGGAACGACGGCATCTTCCATTTTTATCTTGGATCAGCCTATTTCTTATCGGCTGAATATCAAAAGGCGATTAAAGAGCTGTCAGTTTCCTGCGCCCAATGTTCCAACCCTAACAGTTTCATCCTCTTAGGAAACGCATACCGAGAAAACGGAGATACGGCTAAAGCCGTCGATGCATATACAACAGCTGTCTATATGCAGCCATCCAAGTTATACCCCAAGTATTTGTTGGCTAAACTATACGAAGCTGCAGGCGATTACGGGAGCGCCGGAGAATGGGCTTCTAAAATATTAGCTACCGACGAGAAAGTGCCAACCACGGCAGCGAAAGAGATAAAAGAAGAGATGAGACTACTGTTGAAACAGGTATGTAATAAAAACAAAAAATAGATGATTATGAATGAGAGACACCGTAAATGGTTGCCAACAATTATAGGAGCAACAACAGAAATTGTAACTGTCCTATTTTTATCAGGATACCTTTGGCCTATAGAAAAACCTCAAGACGGAGATACTGCTGTAATAGGGATATGCATCATTATATTTATTCCTTTTTGCATAGGAGCATTATTACGACTCCTCCAAAAGAAATAAAAGTTCAAACTTTAAATCATATGAATATGGACGGATAGAAAAAATTGCAATTGAAAACGGGACTATTAAGTTATAGGCTGTTTTCACGAGAATCAAAAAAAGAGTTTTAAACATTTAAATCTTTACAGTAAATGAAAACAAATAAAAAAGCAGTTTTAGGAATGCTGGTTGCTATTGTTATCTCTTTGGGTATAATGGGAGGAATCAACGAAAATAAATGTGATTATAACTTACAAGAAGCAACTGTTGCAATGACTTATGCTGCCGGAACTGGTGAATATGGTCCTGAAGCATCAGGAAAGTTAGCTGTTGGAGCATTAGCAATGGGAAAAGTAACAGAAACATTAGGTACTTGTGCTGTTGGTCTAGGCTGGTGTCCGGCAGGTTGGATAGCCGGAGTAGGAGCCGCCGCAGCAGGATTATAAAAAAATAATTAACTAACAGAGGTTGCTTTGCTCTATTTCATACAAAGCAACCTCACAAATAAAATAAAAATATTATGAATAATTTCTTATTAAAAAAAATATTATATTGTTTAGTTTTACTTCTACTAACCTGTATCATTACTTTATCTCTTTCAATATCCGATCATATAAAATGGGAATTAACAGGTCTTTACTTTACTATTGGAATCATTACAATAGCCTTATTTTATATTTTACAAAAGAATAACTTATCAGGATCTATTATCAATTTAACGACTAAAAGGAATAAGATACTATTAAATACACTGAGTCCTATTTCTATCATTCTATCAATATATGTAATTCCAATACAGTATTTTCCGTTATCTGCCATTCTTATATTATTATCAATAATAGCCTCTATCTTAATGCAAAAAATCTTGGTAATAAATCAAAAAGGAATACGTTATATAATGCACTGGGATTTAAAATGGAGTAGCATTGATTGCTATAATTTTGATAAAAAAAATGGTATTCTACACATTCAACAGAAAAACGGCAAACATAAACAAATTATAGATATAAGTAGTGAATCCCATTTAACGATACAAATCAACATTAACAAATATTTAAATAAGAGTTCATAAATGGTTAACAAATATTTTTTCATTGCTGCTTTTTTATTTTGGTTGTTACCAGCCATAGTACGACTGTGTGCAATAGATATTTCTGAAATAGCAATAAGTCATACGACAACTTTTGAAATCAATAGTCCCGCCAACAAAACCTTATATTTTTTGTATAACAAAGATAAACACAGTGCATTTATTACCATTTTAAAAAACAATATGCAAGGTTGCATCCTAAATGTATTAGGAGGAGGGTTATTAGGAATAGGTACACTTTTTAACTTGTTATTAAATGGTTTTTGTTTTGCGGATGTATGTTGCCGAACATACAAACTAGGCATGAGTATAACCGATATTTTCGCTTTAACCTTGCCCCATAGCTTTGAACTTATCGGTTTTTGGATATCAGGAGGAATAGGACTTTATATAGCTTGGAATATTATTTTGTTTATGTATACAAATAAAATGCCTACATTTAAATTTTACAAGAACATAGGCATCAATTTATTGATCATTTTCATAATTATTCTTTCAGCTGCCTACATCGAAACTTATGTATCAATAAATATGTTAACATGAAAAGGATAATCAATACACTTGAGAAGATGCCTAAATGGTATGGCTTTTTAACTATATTACTATATAGTTTATTACTCGCAGAATTTTTGATAACTACTAATCATCTTGTGAATAATAACAATTTAGAGACTGATAGATTATTTGTAATTCTGGCACGGATGAGTTATATTATAATAGTCTTGTCAGCTATTGTAATATGGCTTATCTCCACTTTTCTCTTTCACCTAACAGCCATACTCTTTAATGGTTATGCTCCATTCAAACATCTTTTATATATTTCGTCTTATTTCTATATTATTCCTGCCATTTCTGTTTTTATTTCCATCTTCCTTCTTAATCAGAAAATGGAATATAGTACTTCTAATGCGGTAACGACCTTACAAAATAATTATTCTCTTGGTCTCCCCATAATGTTGGTTAACTATTCTTTTATCCCCTATTATTTGCTGTGCATGATATTAATCCATCATTTATATAAGGTACGGCTGCGGTATGCCATTGCCTCCGTTGTAATTCCCATTCTGTCTGTTTGGGCTATTACGAAACTCTTTACTCTGCTATAATGGAAGTTCTATACGAGATTTATCTTTCAATCAGGCAGAATAAGATCCGCACCTTTCTTTCCGGATTCGGCATCTCGTGGGGAATCCTGATATTGGTTGTGCTATTGGGTACAGGAAAAGGATTTCAAAACTCTGTGATGGATATATTCAGCATCTTTGCCCAGAAAAGCATGTATGTATATGGAGGAACCACTTCTATGAAGTATAAGAATATCAGAGAAGGGGAACAGTTGCATTTCGATTTGCATTTTCTTAACCGCGTGAAGAAACAGTTCCCGGGAATAAAAGCTATTTCTCCTGAAATAACAGGGTCTTATTCGCAAGTGATGAATAAAGCTAAAAGCGGACTTTTTAAGATTATAGGAATCAATGAAAACTATATGGGAATTAAGATACTTAAAATCAACGAAGATGGACGATATTTTAATAAAGGAGATGACGAGAATACGCGTAATGTTGCCATTATCGGCGAAAATGTCAGTACGACCTTATTTAATAATCAAAAAGCGTTGGGTAAGTCGATCAACATTGCCGGTATTGATTTTAAGGTGATAGGCGTACTAAAGAATGATGATATTTTCAGCGCTTCGGAAATCAATTCGGTATATGTGCCCTTTTCAAGTTACATAAACTGCATTGACAATAAGACTCCATTGCGCGCTTTCTGTTTATATCTGAACAAAGAAGTTGATTCCAAGCGATTTGAGAATGAGCTGAGAGCCTTCATCGCTAATAAATACCAATTTGCTTATTCTGATAAGCAAGCTTTGCAGATAATCAATTTTGAGACACAAACGTCTGCTTTTGAGGGGCTCTTTGATGGATTGAAGATGTTCATCTGGATCGTAGGAATTTGTTTTCTGATAAGTGGTATTGTTGGAGTAAGCAACATCATGTTTGTTGTGATCAAAGAAAGGAGTAGCGAAATAGGCATCCGTAAGGCTGTAGGGGCAACCCCTAAATCCATTCTTGTGTTAATGCTGACGGAATCTGTCATCATAACTGTGATTTCCGGTATCATCGGATTGATATCAGGTGCAGGTATTCTTGAGATTATAAATTGGTTGCTCGAAAGCGCCCGTCACGCAACGATGATAAAGCATGTAGAAATAGATATAAATGTAGCTGTTCTCGCTTTGGTTGTCTTGATTCTGTCCGGTGTCATTGCCGGAGCATTTCCGGCAATGAAAGCATCTGTTATACAACCCATTGACGCTATTAGAAACGAAAATATAGGATAATGAAGACATTTAAGATTATATTGATTTGCATCTTTTCCTCCACACTGGCATTTGTTGCTTTTCGTTCTTCGCTAAGAGGTACAAAGGCAATTTACGAAACTACACAACCACAATATCGCGAGATCAAAGAGGAAATAAACATATCCGGCAATGTTTTTCCGATGAAGGAGATCGAAATAAAATCGCAGATATCGGGAGTCCTGGACAAGATTAATGTTTCGATAGGAGATAAAGTGTGCATAGGAGATCCTGTCGCCTCCATCATGCTGGTCCCAAACGCATCGGATATGGAACGACTGGAATATAACTTGAACA
The DNA here is from genome assembly GCF_018860125.1 of Bacteroides sp. HF-4919. Taxonomy (NCBI): domain Bacteria; kingdom Pseudomonadati; phylum Bacteroidota; class Bacteroidia; order Bacteroidales; family Bacteroidaceae; genus Bacteroides; species Bacteroides sp. HF-4919. The sequence goes on from NZ_JAHKNF010000006.1 coordinate 325,764, forward strand.
CTGCCCAAATTGAATATAAAGCCCGACTGGAAGATTATAAACGGGAACAAAAATTGTACTCAAAGAACCTTGTGGCACAGGCAGAGATGGACTCTTACACACAGGCATACGAATTATCTAAGGAGAAACTCGCCTCTGCCCAAAATCAATTGAACATCTTGAAAGAAGGGCGTATCTCTCCTGAAACGGCATCAAATATTGTAAGATCGAGTATTAGCGGCGTTATTATTGATACCCCTCTGGAAACGGGGGCCTCTGTAATAGAGCGCAATAATTTTAATCCGGGAACAACGATTGCCGTTGTGGCGGAAATGTCTCGGTTTCGTTTTAAAGCTCTTGTCCCTGAAAAATATCTGAAAGATATCGCTTTACAAGACACGATTTCACTCTTATTCAATGCCTATGATAATTTACAAACCCGGGCAGTAGTAACAAAAGTTTCATCCAAAGGAAATGCGGAGAACGGAATTATGAAATACATGCTTGAGGCAGAATTTCCCGTCTCGGAAAATATGCCTGTTATAAGATCGGGATATTCCGCAACAGCTACTATGGTGATAAAACAGAAAAAGCACACTTTATCCATTGATGAAAAATATGTCTTATACGAGAATGACTCTACATACCTCTATCTGCTGGATACTATGACACAACAGAAAACAAAACAAATCATCAACATCGGTATTTCAGATGGAAATTATGTGGAAGTGATAAAAGGGATTTCATTAAAGGATAAAATAGTAACTAACTCAACCGATAAATAAAATTAGAATCCACATTACGACCTATAAGCGTTACCTCTTTTATCCAACAGGTTCTAGTTACGGATAAGTTTTGTCCGAAACCGGAAGCAAAAGTAAGAGAATTATGATATATTTGCAACCGGAACCCAAATGTGTTTAATCAGAAATGGCAGAATCGACTATCATCACCGGACAATTCGTACGCATCAGCCAAGTACCCGCCAGCCTTGGCGAACGGATATTGGCTCGTATCATCGATTATTTCCTGCTGTTTATTTACATTCTTGCCACTTCTTATGTATTGGGGAAACTCAATATACACGCTTTTTCCGGAAGTACTTTTTTCTTGTTGTTCCTGTTTATCTATCTGCCCGTACTATGTTACTCGTTACTTTGCGAAGTTTTTAACCAAGGACAAAGTATCGGAAAAAAGGTCATGAATATCCGTGTGGTAAAAGCAGACGGTACGACACCCAGCCTGAGTGCATATCTGCTAAGGTGGTTGCTCTATGGGATAGACGTAACTATTACCGGAGGATTGGGGGTACTGGTCATACTATTAACCAAAAACAGCCAACGTTTGGGTGATCTTGCGGCAGGAACAATGGTAATTAAAGAGAAAAATTACCGCAAAATACAAGTAAGCCTTGATGAGTTCGATTATCTGACCAAAGGATATCACCCCAGTTTTCCATTAGCTGCCGATCTGTCCTTGGAGCAAATAAATGTGATCAGTAAGGCGTTAGAACTGCATCATAAGGACCGGGCAAGGCATATCTCACAATTGGCACCCAAAGTTCGTGCACTGCTTTCTGTAGACCAAACAGACGTAAATGATGAAAAGTTTCTTCAAACCGTTGTAAGAGACTACCAATACTATGCGTTAGAAGAAATTTAGTAGATCTTATTTCGTAAAAACAGAGTAAGCTGGACTTTTATTCATCCTATTTTCAGGCAGATATCCGGACTCCTATACACATCCGATACTTCCGAGGGCCGAAAAACAAAATGTATTTTTAGCAGGAGGAGAGGAATCAAGACAAAGTAAACTATCATACATATATGCAACAAAAGAGCGTGCAGAAGTGTTTCTGCACGCTCTTTATCTTTTGGTTTACGAAGACTGGCTTATTCCACCTGTCCCAGAGAATTTCCGTATTCCATTTCTCCCTGCACCACAAACAAGATTTCTTCCGGGTCGTATTCACCCACTTCATCTTTCTTGGCTTCTTGCACGATATATTCCACTACCTGCTCCAGATCGATGTCTACATAACCGTCAGCATCGGGCTGAGCATCAAGGATTCCGCTTTCAGAGTAATACTCATCGATCAGATCGAGGAAATAATATAACTCGTCTTCTGAGAATTTATCCTTCAACTCCTGAGGCAAATAGTTCCGGATGAACTCGATGGTCTTTTCATCATCGGCATCACTTAATAAAAAATCGTCTTCCAGTCCCATAAACAAATATTTTTAATGAAAGTATATTATAATAATTTCTCAACTTTCTCTACGAATGCAGGTTTAGCTACGGCACCGACTTGTTTATCCACTAATGCTCCGTCTTTGAAGAAAAGCACCGTAGGAATGTTACGAATACCGAATTCTGCAGGAAGATCAGAGTTTTCATCTACATCACACTTACCCATAATCACTCTTCCTTCATATTCTTTAGCTAACTCGTCGATGATAGGACCTACCATCTTACAAGGCCCGCACCAGGGAGCCCAAAAGTCAATAACAACCGGTGTTCCTTTTGCAAGGATTTCCTTAAAGTTGTTGTCAGTAATCTCTAAAGCCATTTCTTTAATTATTAATTGTTAGTTATTAAGTATCCATCACTGTTATGGGGCAAAGATAATCAATTTATATGAAACGCAAGTTCGGGACGTTCCTTTAAATAGGAAATTAATTCTCTACCTACCGAAAGTTTAACGGGACGAGAAATCAAGTCTACATACATCTTTCCATCCGTATCTGTTACCTTAAAATAAAGTTCTGTATTTCCTGGAGACTCTTTCGTCAAAGTGGCAAGTTCCGTAACCAAGTTCGAATTAAGTTCGGCAAGCGGAATCAGAATTGTGATCTTCTCTACCAGTTGTTCCTTGACGTCGGGCAGCAATTCCATCGAAGTAATCTTAATATCAAGTTCATCGGGACGCCATTGTTTAGGCTGGCAACGAGCTTTGATAAACAGAAAAGTCCCTTCACCTAAATAGCCTTGAAAAGTAACCCAATCGTTTCCGAAGAAAGGTATCTCGGCAGAACCGGAGTAATCTTCTATTTTGGCTATGCCATAAGGATTACCATTCTTACTTATACCTCGACGCACGCTGGTAACAATACCTCCCATCGTTATTTCTCTTCCTGCCAAAGCAGCTTTATCATCAAGTTCGATCATACGGGTATTGCATACATGTTCCAACACAATGGCATATTCATCAAGCGGATGAGCCGACAAGTAGATACCGACCAATTCTCTTTCTTTATTTAACCTCTCCAAATCATTCCAACGTTCTGCCGGAAGAATTTCGGGAGTCGCTATGTCAATCACATTGTCTCCTCCGAATAATGAATTAACGGCAGCAGCTTTATCCGCCTGATAACGGTTACCATAACGCATCAATGTTTCAAGAAAAGTTTCGCCTTTGGCATTCACCGCAAAATACTGTTCACGTTTCAGCTCAGGAAAACTATCGAATCCGCCCGCAAGAGCCAGACACTCCATATTCTTCTTATTACAAGCATTCAAATTGACACGCTGAACGAAGTCGAAAATACCTTTAAAAGGACCATTTTCCCTTCGTTCCTCCATGATGCTTTGCACAGCAGCTTCACCTACTCCCTTTACAGCCCCCAGCCCGAAGCGGATATTTCCATTCCGGTTTGCCGTAAACTTCAGGTTACTTTCGTTCACATCCGGACCAAGCGTCTGCACTCCCATTGCTTTGCACTCGTCCATCAGTTTGGTGATATCAGTAATATTCGACAAACTTCGGCTCATGACAGCTGCCATATATTCAGCCGGATAGTTAGCCTTCAGGTATGCTGTCTGGTATGCAACCCAGGAATAACAGGTAGCATGTGATTTATTGAACGCATACGAAGCAAACTTCTCCCAGTCCGCCCAGATTTTCTCAAGTACCTTCGGATCATGGCCGTTTTTCCTTCCACCTTCAACAAACTTAGGTTTCATGTGATCCAGCTTATCACGCAGTTTCTTACCCATCGCTTTACGGAGGGCATCCGACTCCCCACGGGTAAAATCGGCTAAAAGGCGTGACAGAAGCATGACCTGTTCCTGATAAACCGTAATTCCATACGTATCCTTCAGGTATTTCTCCATGACAGGAATGTCATATTCAATAGGCTTACGTCCATGTTTACGGTCGATAAAGTCAGGAATATAGTCCATTGGACCCGGACGATAAAGGGCATTCATCGCGATCAGATCCTCAAAAGTAGACGGCTGCAACTCACGTAAGTATTTCTGCATACCGGCAGATTCAAACTGGAATGTACCGATAGTCCGTCCATCACTATAAAGTTTATAAGTTGCAGGATCCTCAATTGAAATAGAATCAATATCCAGCTCCATGCCTTTACTCAGACGGATGTTTTCGACGGCTTCTTTGATAATAGACAAAGTCTTCAGCCCCAGAAAGTCCATCTTAATCAGTCCGGTATCTTCAATCACCGAACCTTCATATTGGGTAACCAGCATCTTTTCGCCGGTCTCCTTATCATCAGCCGTACTGACCGGCACCCAGTCAGTAATATCATCACGGCAAATAATGGTACCACAGGCATGTACACCGGTTCCCCGCACGTTTCCCTCAAGCATTTTGGCATATTTCATCGTATCCCTTACCAATGGATCAGGTGACGCTTCGGCAGCCTGCAATTCGGGCACATATTCTATGGCATTCTTTAAGTTCAGTTTTTTATCAGGAATTTTATCAGGAACCAGTTTGGCCAAACGATCCGATTCGGCAAGCGGAAGCTTTTGTACACGTGCAACATCTTTGATAGCCAGCTTTGTTGCCATAGTACCATATGTAATGATATGTGCTACCTTCTCCTGCCCATACTTCTCCGTCACCCAACGAAGCACTTCGCCACGACCATCGTCATCGAAGTCAATATCAATATCCGGCAATGAAATACGGTCGGGATTCAGAAAACGCTCAAACAGCAAATCGTATTTAATAGGGTCTATTTTGGTGATCTGCAAACAATAGGCCACGGCTGACCCAGCAGCCGAACCACGTCCCGGTCCAATGGATACCCCCATATTACGTCCGGCAGCAATGAAGTCCTGCACAATGAGGAAGTAGCCCGGAAAACCCATCGTCTTCATAATATGTAACTCAAAGACCAAGCGTTCCTTTACTTCCGGTGACAACGGATCGCCATAAAACTTCTTGGCTCCGTCGAAAGTCAACTTCTTCAGGTAATCGGCCTCCAACTTGATACGATACAGTTTATCATATCCTCCCAAACGTTTTATTTTATCTTTAGCTGCTTCTTCACTCAACACCACGTTGCCATTTTCGTCTTGAGTGAATTCATCAAAAAGATCCTTTTCCGTATATTTTTGCCGATACCCTTCTTCTGTTCCGAAATCCTCCGGAATAGCAAAAGTAGGCATAATCGGTGCATGATCGATCGAATAATATTCTACCTTATCCAGAATTTCTAAAGTATTACTTAATGCTTCAGGCACGTCGGCAAAGAGCTCGTTCATCTCTGCTTTCGTTTTCATCCATTCCTGCTTAGTGTAATACATCCGGTTGGGATCATCAAGGTCTTTTCCCGTACTCAGACAGATTAGCCGGTCATGGGCTTCAGCATGCTCTTCGTTGACAAAATGAACATCATTTGTACAAATCAACTTGACATTATACTTTTTGGCGTATTCTATCAAATGCTTATTTACATTCACCTGCAATGGATATGCTTCATGATTAGCTTTCGGCACCGTTGCTTTATGACGCTGCATTTCCAGATAATAATCGTCCCCAAACAGATTCTTATACCATTGAATAGCTTCCTCTGCCTCCGCCAACAATCCCTGAGTTATCTTTTTGGGAACTTCACCACCCAAACATGCCGAACAGATAATCAAGCCCTCATGATATTTCTCCAATTCATTCCTGTCTGTACGGGGGCGCATATAATAGCCTTTGGTCCATGCACGTGAAACCAATTTGATCAGGTTATGATACCCCTTCTCGTTTTTGGCGAGCACAATCAGGTGGTACCCGCTTTGATCGGGTTTTCCTTCCTTTTTATCCATAGTCCGGCGGGCCACGTACATTTCGCAACCGATAATGGGCTTGAACAACCGCCCCTCCGCCTCCACTATTTTAGCTTTACAATCAGCAATCTCAGCCTCTTTATCCGCACAGTCCACTTCACCGGCCTCAATGGCTGCAATCCGTTTCTTCAGGTCCTTGATTTCTCCTTTCGGCCCCCCGTTTTTCTTATTCACATAGTTCGTAAACTCTTTGATGGCGAACATGTTTCCATGGTCCGTAACGGCAATACCTTTCATTCCATCCTTTATGGCCTTATCGACAAGCGCACTGACACTGGCTTGACCATCCAGAAGAGAATATTGCGTATGGACGTGTAAATGAACGAAATCCTGCATAGTTATAGGTTGATAATTTGAAGCCATAAAATTACAATGTCTGTAGCTACTAACAAAGATAAACTCCAAAAAGTTATCAACATAAGTCATTTCTATCTGCAAATGCTTGCTGGATTTTTAAAATAAGTATACTTTTGCGGATAATTATCATTAAATAGCGCAAATGGGTCGACTTAAAAAATTAAAAAAGATAAGAATTCACCGTGAAGGAACACATATTTTATGGGGTAGCTTTTTTCTGCTACTAATTATAAATGCAGCCCTTTACTGGGGAATTGATTGTAAAATACCATTCTACCTGATGGCTCTGGTCAGTGTTATAGTCTATCTGTTGATGGTTAACTTTTTCCGTTGCCCGATCCGCCTGTTCGGACAAGATACTGAAAGGATCGTAGTTGCACCGGCCGATGGGAAAATCGTAGTTATTGAAGAGGTAGACGAACATGAATACTTTCATGACCGCCGGATCATGGTATCCATTTTCATGAGCATTCTAAACGTACATGCCAATTGGTACCCGGTGGATGGAGTCGTCAAAAAAGTCTCTCACGAAAACGGCAAGTTCATGAAAGCATGGCTTCCGAAAGCCAGCACAGAGAACGAGCGTTCAATGGTTGTTATTGAAACTCCCGAGGGTGTAGAGGTCATGGCACGGCAAATAGCCGGTGCAATGGCACGCCGCATCGTAACATATGCCGAGCCGGGTGAGGAATGTTATATTGACGAACATCTGGGCTTTATTAAATTTGGTTCCCGTGTAGATGTATATCTGCCATTGGGCACTGAGATTTGTGTTAGTATGGGACAATTGACAACCGGTAACCAAACCGTTATCGCCAAATTAAAATAAAAAACGAACAATGGCAAATGCTATTATCCGCCATATACCCAACACAGTGACCTGCCTGAATCTCTTTTCAGGATGCATTGCTTGTGTTATGGCCTTTGAAGCCAAATACGAATTGGCTGTCACTTTTATCATCTTGAGTGCTGTCTTCGATTTTTTCGATGGTATGTTGGCACGTTTGCTTCATGCCTACTCTCCTATTGGTAAAGAATTGGACTCTTTGGCCGATGATGTCAGTTTCGGCGTAGCTCCGGCCATACTTGTTTTTTCATTCATGAAAGAACCCGGACTTATGTATCCCGACTTTCTGGCAGGCGTAAAAGAGTATATTCCTTATCTGGCTTTTCTTATTTCGATATTCTCAGCTCTCCGTTTGGCCAACTTTAATGTAGACGAACGCCAAACGAGTTCCTTTATCGGTCTTCCTGTCCCTGCCAACGCTTTATATTGGGGTGCACTTATTGTAGGAGGCAAAGAATTCTTACTTGCTCACTGCAATGTTATATACCTTATTATAATGGTAATGCTTTTTTCATGGTTGCTGGTAGCTGAGATCCCCATGTTCTCCCTAAAATTTAAAAATCTTTCTTGGAAAGACAATAAGATTAGTTTCATATTCCTGATAGTCTGCATTCCACTGTTGCTGTTCTTGGGTATCAGCGGATTCTCAGCGGTTATTGTATGGTATATCATTCTTTCACTTTTAACAAGAAAAAATAAATAAACAATCCTTCTGGCACGTTTGTTGTACTACAAATTTTAAACAATGCATAAAACAAATAGCCTATGTTTCACATTTTAGGATTTTTATTCATTATCGTTATCGCCGTTATCATTATCGGACTGGCCCTTGTAGGAAGTGTGTTAAGAGCCATCTTCGGACTGGGGAAACGCTCATCTGCCTCCGGTTCCGGAAGCCAGAATTCGACACACAGTAATTCGGGGCAAAGATACTATCGTCCGACACAAGCTAACGATAAAGAGGAAATCATTACTGAAACCGGAGCTAACAAGCACAAAAAACTTTTTGATGACAATGAAGGAGAATATGTGGATTATGAAGAGATAAAAGATTGATAATATAAAAATTCACCTTCTTTTAGACGCAAAAAAATTTTTCATCAGATTGGCACATTCATCGGCGAGTATCCCTTTGACAACTACAGTTTTGGGATGAAGGGACTTTGGAGCATATCTCTGGTACCCCCTTTTTTCGTCTTCAGCACCAAAAACCAATTTACCAGTTTGTGCCCAGGCAATAGCACCGGCACACATCACACAAGGTTCTACAGTAACATACAACGTACATTCATTCAGATATTTTCCTCCAAGGACATTGGCTGCCGCAGTAATAGCCTGCATTTCGGCATGGGCTGTCACGTCATTCAATGTTTCAGTCAGATTGTGTGCACGAGCAATGATCCGTTCTTTGCAAACGACAACTGCTCCCACTGGGACTTCTCCACGTTCGCCGGCCTTAGCAGCCTCAACCAGAGCTTGTTTCATAAAATAAGAATCGTCCAACATAATCTTAACGCCGCATATCGTGTTCACCAAAAAGAGTCGGATAATCTTCCTCCATATTTTTATGTATAAACATGAGAATCGTTTCACGAAGCCAACGCGATTTATTCGTTATCTTATACTTATCCAGATAACGATCTACAATCTGCTGCTCATCTTCGCTCAGCAATATGCTCATCCGTCGTTCCCGCTTAGGTTCGTCCGGAGTTGCCTTATTACACTTTTTATCTCTCTTTCTCATATTCTTTGCAAATTTACTTTTACTTCTGTAATTTCAAAGAATAAAAAGAGTAAATTTGCAGAAAATAGTATGCTAAAAGTATATGGCAGAACATAATCTGTTAGGAAAGGCCGGAGAGGATGCTGCCGTTCAATATCTGGAGCAGCACGAATATACCATTCGTCATCGGAATTGGCGCAAAGGACATCTGGAACTGGACATTGTGGCAGCCAAAAACGGTGAACTGATAATTGTGGAAGTAAAGACACGTACCGATACGGACTTTGCATTACCTCAGGATGCTGTTACTCCACAAAAAATCAGGCGAACCGTAATCGCAGCCGATACATATATTAAGCTTTTCCAAATAGACGCATCTGTAAGATTTGATATTATTACTGTCGTAGGTAAAGTAGGAAATTTCAGAATTGAACATATAAAAGAGGCGTTTTACCCGCCATTATTTTAAATCGTATGAATATAGAATTAGCCAGAGAATACTGTCTTCAGAAAAAAGCAGTCACCGAATGCCTCCCATTCGATGAATACTCACTTGTACTGAAAGTGATGGATAAAATGTTCGCACTTATCGATTTGGAAGGAGCCAATATGATTGCTTTGAAATGTAATCCTGATTATGCCATCGAACTACGTGAACATTATTCAGCCATCGAAGGTGCTTATCATTTCAACAAGAAATACTGGAATCAGATTTTCTTTGACCGGGATGCCGATGATAAATTGATAAAACAGCTGATTGACCATTCTTACGAAGAAGTATTGAAGAAATTCACTAAAAAACTACGTGCCGAATATGATGCCCTTCCCTGAGTCTTTTCCTGTACCTTTGATTTATATCGAAGAGACAGACTCCACCAATCATTATTTAAACGACCTGTGCAATAAGCAAGATGTCAGTGAACTAACCACGGTAGTAGCTAACTACCAAACCTTGGGCAGAGGACAGCGAGGAAACAGTTGGGAATCGGAGAAAGGTAAGAATCTGATATTCAGCCTCGTACTTTATCCCACTTCTTTAGAAATCCGCAGACAATTTCTTCTATCTCAAATCATCTCTTTATCCATTAAGGAAGAACTCGACACATACATTAAAGATATCTCTATTAAATGGCCGAACGATATCTACTGGAAAGAAAGAAAAATCTGCGGAATATTGATTGAAAATGATTTGATGGGAGTACATATCAGCCAAAGCATTGCAGGGATTGGTATCAATATTAACCAGGAAGAGTTTTTTAGCCCCGCCCCCAATCCTGTATCACTTAAACAAATCACCGGCCAAACTTACGAACTCTCCAGAATATTGGCAGGAGTTATGCAACGAATTATAGAATATTACAGCCTGCTTCAAAAAGGGGAGCACACTTATATAGCCCACCGGTATCAGAAGGCGCTTTTCCGAAAAAAGGGTATGCATAAGTATTCCGATGCGAACGGAGAGTTTATAGCCAGAACCATAGAAGTTGAAGCCGACGGTCATCTTGTTTTGCAAGACGATACAGGCAAAATACGCCGATACGTATTTAAAGAGGTACAGCACATTTTATAATACTTCTTCTTTTTTTAGTTTAAAACATTACCTTTGCAATATTGTTTTAAATATAAAAACGTTTAATTTATGAAAATCAGATGCCTACTGTTAATATCCATATTAACACTACTGTTTGTCAGTTGTGAAGACTCCAATACCGAAAATAATTCAAAACTTGAGTTGTCGGAGTCATCTTTTCAAGATATTGACAGCGATGGAGTTACTCTAACCGTAAATATCACCAGCAGCGATTCGTGGGTAGCAGCAAGTTCTTCAACCTGGTGCAAGCTCGTACCCAATAAGGGAGCAAGTAATCAGCCACTCGGCATTGTTGTAGAGACTAACCTTGAAACGACTGAAAGAAGTGCAACGATTGCGGTAACTTCCAGTGGAATAAAAAAGGTCATAACCGTCACACAATTGGCAGCTGGACATTCAACCGATCCCGAAGCGTACCACTATGAACTTCCCATAATCTTCCACGTGCTATATAAGAATAGTTCCGACCCCAAACAGTACATTAGTCCAGACCGTTTAACTGACATATTAAAAACGGTCAACAAATTATATAAAAACAAGATTGGAAGCGTAGATATGAACCTGACTTTTACACTTGCCTCTACGGGTCCTGACGGAAAAGATTTAACTACTCCGGGAGTGGAATACACCCTTTGGCCGGAAAGTTATCCCATCGACTGCGATGCATTTATGTCCGACAATACGCGAAAATATGTAAGTTACCTTTGGGATCCTAACCAGTATATCAATGTGATGATTTACAACTTTACCAATGACAATTCCGGCTTTACAACATTAGGTATTGCCCACCTTCCCTTTTCTACCAAAGGCAGTACCTTTTTGGAAGGGCTCAATCCGGTAGAAAGTCCCTATTTGACGCTAAATAATTTAAAGTTTCCCTATTGTGTATCAATTAACAGCCTTTACATAAATGAACAATCATCGGGAAACTCATATAACTCAGCAGACGTAACCGTTACTATGGCTCACGAATTAGGTCATTATTTAGGTCTGCACCATGTGTTCTCCGAAGATGATAACGGCACTTACGACGGATGCATTGATTCGGATTATTGTAAGGATACTCCGACATACAATAAAGAATATTATGATCAGTGGTCAAACACTCAATTAGCTTTAGGAGTACATGCCTTGTCTACCCTCGCCTTAAGAGAAAATTGCATGACCGATCAGACATTTACATCCCATAACATCATGGATTACGCATATAGCTATTCTGACCAATTCAGCCATGACCAGCGCAACCGTATCCGCCATGTCCTGACCTACAGCCCACTAATTCCGGGACCGAAAAAAGGACAGACACAAACCCGCACAGCAGCCGAAGGTCCTTTGGATTTGCCAATACTTATAAGAAGATAAGAAAAAAGAGGTGAACAGCCTTACTATCTGTTCACCTCTTTTTCTATCAGTTTTATTCTATCTAATGTCTTCTTTGCTTCAGTAGAAGGAAACTGGCTGACCACCCTCTCTAAATATCCTTTTGCCTTTATATATCCGGTAGTAAGTATCTGGCTGAGTCCCTCCCGGTAACGGGCATACTGCATCCGGGTAGGAGTGTTTATTTTCTTATAATCATTCTCTATCTTCTGCTTTTCCTGTTCAGCCTTCAGGTAATAGTAGTTACCGACAAAGATATTAGCAGCCAGATTATCTGCATCCAGCGTCAATATCTTCTCGTAAGTCTTCAAAGCTTCTGCTTCCTTACCCCGGCAAACCTCCATCTCACCACAAGAAGCTAAACAGTTCACATCGTTCGGTGATTTTTGCAGCAATTCTTTATAAAACAGGTATGCCTTATCATAGCTGCGTGACTTCTTATAGAATGAAGCCAACTCATTAGCAAACTTCGAGGCTACATCTGTATTCTTATCCACCCCGGCCCAGTAAAACATCTCGGCCTTTTCCACATTCGTATTCACGGCCTGACGGAACAGACTAATAGCTTGTTCCCACTGTTTATTATCAATGGCGGCTGATACTCTCTGCAGCATTTCTCCTGCCGATTGTGCTGAAAGCGCAAACGGAAGCGAAAACAACATGGAAAGAAATAAAGTCAGAGCTTTCATCTTATTCATACTTATTTAGTTAGGTTCCTACAAAGATAGAAATTATTCCGACTCACCGGTCGCTAAAAACCAATTAAATAACGTTATTGTTCTCTTCATTTTCAGATTCACCTTTTTTCGTGTAACTTTGCCCGTCCATGGATAAAATCTTTCATCTCAGCAGTGGTAACAGACGGATTCTGCAAATAGCCGTCCCTTCCATCATCTCCAATATAACCGTTCCGTTATTGGGGCTGATCGATGTTACTATTGTAGGTCATCTGGGGTCAGCAGCCTACATTGGTGCCATTGCCGTGGGAGGTATGCTGTTTAATATCATTTATTGGATATTCGGTTTTCTGCGGATGGGTACCAGTGGAATGACTTCTCAGGCATACGGCAAGCGCGATCTTGACGAAGTGACCCGACTCCTATTACGGTCGGTCGGTGTAGGACTGTTCATTGCTCTCTGCCTGATGCTTCTGCAATATCCCATACTAAAAGCGGCATTTACTTTTATCCAAACCTCCGATGAAGTGAAACGTCTTGCTACACTTTATTTCTATATCTGCATTTGGGGTGCTCCCGCCATGTTAGGGCTTTATGGCTTTGCCGGATGGTTTATCGGTATGCAAAACTCCCGTTTCCCGATGTACATCGCCATCACTCAAAATATAGTCAACATCGCAGCCAGCCTATGCTTTGTCTATCTGTTGGGTATGAAAGTAGAAGGCGTTGCGCTGGGTACTCTGATTGCCCAATATGCAGGTTTTTTCATGGCATTCCTGTTATGGCACCGATATTATGGGCAACTGCGAAAACGCATCCAATGGAAAGGCCTGCTGCAAAGACAGGCCATGTATCGTTTCTTCCAGGTAAATCGTGATATCTTTCTCCGTACTTTATGCCTGGTGGCGGTAACGATGTATTTTACCTCTGCCGGAGCAGCACAAGGAGAAGTTGTCCTGGCCGTAAACACACTACTTATGCAACTTTTTACTCTGTTCTCATATATCATGGATGGTTTTGCTTACGCAGGCGAAGCATTGGCAGGACGCTATATAGGTGCCGATAACCGGACGGAACTTCACCGCACTGTCCGCAGATTATTTGCCTGGGGTACCGGCCTTTCAATCGCTTTCACCCTACTTTATGGCATAGGAGGACAATCATTTCTCGGCTTACTCACCAACGAAGCGTCTGTTATCAATGAAGCAGAAACCTATTTCTATTGGGTATTGGCTATTCCTCTTGCCGGATTCTCGGCATTCCTTTGGGACGGCATCTTCATTGGTGCGACTGCAACACGCCAAATGCTCTATTCCATGTTTATAGCTTCGGCCAGTTTCTTCATTATCTATTACACATTTCATAACTCAATGGGTAACCATGCTCTATGGATGGCATTTATCGTCTATCTCTCTTCACGGGGATTCATACAAGCACTGCTCGCCAGAAAGATAATGCAACAAAAATAACTCTCAAAAGAATCTCGCTTTAAAACTATTCGTTTATCTTTGCAAAAAAAGAAATCATTAACAACCAACTCGTATGGCAAAATACAAAAGAATCCTGTTGAAGCTCAGCGGTGAGAGCCTGATGGGAGAAAAGCAATATGGCATCGATGAAAAACGATTGGCCGAATATGCCGCACAAATCAAAGAGATTCACGAACAAGGCGTACAAATAGGTATCGTCATCGGTGGTGGCAACATCTTCCGCGGACTGAGCGGAGCCAATAAAGGTTTCGATCGGGTAAAAGGCGACCAAATGGGAATGCTGGCCACTGTTATCAACAGCCTTGCACTCAGCTCGGCATTGGTTGCTGCCGGGGTGAAAGCACGCGTACTGACCGCAGTACGTATGGAACCCATCGGTGAGTTTTACAGCAAATGGAAAGCCATCGAATGTATGGAAAACGGCGAAATCGTGATCATGTCGGCAGGAACAGGAAATCCATTCTTCACTACCGATACCGGCTCTTCCCTCCGCGGCATCGAGATAGAAGCAGACGTAATGCTGAAAGGCACCCGTGTAGACGGTATCTACACTGCTGACCCGGAAAAAGACCCGACTGCTACAAAATTCGACACCATCACTTACGACGAAGTGTTGAAACGCGGATTGAAAGTGATGGATCTCACAGCTACATGTATGTGCAAGGAAAACAATCTGCCCATCGTGGTATTCGATATGGATACGGTAGGCAACCTGAAAAAAGTAATCACAGGAGAAGAGATTGGCACATTGGTACACAATTAGTCAATTCTCTAATCTGAAGAAATACGAATGGGTTAATAAGTGGACAGGATACGTTCACTTATTAACCCATTCATATTTCTTCTCCAGTTTCCATTTCATCAGATAATTTCCCATCCTTCTCCAACAGTTCACGAGTCAGCAACTCTTCCGGGAAATAATAATGAAAAGGTATCCTATGACAATGTTCTTCTTTTAGCCTCTTATTCAGCCTCCTTTCAGGAAGTGTATTTTCTTTTACCTTAAAACAGAAGCATATGATTCTTAAAATTTCATGTCTTCAACCCGTTTCTTTCATTAAAAGAGGCAGATCTCCGGACATGCATCCGGATATATTCCGCGCATACATACAGGATATACTCGGATATACGTCCGGAAAGACACTTGAATAAATCAAAGAGAACCTATTGTTTTATGAATACCAAGTGAAACATACTTTCCATTATTTTGCCTTAATAGCATATTAATGATATTCAATATAGAATATTAAATTAATGTACTAAAAACATGACCGATCATCAATATAAATCAAAGAGGTTCTTTACTAATTCCAATTTTGTACCGGATATCCGGTACAAAATCATTTTACAACAATTTTATAAAGCAATATGTTTGATTTTCACAACTACAAACTATATATTTGCGAGACAAGATTGAAAAAGACACAGTTATTCGTTATCTGATCTAATAAAAAGTATTCATACTTTATGTAAAACCAGAAATAAAAATCTATATATTAATCTATAAATACACACAACATGGAATGGCCCAAAAGTAAAAATAACAAAATGGAAGAGCTATTGGAAAGAATGAGCCAATTTGAAGCTAATCTTGCTCAATTAATCTCAACCGGAATGCCCAATCACACTCCCTCTCCAGCTACCGATGAGGAGACATCCTCCCCCAATGAACAGGAACAACTTTCTCCCGAACAAGAAGAAGAAATGAAATTAAAAATCCAGGAGCTTCAACAAAAAGAAGAAGAGTTGAATCTACGTGCTGAAAAGTTGGATAAATTAGCAAAAGAACTTGAAGAACGGCAGCAGAACCTGGAGAATAGGAATCCAAACGATGAACGCTCCATAGAGCCTGCGACGCATCCCGATCACTCGTTCCCTTCTCAAATCGGAGATCAAATAAATGCATTAAAAAAACTATTGGAAGATTCTTCTTACAAAGATAAAATCATTAAGGATCTTCATGAAGAACTGCAAAGTCATAACCGGGATCTTCATGCGGAAATCGTAAAACCTCTTCTGAAAAACATGATAAAAATGCATGAACGACTCACGAAAACTTATAGGTTTTATGAAAATACGGAAGCTAAGAGTTCCCCTGAAACTTATACGAGATTATTGAGAGAAGTGGAAAATTGTAAACTGCATATTCAAGATATTCTGGAAGACGAATACGACTTAGAGTATTTTGAACCGACCATAGGCAGCGCATATTCACCTAAAGAGCAAACAGCCATCCGGACAGTGATCACTGATACTCCGGAACAGGCCGGCACTATTAAAGAATTTCATTACGGAGGCTTCCGAAATACTACCACAAACAAAATATTTCAACCCTCAACAGTCACTGTATATAAAAAATCAGAATAATCAACTCATCTAAAAAAAACTCTAAAAAGATAAATAACTATGGACAATACCAGAAGTGTATATGGTATCGATTTAGGTACCACCTACAGTTGCATTGCACAAGTAGATAAATTCGACCAAGCCATTGTTCTCCGCAATTTCGAAGGAGATGCCACTACTCCATCCGCTGTATATTTTGAGGATATGGACCATGTTGTCGTAGGAAAAGAAGCCAAAGGTATGTTGGCCACTGAACCTACCAAAACGGCAGTATTCATAAAACGCCATATAGGTGTAGATGACAGTTTCGATAAAAACACAAACGAATTTCCCTATCATTACGACCCAACAGAAATCTCGGCTTTCATCTTAAAAAAGCTGGTTAAAGATGCCAACGATTTAGGAGATAATCCGGAACCGATCAAAGATGTCGTTATCACTTGTCCGGCCTATTTTGGAACCAAAGAGCGTATGCAAACCAAGCAGGCCGGAGAAATAGCCGGCTTAAATGTACTTTCTATCATCAATGAGCCTACGGCTGCCGCGATCTCTTACGGTGTAAAGACAGATCAGAAAAAAACGGTTTTAGTATACGACCTCGGAGGCGGAACATTTGACGTTACCCTGATTAATGTGAACGGTGGTGCCATTAAAGTAATAGCCACAGGTGGAGACCATCATTTAGGAGGAGTAGACTGGGATACCGCATTAGCTGAATATATGCTGGCAGCTTTTAACGAACAAAATAACACTTCTTATTCGTTCGAAGACCGATTAGACCTAAAATATGAGTTGTTATTACTTGCAGAAGACAAGAAAAAAGTATTGACAGCCAAGCAGACAGCGAAAGCAACTTACCAATATGAAGGCAATTCCGCACGTATAGAAATTAGCCGTGAGTTATTCAATTCGCTGACAGAAAGGAAACTGGACGAAACGATTGATGCCACCAAGAAGGTCATTGCCATTGCCAAAGAAAAAGGTTACAATAATATTGATGAAATACTGTTGGTGGGAGGTAGTAGCCGCATGCCACAAATAAAGGAACGGGTAGATAAAGAATTCAATTGTGATGCCAAACTAACCGACCCGGATGAATGTGTAGCCAAAGGAGCGGCAATTTATGCTATGAATGCCGCCTATTCACAAGCAGTTCGCGACTATGAAGAAGGAGAAAGTGATGATAAACCGGCTCCTCTCCGTGGAGATCGTACCACAGTGGTCAATGTCACCAGTAAAACATATGGTACCGACGTAATCATTGAAGGACAAAGCATGGTGCAAAACCTCATTTTTGCAAATAGTTCGTTACCCACAAAACGAATTGAAACCTTTACTACTTCTATTCCTAACCAACGAGGTGTATCTGTGAAAGTATTTGAAAGTGATTTCACAAATATGGAAACAGAAAGTATCGTGGAAGAAAGATTCTGCACACTAATTGACGACCATACGCTTAAACTGAGCAAAGACTGGCCTCAAGGTACCCAAATTTCAGTTACATATCAGATTGACCAGGAAGGTATCTTGCACGGATTAGCTTATGTAGAAAATGATAAACTTGAATTCGATCTCAAAATCACCGGTGTAAAATGTGAAGAAGAACTCAGAAAATCAAAAGCAATCATCGACAAAGCATCAGTAGAGTAAAAAACAGAACAAAGCAGAACCCTATAAATGGATAAGACTTTATTAAAACTGGAAATCGGCAAGTGGAACGAAGCTTGTCGATTTCTTAAAAGCAAACAAACAGAACTCTCTACAGCAGAATGGACTGCTATAGAGACACTGGCCGACTATTGGCGAAAAAAATTTGATCCGGATGCTACCAGCGAATGCATGGACCTGATAAGCACTCTTGAACAATCGGATAAATTACACAGCAATAATAAAGAAATTATTGTATGGAGTAAAGAGTTTCGTACGATCGCCAGGAAATATTACACTAAAGACGAAACTACATTTTTAGTATTCCAAAATGCGTTAAAGGAATTATATCAGAGTTCTGCACCCCGCTCTTCGGCTCCTCTTCAGACACCTGCCAACAGTGAATCTCAAAATATCATATTAAAACAAAATGCCAAAAAATGGGCAAGTACTTATTCGCAGTTATACGAGAATCAGAATGAACTGGACCGAGATGAATGGAATGCTGTCCGTTTCTTAGCCAATTTCTGGAAAAACGGTACATTTAACGAAACGTCCCGAAAAGAATGTGAGCAGTATATCTCCATTCTAATCGCATCAGACAAATTGCATAGCAATAACAAAAACATCATTACCTGGAGCAAAGATTTTCGTGGAATAGCCAAAACATATTATACAAAAGATTCTAAAACTTTTGAGGACTTCAAAAAGTTCATGACGAAATATACCCGCGAAAACCCGATACAAGAAAGAGCCCCTCAGGAAAGAATACCACAAACTCCTCCCCGGCAAACCTCCCCTTCCATTGAAATAACCGGATTGGTAATTGCCAATACTGACGAAAAAGGTGATCCCATTCCTTCGAATCAGGCCGAGCTCGATACTCGTAGCTGCTATTTACAGCCTCGAATTGATTATCGAGTATTAAGAGGAGGGAGCAGTGTAGATATATGGTACAAATTATACGCTCCCGACAGGACACTCATGACAGCCAGCAACAGCAAGTCCGGTTATACGTGGTATGGCAATGTCCCTCTCACAGGTTCCCGATCTGCATATCCCTTGAATGGCTTCGGAAGTATGTCTGGAAATGTATTCTCCGCTGGCCAATGGATTATTGAGTTCTTTGAGAATGATCTGCAAATTGCAACGTACACATTCACAATCAAACAATACCGGGCCTCTACCCCGCCCCCGCAGTCACGGGTAACGCCGCCGCCTCCTCCAAGAACCCCATCTAACCGACGAACATCTACAGTTCCGCCTAAAAAGGGGCACGGAGGTTTGTGGTCGTTCCTGATTATCACCGCTATCATAGGCTTTTGCGGCTATCAATATTGGTATAAACCTATGGCCATTGATCGGGACGCAGAGCGTACCTATGTATACGTATCCAGCTTGCTGCAACGTTCCGATAAAAATGCAAATGTAGAATATAATCGTATCCAATCTCTGCCCTATGGTTCGGAGCTCATCACTTACCAAAAAGAAGGAGATGGATGGTCATACATTAAAGCCAATGAGAAAAAAGGATATGTATCTACCAATTACACCCTAAGTAAGGCTGATTTTGAATTGTTGAATAACTTATGGGGAAGCAAAGAAGCTATGGAAGGAGCACCGACAGCAAAATGTCGGCTGGCACTCGTAGACTTTATAAAGAAAAACAACTATAAAACAGGGACGGGACAATGGCAGTTGTTTGCACAGCCCATAGAAGTCAAACCTAACGCAGTACTTTACCCCCGCCTGGCTAACGGATATACGAAGTTTACAGAATTTGCGTTTATCTTATCCAACACCTCCACACACGAAGGCGTACTGGCTATTTATTCGTTTGCAGATGACGAAACTCCCGTTTTTATATATCAAGAGCAAACAACAGAAAATGCCCAAATAAAAGATATTAAATATTATCCATGGAAAACAGATAAATATAAAGTTATCTATGCTACCCCAAATGCTACGGTTAGTCGCTCGCCTCAACTCCCAACCAACCAGCAGCCGTCAAAAACAAAGAGCGAGAACGGACTAAAAATAACGAAGGCACTTTTTGGAAACACTGATAAAAGTTACAATGTTCTTACTCAATTTGGGACACAGCTCCCCACCACCACTCAGTACTTGTCTCCACGTATTTTCTATGAAAATCCTGCGGGGAAGAGTTCAGCGGTCATCAAATATAAAATTATCACTCCACAGGGGAACTTAATGACTGGAACAGGATCACCCTCCGGATATACTAATGAACAAAAAGTAACTCTAAACAGATCCGGATATATTAATTTAGCCGGTTGGGGAAATACAACCGGAGATGCGTACACTTCTGGAACTTACCGGATAGAATTCTGGTCCGAAGGACAATTATTGTATTCAACCGGAGTGCAAATTCAGGGCAATTCAGAAAAGGCTGTAACCGTTTCTTCAAAACCTGTTGAGTGTCCCATCAAGATCCGAACAATGTTATTTGCCAACTCAAACGATAAAGGGACCATTTTAGAAGATTATGGGAAGCCGCTTTACGGAAATAAATTACAATACCTGAAACCAAAGATTATTTATTCAAGTCTAAACGGGGCCAGAAACATTACATTGTATGCCAAAATCTATCGTCCCAATGGTGTACTCATTGCCAACAAGAACTCGCCGAACGGATACACTTACAAGCATGGTATATATACACCTGCTGTCGGAGCTGATAACAATGTTTCTTATTTAACAAGCTGGGGAAGTCCAGAGTGTGACGTGTATTCTCCAGGTACTTATCAGTACGAGATATGGTACGAGGGAAGTAAAATCTTCTCCTGCCAAGTAATTGTACACTAAGCATAATACAATGAAAAAGAAAATTATACGGTATCTAATAATATCGCATCTAACATTTATCCTTTCTATAGGCGGTATGGCAGTAGCTTTCTACTACTACCATACTGCCCAAATGGCACAAATTAAGAATGCGAACATTCTTCTCATCTCAAAAGATGAAATGAAATTACGCTTAATAGACTATAAGGGCCAAGAATTATTCACTGCCGACATAGCTTGTGGGAAGAATTATGGCAATAAGGAAAAACAAGGAGATTTAAAAACTCCTGAAGGAACTTTTAAAATAATCGATATCCAAGATGCTTCTAAATGGAAACACGATTTTGGAGATGGGAAAGGTGAAATAGAGGGTGCATACGGTAATCATTTCATCCGGTTAGAAACACCCGGACATAAAGGAATTGGGATTCATGGCACCCACGACCCATTATCTATTGGGACCCGAGCGACCGAAGGATGCATTCGAATCAAAAATTCAGAATTAGAGCAATTAGTATCTTTAATCCGAGTGCCGACAACTGTTATCATCACGCCTGCTGTAAAAGACATAAAACCCAGTAAATAACAAACTGATGAAAACATTCAAACGATTCCTGTTCATTTGTATCGGACTATTCATTATAGTCCTCTCTACCCAAGCTTTGGAAAAGTATGAAGTGACCGCCAATACTTTTCTAAACATACGTAGTCATGGAAGCACAAATGCTCCTGTCATCGGAACAATAAATCATGGGGGAATCGTAAATGTAGAATCAATAGATGGCGAATGGGCAAAGATATCCTTCAATGGCGGATGTGGATACGTAAGTACGGCCTACATACGACCTGTTACTCCAACACCTCCCGCAAAAGCTCCAACAAATACATTCAGCGACTGGTTTCGACAAACAAATTATGATTGCCGCCCTTTAGTTTATATCATATTAGGACTTTCTATTGTGCTATTCATCCTTAGAATGCGTCGTGGAGAAAGTACTCCGCTGGAAGACACCGAACATACGATAAACCTCAGTTTATTCATTACCGTCTGTTTGTTAGAACTATTTTATGTGTTTTCAATGGGCGCAAATAGTATTTGGTTTTGCACTCCCGATAAAATAGGATGGCTATGGACCATCATTAATTTCTTTATATTCGGTGCAGTTGTATTTAATCAATGGATGTGTTTTTTCAATACCTTGAATGATGTGCAATACAATTCCTACGCAACTTTCAATTGGACATGGGGAATATATACTTGGGGCATCTGTATCATAGGCGCTATCATTTGTGGCTTTTTCTTTGCAGGCTTTTTGCCTGTGATAGGAATTGGATTTCTTGTCGGACAATCTGTGCAAACAGGTATTATTTTCAATAAAGTACTTCCCAAAGGTGGATGGAAACATGCATGTATCTGTACATTAACTTATTTAATTGGTTCAACAGCCACTGTCTTAATTGTAGCTCATTTCCTCATCCTTTTACTAATTGTACTAATTGCTCTCTTTTTGCTTTCACTTTTAGGAAAATCATCTTCTTCATCCGGCGGTAAAAGATGCTCCAATTGTAGTCACCTCAGTGGTTCCAGTTGTAACTTAAGCGGACGTTATATCAGCAGCCCGTCTACCACCTATTGCGATAATTACCAATAATACTATTTAGAAAGAGAAACGTCAGGCAATGCATTTCTCTCTATAGATAGTTGCAGATAACCAAAAAATAATCTACTTTTGTTTTCAAAATTAATCAAAGTGCCAATTTTATAAAGACTTAATAAGATGGTAGACGTAAAAACGATTATCGAAGAATCACAAGAGAAGATGGATATGGCAGTGATGTATCTGGAAGAAGCACTGGCACACATCCGCGCCGGAAAAGCAAGCACACGCTTGCTGGATGGTATCCGTGTAGACTCTTACGGAAGCATGGTGCCCATCAGCAACGTAGCTGCCGTAACCACTCCCGATGCACGCAGCATCACGATTAAACCTTGGGATAAAAGCATGTTCCGGGTTATTGAAAAAGCCATTATCGACTCCGATCTCGGTATCATGCCGGAGAATAACGGTGAAATTATCCGCATCGGCATCCCCCCTCTTACCGAGGAACGCCGTAAACAACTTGCCAAACAGTGTAAAGCTGAAGGCGAGACAGCTAAAGTAAGTATCCGCAACGCGCGCCGCGACGGTATAGATGCACTGAAAAAAGCTGTAAAAGACGGTTTGGCTGAAGATGAACAAAAGAATGCAGAAGCTAAACTGCAGAAGGTTCATGATAAGTACATCGCCAAGATTGAAGAAATGCTGGCTGAAAAGGACAAAGAAATTATGACCGTATAATTCTAAATTACAAGTTACGAGCTACGAGTGCAGTGCACAAGCACAGCCCCTCCAATCATTTCTTATAGCTCGTAACTTGTAATTTGCAGTTTATAAAACATGAAGGGATTAGTAATAAAGAATACAGGTAGCTGGTATCAGGTGAAAACCGATGACGGGCAGTTGGTTGAATGCAAGATCAAAGGTAATTTTCGGCTGAAAGGCATACGGAGTACAAATCCCGTTGCCGTAGGTGACCGTGTACAAATCATACTCAACCAAGAAGGAACGGCCTTTATCAATGAGATAGAAGACCGGAAAAATTACATCATCCGCCGTTCATCGAACCTCTCCAAACAATCGCATATTCTTGCAGCCAACCTCGACCAATGTATGCTGGTGGTGACTATTAACTATCCCGAAACTTCAACCACCTTCATCGACCGTTTTTTGGCGTCGGCAGAAGCCTACCGTGTACCGGTGAAGATTCTTTTCAACAAAGTGGATGCTTATGATGAAGACGAACTGCATTATCTGGACAGCCTCATCACCCTCTATACCCAAATAGGTTACCCTTGTTTTAAAATATCCGCACTGACCGGTGAAGGAGTCGATGCCATACGCGAGGAACTGAAAGGCCGGGTAACCCTCTTCTCCGGACATTCGGGAGTGGGCAAATCAACCCTCATCAATGCCCTTGTCCCAGGGCTGGAAGTCAAGACCGCAGAGATATCAGCTTATCACAACAAAGGAATGCACACCACCACTTTCTCCGAAATGTTCCCCGTCCCCGGCAACGGATATATCATCGATACACCCGGTATCAAAGGTTTCGGCACTTTTGATATGGAAGAGGAAGAGATAGGCCATTACTTCCCCGAAATATTCAAGACTTCGGCAGACTGCAAATATGGAAACTGCACACACCGTCAAGAACCCGGTTGTGCTGTTCGGAAAGCGGTAGAAGAGCACTACATCAGCGAATCACGCTACACTTCCTATCTGAGTATGCTTGAGGATAAGGAGGAAGGAAAATACCGCGCAGCATACTGAATCTCTGCTATTTTTCAGAGAATATTCTTTATTCTATTTTAATGCTTCACTTAGCAGAGTAACTGCTTCTCCTACAAAAAATACGTTTCGATCTTCCATCTTCCACCTTTTTCCACTTACTCCATTAATAATCAATGCAATGACATGGTGGAAGATCGCATTTTCAGCCTGTTTATCTTCCACCCGCATCTTCCATCTTCCACCCGTTAACTTGAGCGCCATCCAATCGTTAAGACACTGATAAGCAACACTAAGGAACGTATTTATTAACTGAATACATTGTTTAAAGCATTGTGCTTTCCTTTACTGTTTAGTCGAAAATGATCCGCTCTTCATCCCATCCCCGCTACCCGGGCCCATGAGCCCGTATACTCGGGCTTATAAGCCCGCATACCAAGGCCCATGAGCCCGCATACCAGGGCCGGAATAAGCAAACGGAGATTCATCATAACATACTTGTATACAATAGTTTAATATCAAAAACAAATACCGTTGGTTAGTTCGTAATCCGCGAAGAAGAAGAAAAGAACCGTCGCACTTTATCAGGAGGATGATTCGATGGCTGTTACAATAAGTCCTGACCCTTTTACTAAAAAGATAATGAGGCTTTCATATGTATACAGATTACCCCGGATATGGTTCGCTCCATCGGAGAGAGTTTATCGTTTATCTCCGAAAGTATAACAGGCCCATCAGTGACCGACACCTTCATCAAACGCGAAAATACAGCATTGATTTATAATAGAAGGGATACAGCAAGAGAAAGCGTAACTACTCAGGTATCAACAGAGTGCATACTATTCGTCTCACTATTCAATAACAGCAAGAATGGCATTGCATACCACCTTTTTTAATTAGTTAATTAAAAATAAAAAAAATCTTTTTGGAGGATGTTCATATAAAAAAAGTCATATATTAACAAAATAATAATTTTATTATTACTGAAAACCAAGAAACCTTACTAATTATGAAAATACTTTTTTCCCTAGACGTCTCCAACCAGCGACAAGTTGACTTTTGTAATAGAATACTAAAGATTCTGGATAATAAAGATGATAGCAATGATATTACCCTTATATGTAAATCTCAAAATCATCTCAGTGATTATCTATATATCCCCCCGTCAAGTCATATAAAAACAGAAGAAGCAGAGATTATTCTTACTTATGGCAAAACAGGTTTGAGCCACATTAGTCAATTTGCAAGAAAATCAAATATCCCAATCATACACTTCATAAATACAGAGTATTTAAAAGACGAATATTTAAGTGAAGACCAACAAGTAGAAAAAATAATACTTTGTGATTGCTTCAATCAGCTCTTGGAGAGTTTCTTTCAAAAAGACAAAATGTTTGTCTTACCATATTTTTCTATACCAGTCGTTACTAAAAATGTAGAAATAAGAAATAAAAATAGCCCCAAACTATTAATAGCTATCGCACACCCTAACCTTAAAAATTCACCGGTCTATTATATCAGTAACTTATTAAATATTTTATCAGACTATAGAATCACAATACTTTATAATGGAGATCCTCTTATCCCTATATTCAATTCTAATATTACACTTATCAATGTAAAAGAATCGAATATCGAAAAAGTAATTCTATCAAATGATATAATCATCGGGGATGGTATTTCTATTTACACAGGAATAATGTTAGGTAAACCATGTATCGTGATTGGAGAGCAAGGATATGGAGGACTTATCACACCCCAAAACCTCAGCCAACAATTCGCTAATAAGTTTCAGGGACGGATAGGGGGAAGCTTAAACGAATACATCCCTTTGAATTTGATCATGAACGATATTCAATATGTACAAAATACAGAAAAGAGCAAAAACATAGACTGCATTATTATTAAAAACAAAGAATTGTTGGACAATGAGTATCGCCAAACCCAGCAATCGCTTAACGACTTAATTTTAGAAGTAGCAGCCAACCACAAACAATTATATACGTTCCCTATGGAAATTCACCTTAGGTTATCGGATGCTTTTCACCTTATTAAATTTTCTGATACCAAATTTGTATTAGCTTATACAGCCAACAACAAAGTCCATTCAAGTTTTGGTAAAGAAGAAGCTGAAATTATAGCCCTTTTTAAAAGAAGTTGCTTAATAAAAGATGCTATAAATATGAGTCCATACAAAAAGGAACCTAAAATATTTGTGGAGTTTATCCAAATGCTGTTTAATGAAAAAATACTGATAGCATGAACGTAAATAAACCCACAACAGAAAAGAAACTCATCGATTTAAATAATGATATTATTCATAACTTCGATGTAAGTATCGTTATGTCTTTCTATAAAAGATATACAGAGTTCAAAAAAGTATTACCACATAATGCACCCTATTTACAACGAAACGGTATTGAGGTAATCATTGTCCTGGACGACCCCGATGAAAAGTCAGAACTTCTAATGCTGCTTCAAAATTATCCATTCATAAATTGGAAGCTAATTATTAATGAACGAAAACATGCTCCTCGCAACCATGCTTCCGTACTAAATGTAGGACTCAAGCATGCTACCAAAAAGTATATCCTACAAATAGATCCTGAAGTAGAATTCCTCACTGATATTATATGGCAAATGAGAGATGCCATAGAGAAATATCCCATGCACTATATCCTCGCAATGATGGCATATGTACCCTATGAGCAGGAACTTACAGAAAATAATATAAAAGAGTTGGATTTTATCCCGTGGGGTAATTTGATGGTAGAACGTAACCATCTATACAAATTACATGGTTATGATGAAACATTCATCACATGGGGTGGAGAAGATAATAATATGCGTGCACGGTTGGATATGTCTGGTATCAAAAAATTCATCCTCCCAGAGGCAAAGACTATTCATCGGGAAAAAAATTATGATCCCAACGAACGCTCTAAACGTATCAATAAACATAGCATTTCAGATTGGAGAAAAATGAATTATCCTTCGGAAGCAATTGCTAACAAAGATATTTGGGGAAGTGAATTTAACAAAGTCATTTACGACTGGCAAGACAATCAATATGCAAAAGACTTGTGCTATACATATCTACAGCAATTTATCGGTTTCGAAATCAGACACCCCGCCGCATTTCGGAAAAGGCATAAAAAGATAGTCCTCTGCCAAGCGTACAACGAAGAAAAACTGATAGAAGGTTTTCTAACAAATATGGCAAGCTATTTTGACGGTATCATTTTGCTGGATGATGAAAGTACGGATCGAACTTGGGATTTAGCAATCCATGACAAAATTTTATTAAAAGTGAAAAAGAAAAGAAGTGGGTTCAACGATTTAGAGAATAGAAATATATTACTCGATTTAAGTGCCTTCTTCCAATCCGAATGGTTTTGTTTTATGGATATTGACGAAAGATTTGATGAGAGATTTACCAATTTCTCAGAATTTGAGAATAATAAAGAGATACATGTGGTAAGTTTTAGGGCTGTGTATTTATGGAACGATGAACAAAGTTATAAAGGTGATATTCCGAGTTCTAACAAAGGTATCCTCACAGTTTACCGAATGTTCAGACCTATAGGGCATACTCACATAAACACCCATAAAAAATTGCACTTCATAGCGACTCCGTATTTCACGAACACATGGCAAAGCAATATATTATTTAAAGACTATGGATCCATGAAAGAAAATGATCGAATTAGAAAATATGAAAGGTATATACAAGAAGACCAACAAAAGGACATGTCGTCAGGGTATGATTACTTATTGAATAGCGAAAATCTATATCAATTGGATAAAATTGAAGAATATTAAAAATACGGTTTCCCGTCATAAGGAAATAAATAATAAAATAAGAATAACTAAACATGTAAATACTGCTAATAAAAACAGAACATTGCAATGCAGATTAAGACAAAAATTATGTTTATATCTGCCATGGTTTCCCTGACATACCATGCCGCCCAACAGGTCGAAAAGCAAAAAATACTGCTTCACGAAAAAGTCAAGAAACAATTAACGTCTTACTAATATTTTAACAATATGAAAAAACTGAATATAAATAAATTGAGTGAATATCCTGTAGTGAATATAGAAGAGCAGACTTCTCTTAAAGGAGGAGTTAGCCAAGATGAGTTTTTTAGAATGTTAGAGAATAACACTTGGCAAGGCGGTTATGTTGATGGTTATGGTTATGCAGCCCCGGCTGTAACAATCTATGGAACTTCTTGGAACGAAACCGGGAGATGGGATATAGACGGATGCCCGGCCTGCGGTAACGGATCAAGACAAGGATGGAACACAAATCAAACTGCCGCTGAGGACAATCTAGTAACAAGATTAACTCACTTCTTTTTCCATAAGCACGCTTATTACGGAGACAAGTAATCATTAATATAGCAACAGCTTGCAGTTATTCTATGACCTTAAAGTTAAGATTATCTGCAAGCAAAATTTTTAAATCCCATGAAAAAAGTACATCTCTTTTTATCTTTGATGGTTGTTATTCTTACGTATCCCTTAATTAGTCTTTTAATAGTATTAATTATTGGAAACTTAGTGCAGAATCCAACCCTTTGGTCACATCCCATCACTCTATTATCCCTCGTTATATTTATTTTATTATTCAGAAAGAGCATTCAGTTTCGCCAATCTTTTAACATCAAAATTTCCATAAAAACAATTATTTCAATTTTTATCTTAAGTATATCCATGTATATAGTTATAGGATTTATAGATTTCATTTCCAAAGATATATCATTAATAAAAAAAGAATTTTTCACGTTTCCAAGATTGATATACGGTTTAGTTTTAATTCCTGTTTTGGAGGAGATAAGTTGCAGAATTATTATTATCAATAAATTCAAAGATAAATTAAATCAATGGATTATAATTATAATGACCGCATTGTATTTTGGTATGCTACATGCAGGCAGTATATATACGGTTATTGGTTTATCATGCTTTGGATTTGTATTAGCATATTTATATATCAAATCAGGAAATGGGCTTCTTCTTATACTATGTCATTTCTTTTACAATACTATTAATTTCTGTTCATATAGTATTTTTTGGTCTGTTACATCAAAAGCCTCAAATTATATATACAATCCTATACATTACATTATAGTTGCTATTTCAATCATGTATATTATTTATTTTTTTCTTAAAAAGAAATACGTTTAAAGAAAGAACAAATACACATAAGCCAAGAACAAATTTAACTGTATATTAACTACTTTCTATTTAATAGGAGACAATATAAATTACAAAGATCATTATATAAATTATTATATCCATACTTATATTTAGGTATAAGAAAATTATATAACCCAGTTCCAAACTTTACCGAGAAAATAATCAGAAGGAATATTTATAAAAAAGGAAAAACCATCTGCAAATCTCGAAAAAGAAAATCCAAAGAACAACTATGAGAATAAACTTTCCATCTTACATTCAACATGACCAAATGGATTGTGGACCAGCCTGTCTGAAGATTATAGCCCAAAATTATGGCAAAAGATTTTCATTGAAATATTTGAGGGATCGCTGTTATGCAACTCGCGAAGGCGTATCATTGTTCGACATTGGCCGGGCAGCAGAAGAGATTGGTTTCCGAACACTGGCTATCAAAGTTACATTCGAAGATTTAATAGAGAAGATGCCATTGCCATTAATTGTACACTGGAAACAAAGTCATTTCGTAGTAGTCCATAAAATCACGAATAGAAAAGTTTATATATCAGATCCTGCACAAGGACTTACCCATTACAACCATAAAGAATTTAGGGAAGCGTGGGAGATGTGCAACGGACTTGGAACCATCATGATATTAGAAACGACTCCCGAATTTCACAACATGAACGAAATGGAAACCCGAGCCTCTTTCAGCCATTTTATGAAATATCTGAAACCTCATCACCGATATTTAGGACAAGTTATAGTAGGTATGGTTGCAGGGATATTGATCGGGCTACTTTCCCCTTTCATATCCCAATCCATTGTAGATTTCGGCATTGGGTCCGGTAATATCCAATTTGTGAACACCATGCTGATAGCAGGTATGATTTTGGCATTTAGTTCAATGGCATCTGACTTTATCCAAAGCCGCCTTATGCTGTATGTGTCAGAGCGGATTAACATGGGAATGGTCAGTGATTTCCTCCGCAAAACCATGAGTTTACCCATTACTTTTTTTGAGCGTAAAATGGTTAGCGACTTACTAACCCGAATAGATGACCACGGACGTATACAGTCATTTATCATGTCCACTTTTCTGGGAATCTTCATCAATATCCTACTCTTTGTCATCTACAGCCTGCTTATGCTCTATTACGAAAGTAATATGTTTCTTGTATTTATGATCGGTAACACAGTTTATACCGGATGGATATTTCTTTTTCTAAAGCAACGAAAGAAACTAGATAATCAACTATTCGGATGCAGGGCCACTAATCAGAACGATCTATTGGAATTATTAGAAAATGTGAACGAAATAAAGATAAATAATATCGCGAACAAACGAAGATGGAAATGGGAACTCAGCCGCTTTAAAATTTATGGTTTGCGGGTAAAAAACATGAATCTCGACCAGATAGAAGCGACCGGAGCCTCTTTTATCATCCATTTACAAGGGCTTTTTATTACTTATATTGCGGCTCTAAATGTAATAGAAGGGACAATGACGCTAGGTATGATGATGGCAGCTCAGTACATATTAGGGCAACTGAATGCCCCCATAAAAAGTATGATTGGTTATGTACATTCCCTACAATTTGCCCGTATCAGCCTCAAACGTGTAAACGAGGTCATTTGGGAAGAAGAACCAGAAATATCTGAATCAAAAGTTTCTATTCCTATAGAAAAAGGCATTAAGGTGAAAGATTTAGATTTTTACTATAACCCTAATTTAAACAAAGTATTAGACAATATAAATTTAGAGATACCGGAGGGAAAGATTACAGCTATCGTAGGGGAAAGCGGAAGCGGTAAAACCACTTTACTAAAATTGTTACTCAGGTTTTATAAACCAACAAATGGTGAAATTGAAGTCGGAGGAGTGCCATTAGATAATATCGATTTATATCGTTGGCGTAATAGTTGCGGTGCCGTATTACAAGATGGTAAACTTTTTAATGACACTATCTTATATAATATCACATTGGAAGATGAAGAAATGAACGTAAATCAAAAACAACTAGTGAAAGCGATTCAACTGGCAAACGCAGAAAATTTCATTAATGCTCGCCCTTTAAAGCTATACACTCCACTTGGAACTAATGGTTCAGGATTAAGTCAAGGGCAAAAGCAACGTATACTAATAGCCAGGGCGATATACAAAAACCCAGACTTCATATTCCTGGATGAAGCGACAAACTCTCTTGACACGAATAATGAAAAACAGATTTCCAAAAATTTGGAAACCATCTTAGAAGGAAAAACCGCCATTGTAATAGCGCACCGATTAAGTACTGTAAAAAATGCCCATAATATAGTGGTCATGGAAAAGGGAAAAATTGTGGAACAAGGGACTCATCAAGAACTTATAAATTTAAAAGGAATATATTACGACCTAATCTCTAGTCAATTAGAGATTGGATAAAATGATACATCATGTCAAAAATTCAGTTACGCCAAGTCTATAGAGACCAGTTGTACAACTATCGTCCTACGTGGATATTAAGATGGGGAATAACCATTTTCTTCGTTTTTCTTTTACTGGTTATTTCCGTTTCCGGATTTATAAGATATCCAGATATTGTACCTGCTACAGTTGAAATTACAACCATAAATCCGCCAGCAAATCTAATTTCCAAAGTAAATGGAAAAATAGAGATCATATTCACAGAAGAAGGAGAAAGTATAACAAAAGGACAAGTCCTTGCCATATTAGAGTCACCAGCACAATGGAAAGATATGAAGATTTTAGATCATTACATTACAGTCCTAGAAAACACAATTGGAAAAGACAGTCTTTCAGTAATTCCCGAACCCGATTTTTTGCGCAATGATCTTGAATTAGGAGAAGTACAGGGACGCTATGCTGATCTTAAGCTCAATTATACTGAGCTATACAATTTTCTACATTCCGGACTATTTGAAGAAGAAATATTGTCATTACAAGAAAAAAAGCAGGCACAAAAGCAATTATTATTACAAGAGAATAGAAAGAGAGAACTTTTAAAAGCACAAATCAGATTTGCAGACAAAGAATATCAACGAGATTCCATTCTGTTTGTAAAGGAAGTCATTTCTGAAAGTGAAATAGAACAAAGACACCAAAACAGGCTCCAGTTCCAATCTTCACTTGTAGATATGGAAGTCAACATATTGAACATTAAATCCTCATTAAAACAACTACGCTCTGATCTAAAAAAAATAGAATTAAAGCATAACACCGACAGGCAGGAGCTAACAAATAAACTTCTACAAAGCACGCACTTATTAAAAGCGCAAACGGAAACTTGGAAACAAAATTATTTAATTACTACCCCTATAGATGGTAAAGTAAGTTTTACTACATATTGGAGTAAGAATCAAAACGTCAAATCAGGTGAGCTTATTTTTTCTGTTGTTCCCATTGATTCTATGACAACAAAAGCCAGACTACAATTTCCCATACAAAATTCGGGAAAGATAAAAGAAGGACAACAAGTCAACATCAAGTTACAAAATTATCCATACCAAGAGTTCGGAATGTTGGTGGGTCATCTATCCAAAATATCAGAAGTTCCTAATGAACTATTATATAGCGCAGACGTAGTTTTAGATAAAGGACTTATTACGTCTTACGGGAAAAGACTTCCTAAAGTGCAACAACTGAAAGGAGATGCTGAAATCCTAACAGACGATTTGAGTTTATTAATGCGTTTTTTCAATCCATTACGGGCCATTTTTGATCACAGATTAAGAAAACATAATCAATAAGACACCTTAACACAAAAAATAAATCTATATTTTAATTTCCCGATTAAACCTTTTCCCACCCTCTTAGTCTAACCTTAGAACGGACATATACTAATACTAAGACATGGATAAAAAGGTTAAATGGGGCATCATCACATTGATTGGTGCCGGACTGATAGGCTGGGGTATCTACTCTCAGCTTCCTAAAGCAAATGAAGAGTTGGCGGCAGCCGACAAAGTGATGGCTGGCAAGCAGATCAACAAAAGAGTTCTGAATGTAAATGCCAAGATCATAAAGCCACAATTGCTGACAGATCAGATTCAAATTAGCGGCAGCTTGATGCCTGATGAAGAAGTGGATCTTTCTTTCGAGACTTCGGGAAAGATCGTTGAAATCAACTTTGACGAAGGCAGTGCCGTAAAAAAAGGACAGCTATTGGCGAAAGTAAACGACCGTCAGTTGCAGGCTCAGTTGCAACGCCTCGTAGCTCAGTTAAAACTTGCCGAAGATCGTGTATTCCGTCAGAACGCTCTGCTTGAACGGGACGCTGTCAGTAAAGAAGCCTACGAACAAGTAAAAACGGAACTGGCTACCCTCAATGCGGACATCGACCTGGTGAAAGCTAATATCGCCATGACCGAACTTCGCGCTCCTTTTGACGGAGTAATCGGGCTCCGGCAAGTAAGTGTCGGTTCATATGCCTCACCAACCACTATCGTAGCCAAACTGACGAAAATTATTCCTTTGAAAATAGAATTTTCCGTACCAGAACGTTATGCAAGCCAGGTAAAGAAAGGCACCAACCTCAACTTCGAACTGGAAGGTAAATTAAGTTCTTTCCCGGCAAAAGTATACGCAACCGAGTCAAGAATCGACCAGTCTACCCGTACGCTGACCGTTCGTGCCCTATATGCCAACAGTAACGGCGCACTGCTCCCGGGACGCTACGCCAGCATTCAGCTGAAAAAAGAAGAAATCCCGAATGCCATTGCCATCCCATCCGAAGCGATTGTACCGGAAATGGGTAAGGATAAAGTATTCCTCTATAAATCGGGCAAGGCTGAACCGGTAGAAATAACCGCAGGCATTCGTACCGAAGCCGAAGTGCAGGTAATAAAAGGTCTGCAGATGGGTGATACCATCATCACTTCGGGAACCCTTCAACTCCGTACAGGATTACCTGTCACACTGGATAATATCAATTAACTCCCGACCGCCTTATGAATATATCCGAATTAAGCATACGACGGCCGGTACTCTCAACGGTATTGACCATCATCATTTTACTCTTTGGACTGATCGGGTACAACTACCTGGGTGTCCGGGAGTATCCGTCTGTAGATAATCCTATAATCTCAGTATCCTGCTCCTATCCGGGTGCTAATGCCGATGTAATCGAGAATCAGATTACCGAACCCCTGGAACAGAACATCAATGGTATTCCGGGTATCCGTTCGCTGTCCAGCGTCAGCCAGCAGGGACAAAGCCGTATCACGGTAGAGTTCGAGCTGTCCGTCGATCTGGAAACAGCAGCCAATGACGTACGCGACAAAGTATCCCGTGCCCAGCGCTACCTGCCGCGCGACTGTGACCCTCCTACTGTTTCGAAGGCAGATGCCGATGCTACTCCTATCCTGATGGTAGCTCTGCAAAGTGACAAACGCTCCTTGCTGGAACTCAGTGAAATTGCCGACCTGACCGTAAAAGAACAATTACAAACCATCTCCGACGTAAGTAGCGTTTCCATCTGGGGAGAAAAGCGCTACTCCATGCGCTTATGGCTCGATCCTATCAAGATGTCGGGTTATGGGATCACCCCTATCGACGTAAAGAATGCAGTAGACAAAGAGAATGTCGAACTTCCTTCGGGCAGTATCGAAGGAAATACAACAGAGCTCACCATCCGTACCTTGGGGTTGATGCACACCGCAGAAGAATTCAATAACCTGATCATCAAAGAAGAGAACGACCGTATTATCCGTTTCAGTGACATAGGCCGCGCCGAACTGGGGCCGGCCGATATCAAAAGCTATATGAAGATGAACGGAGTACCGATGGTAGGTATCGTCGTAATCCCACAACCCGGTGCCAATCATATCAAGATAGCCGACGCAGTGTACGAACGCATGGAGAAGATGCAGAAAGACCTTCCCGAAGACGTGAAGTATTCTTACGGATTCGATAACACCAAGTTTATCCGTGCATCCATCTATGAGGTAAAAGAGACGGTTTATGTAGCCTTCATCCTGGTTATCATCATTATTTTCCTTTTCCTGCGCGACTGGCGGGTGACGCTGGTTCCCTGTATCGTAATCCCGGTATCACTGATCGGTGCCTTCTTCGTCATGTATCTGGCGGACTTCTCCATCAATGTACTCTCCATGCTGGCGGTCGTGTTGGCGGTAGGTCTGGTGGTAGACGACGCTATTGTGATGACCGAAAACATCTATGTACGCATAGAGAAAGGTATGCCTCCGAAAGAAGCCGGCATCGAAGGAGCAAAAGAGATTTTCTTTGCCGTCATCTCCACCACCATTACACTGGTGGCCGTGTTCTTCCCCATCGTCTTTATGGAGGGTATGACAGGACGTCTGTTCCGTGAATTCAGTATTGTAGTTTCCGGATCGGTGATTATCTCTTCATTCGCAGCCCTGACCTTTACTCCGATGCTTGCCACCAAACTGTTGGTAAAACGGGAAAAACAAAACTGGTTCTATATGAAAACAGAACCCTTCTTCGAAGGAATGAACCGTCTGTACAGTCGTTCACTGGCTGCTTTCCTCAACAAGCGCTGGATTTCCTTACCTTTTGTAGCCATTACAATCGGTATCATCGCTTTCTTATGGAACCACATTCCTGCAGAAATGGCTCCGCTGGAAGACCGCTCACAAATAAGTATCAACACCCGTGGTGCTGAAGGTGTGACATACGAGTACATTCGTGACTATACGGAAGACATAAACGATCTGGTAGACTCGATCGTACCGGATGCAGAGTCGGTAACAGCCCGTGTATCGAGTGGTAGCGGTAATGTACGCATCACGCTGAAAGATATGAAGGATCGTGACTATACACAGATGGACATTGCCGAAAAGCTATCGGCGGCAGTACAGAAAAAGACGATGGCGCGCTCGTTCGTCCAGCAATCGTCTTCTTTTGGCGGACGGCGTGGCGGCATGCCCGTACAATATGTGTTGCAGGCTACCAATATCGAGAAACTACAGGAAGTACTGCCTAAGTTCATGGCCAAGGTATACGAAAATCCGGTATTCCAGATGGCGGACGTAGACCTGAAATTCAGCAAACCGGAGGCACGTATCAATATCAACCGCGATAAAGCCAGTATAATGGGGGTAAGTACCCGCAACATTGCCCAAACCCTGCAATACGGATTGAGCGGACAGCGTATGGGATACTTCTATATGAACGGTAAGCAATATGAAATCTTAGGAGAAATCAACCGTCAACAACGCAATACGCCTGCCAACCTGAAAGCAATCTACATCCGCAGTGACAAAGGAGACATGGTACAGCTTGACAATCTGATCGAGTTGACCGACGGCATCGCACCTCCCAAGCTGTATCGTTACAACCGTTTCGTGTCGGCTACTGTTTCCGCCGGACTGGCGGAAGGCAAGACCATCGGACAGGGACTGGACGAGATGGACAAGATAGCCAAAGAGACTTTGGACGACACGTTCCGTACGGCACTGACCGGTGATTCGAAGGAGTACCGTGAAAGTTCTTCAAGCCTGATGTTTGCCTTTATCCTGGCCATTGTGCTGATTTACCTGATCCTGGCGGCACAGTTCGAAAGTTTCAAGGATCCGCTGATCATCATGTTGACTGTACCTCTGGCTATCGCCGGTGCACTGGTATTCATGTACTTCGGCGGT
Organism: Bacteroides sp. HF-4919; assembly: GCF_018860125.1. Taxonomy (NCBI): domain Bacteria; kingdom Pseudomonadati; phylum Bacteroidota; class Bacteroidia; order Bacteroidales; family Bacteroidaceae; genus Bacteroides; species Bacteroides sp. HF-4919. The sequence goes on from NZ_JAHKNF010000006.1 coordinate 362,832, forward strand.
ATCACGATGAACATCTTCAGTCAGATCGGTATTATTATGCTGATCGGTCTGGTAGCCAAGAACGGTATCCTGATCGTGGAGTTTGCCAATCAGAAACAGGAAACAGGTGAAGACAAACTGACAGCTATCAAGGATGCGGCATTGCAGCGTCTGCGTCCCATCCTGATGACAAGTGCTTCTACCATCTTAGGATTGATCCCGCTGGCGTTCGCCTCAGGTGAAGGTTGTAACCAGCGCATTGCAATGGGTACGGCTGTTGTGGGAGGTATGTTGGTATCTACCTTGCTGACTATGTACATCGTACCCTCTATTTACAGTTATATTTCGACGAACCGAAGTAATAAATTAAAGAGAGAATGAAACAGATTGCCCTATTTATCATAGCATTGTGCTGCACCCCTTTGGGTCTGCAAGCACAACAGCCACAAATTTATACTCTAAAATCCTGTCTGGAGTACGGCCTCCAGAATAATTATTCCCTGCAAATAGTCCGTAACGAAGAGCAAGTAAGCAAAAATAACGCTACGCCGGGTAATGCCGGCTACCTGCCTACCCTCGACCTAACGGCCGGTTATACAGGAACTGTGGACAATACCAACACCAAGGTCCGGGCTACCGGGGAGTCGGTAAAAGAAAACGGTGTCTTCGACCAGACCGTTAACGTGGGGCTGAACCTGAACTGGACTATCTTCGACGGCTTCAACATCACTGCCAATTATCAAAAGCTGAAAGAGTTGGAACGACAGGGAGAAACCAATACCCGTATTGCCATCGAAGACCTGATAGCTAACCTTGCAGCCGAATACTACAATTACGTTCAACAGAAAATCCGCCTTCAGAACTTCCGCTACGCCGTATCCTTGTCAAAAGAACGCCTGCGAATCGTGGAAGAACGTTATCACATCGGTAACTTCTCCCGCCTGGACTATCAACAGGCCAAAGTAGACTTCAATGCTGACAGTGCCAAGTATATGAAGCAACAGGAATTGCTGCATACGTCGCGCATCCAGCTGAACGAACTGATGGCCAATGAAGATGTGGACCAGCCGATTGTGATAGAAGACAGTATCATTAAAGTTAACGCAGGACTCCGGTTCGAAGAATTATGGAACGCCACTCTACTGACCAACGCTTCATTGCTGAAAGCCGAACAGAACAATACACTCGCCATGCTGGACTATAAAAAGGTAAACTCGCGTAACTACCCATACCTCAAAATGAATACCGGATATGGCTATACCTTTAATAAATACGACATTGCCTCCAATAGCCAAAGAGGCAATCTGGGCGCCAACTTCGGGGTAACAATCGGATTCAATATCTTCGACGGAAACCGCCGTCGCGAAAAGAACAACGCACGTATCGCCATCAAAAACGCCCGTCTGCAACGGGAGCAGCTGGAACAAGGACTGAAAGCGGACCTTAGCAATCTGTGGCAAGCCTACCAGAATAATCTGCAAATGCTGAAACTGGAACGGCAAAACCTGGTGGCTGCCAAAGAGAATCACGAGATAGCCATGGAACGATATATGTTAGGAAACCTTTCGGGTATCGAAATGCGTGAAGCACAGAAGAGTCTGCTGGATGCGGAAGAGCGAATTCTGTCTGCCGAATATGACACTAAGTTATGCGAAATCTCCCTGCTACAGATCAGTGGGAAAATAACAAAATATCTGGACTAAACGTACACTTAGCCCTTCTCCTTACAACATTCGGGGGTGTGTCAAAACTTACCACAGAGGGAAAGACTTTTGACACGCCCCCACCTTTTAAGCCGACGGAACTGTTTGTTTTAATACAAAAGAAGCCTTGTATCGCCCGTTCAGATTGCTTATCTTTGCAGCCAATCCAATCACAAGAGTACGGCGGGCAAACCAAGCGATATTTCCCACGACTCTTTGTGTACCACGTACAACTAAGTAAAAAAAGAAACAGAAAGATGGGATTATTCATAAAGAAACCCTTTGAAGCCCTGTTGGCAGAGGCCAATGCGTCAGGAAGTAAATCATTGAAACGAGTATTAGGTCCCTGGAGTCTGGTAGCACTGGGTGTCGGTGTCATTATCGGAGCAGGACTCTTCTCAATCACCGGAACCGTAGCAGCAGGCTATACAGGACCGGCCATAACACTTTCATTTGCCATTGCCGCACTGGGATGCTGTTTTGCAGGACTCTGCTATGCGGAATTTGCTTCCATGATTCCGGTTGCCGGAAGTGCCTATACCTACTCATATGCCACCATGGGCGAACTGATTGCCTGGATCATCGGTTGGGACCTTGTCCTTGAATATACAGTAGCGGCTACCACTGTCAGTATCAGTTGGAGCAGATACCTCGTGGTCTTCCTTGAAGGGCTCAACATACATCTTCCGCAAGCACTAACCGCCTGCCCGTGGGATGGAGGAATCGTCAATATCCCTGCATTCCTGATCGTGGTACTGATGAGTATCTTCCTGATTCGCGGTACGGAAGGCAGTTCCATCTTTAACGGTATCGTAGTATTCCTCAAAGTATCGGTGATCGCTATTTTTGTCGTATTGGGCTGGAAATATATCAATGCGGATAACTATACTCCATACATTCCCGCCAATACAGGCACACTTGGAGAGTATGGGATTTCGGGTGTCTTACGCGGGGCAGCTATTGTCTTTTTTGCTTTTTTAGGATTCGATGCCGTCAGTACGGCCGCCCAGGAAACAAAGAACCCGAAACGAAATATGCCGATCGGTATCCTGGTATCACTCCTTGTTTGTACTGTGCTCTATATGTTGTTTGCCCACGTAATGACGGGAGTTGCCCACTACACTGAGTTTAGCGGACAGCAGGGCATTGCACCGGTAGCTATTGCCATCGAACATATGGGGCATACCGATGCGGCAGGCATCATCCATCCGGACTATCCCTGGTTGAACCGTGCTATCGTTCTTGCCATCCTGTTCGGTTACTGTTCTGTAATTATGGTCACTTTATTGGGACAAAGCCGCGTCTTCCTGAGTATGAGCCATGACGGACTGCTCCCTCCATTCTTCTCGCACATCAATGAAAAGTTTCGCACACCGGCACGCAGCAATCTCCTGTTTATGCTGATAGTAGGTTTATTGGCTGCATTCGTCCCGGCACGCCTTGCAGGAGAGATGACCAGCATCGGCACACTGATGGCTTTCACACTGGTATGTGCCGCCGTATTGGTAGTACGAAAGACCATGCCGGATATCCCCCGTTCTTTTAAAACTCCGTTTGTGCCACTCGTCCCGATTTTAGGAATACTCACCTGCCTGTGCATGATGCTTTTCCTTCCCGCCGATACTTGGATACGTCTGGTATTGTGGATGCTCATCGGGTTGGATATTTACGTTGGCTATGGTATGAAGCACAGCAAACTGGAACAAGGCGTGAAAAACCGCCGGGGACAATCGGCACTGAACATGATCGGTATCGCACTGTCTGTGCTTTGTGTCATCACCGGGCTATGGCACCAGCAGACGGTGGGTTGGGACGAAAGTAAAGTATTGCTGATAATCTCATTCGTTTTCGCATTCACGCATTGTGCATATTATATGATGCGTATCTGGAAAGGGACAGCGAAGCAAAAATAGTCTAATCAAAACTCACCACAGAGTACACAGAGTAACACAGAGACGATTTTAGGTTGTTGATTATCAATAAAAAGACTCTGTGATACTCTGTGTTACTCCGTGGTGAAAGAAGTTTCGACATACCCTCTTTGCGATATACTATTCCACCGCTTGCATCACCCGCTTCGCTGTTTCAATGCAATCTCCTTCAGCCTCCGCCGAATAGGGATTAGTGGCTTTGGTCCAAGGTTCTTCCACTGCATAGAAATCAATTTTCTCCGGGGTTTTACCTTCCAGTTTCTGAGAGAGAGAATCGAAATAAAGCTTCCAACGCATATAATAGAAATCCTTCAGCAATCCGTTCCACTCTTTGTGAGCATAATCACGAAGTCCGCCATAATCGGCTGCATTCCGGTTGCCCCAAGTCGTAATCTGCACACGGGCATTCCACTCATACAAAGCCTTTTCTTCGGATGTACCACCCAACGCCCGCGCCTCTTCAATCCACTTTCCTACGCGAAACTCCGGGCGGGTACCCAACAACTGATCCTGCAACAGAATCAGGTTCAGGAACTTCTGAGAAGCCATTCCGAAGAGTTCTTTATCACCACTCCGGTAAGCAGCGGTAACCGCCTTCTGCATCAGCCTGCCCTTCTCTGCGAGTGCCTGCCGAACGATATCCACCAGATCGTACTCAAAATTATTGTTTCCTTTATAACGATCGGCCACAGATACCATCAGGCGTGCAGCCTCAATCACATCTTGCGGACGGTAGTAATCTTTCATTTCCGACCAGCTGGACACCTGGTACACATCTTCCGCCGGACGTGCACAGAATACGGATTCGTGTGTACCTTGCTGCGTCAGGTTCTTCGGTGAGTTATAAATGGAGTTCGCCAGTTTGGTCCAGGCAGCCTGTACCACCGGATCATCTGCACCGTAACGTGCTTTCACATACTCCTTCAACCATTCCTCTTTCGTAAACCGCTCTGCACGCCAAGGCAGTTCCATCACCAGTTCGTACATCACAGGATTATTCTCTATTCCCTCAGGGGTCATCCCCACACCTTTAAGTGTAGAACCTGCGTGCGGATCGGCTTTAGCGAGATAAAAATTATCGATCACATTATCCATCTTTCCGTGCAGTCCGACATTACCACCGTAGTTCAGCAACATACAGTATACCCAGTCGTGCTGTCCATATCCGTTTTTGCGATACCATTCGGAAGTGGAATCTCCCCACTGCGGACGGCATTCACTGGTCAGGTCGAGTATCAGCAAGTCACCGGCCCCCAGATTCTCAATCATCTTCGGACGTGGATTTGCCTGCCATGCCTGCGCCACCCAAACCGCTTTCGGATTGGCCTTCTTCATAGCTTTCATCACAGCCTTACCTGCCGCATCGAGATCCACGCCTGCCGTATTGCCTCCTTCATGGAAGGGGTCCATGGAGTAAAAGTCAGCTTTCCCGTATAGTTTCTCAAGCTCTTTATAGTAGAGAGAAGAGATTTCCTCAAAACGCGGGTCGCTTGGTTGCAGGAATGCCGGACGGCGATAGCCACACCATGTTCCCGGATCGGATACGTTCAATCCGAGTTTCTCTTTCGCATTATGGGGCACCATGCCGCAATAACCCGGAAGGACCGGTTCGATGCCGTATTCACGCATACGCTTCAGGATTTTCTTCTGTAAAGCAATCTGCTGTGTATACCAGCTATCCGGATTAGGTCCGCCCCAGCCTTCAAGGTTATTCATCAGCCACCAGGCAAAAAAGCCCGGACCGGATATGAACTCATTTATTTCGGTTTTGGTATATCCCAACTTATCAAGCATGTTATACCACACAGCCTCTGCCCCGGTCACAGCCAAAGGGATATTGATGCCGTGCAAAGCCATCCAGTCTATTTCTTTCTCCCATCGGTCCCAATCCCAGAAAGCCATGGAATAAGAAAAAGTACAATAGTTCAAATCATAACGGTAAGGCAGGGTCGTTTCTCTCCGTTCTTTTTTTGTCACCGGAGGAAGCACAGCCGGCAGTTTTGCCTGCATTCCGTTCCAGGAAAGGTGGATACCGGCATAATACTTCAGATACCAATTCAACCCGGTAGCGATGCTCACGTAATTGTTTCCACGAATAACGACTTTATCACCCTTCTGATCGAGTTCAAAAAAGTCGGTACCGGACTTCACTTGCTCGATAATAAACTTCTTCGAAGCTCCTTTGTCTATGCGCTCCAACAAGCCGGTCACCGGAGAAGCCATTGTCAAAGAAGTAACACAAAGTAAGATTGTTAATAGTATTGATTTACGATTCATAAATAATATGCTTTAATTACTGTTTTATCCCATAATCCATTTCGCCTTCTTGCCCAGCACACGATAGACAGCCCATACGATCAGCCACGAAACACCAAATGCCATGACAGACGCCACCGGTATCTGAATGCCCAGAGGCACTCCCAACGTACGTACCAACAGTACGGAAGGGCCGGTAAAGAAGTAGTGTATCATATAGATACCGAAACCACACAAAGTGAGATTGGCAAGCGCTTTCTTGATTCCCTCCGAACGGAAATTTACTTTTTTGCAAAGCATAAACACCGGGATGGTCATCATCACTACATTCAGCGAACAGTAAGTGAAGAAGAGCTCAAGCATCTCGTCACTGTATTCCGGCAAAGCCGTGATGTAACGGAAGCCAAAGAAGGTAACGGCATATCCTATCACAAACATTGGCAGACCGATTGCCAGAATCTTACCCAACGTCCAGTCAAGGTTACGCAGATAGTGTCCTAATAACAGATAGCCATTGAAACCGGCAAAGTAATAAAACATGCCGAACGCATTCCATGAACAGGTTCCCCAAAGATATTGCGCTACAAACTGATTGTAGTACGGCAATAACAGAGTGACAGCCCATGCACCGAGAAACCACAGCTTCGCCTTATCCGATGCTTTCTCCACCCAGGCAGAGAAGACGGGAAGATAAAGATATAAACCGATCAACAGGTAAATATACCACATGTGTACATCTACAATGGAGAAATTAAAAGGAATCTGAGCAATGTAATCCAAAGAGATGGACAGCGACTGGCGCATCACTTCCTCCCCCGAGTAAGGGAAAAAGTCGAGAATAATTTCGGGCTTGATGCCCAACAGACCGGTAATCCAGGGAAAAAGGTTGTAGATGACCGACCAGATGAGGAATGGCCATAAAACACGGGGGATACGTTTCTTATAAAAGACAGAGACTTCGCCGCGCACCGGCAGAAGCAGGGCTCCGGTAATCATCACGAACAGCGGTACGCAAGGACGAAGCAATGCTCCGTAGATGGCACCCCAAAGTTTGATTTCGTCAATATTAGGGGCAGTGCCCGGATAAAAGTTGAAAGGGTCCGTGCAGTGGCAACAGACAACGGTAAACATGGCAACGAAACGGACAACGTCCAGCCAGACAATGTGTTGAGGATTTTTCTGTAGTTCCATCGGGGAATTGTTTTACTGATAATGATTAAGGTGTTTATAATAAGAAAGGCATCTGTATAACACAGCATACAGACGCCTCTCACTCGAGTTAACATGATAAATAACCAATATTAATGACCACTCACCATATTCTTATTTGTTGCTGCAAGAGCCGCAACGAGGTTTAATTTGCTTGAAGAAGTCGTTGCCCTTGTCATCTACAAGAATAAATGCGGGGAAGTCTTCTACTTCGATCTTCCAGATAGCCTCCATACCCAATTCCGGATATTCCACACATTCGATGCTCTTGATATTGTTCTGGGCGAGGATAGCAGCCGGGCCACCGATTGAACCGAGGTAGAAGCCGCCATGTTTCTGGCAAGCATCAGTCACCTGCTGGCTACGGTTACCTTTTGCCAACATCACCATACTGCCTCCATGTTCCTGGAACAGGTTCACATAAGAGTCCATACGTCCGGCAGTAGTCGGTCCCATAGAACCGCAAGCCATACCGGCAGGAGTTTTGGCCGGACCGGCGTAGTAAATCGGATGATCTTTGATGTACTGAGGCAGATCTTCACCACGATCCAGACGTTCTTTCAGTTTGGCATGAGCGATGTCGCGACCTACGATAATCGTACCGTTCAGTGACAGGCGTGTAGCCACCGGATATTTAGTCAGCTCCTTCAAGATATCTGCCATCGGCTGGTTCAAGTTGATCTTTACAACATCACCTTCGCCTGCGTTACGCAATTCTGCCGGAATCAGGCTACCCGGATTAGAATCGAGTTTCTCGATCCAGATACCGTCTTTATTGATCTTACATTTGATGTTACGGTCGGCAGAACAAGACACTCCCAAGCCCACCGGACAAGACGCACCGTGACGGGGCAGACGGATGATGCGTACATCGTGTGCCAGATACTTACCGCCGAACTGCGCACCCAAACCTATCTTTTGAGCTTCTGCAAGTACTTCTTTTTCCAGTTCTACATCGCGGAATGCACGACCATATTCGTTACCGGTAGTAGGCAACTCGTCATAATAGTGAGTAGAAGCCAGCTTCACGGTCAACAGGTTCTTCTCTGCCGAAGTACCTCCGATTACGAATGCAATATGATAAGGAGGACAAGCCGCCGTACCCAGTGTCTTCATCTTTTCAACCAGGAACGGAACCAGAGTACCCGGATTCAAGATCGCTTTTGTCTCCTGATACAGATATGTTTTGTTGGCAGAACCACCACCTTTGGTCACACACAGGAATTTGTACTCCATGCCTTCTGTAGCCTCGATATCGATCTGGGCAGGCAAGTTACACTTCGTGTTCACTTCGTCATACATATTGAGCGGAGCGTTCTGTGAGTAACGCAGGTTTTCTTCCGTATAGGTTTTGTAAACACCCAGTGAAAGAGCTTCTTCATCGCAATAGCCGGTCCAGACCTGCTGTCCTTTTTCACCATGAATGATGGCCGTACCGGTATCCTGACAGAAAGGAAGCACGCCTTTGGCAGCCACTTCAGCGTTGCGCAGGAAAGTCAATGCCACGTACTTGTCGTTATCACTTGCTTCCGGATCGCTCAGAATCTTTGCCACCTGCTCGTTGTGTGAGCGGCGAAGCATGAAAGATACGTCACGGAAAGCGGTATTGGCCATAGCTGTCAGACCTTCTTTCTGTACCTTCAGCACAGGTGTTCCTTCGAACTCGCTTACTGACACATAGTCTTTGGTAAGCAGATAATACTCGGTTTTATCTTCCCCATGTTCGAACATAGGTTGATACTTAAACGGAGGTGTTGCCATATCTCTTTATTTTATTACGTAATGTTAGTTAGTGAGGCAAAGGTAAGAATAGTTTTCCAAAGTATGAATAAAGTGGTGAATTTTGTCAAGAGCGGATTTACTTATTATTAACGTTCGGAGAGCGTTTCTACGAAGAAGAAGAGACCGCTCCGGAAGAAAGGCTCATTTCTGTGGAATGCAACCGTCTGTCCGGGCAAATGCAACCGTCTGTTTGGGCCGAAGCAAGGCTCTTCACATCACGGAGCAACGGTCTCGAGGGCATGGAGAGCCGGGGAAAGAGCAGAAAAGCCCCCGGCTCCGGGACACCGGGAGATAAGGGTACAAAAAAAGAGGAAGCTTTGCGGGCTTCCTCTTCTACTGCATTCTAATTTGAATATAAGTAATGAATCTGTTGACAAAGATACAACATCGGACAGGCAAAGTCAAGCATTCCGGGAATTATTTTAATCGTTTTCGCGATACAGGGAATAGGCAGCCTGCAATATCTTATTCTTCAAAAGCGGTGAATAATCCGGATGACCGTCCAGGAAACGCACCACTTCTTCATAAGCCGGGCGGCTGAGATGATTGCCCAACAAGGCCGAGGCCCAGTTTTTCGGAAAGAAAATATCTCCTGTGCGTTGTACTTCCTCCAGCACCTCGAGTCCCGGACGGATGTATTTCACCGATTGCTCCTCGCGCAACGGATGGTTCAGATAACGTATCACGGCAGCCGTCCAAGGCTCTATCCGCCGGTTTTCCGCTACAAGCAGGCTGTTGAACAAAGTATCGAGCCGTGCGGTATCGGATACGACCGCCCGTGAAATAAAATCGAACTGGCGCAGACGGTCCGGATCATCAATCCGTGCCCGTTGTGTACGTAATATCTGTTCACTTTCGGCAGGCAGGCGGATGGCAAGTTCGTAAGCCAAAGTCGTGTAATCCTGTTGGTTCAACCGTTTGTCCGATTGCTCCTGCCACAAGGCATACAGTTCCTTCACCATAGGTTGGGAAGTCGCATTCTGCATAAAATAACGCAGCAACTGCACCCGGCACGAAGGCAACGGATGATTCCGGCTGATGGCATAGACCCGCGCCTCAACCTCTGCTATCTGTGCCGGAGCTACCCGCCGCATGGCACCTGCCAAATAACCACTCACTGTAGACGCCACCAGAGCGTTCTTTTCTGCAGGAAGCCCTGCCAACAGGCTGTTTGTCCAGTCGTCCGCCGAAATATGTTTAGCCAGGTAATTCTCATAAAGTGTCATCAAGAGTGATTGGCGTGCCGTATCGTCTTTTACCTCCCACCAATGTGCCAACAGCCACTTCAAAGCAGATTCGTCGGGAACGAACAAGCCATAACCTCTGCCATCGGTATTGGGCAACACCAACGAAGGTACAAAAGGAAGCTGTATCCGAACCAAAGTATCTGTCATATTCACCCGCAACACCGAATCGCGCTCTCCGCAAAGAGTGACGGCAAAACGCTGCGGCCAAAGCAAACCACGGTTATAAGGATCACTCTGACGGACCTCCAATTCTTGTCCATCGATCCGGAAGTTCAGCGTAGGCATTCCTTTCCGGTTCACCCACACATCACTGAAAGTTGCCAAATCTTCGGACGCCTTGCCGTCTAAAATGCGAATCAGATCGTCCCAAGTGGCATTAGCGTACGAATAGGTTTTCAGATACTCCCGTATACCACTCCGGAAGTTGGCTTCACCCATCCTGTCAACCAGTTTCTCCATCATCACGGGAGCCTTGTTATAGATGATCTGCCCATAGATCAGCCCGGCATTACGCAGATTATCGAGTGGCTGCCGGATGGCATTTGTCCCCAAAGTACGGTCCTCGGTAAGAGAAGCGGCATTAAAAGTCTTGAGCTTATTCAGGGTATGATTGATCTCCGGAAACAAGGGTTCGACAATCCGGGCAGCAAAATAATTGGCAAAAACTTCCTTGGTCCATACATCGTCAAACCAATCCATCGTTACAAGATCGCCAAACCACATGTGAGAGGTCTCGTGCGCAATCAATTCCGCCCGGTTCAACTCCTCGTCCGGAGTGGGATGTTCGCTCAGGAAAATCCCGTTATCATTATATAAGGTAGCTCCTGTATGTTCCATTCCGCCAAACTGAAAACCGGGAAGAACGATGAAATCATATTTGGCAAACGGATATGCGATCCCTGTATACTCTTCAAGCCAGTGAAGTGATGCCATGACTTGTCTGAAAACAATATCCAACTGTGCTATTTTCTTAGGGTCGGTCTCACGATAATAGGCAGCGATAGTACGCCCGTCCTGAGTATACTCCTGTCGCTCCAATTTTCCGGCCACAAACGAAAAGAGATAAGTACTGAGTGGTTCGGTCGGTGCAAAACAAACGGTTTTACGGTCACCGGCTACTGTTTCACTCCGGACGTATGTGTTGGAAACAGCTTTCCAGTCGGCCGGAACCTCAAGCTTTAAAGTAAACTCGGCTTTTAGGTTGGGCTGCTCAAAGCAAGGAAAGACGGTACGGGCACGGTCGGGAACGAGCAACGTATAGAGGTATTCATCGTTCCTGTTCAGCGACTGATTGCCGGCAATGAAACGAATCTGTATGTCATTCGCCCCTTTCGCTGTCAGCGAAGCAGGCAGAATAATGTGTTCGTTCTCAAAGCGCACATCACTTACCGGTTTTCCATTGGCAATGACTTCTTTAATTTTTCCACGCTCCTCACGAAAATCAATCAGGACTTCCTGAGCGGCAGCAAGGTCGAAGCGCAAGGTGATATCACCGTCAATAGGTGTCTCCTTCTGCCGTGGAATGCTGAAACTGAGTTCATACTTCAAATTCTTAATCTCGGCTTTACGATGATCGGCAAGCTCTTTAGAAACGCCGGCATCATAAAAACGAGGGTTCTTCTCTGCTGTCCGGCAACATCCGGTCAGCAGGAAGAACCCGATCATTCCAAATAAAATGTGTATTTTCATAGCAAATATATTGTAGCTCGTAATTCCGTCACGCCAGTTGCCCGATACGGTTAATCAGCTCCTCACCCAGAGCAGTCTTATCATCAATGTGTTGCAGCACGGCAGTGACAAACGGATTACTCTCAAAATCGCCACGTACCTGACCGAAATCCAGCTTCATTTCATCGCGTGAGCCGTCGGCACCAAAGCCCGTCATAGACGAAAGTGAGAATTCCTTGCGTGCGTCATCATACACCATGCGGTCCAGTCCGACCACTGCTTCACGCCAGGCACGGACGATAGCGATAACATCTTTTGCTGTAATGGTTTCGGGGTTCAGACCATAAAATTCCTGTATCTTATGGTAAGCCCACGTCCATTCGTAAGTATAATAGTTATCGTGCATCTCGGCAAAACGGGCATTCATACTCTTCAAACGATCGATCTCACCACTTTCGATACCGGTAATCAGTTTTTCCACTTCACTTTTCGGAGCAATCAAACCGGCAATATCCACCCACTCGCCTACTCCGATTTCGGTATCCGGTTTCAGACGCCGGCGTATCTCTTCATTATCTCTGAAGTTAATCCCCTCAAGACGCTTAATGATGGAATTACCAAGAAACTTATGGATAGCTATTTCGTAATAGCGTATGCCGCTATTCAGCGAAGAGTTCTTGATTTTTGCACTTTGGTAAGAATAGATCTCCGATGTCTCGCCGGACACCCGCTTCAGCTCTTTCAGTATAGAGCGCCCCTTGAACATCTTCTGGATAGTATATGGACTCAGAAGGTTGTAGTTTATATAGTCCAGGCGGTTCGGGTCCGTACGTTTGTCACGCTTCGGCCACTTCTGGGCATCGCGGATAGTCCCGACACTGCGCAGATTGACTCCCGGCACCAGATAAGTCGTATTCTGCTGCTCGATCAGGTAAGAGAAAGGCAGGTTCGAGGTATCGGCATGATTCACATGACGCCCCATCACCAATGAAAAAGCCCCTACACGCGCCGGCCATAAAATGTATGAATCGGAAGTAGTCTTAGCTCCTCTTTCCAACGTCCCCTGATGAATCGGTCCCAGTTTATACATATGATTACTCTGGTTCGACCCCGAACCGGCATTCATAAACGAAAACATACCGGCTATCAGCAAGGTAGACTTATGATGGGTTACGGTATACGGACCGGCAAAGATGGCACATGCTTCACCGTTCTCTCCCTGGCAATTACTGAAAAACAGGGAATCGGAAGCAGAGTAGTTGTGTCCCAACTGACAGGCTTGCCCAACGAAGCAACGGGTCAGCATAGCTCCATCGTCCACATGAGAACCGGAGGAAATAATAAAGTCATCGCAAATGACACCATGCCCGATATGTACCGGAGCGGCTTCATTGCTGTTAATACTTCCGTTGTAAAGACGGCAGGTTCCGCAAATCCGGCAATGATCGCCAATACGCACATTCTTGATAGAACCGGTATTGAGAATCATCACATGGCTGCCGATGGTCCCCATCGCAGAAGCATGCTTGTTGGAGTAATAGTCAGTGATCGCCTTCATCCGGCTGATCAGTTCCGGACGGTGCCGGTAAAGAGCCAGAATATAAGCTTGATGAGCAGATAGTTTATCATTGATCAACACTTCGCGACCTCCCGTTTCGTTCAGCACAGCGGCCTCTACTCCATTACCGAACTGAGTCAGACCGTCCACCAGAATAATATCTACATTCTCAATGAAAGTGTCGTTTCCTATTTCGTAGTTGGCAATGTAATTCTGGATATTCTCAATGCAACAGTTGTCGCCCACAATTACATTGTGCAAGGTGACATGCCTCAGCCCGGAATGTTTCCTGATTCCTCCCGGCAAGATAAAGTCCGAGTGGAAAACGCCCAGTTTCACCTCTCCCGAGAAACGGGTGTGATGCACAAATTCGGTTGTGAACTCTTCAGCGACCGCAACATGGTTCCAGTCATCAGCCAGACACGACTGGCTCTTCAACTGAAGAATTTCATCTTCAGTCAGTCTACGGTAAGTCTTTCCCATAATCCTCTTATTACAAACTACAAGTTACTCTTCGTCGTCGTAGGTCTGATAGAGAAAGTCGTTATAGGGATACTTCTGCACGTGCAATTCTTTCACTCGCTGATAAACCACACTCTTCAGTTCGTCTATATTGATTTTCTCACGGGCGGAGATGAACAGACAGTTATCTTCCATCTTAGCCATCCATGTTTTCATCAGTTCTTCGAGTGTCAAGTTCTCCTTTGTTTTGGGGGTAAGGTCGTCCGGCGCCTTTTCTACATAGGTATAGGCGTCTATCTTATTAAATATTAAAATCATTGGTTTTCCACCTCCACCGATGTCGGCCAGTGTTTTATTCACCACCTCTATCTGCTCTTCAAATCCGGGATGCGAAATGTCCACAACATGAACCAGCAGATCGGCCTCACGTACTTCATCGAGGGTAGACTTAAAGGAATCCACCAGATCAGTAGGTAACTTACGAATGAACCCGACCGTATCGGAAAGCAAGAAAGGCAAATTATCGATAATCACCTTGCGTACCGTCGTATCGAGTGTGGCAAACAACTTGTTTTCAGCAAAGACTTCACTCTTCGCCAACAGATTCATCATGGTCGATTTGCCCACATTGGTGTAACCTACCAAAGCTACACGGATCATGCGTCCACGGTTCTTACGTTGGGTAGACTTCTGCTTATCTATTTCGGCGAGACGCTCCTTAAGCAGTGACATACGGTTAAGGATGATACGGCGGTCCATTTCCAACTGAGTTTCACCCGGGCCACGAAGACCTACCGAACCTCCTTTACCACTTCCGGAACCACCACCCTGACGCTCAAGGTGAGTCCAGAGACGTTGCAGACGGGGCAACATGTATTTATATTGCGCCAATTCTACCTGAGTCTTGGCATTAGCCGTCTGGGCACGCATGGCAAATATATCAAGAATCAGTGAAGTACGGTCCAGTATCTTCACTTGCAGTTCAGCTTCGATGTTACGTATCTGCTTGGCCGAGAGTTCGTCATCAAAGATGACCATTCCCACTTCCCGGTCCTCTTCAGCCTCTGTTCTTATATATTCTTTAATTTCTTCCAGTTTTCCTTTTCCCACATAAGTCACCGAGTTAGCCGTCGGCAACTTCTGCGTAAACCTTTTCACCACTTCCGCCCCGGCTGTCTCAGCCAGAAATGCCAGCTCGTCGAGATATTCATTGGTCTTGCGTTCATCCTGTGTCTGAGTGATGAGACCTACCAGAACAGCAGTTTCGACTTTGGCTTCGGATATTACAAATTCTTTCATTCTACTTTATACCTTATTATAATATGGCGACAAATATAGCTATTTTCGTAACATACTAAAAGAAAAAATCGCCCAAGTGTTTCTACCTGAGCGATTCTTTATTATTTATTGACTATTTATTTATTAATATCTTTATTCAGCAGCAACTCAACCTGAGGTATCGGCCAAGTATATTTTTCATCGGACGGACCCACATTAATTGTTTCATTCGCACCTACCTTAATGAAACGTTCCCCACGTCTCATAATATCAATACCACGGATACCCTCGCCTATAAACTCAAGGCGTTTCTCGTTGTAAATCGCTTCTTTCAGTGCATCACCCGTCAAGTTATCGATCTTCAACGGATCCGTAGCTGCATCTACCGAACGTCCTCTGACTTGTTTCAACAGGCTTTTGGCAGTAGCTTCACCTCCGGCCTTGTTGGCATAACATTCGGCAAGGTCGAGCAAAGTTTCGGCATAGCGGAAAATGGGCACCCACTGCAATTTAGTTTTTGCATCCGTAAACTTCAACAACAAGTCTTTCTCCCCTTTAAAGGCGATGATACGCTTATCGGTAGCCAACGAATAATCAGGCTTTGACATAATTCCGCTTTTCGTATCAATCAGCATGATCTTACCATCATAATAATATTCTGCCAATGACTGCTGTGTGTTCGGGATGTTCGTATCTGCCATCGGCAAAGAGAAGATACTCTCCTGACTGAAATACGGGGCCTTATAAATCAATGTTACGTCTTCCGGCAAACTATATCCGGTCACTAACTCTCCGGCTGCAATGGCTTTGTCCCATTCGTTCATTGCCATATAAACTCTCATCTTAAGCATGTTGGCAGCGGCCTGAGTAGCATGTGTAACTCCTGCATAGGTATTCACTTCGGTATCCAATGCCGAAATGTTTTCCAGATCAGACAGAATGTGGTCATAAATCTGCTTTACTGTAGAGCGAGGCATATTGTTATTTTCGGTTCCGGCCTCGGCAGTAAGACGCAACGGAACAGATTTTGCATCGGGATTTACAGAATATGGAGTCGGATACAAATTATTCAGATAATAGTATGCCAAAGCTCTGACAAACTTAGCTTCCTGCACATAGCGGTCATAATTTTCACCGGCAACTTCTTTGGCACCTTCAAGAGACTGGAGGAAAGTATTTACTTTATTGATGGCCAGATAAGCGTATGTCCAGGTGTCAGCATTCTCGGCATCCGTAATGCCCACATTCATATTATAGGTATTGAACAAAGTCACCAAGTTGTTGGATATATTGATAACATCATCTCCCCTGTTGTCAAACACCATATAGGACTTACCTCCCATCAAAGACTTAGTCCCTGTGTTCTTGATTGCAGCATACAAGCCGTTCAGAGTAGCCTCTATTCGGGTAGGGCTTGTGAAAATATCGTTCTCGTTTACATATAATGGAGGCTCCTGATCGAGGAAGCTGCTGCTGCAACTACCTAAAAAGAGAGAAGCGCATAATGTCGAAAATATAATTATCTTTTTCATTGTAGTTTCTTTTATCTGTTAATATAAAACCATATTAGAATGTCAGGTTCACACCGATTGTATACGTGCGTGCCTGAGGCAAAGTATTCTTATCTGTACCACCGGCTAAAGTAGCACTTTCTACATTGGTAAGTGTTTCGGGATCCATGCCGCTGTATCCTGTAATCACAAACAGATTCTGAGCCTGAACATAGAGACGGAGCGCAGAGATTCCTACCGCTTTCGACCAGTTCTTTGTATTGAACGTATAACCCAGTGACACATTCTTCAGACGCAAATAATCTCCTCTTTCCACTAAGTCGCTGATAGGCAATGCCGAACCATTAGAATAATTATCACCGTATATCGGCATAGGATACTCTGCATGGGTACGTTCCGGAGTCCAATACTTATTATAAACGTCTTTAGAGTTATTCCAGTAACGCATATCACTCACACTGGCTTTGGTTCCGTTATAAATCTTATTACCTCCCGAGAATTGGAAGAACAAAGAAAGATCGAAACCTTTATATTTAAAGTTATTGGTCCACCCACCGTACCAGGTAGGAAGTGTATTTCCACAATCAACAGGTTCAAATTCACCGGCATATTCTGTTCCGTCTTCATAGAACCACCCCCCTTTTTCAAACATCAGTAAGGTTCTGTCACCTTCCGGAGTGATAAACACTCTACGACCCGATTTGGGATCTACCCCGGCAGTCGGGTACAGATACAGACGTCCGATAGACTTTCCGGGTACTGTGATATTCGTAATTTCCAAACCGCCATTATCTCCTTTAAGAATATTCTCCACGCCATCAGCCAATGAAATAACCTTATTCTTGTTAGTAGTGATGTTAAAGCTCGTTTCCCAAGTAAAATCACTGTTCTTTATCACATCGGCAGAAACGGTCAATTCAATACCGCTGTTCCTCATCTTTCCGGCATTAGTGGTAATTATATTGCCCGGGATACCTTTAGAAGGTGATTGGGGCACATCCAGAATCAAGTCGGAAGACTTCGTATAATAGTAGTCAAAGTCTACATTGATCCTATTCAGCAATCGGGCATTGAAGCCAATGCTATATTTCTCCGAAGACTCCCATTTCAAGTTCGGGTCAGCAATCTGAGCCAAACCATATGTACCATTTATACCATAATTATAACTTGAATAAAATGACTTTGAAGCATAATCGTAAATATCGGTGTTACCAACCACACCATAGCTTCCCTTTATTTTCAAGTCATCAACCACGTTGCGTAAAGGCTGGAAGAAAGCTTCTTCAGAGACACGCCATGCAGCAGAAACTCCTCCGAAGTTACCCCAACGATTCTTCTCACTCAAAGCAGAATAACCATCGCGACGGTAGTTAAGAGACACGATGTATTTAGAAGCGTAATCATAGTTGATACGTCCGAAATAAGAGACCATGGTATTGTTGGACAAGCTACCACCGGCAGTTGCCGAACCAAAAGGTCCCTGAAATACAATGAATTTATCATCCTGTAAATCTTTACGCTGTGCAGTCCAACGAGAGTTATTTCTCTCGGATGCCTCCGTACCGGCTAACAAATTAAAATTATTCTGTCCCAAAGAAAAGCTATAAGTTGCCGTATTTGTCCAGGTCCATCTGTTATTTTTGGTGTTATAAGCATTTGCCAGACCTTTACTGTTCACACCATCTCCATGCAATGGAGACCAGAAACGCTGTTCCTCGATACGGGCATAATCCACACCATATTGGGTTTTCAATGACAATCCCTTAACCGGAGTTGCCTCTGCATAAAATACACCAATGAAACGGGTTACATCAGAACTCAAACCATTGCCTAAAGATAAAATAGCCGCCGGATTAGAAAAAGTACTAAACACAGTATTTCCTCCATAACCCAGACCTTGAGCTAAATAATAAGGAGTACCATCTTCATTGTACATCGGTAAATTAGGGGCATTGATCAATGCCAGACGCGGGAACCCTCCAACGGCAAAGTTAGAACCTCTACGGGCAGCATCTACATAAGAAGTTGTCCCGGTTGTTACGTTGGTGTTCATTCCTACTTTTAACCAGTCAGTAGCCTGTACGTTAATGTTAGCCTTCACCCCTAAACGGTCATACTTGTCGCCTTTTACAATCCCCTCCTGAGTTGTATAGTTACCAGACAAATAATACCGCACTTTATCCGATCCGCCACTTACGGCAACAGAATGACTTTGTGACAATCCGTTCTGGAATGCAGCATCTTTCCAATCTGTATCTACATAGTTGCCATTGGCATCTTTCATCATATTGAATGCTTTGTTACCATAAGGAGAAACATAACCGGCAGTCAGTGACAATTCATCCGTCCCATAACGGTTCTTTACAGCCAAATTCTTAAAGTCCACGTATTCCTGGGCATTCATCATTTCATAAAAATCTGTCGCATTTGAGAAACCCACAAAACCATCATAGCTCACTTTGACTTTACCACTTTGACCTTGTTTAGTAGTAATCAAAATAACCCCATTCGCAGCACGCGAACCATACAATGCAGCCGCAGCCGCATCTTTCAAAACATCCATAGACACAATATCAGCAGGATTAATATCGGCCAATGCATTGGCATTAGCCAAATAAGAAAGGTTACCCGATTCAATGGGCACACCATCGACTACATATAAAGGAGAAGTTCCGGAAGTGATTGAGTTCACACCACGCACTCTCACAATCGGAGCCTGTCCTACACCGGCCGACGGAGTAGTGATACTGACACCCGATGCACGCCCTTGAAGCATCTGATCAAAACTTACGCTCGGTACATCTTTCAAAGCATCTGCCTTTACAGAAGACACAGATGCAGTCACAGTACGTGCACTTTGTGTTCCATAAGCTACTACTACCACTTCATCAAGTGCCTTAGAGTCAGTCTTTAATATCACTTTAATATTAGGTGCAATTGCTACCTCAGCAGTCTGCATACCGATATACGAAATCTGCAAAGTCTTTGCAGAACTGTAGTATATACTAAAATGCTTATAATGTGCGTATTACACAATGATATTGAACTTAGTAAAAA
>NZ_JAHKNF010000007.1:0-345206 GCF_018860125.1 Bacteroides sp. HF-4919
AAAGGATTATAAGACTGATAAAGGGAGAAAATTGAGTTTCATGAGGGGCATTTTTATAAGTTGTTGGATAAATCACAAAAAAAGAAAAAAGTTAGAGGGTACCCTTTTCGGACACCCTCATTCTTAAAAAAGGTAGTATAATTGTTATTACTTAATCAATTCCACAACTACTGCACGGTTCCAGTCATCATTTTCAAATTTAGTGCTGGTACCTTTGAATTCTGTAGTGATACGATCTTTAGCAATTCCGTACTTATTGACAAATACCTCTGTCACTGCATTGGCACGTCTTTCAGAAACAATTCTGTTAGCTTGTTCCGAACCACGTTTGTCGGCGTAACCAGTCAGACGAACACGGATTTCAGGATTTGCTTTTAAGAATTCAGCAATATTGAAGATACTTACTTCCTGTGAGAGTTCAATTTTACTGCTGTTGAACGGGAAAGTGATAGTACTTGGGAGAGCCTTGATTTCTGAATTATCGATTACGGTTTCTTCTTTGATAACCTCCGGCTTACGTGCTTTCAACTCAGCAATTTCGGCTTGTTGTGCAGCATTTTCTTTTTTCAAAGAAGTATAGTTTGCCTCTAAGTCAGAATAGTTGCTCTTAATTGCATTGTACTGACGTGAAGAGTAACCTTTCTTGAAACCGGTTTTTCCGAAACGGAAAGTAACGCCGGCTGTCAGCCCACTGATTCCATCGTTCGGGAAACCGCCGCGAACTACCATATCGTCGTCTAAAATAGCTCCCTGGTATTCAACATTGATATCGAAACGCTTTGAAATACGGTAGCGTGCCTGAATACCTGCATTGATTGTAAATGACTGGTCACCTTTGCGGATGAATGCTCCACCGATACCTGCAAAAGGAACGATGTCAAAACGACGATTTTCTTTATAAGGAGCGAAGAAATTGATCAGTCCAAACATAAAGTCTGCATGAACGGCACCATATTGATAATGTAACATTGAATTAGCTCCAGATGTAAATCCATGCAATGAGCCACCTGTACCCTGCAAACGAACTCCCCAATAAGGGTTGAACCATTTACCTACCGAAAGAGTCGGCATAAAAGTTATAGTGTTTCTGAATTTTGCATCTTTAGAGTTTTCAGCGAAGAGAGACTGCGCACCAAAGTTTAAAGACATATACCAATTATTCCAAAATCCATTACCTTCGAAAGTTGTTTTGTACCCCGGAAGGCGTTCTGCATCATTGTTTTGAGCGAAAACGCTTGTGCTCATCAATGCTGCTAATGCAAACATAATAATACTTTTCTTCATTTTTTCTAAATTTTAAATTGGTTTGGTTAAACATTAATAGTTAATTATTCGCCAATAATTGTTTTATCGATCCGATTCATGTAAACCGGTTTTGCAAAAACATCCGCAAAAATATAATTTATTTTTGTAGCTTGCAAATTTCCGCAAGCCTATTTCTGGGAAGTAATTTTTGAATTAAATGCAAACCTTTGTAAAATAGGTATTTATAATTGGAATAGAAAAAGAGCGTTTAGATCGCTTTGCAGAGCTATTCACATAAAATTGTTTCTCAGCAGATTATAATAATTAAATAGGTATAATACCAATATGAAGCTCTACAAACAAAATGAATGGTTTGTTAATTCCTTATGTTCCGATTTTCATCTTTCATAACTTCTCTTATCAATCTCCACTTGAAGAACGATGCACTTACAATGTTTATATTTTAAAACTCACATTTTCTTAAGGTATGATGATTTGTCCTTTCTTCCATAAACTTTTTCTATTTCTATTAAGTTATTATAATCAAAAGATCATTGATATGAATCAGATAAGAATTAAACGTGTATATGAAGATCCTTCGGAACAGGATGGCTATCGTGTACTGGTTGACCGGCTTTGGCCTCGTGGAATGAAAAAAGAATATTTAAAGTATGATTATTGGGCGAAGGAACTGACTCCCTCTTCCGATTTGAGAAAATGGTTTCACGGAGATATCCCAGGACATTGGGAAGAATTTGCGGCAATGTACCGGAAAGAGCTTGAAACCTCCGATAAAGTAGCTGATTTTTTAGTCCGGATACATCCTTATAAAACAGTCACTCTTTTATATGCTTCTAAGGAACCGGTTTATAATCATGCCCGTATTTTACAGGCGTTTCTGGAGGATCGCCTGAAAAACTGATTTCTTATAGAAACCTATGCCAACACGAATCTTTTTTGTACTTTTGCGCCATCTTTTTAAAAACAACATCAAAAAAGAATCATATGGGAGGTTTTTTCGGAACAGTCTCGAAAACGAGCTGTGTGACCGATTTATTCTACGGCACAGACTATAACTCACACCTGGGAACAAAACGGGGAGGACTGGCGACATATAGTGAAGAACAAGGATTTATCCGTTCGATCCACAATTTACAAAGTTCATATTTCCGGACTAAGTTTGAGGAGGAACTTGATAAATTTAAAGGAAATGCCGGTATAGGCATTATCAGTGATACAGACGCACAACCCATTATTATCAATTCACATCTTGGCAGATTCGCCATTGTTACAGTCGCAAAGATCACCAACCTCAAAGAACTTGAAGAGGAACTACTCTCACAAAACATGCATTTCGCCGAACTTAGTTCGGGTAACACCAATCAGACTGAACTTATTGCTTTATTGATTATTCAAGGAAAAAACTTCGTTGAAGGGATTGAAAACGTATATAACCATATCAAGGGATCGTGTTCCATGCTTCTGTTAACAGAAGATGGAGTGATTGCCGCACGTGACAAATGGGGACGTACTCCTATAATTATCGGTAAAAAAGAGGGGGCTTATGCTGCTACCAGTGAATCCAACAGTTTTCCGAATCTTGATTTTGAAATAGAACGTTATTTGGGTCCCGGTGAGATTGTCCGTATGCACGCCGACCGTTTAGAACAACTCCGTAAGCCTAACGATAAAATGCAGATTTGTTCATTCCTTTGGGTATATTACGGCTTTCCCAATTCATGCTATGAAGGCCGTAATGTAGAGGAGGTGCGTTTCACGAGCGGAATGAAAATGGGAGAACAAGATAATTTTGACGCCGATTGCGTTTGTGGAATCCCGGATTCGGGTATTGGACAGGCGTTAGGTTATGCAGAAGGGAAAGGGATTCCTTATCATAGAGCCATTACTAAATATACTCCCACCTGGCCTCGTAGTTTTACTCCGAGTAAGCAGGAATTACGTTCTCTGGTGGCAAAGATGAAATTAATACCTAACCGTGCAATGCTTCAGGACAAGCGTATCATCTTTTGTGACGACTCCATTGTACGCGGTACGCAGTTGCGCGATAATGTGAAAATACTTTTTGATTATGGTGCAAAAGAAGTACATATGCGTATTGGATGTCCACCGCTGATTTATGGCTGTCCCTTTATTGGGTTTACTGCTTCAAAATCAGATATGGAACTGATCACCAGACAAATAATAAAGGACTTGGAAGGAGATAAAAATAAAAACCTGGATAAATATGCTACTACCGGTTCACCGGAATATGAAAAAATGGTAAGTATTATTGCTGAGCGTTTTGGACTTTCTTCCCTCAAATTCAATACGATTGAAACACTAATTGAAGCTATCGGACTGCCAAAATGTAAGGTCTGCACCCATTGTTTCGATGGCTCCAGCTGTTTCTAAGTAGCTATTAGTGACTAAATATAGAATAATGTATTAAAAAAGAGCCGTGAATTGCTTGGCAGTTCACGGCTCTTTTTTTACCTTTACAGGCGTGAAAAATAATAGATTAGCAAATTATTAATTCTTAATGATATGAATTTAGTAGAACGTTTTTTAAAGTATGTAAGCTTTGACACACAGTCGGACGAACTGACAAGACTTACTCCCAGTACTCCGGGACAGATGGTATTTGCCGAATATCTAAAGTCCGAATTAGAGTCTTTGGGGTTAGAAGATATAACATTGGATGAAAACGGTTATCTTTTTGCAACATTGCCGGCCAATACAGACAAGGAAGTACCTGTTATCGGTTTCATAGCACATATGGATACGAGTCCCGACATGAGTGGAAAAAATGTAACTCCACGCATTGTAGAAAAATATGATGGTTCGGATATTGTACTCTGTACCGAAGAAAACATTGTGCTTTCACCGGCTCAATTTCCCGAATTGCTTGATCACAAAGAAGAAGATCTGATTGTCACCAATGGTAAAACCTTATTAGGAGCAGACGACAAAGCAGGTATTGCCGAGATTGTATCAGCCGTTGTCTATCTGCAAGAACATCCCGAAATTAAACATGGCAAAATCCGGATCGGTTTCAATCCGGATGAAGAAATAGGTGAAGGTGCCCATAAGTTTGATGTTCAGAAATTCGGATGTGAATGGGCTTATACGATGGATGGAGGAGAAGTCGGGGAATTGGAGTTTGAAAACTTTAATGCCGCTGCTGCCAAAATCATTTTTAAGGGACGTAATGTACATCCGGGATATGCGAAACATAAAATGATTAACTCTATCCGCATAGCCAATCAATTCATCACCATGCTTCCCCGGCATGAAACTCCGGAACATACTTCCGGATACGAAGGATTCTATCATCTTATCGGTATCCAGGGGGATGTAGAGCAGAGTACTGTATCCTATATCATTCGTGACCATGATCGCAATAAATTTGAAGATCGCAAGAAAGAAATAGAGCATCTGGTAAACAAGATCAACGCAGAGTTTGGTAAAGGTACCGCCACTCTTGAGTTGCGTGACCAATACTATAATATGCGAGAAAAGATTGAGCCTGTGATGCATATTATCGATACTGCTTTTGCCGCAATGGAGGCTGTAGGCGTGAAGCCGAATGTGAAACCAATTCGTGGAGGAACGGATGGAGCCCAATTGTCATTCAAAGGTTTACCCTGTCCTAACATCTTTGCAGGTGGGCTGAACTTCCATGGCCGCTATGAATTTGTTCCGATCCAGAACATGGAAAAGGCAATGAAAGTCATTGTGAAGATTGCTGAACTTGTAGCTTCTAAATAATCATTATTTATATAATTCTTAAATTCTCATTTCATGAAAACCACTCCATTTACCGAGAAACATATCGCACTTGGTGCTAAGATGCACGAGTTTGCAGGATATAACATGCCTATTGAATACACCGGTATCATTGACGAACACCTTACTGTCTGTAATAGTGTCGGTGTTTTCGATGTCTCCCACATGGGTGAATTTTGGGTGAAAGGGCCTCATGCATTGGCTTTTTTGCAGAAAGTGACCTCAAATAACGTGGCAGCTTTGGTGCCGGGCAAAATTCAATATACCTGTTTTCCGAATGAAGACGGCGGTATTGTTGATGACCTGCTGGTCTATCAATATGAACCGGAAAAGTATTTATTGGTTGTCAACGCTTCAAACATAGAGAAAGACTGGAATTGGTGCGTCTCTCACAATACAGAAGGAGCCGAACTGGAAAATTCTTCTGATAATATGGCGCAACTCGCCGTACAAGGTCCGAAAGCTATTCAAGCTCTGCAAAAGTTGACAGACATCAACCTTTCCGATATTCCTTATTATACATTTAAGGTTGGTGAGTTTGCCGGTGAGAAAAATGTGATTATTTCTAACACGGGATATACCGGAGCCGGTGGATTTGAACTTTATTTCTATCCTGATGCTGCCATAAAGATCTGGAATGCCGTTTTCGAAGCAGGAGCCGAGTTTGGCATTAAGCCGATAGGACTTGGCGCACGTGACACACTTCGACTTGAAATGGGATTTTGCCTGTATGGCAATGATCTGGATGACACTACCTCTCCTATTGAAGCCGGACTTGGTTGGATTACTAAATTCGTGGATGGCAAGAACTTTACAAATCGCCCAATGCTTGAAAAACAGAAGGCTGAGGGCACAGTCCGCAAACTGGTAGGTTTTGAAATGATCGACCGTGGTATTCCCCGACATGGTTACGAACTGGTAACAGCTGAAGGTGATAAGATCGGGATTGTGACTTCAGGCACAATGTCTCCAACCCGTAAAATCGGTATTGGCATGGGATATGTAAAGCCTGAATATAGCAAGGTCAGTACGGAGATATGCATCGATATGCGTGGCCGTAAGCTGAAAGCTGTGGTAGTAAAACCGCCTTTCCGTAAATAAACATTGAGAAAATAATAAGTTGAAATCCCTCTCTGCCTCAAAGGACAGAGGGGGATTTTTATGTAAGTACAGGGGGGACACTATCATGAAACCGACCCCGCTGAATCAGATCAAGCGGATCACCCGCCACGACACTTTATAAAAGCTCATCCAAATGATCCTTCCGTACATCCACCAATGATAAAATCACTGCAAAACAGCTGCCTTTCCCCTTCTCTGAATGCACTTCTATACGCCCTGACAATCGCTCGATAATAACTTTAGAAATAGCAAGTCCGAGACCGCTTCCCTGTTCAAATTCGTCTGTTTTATAAAAACGGTCAAAAATCATCATAAGTTCCTTTTCATCGATTCCCTTACCGGTATCTTTTACATATATACAAACTTCATGATGTTCTTCGTCCACTTTGCATCCCAATGTTATATGACCATTTTGAGTAAACTTATTTGCATTATTCAAAAAGTTGGAGATAACCTGAGTAAAACGGAAACGATCAATATGCACAAGTAAAGGAACCGGATTACCCAATTCAAGATGAAACTGCAAGGAAGGCTGAATTAACGGCTGATACGTCAGATAAATCTCTTTCATAATCTCTGTCATATCCCATTCCTTTATTTCGAAATCCAGACTTCCGGAGTCCAGACGGGATATTTCCAGCACATCATTAATAAGCTTCAAAAGCAATTCATTATTATGATTGATGATATCAAGCATACTTGCCTTTTCATCCGGATCTATCTCTTCGGAACCTTCGCCTATCAACACATTCGTAAATCCGACAATTGCATTGAGCGGGGTACGAATTTCATGACTCATATTATTAAGGAAAGATTGTTTCAATTCAGCTTTCTCAGCCATTTGTTTAGCCAGAATCAACTGATGCTCACGTTCTACCGCCTCCTGAATATTCTGCATGATACCTGCCAGCATCATCTCGCCTTCTACATCTTTCAGACTCCGGCAGCGCAATTCGTACCATTGATATTCTTCCGTTTCATCAAAACAAAAACGTGCCCGTTGTATTTGCATGCCCGGAGATTTGTAAAGTGCTCCATAAAAAGAACTCAATAACTGAGAATCATCGGGATGTACATACTCTAAAAAGGTGCTTCTCTTAACCCTTCTTTTTCCCATACCTGTCAGACGCGTATAATTATCATCAAACTCAATGTCATCTCCCTGCATATTCCATAATGAAATCTGCCCTCCGTCGGCAGAAAGAGTCAACCGTTTGTGTGCTTCTTCCAATATTTGTAAGTTCTTACGTTCTATCAGAGAACGTCGGCGTGTACGCAACAGGCTGATTGATATGAAAATGAATGCAAGAATAAATAGCACACCCAATAAATAAACCTCCTTTCGGTAATGGTCATAGAACGGATAATTAATAATACGCACATCCTTTGCCACATTTCCAATATCATAACCATTATAGGACGAAAAGACACTCCAATCCAGCACATACTCTTTCTCCAGATCCCTTATCTTAGGCATACCTATTTTCTCTTTATTCATTAGCCGGACGGATAAACCGGTAACAGCTTGTGCAGAGATCTCTTCAGTAGCCATATAACCACCTACAATTTTACTCCCATCTCCAAATCCCTCGCGTACACAACTGAAAGAAGGTATATTCAGAGCATTTACTATCGGAAGCGATACCAGATCAAATTTATCAAGTAAGAATGCCTTCCTCTCTTGCTCAGATTTCGAATTTTCCATCATAACAAGCAAAGAAGCACCTTTTATGTACCGGAAAGGGCAGAGGCTCACAGTCAGTTCCTCCTTTTCTGATTTATGATTTGCGACAGCAGGCATCAGACTGTAATACTCTATCATTTCTCTCATTTCCTTGTATTCATACTCCATAGAAAACGCTGACTTATGCCCCCAAATCTGCACATTCTTTCTGTCGATAACCCGATTCAGCAAGTCAAAAGATTTATGCCCAAGAGCAGTTAAATCAATATTATAAACAATCTCCATATTTACATGGGGTTGCAAAGACTTTATAAAATCCATATTGCGTTTAAAGTCCGGAGCATCTCTCAACACATATACCTTTCTGGATTCATACTCTTTTATAAGATTTTCATCAGGGAAATGCACGTTGCAGGCTACCACAGGAATAGAATAGAGAAGGCGATGACGGGTCGATAACAAAGAAAAAGCAGCTTGGTCCCCTACCGCTAAAATAAGATCTATCGGCTTAGTTTTCAGAATTTCAAGATAATTACCTATATGTTCCATTTCGACTTTCTGGTCGAAACGGTCACAATCAAGGTAAAATTCATCAAACACAGGCTCTATACCCTGCGCTTTAAACTCTTGTTTTACAAGTTCTTCAAAGCGTCCATGCCCGATTTTATCTTTTGAACAAGAATAAATAAGAGAAATGTTTTTTTTAATCCGATGATTTGTGACATACCACTGTTTGGAATTATACCCACATAAGAAGACCCCCAATAAAAGAATGAAGGCAAAAATGTATTTGCATTTAGGGTCTGTGAGTCTCATAGCTTATTTTCTACCGGTCAAAATAATATAATTTCCATCAATACGGCAATGTCTGATTATAAAATGGTAGCATTATCATACCTTTTTATTCACTCAGGTGTTCTGGAAATAAAAAGTATAAATAGTAAAAAGCCTACAAGTTGTGAACTTGTAGGCTTTTTATCCACTTACCATTCGATAAGTTTGCGGAGAGACAGGTTCTATCACCTATCATTTCAAACAATATCACAAACTCGTAATATCTTGTTAATTACCAAGTTATTACAAAGTAAACAGAAAATAAAATATCTCTTAATATCTTTGCATATCTCACTTCTTGGGTGTATTTTTGGGTGTCAATTTTCAAACACACCCAATTATGAATATCAAAAGAAACATCATTTTCGCACTGGAAAGCCGGAAGAAAAACGGTGTGCCAATCACAGAGAATGTGCCTATCCGTATGCGTGTGATATTCGCAAGCCAGCGTATAGAGTTTACAACGGGCTACCGCATTGACGCTACCAAATGGGATACGGACAAACAAAGGGTAAAGAACGGATGCACAAACAAACTGAAGCTAAGCGCATCCGAAATCAATGCAGACCTGCTAAGACAGTACACGGAGATACAGAACATCTTCAAAGAGTTTGAAGTACAGAACGTACTACCCACACCTGCACAGATAAAGGACAGCTTCAATGCAAGGATGAAGGATGAACCAGTCACAGAGCAGGAAACAGCCGAAGGACCTAAAATCAGCTTTTGGGAGGCGTTCGAGGAGTTTGTAAGGGAATGCGGGAAACAGAACGACTGGACAGACGCAACCTACGAAAAATTCGCTGCGGTAAAGAACCACCTGAAAGAGTTCAGGGATGAACTTTCCTTTGATACGTTCACCGAGAACGGTCTGAATGACTATGTGGACTTCCTGCGTAACAAGAAAGATATGCGCAACAGCACCATAGGCAAGCAGATAGCCTTCCTGAAATGGTTCCTGCGGTGGAGTTTCAAGAAAGGGCACAATCAGAACATGGCTTATGACAGCTTCAAGCCCAAGCTGAAAAACACACCCAAAAAAGTGATATTCCTCACATGGGAGGAACTGAACAGACTGAAAGACTACAAGATACCCCAAACCAAGCAGTATCTCGAACGGGTAAGGGACGTTTTTCTGTTCTGCTGTTTCAGCGGGCTGCGCTATTCGGACGTGTACAACCTCAAACGGAGCGACATCAAGCCCGACCATATAGAAGTGACAACCGTAAAGACAGCGGACAGCCTTATCATAAAGTTAAACAACCACAGCAAGGCGATACTGGAAAAATACAAAAGCGTACACTTTGAAGATCACAAGGCACTTCCGGTCATCAGCAACCAAAAGATGAACGATTATTTGAAAGAACTGGGGGAACTTGCGGAAATCAACGACCCGGTAAGGGAAACTTACTACAAGGGAAATGAACGTATAGACACCGTCACACCCAAATACGCCCTGCTGGGAACCCATGCCGGAAGACGGACATTCATCTGCAACGCTTTGGCATTGGGTATTCCCGCACAAGTAGTGATGAAGTGGACGGGACACAGCGACTACAAGGCGATGAAACCATACATAGACGTTGCCGATGACATCAAGGCCAATGCGATGAACAAATTCAACCAACTGTAAACACAACAATAGCATGGAAGAAAGAATAACCTCAATGATACCCCGCTACGGGAAACTCAACAAGACATATACGGAAATAACATCCGGTGACGGCCTCTCTTTTGAGAAGCAGAAGTTTATTCATGACTTTTACAAAGAGTATGAAGACACACAGACCTTTGAAAAGGCACTTATCAGCCTCATGCTTGAAACGGAGGGTACGCACTTTTCTATATTGCTGAACAGTCTGAAACGGGAGATTGAAAACAATATCTCAATGTATAATACCTGCAAGGAGTTTTTCGACCGTCTCGATATTGAACATATCTGCCGGCAGCATGAAAGATGTCATGACCGGGACATCGAAAGACAAATGCAAATCACAAACGAATATTACCGGGAACTTATGGAAGCTAACGGCTCTTTGGAGGCAGTCGGTTTCAGGGAACACGACCGTCAGGAAGAGGAGCTTTTGGAAAAGAGGTACGAACGGTGCAAGCAGGAATACGACAGGGAGAAAGCCAAACTGGATGAACTATACGCAAAGAAGAAACAGGCAAGGCAGGAAGCCCTGCAATACCTGAAAAACCACTGCGGAGACATATACAGGCTGGACGGATCGCTGCTGGCAATTCTTGATAAATACATGACCGGCCAAAAGAAAAAAGGAGAGGAAGAAAAAGAAAGTTCCGCATCCGACACCATATCAAAAAAAAGCCCGGTCTATTTCCCCATGAAACTCCTGTCGGCCATTCACGAGACATGCAACGGAGAGCAGTTCGAGGAGATCAATGAACTGGACTTCTACGCCAACATGAACTTGCAACCGTGCGCGAGCAGATTAAAGGTGAGAAAGGATGAAAAGGCACGTGTATGCTACCTGATATTTCTCATGGGAGAAACACTTTCCAAACCCGACAGAGAAAAATGGAAGGAGGAAATCATGAAACTGCTGGAGATAGATATAAAATATTACAAGTCCAAATACAAGGCACCCGTACCCCGGACCGATTTACCCAGTGACAGCAATCAGATATTTGCGAAGGAAATGCAGTCAATATTCCGATAGTTAGCGATACGCCACGACATTCCACGAAACAACCACTTTTACCACCCGAAATATTTTTCACCACTCTTTATTATCTTCTGATATTTAGTGAGATAGCGTGATACTCCATTCACGCTATCCACATCCTTACCACCCGTATCCGGGATTAACTTTGCACTGTTCGAACGAAACAAAAAAAGCCCGTGCGCAGGGCTTACAGTACAAACGTTAAATTCATTCCAACATGGAAATCAGAGAACTTTTATCAAAGCCCGTATGGCAGATGACGGGAGAAGAATTCATATTACTGAACCGACACGCCTTACAGGAAAGGGAAGCGAGAGCAGCACAGCCCGCAGCCGATACGGAAAAGAAATACGTGTACGGGATAGGCGGCATAGCACGCCTGTTCGGGTGCAGTATGCCCACAGCAAACCGCATCAAAAAAAGCGGGAAGATAGACAGAGCCATTACGCAGATAGGACGCAAAATCATCGTAGATGCGGACATGGCACTCGAACTGGCAGGACACAAAAGCGGGGGACGCAGATAAGGAGGTACGGACATGGAGTACAGAGAAAGAAAAGAAGTCACGCCCGAAGCGGCGGTGATACTGTGGCAAGCCTCACGGCTCGACCTTTCGGAAGACTACGAGAGGGCACCCGAAATACTGAAAGTACACGGTTCCGTCATAGGCACGCTGGGGAACTTCAGCGCATCAATCGGAAAAGCAAAGAGCAAGAAAACCTTCAATGTTTCCGCAATCGTGGCGGCTGCACTGAAAAACGGGACAGTGCTAAGCTACACGGCGGAACTGCCCGAAAACAGGAGGAAAATACTCTATGTGGATACCGAACAAAGTTCCTACCACTGTGCGAAAGTGGCAAAAAGAATATTGCGCATGGCGGGACTGCCGACAGGCAGGAACCATAAAGACCTTGAATTCCTTGTCCTAAGGAAGTACACGCCCGAGGAACGAATAGCAATCGTGAGGGAGGCTATTTACCGCACCGAAAATGTAGGGCTGGTAGTCATTGACGGAATACGGGATATGGTGTACGACATCAACAGTCCCAGCGAGTCCACGAAGGTAATCTCCCTGCTGATGACATGGACGGGGGAAAGACACATACACATACACACCATACTGCATCAGAACAAGGGGGACGAGAACGCAAGGGGACACATCGGAACGGAGCTTAGCAACAAGGCCGAAACAGTGCTGCAAGTGGAGAAGGACGAAAAGGACCCCGACATCAGTACGGTCAAGGCAGCACATATCAGGGCGATGAACTTCGAACCGTTCGCATTCCGCATCAACGAGGAGGCATTGCCCGAACTGCAGGACGAATACCTGTTCAAACACAAGGATCCGGGAAAAGGGAAAAGGGAGAAGTTCGACCCCTACAAGGACATCACAGAGAAGCAGCACCGCATCGCACTGGAAGCGGCATTCACACTCAAAGATGAATACGGCTACAAGGAGCTTGCGGAAGAATTGAGGAAAACCTACGCCTCTGTCGGTGTCATGCTTGGGGGAAACAGGCTGACAGACCTCATTACAGTACTGAAAAACAAACGGATGATAGTACAGGAGAACGGCAGGAAATACACCTTCAAAACCGATTTTCACTATTAGCGGTATTGTATGGGAACCACTTTACTTTAGTCCCGTACCATATATATACGGAAGTAAAGTAAAGTGGATATAGCCCGTAATATACAAAAAGATACGGGCGAAAAGAAAAAATAATATTCACACTTGACAAGAACAACGGTATGACAGTACGAAAAAAGGGTATGGTCTCATACCCGGCCTCCACCATGACGGCACAGACCGGAAACCGCTTTACTTTAGTCTGGGGGCATATATATAGCAAAGTAAAGTAAAGCGGATGCAGCCCGTTACACATGAAAGGGTACGGGCGAAAACCCCAAAAACAATATCTACTTAAAACAGAAATATGATGAACATGAATGAAGCGAAGCAGATACGCATAGAGGAATATCTGCACAGTCTTGGATACAGTCCGGTAAGGCAACAGGGTGGTAGTCTATGGTACAACTCACCGTTCAGGGACGAACAGGAACCCTCCTTCAAGGTGAACACCGAACGCAACCTATGGTATGATTTTGGCGCAGGCAAAGGTGGTAATATCATCGCACTGGCACAGGAGCTATACGCATCCGACAGTCTGCCCTACCTCTTGGAAAGGATAAAGGAGCAGGCACAAAACGTGCGCCCGGCCTCTTTCTCTTTTGGCAAGCAACCCTTGTCAAAGCCGAGTTTCCGGCAGTTGGAGGTAGTACCGCTCTCCTCTCCCGCCCTGTATGCCTACCTGCGGCAAAGGGGAATAAATACGGAATTGGCAAAAAGAGAATGCAGGGAGGTCCGCTATCTGACCGGGGAAACCCCATACTATGCTATAGGCTTCCCCAACCGTTCGGGAGGATACGAGATACGCAACAAGCATTTCAAGGGATGCATAGCACCGAAGGACATCACCCATATACGGCAATCGGAGCCGAAGGAGGCATGCTACATCTTCGAGGGATTCATGGACTACCTCTCTTTCCTCACCCTGCGGCTGGAAAGGTGTCCCGACCGTCCCGAACTTGACGGGCAGGACTACATCGTACTGAACTCGACTTCCAACCTCTCCAAGGCAATCCGACCATTGGGCGGTTACGGGTGCATCCACTGTTTCCTCGACAACGACAAAGCGGGAATGGAAGCTGTTCAGGAACTACGGGAGGAATACGGGCTGCGCGTCCGGGACGCGTCGCACATATACGGAGGCTACAACGACCTGAACGACTGCCTGCGGAGTAAGCAAAACGGACAAGCCGAACATCAGCAGCAGAGACCGGAGCCGGAGAAAGGACAACGGCAGGCAGAGCAACTGAAAAAGAAAAACAAAGGTATCAGGATGTAACCGTAGAGCCACCGGAAGGCTTTGAAAAAAGCCATAGCTCATTAGGGCTTTTTCTTAACGCAATGCACACATTGCTAAAAAAGCCCCAACGAGCCATAGGGGCGCCGCCCCTTTGGAAACCCCGTCTGCCATGCGGCATAAAAGCAAGGCAGGGGAAGTATTAACCTGAAATTATTGACAGTTATGGGATATGCAGTTTTGCATCTGGAAAAGGCAAAAGGGACGGACAGCAGGATGTCCGCACACATAGAGCGCACCGTTCACCCGAAGAATGCGGACAGAACGCGCACACACCTGAACCGGGAGCTCGTACAGTTTCCCGAAGGGGTGAGGAACCGCACGCAGGCGATAGCCCACCGGATAGAAACGGCAGGCATCAGACGCAAGGTGAGCGCCAATCAGGTGAAGGCAATCCGGATACTCCTTACCGGAAGTAACAAGGACATGAAGCAAATGGAAGCGGAAGGACGGATTGAAGACTGGTGTAACGACAGTCTGAAATGGATCCGGGAAACATACGGGGAGCAGAACCTCGTATCGGCAGTACTGCACATGGACGAGAAGACACCACACATACACGCCACAGTCATACCGATAGTGACCGGAGAGCGAAGGAAAGCCGGACAGGAAGAACAGAACGGGAAAAAAAAGTACAGAAAGAAGAACCCGCAGGACGTGAGACTCTGCGCAGATGATGTAATGGCAAGGCACAGGCTAAAACACTATCAGGACACTTATGCCCAAGCCATGAACAAGTACGGCTTGCAGAGAGGCGTGGACGGCTCATTGGCAAAGCATATTTCCACCATGCAATACTACAAGCAGCTGGTGGAGCAGCAGGACAGCCTGCAAGAGAACATAGAAAACCTGCTGGGGCTGGAAGAGGAAGCAATGAAAAAACTGAAGCAGGTAAAGGGGGAAATCAACGTGCAGAAAATGAAGGGGGCGGCGGTGAACGCCACCACAGCCATAGCGGACGGGGTGAGCTCACTTTTCGGAGGCAGCAAGGTTAAGAGGCTGGAAGAGGAGAATGAAAATTTGAAACGGAACATTGTGAATCTGCAAAAGCAGGTGCAAGCCGAACAGAGGGAGCAGACAAAAATGGAAAACCGTCACAGCAGCGAGATAAACAGAGTTGACTGGAGCTACCGGCAGAAAATCGCAGAATACGACAATCGGCTGGAACTGATAGACACCTACTTTCCTATTGTAAAGGAACTGATGCCCATAGCAGAACAATGCCGGGAAGTGGGCTTCACCGAAGAACTGACAAGACGAATTGTCAGCCTGCAACCCGTGGAGTTCAAGGGAAGGCTCTATTCAAAGGAGTACAAGGAGAAGTTCAGGACGGAGCACTCAACGGCAACAGTGGAGAGGAACCCGCAGGAGAAAGGAAAATTCAGGCTGTGCATTGACGGAATACCCATACTCGATTGGTTCAGGAAGAAATTTCAGGAAATTAAAGAAAAGTTAAGGCTAAACACACCTGTTGAAAACAAGCAACGAAAAGGATTGAAAATATAATCACTTAATAACGAGAGGCTATAAATTATTAGTGCCAGTAAAAGAATATACTCTTTACTGGCACCTGTTAAACGCAAATTGACACCCTAAATCTAACAAATATAAAAAAATCTATTCTTCACTTGGACAATATCAGAAAACATAACCAACTCCCAATACCAACCTGGAAAAATCTTTATGTGTCACATAATACTGTAAATATACATTTATATGGTTTATAAATCTAATACCAACTTGTGGAGCCACCGCAAAGTGCAACTTATAACCTTCATTGAAAACTCCCACATCTATATTATCAATTGAAACACCAGTTCCCAAACCAACATAGGAATCAACAGATTCATTCCGTAAGAAATGATAATTAGCTGCCGGCATAAGAGATAAAGATCTTCCATTAAAAGTATTATTCAGTACAATTGTGTAACTTTCATAACCTAATTTTAGATTTACACTTAACGGATTGGTGGAAAACCTATATATTCCATTTAAATAAAACCCAACATGATTTTCTTTATATCCATTCTTTTGTAGCCCAATTGGATAATTGGCTCCTAATTCAAATTCGAATCTCCTTCCTTGTGCTAATACCAGCCCAATATTGCATATAAATAACCAAAGAAGTAACATACATACTTTTTTCATAACCAATTTATCTTTTAATACCATATCTCTTATTTATTTGTTCGACAAGGAGTGCTAACTTCAAATTATCGCCACTTCTTTGGCTCATTTATAGCAGGGAGAATTTTGTAAAAACCACCTTCACTAAGACTATATCTGAAAGTGTTTTGTTCATATCGAGTTCTTCTTGGGTTATTATGCGTCCAAACAAATTCTGTGAGCAACAAATCATGTTTTAATTGTAATTCAGTCCCACGGCTATTATTACTCTTAACAAATTCTTCTACTGTTGTATCATCCTTTTCTGTTCTTGGTATTCGAGCCTTCAAATAATGTCTGCTATGTTCTACAATATTAAAAGAAATGTATCTTGGAGCAACTGTCGGAATCTTAGCCGTTCTATCAGCATAAAAGGCAAGATGTACATCGCCAATTATCTTTTCTCTTTGTAAAGATCTACCCACATAGGAGTCATTTTTTAGATTCCGATATTCAATTCTTGCATATACAGGATCGCTATCAATATCAATTTTAAATTTAACTTTATAAGGTGAATGATCCGACAAATACGCAAAGCTGCAAAATATAGGTTTACCAGGTGTCTCTGCAGAAAAATGCCCTCCTTCACTTATAAATTTGATAAAATCGTCAAATCCGGTAAGGGTCTTTACACCACTGTCACCATTTCCTCCCCCTACATATACTTTCATTCTGGCCTCATCAAAAAAGCCCTTTTCTTCAACTGTCAGAAATTCTTTTTTGTTATATAAAAAGCCATTAACGGCCTTCTTTACAATGGACTCCGCATTCTCGTATATTTCATCGGTTTCAAGAGTTAATATGCCGACCCTTCCATAAGCTATGGAGCTCACATAGACAGGAGAGTATTGGGCATTGATACTACCTTCAATAAAACTCTTCTCAGGAATATCCATATCAATCGTAAAATATTTCTGAATAAACCTTATATATAAGCCACTACTTTTACTAATTCGTTCCTTATGTTCTTGTTGGGAAGATGACGACCCCCAAAATAAAAAGCTCGTATTGGCATTTGATCCAAAAGTCATTTTCAGCTCATCATAAGATGTAAAACGGTGTATATCAAAGTGTACGGAAGCTGATTGTTGCCCTATACCTTTCTGATGCATCAAATCCATTACCAACTGCCTACATGAAGACAAAGATGGCTTTTCAAGTACACCTGTAACTTTTTGGGCAGGAAAGGACACAGAGACATTTATAGGCTTATAGTGGACACTGATTGTTTTATAATCCTGATTGGCAACGCTTGCCCCATCCAAGATAGAGCCAGGATAAATATATCGATTCAGATTATCCAAAACTATCGACTCATCTGCCTGTGCATGAATTGTTTTACCAAACCCATTATCCCATAATGTCTCAGAAATGATTTCTGAAGCTCTTGTATGGATATGTGAAGGAGAAGATAAAACCTTATCTCCCATATCAGGAATATAGTTATGCACATTTATATTCACCACTTGTTCGGGATACTTAGGTAGATTTTGAAAAGAACAGCAATCAGATTGCTGTTCTTTTTTGTCAAATTCTTGTTCACATGAAATTAATCCTATAGCAAATAAAAACAGAGTATATCTTAAGATTCTCATGGTTCTAAGTTATTGTCAATTTTCTAAATGGATTTTAAATTTGGAGTAGAAGGGAGAGTTATCAGATAAATAACTCGCAGTATAAAAAATTGCATCTCCCGGCAGGTCTTTAGAAAATCGACCTCCTTGAATTATAAAATCTTGAAACTCATTCCACCCCTTCGCAGTTTTAACAGTGCCTTCTCCTTCTCCATTATACACCATGACGTTCACCTCTGCTTCTTTAAGAATCTTTTCTTGTTCAAGATTAAAAGATAATTTCCCATTTACAACTTTAGCTTGTAAGGCAGCTTGTAAGGCAATTCTTACTTTATCATAACTTTCAGAAGATTCTATCGAAATTAAGGCCATTCTTCCATAAGTAATGGAACTGATATAAATAGGATCATACTTACCGACAGATCCCATATCATCATGATTTAAAAGAATATTTCCATCAGCAGGAAGGTCCATGTCAACAGTGTAATTACGTTGTACTATTTTCGCAAACAATCCGGTTTTCTTTCTTATTTTTCCCTTATCAAGACTGACATCAATATTAAGGAGCCCGCCTATGTTGACATTTGCTCCAAAAGCAAGTTTTAACTCTTCAAAATAGGAAAATTGCCTCATATTATAAGTAAAAGACCCCAACTGTTTACCTGTCATGCCTTCTTTATTCATTATATTCTGCAAAGATTGCCTTTGTGCTGAAAGGCTCGGTTTTGCGATAATATCAGTAACCCAACGAGCTGGAAAAGAATATGATATTGTAATTGGATCCATAGGTTTTACAATAGGAACAAAGCGCTGCTTTTCAATAGATCCACCTTGAAGAATTGAACCTAAATAAATATACCTCATTAACCCTTGAGTTGGTATATGTTCATTTGTTTCATAAATTAATGTATGTCCATTTCCACTACTCCATACACTATCTTTCAATAATTCAGAAGAACGAGTAACGGAGGTTTTATTAAATGAAGCAAAGCTTTCTGGATTATCCATTGAAATATTTATCACTTCTTGAGGGTATCTCTCAAGAAGAACATGATTAGAGCCACCCATTTCTTCAACTGTATCATCGGAACATGAAATTAAAAACATAATTGGCAAAATCAACAAATATACATACTGTTTCATAATTAATATAATTAAGGTTAATACTGAATATGTTAAAAATCAAAAGTACCATGTTTATAAGAGGATCGAGAAGGTTTATAATAATCCTCACCCGGGGTCTGGGGTTGTATGAAATCCTGTCTGAATATTTCCGTAGGATTATCTGTAATCAAATTTGCATCATGGGTATATATGTTAAAATAACACTCTGGATCTGTTTTTTGGTTATATGGTCCTTCTCCCACAAAAGTGAATTTGTAAAAACCTATTTTTTCTCCGTCTTTTCTGACCGTAAGAAACCAGACATTACCAGTACTTATCGTTTTAAATCTCAATCCATTTAATGATGAATAAGTTTCCTCTATAAACTGATCATTCAAATATGTTTGTTTTTTACAAATAAAAGGCAATTCAAATTTCCCACCTTCAGCTGGTAGAACAAAAGGATTCTGTTCCGAATGGATTTTATACACAAATGTCAACTTCCCTTTATCTATAATTAGGGGAATTTTTTCTACTTTTATACCATTAATAGTAGAGTAAGAAATCTGTAGATCAACATTCAAAATTTTATCTTCCTTATTAATATTTGAGGTTATATTTAATACAACTTGATCACCCTTTATTTTTGTCTCTATATCAGAAAAAAGAGTTTTATCAAATTCTATCGAAACATCCTTGGGAATAATCGGAACCTCTGAATCTAAAATATCATCTATCAATGTTTTTTGAATAATTGTAAAAGTAATAGTACGTTTCTCCCCCAAACAACTAAATGGTTTAGATACGTTCTCACTTGGCAGCAACTGATATTTAAAAATTTTATTATTTTCTTCTTTTTCACAGGAAAATAATGCTAAGGAAACGAACAGAAGAATGAATATTTTTTTCATATTAATACAATTTAGTTTTTTGCAAATTAAAGGATTTTTCCTGTACAATAAAATACCAATTAATTGGTATTTTATTACAAATAACCATTCAATTTCATTATTATGCCCAAAGCATGAAAATAAAAGTATAACATACAAGAGCTGTAAACAAATCCACGATCAACACAATAAAATAAATCGTTTATGCATCTTTGCGATATGCATTTATGCAAAATCATACAAATTTCTTTATCAGTAAAATACCCATTAATTAGTATTTCATTGACAAAATGAAATGTACTTTAAAAGCCCAAAGTTATATTCAATTCATAACCTAAATGCCTATCCAATATAAAAATAATGCGTTTAGCACCAAGATACAAACAGAACAACACAAAATCAAGCTCTAAAGGAATGTATTACTATTATAAAAGACAGAATTATTCGGGAGATTCCCTACTCTAAAAAAGTTAAAGAAAGAAAATGATTCAAATAAATATTAGTATAACAATATCACCAACAACACAATATCCCCTTTTCAAATTATACAATAAATAATAGTTAAAGCAACTAAAGACAGTGCAAAGCCAAATAAGTAATAAAAGAGCAAAGTATTAAATAAAGCAAAAACACCCAATTTTACTTTTTAGGGTGTAAAATTGGGTGCCATTCTTGTAAATCACTGATTATCAGCATTTATTGCGGAGAGACAGGGATTCGAACCCCGGGTACCTCGCAGTACAACGGTTTTCAAGACCGCCGCAATCGACCACTCTGCCACCTCTCCAAAACTACTTTTCAATAGTGCTTTTCTCTTAAAGCGCTGCAAAGGTACGAATCATTTTCAAATCTGCAAACGTTTCGGCATTTTTTTCGCGAAATAATCGTATTTTTGCGGCACATTTCAACTTAAAGCGTTATACAGATAAATAAGACAGTACATGATATATCCCCAGAATTTTGAGCAAAAAATAGGATTCGACCAGATCAGACAATTATTAAAGGACAAATGTCTCAGTACGTTGGGAGAAGAGAGAGTATCGGAAATGAACTTCTCCGATCAATTTGAAACTGTTGAAGAACTGCTGAACCAAGTCACAGAGTTTGTCCGCATCATACAAGAAGAAGATAACTTCCCGGATCAGTTTTTCTTCGATGTCCGTCCGTCATTAAAACGGGTACGGGTAGAAGGCATGTACATGGACGAACAGGAACTGTTCGACTTGCGGCGTTCGTTAGAGACAATCCGCGACATCGTACGTTTTCTGCAACGGAACGAGGAAGA
This sequence comes from Bacteroides sp. HF-4919, assembly GCF_018860125.1. Classification (NCBI taxonomy): domain Bacteria; kingdom Pseudomonadati; phylum Bacteroidota; class Bacteroidia; order Bacteroidales; family Bacteroidaceae; genus Bacteroides; species Bacteroides sp. HF-4919. The sequence continues at coordinate 21,305 of NZ_JAHKNF010000007.1, forward strand.
AGAATCCGACCACCCTTACCCCAGCCTGAAAAGACTCGCAGGAGATATTGCCGTATTCCCGCAACTTATCACCAAGATAGACGGCATTCTGGACAAATACGGTAAAATCAAGGACAACGCCTCAACCGAACTGTCACGCATCCGCCGGGAATTGGCTAATACGATGGGGAGTATTTCACGCTCGCTGAACAGCATCCTGCGTAACGCTCAATCGGACGGATATGTGGATAAAGACGTTACTCTGACCATGCGCGACGGTCGATTGGTAATTCCGGTTGCCCCGGGTCTGAAACGCAAAATCAAAGGTATCGTCCATGATGAATCGGCCAGTGGTAAAACTGTATTCATCGAACCGGCAGAAGTGGTAGAAGCCAACAACCGCATCCGCGAACTGGAGGGAGACGAGCGTCGCGAGATCATCCGTATCCTGACCACATTTTCCAATACATTGCGTCCTTCCATTCCGGAGATACTCCAATCGTACGAATTTCTGGCCGAAATCGATTTCATTCGCGCCAAAAGTTACTTTGCCATTCAAACCAGCAGCATCAAGCCCAGTCTGGAAAACGAACAATTACTGGATTGGACCATGGCTGTTCATCCACTGCTGCAATTATCCCTTGCCAAGCACGGAAAAAAGGTAGTTCCCCTGGATATAGAACTGAGTACCAAACAGCGCATCCTCATTATATCCGGCCCTAATGCCGGAGGTAAATCAGTCTGCCTGAAAACCGTAGGACTGCTGCAATACATGTTACAATGCGGTATGCTGGTACCTATGCACGAACGCAGCCACGCCGGTCTGTTCGGCAGCATCTTCATCGATATAGGCGACGAACAATCCATTGAAGACGACCTGAGTACTTACTCTTCCCACCTGACGAACATGAAGATCATGATGAAGAGTTGCAATGAACGCAGCCTGATTCTGATCGATGAATTCGGAGGCGGTACAGAACCCCAGATTGGCGGGGCCATTGCGGAAGCTGTTCTGAAACGATTCAACATAAAGCATACTTTCGGCGTTATTACTACACACTACCAAAATCTGAAGCACTTTGCAGAAGACCATGAAGGTGTAGTAAACGGAGCTATGCTCTACGACCGCCACTTGATGCAGGCACTGTTCCAACTTCAAATCGGTAATCCCGGAAGTTCTTTCGCAGTAGAGATAGCCCGGAAAATCGGTTTACCGGAAGATGTCATTGCCGATGCTTCCGAAATAGTGGGAAGCGAGTACATCAATGCTGACAAATACTTGCAGGACATTGTGCGGGACAAGCGTTATTGGGAAGGCAAACGCCAGACCATCCGTCAACGTGAAAGACAGATGGAAGAAACCATCGCCCGTTATCAATCGGAAATGGAAGAGTTGCAAAAGTCGAGAAAGGAAATCATCCGCCAGGCCAAAGAAGAAGCCGAACGGTTATTGCAAGAATCGAACGCACGTATCGAGAATACCATACGTACCATTAAAGAGGCACAGGCTGAAAAAGAAAAGACACGCCTCGCCCGTCAGGAACTGGCAGAGTTCCGCGAGTCGATGGACAGCCTGACTTCCAAAGAACGGGAGGACAAGATAGCCCGAAAGATGGAAAAGCTGAAAGAAAAGCAAAACCGGAAGAAAGAAAAAAAGCAGAATGTTCCGAAAGAACAACAAGCTGCACAGCAAACTCCCCAAGTAGCTCCCATCACCGAAGGGTGTCCGGTACGCATCAAAGGGCAGAGTTCTGTCGGAGAAGTGCTTGAGATCAACGGAAAGAATGCAGTCGTAGCTTTCGGCAGTATCAAAACAACCGTAAAGCTGGAACGGTTGGAACGAAGCAATGCAACTCCTCAGAAACAGGAGCCTGCTAAAAGCACTTTTGTCAGCAACCAGACCCAGGACAGCATGTACGAGAAGAAGCTGAACTTCAAGCAAGATATCGATGTGCGGGGAATGCGGGGGGACGAAGCTTTACAGGCTGTTACCTATTTTGTGGATGACGCCATCCTGGTCGGTATGAGCCGGGTACGTATTCTGCATGGAACCGGAACGGGAATTTTGCGTACCCTAATCCGCCAATATCTGCAAACCGTACCGGGTATCCGTCACTTCGCCGACGAGCATGTCCAATTTGGGGGAGCAGGTATCACGGTAGTCGATTTGGCATAAAAGAACAAAGAATATGAAGAATAACCTGTTAAGTGAAAGATTAGTTTATACCGGTGAGAGCCAGACTCCCACTCACCTGCATTTGTGTACCTACAATGCCCTCGAAATGCAGGAAGTATCGGGCACCGATTTCCAGGCTGTAGCCAATGCACTCAACCACGAAGAAATCAACTGGCTGCAGATACACGGGCTTCAGAATACCGAGCTCATCCGCGAAATATGCAGCCACTTCGAAATAGACTTTCTTACCCTTCAGGATATTCTGAATGCCGAACATCCCACAAAGATAGAAGAGCATGACAAGTATACGGTACTGATCATGAAAATATTCCGCTTCAACAACAGAGAAGAAACAAGCCCCGAAGATGAGATGGATGAATTGGAGCAGCAACAGGTGTGTATCATACAAGGGAGCAACTTTGTGCTTACCTTTCTGGAAAATGAAACCGACTTCTTCGATGACGTTACCTCCGCCCTGCACAATGACGTACTGAAAATCCGGAGCCGGCAAAGTGACTACCTGCTCAGCGTTTTGCTGAACAGCGTGATGGGAAACTACATTTCCACCGTATCCACCATCGACGACTCGCTGGAAGACCTGGAAGAAGAACTACTCACCATCAGTGACGGAAACGACATCGGCATCCAGATACAGGCACTCCGCCGGCAATATATGCTGATGAAAAAAGCCATTCTTCCGTTAAAAGAACAATACGTCAAACTGTTGAGGGCGGAAAACTCCCTGATGCACAAAGTGAACCGTGCCTTCTTCAATGATGTCAACGACCATCTGCAATTCGTATTGCAAACAATCGAAATATGCCGGGAAACGTTATCGTCTTTGGTAGACCTTTATATATCGAACAATGATCTGCGGATGAACGACATCATGAAGCGGCTCACCATTGTTTCTACCATCTTCATCCCGTTGACTTTTCTTGTCGGTGTATGGGGAATGAACTTTAAGATTATGCCCGAATTGGACTGGCGGTATGGATATGTATACGCCTGGATATTGATGATATTGGTAGGCGCAGCCGTATACTGGTTTTTCCGTAAGAAGAAATGGTATTAAGTTACCAAAAATCTTGAAAAAACAATTACCTTTGCGCAACAACCTAATTAGCTAATATGAAATCAATAAAAGAACTCTATCGTATTGGAACCGGGCCTTCGAGCAGCCACACCATGGGGCCTCGCAAGGCAGCAGAAATGTTCCTCACCCGACATCCTGAAGCAGCATCGTTCAAAGTAACCCTCTACGGAAGCCTGGCAGCGACAGGAAAAGGGCACATGACGGATGTAGCCATCATCGACACATTGGAACCGACAGCACCGGTAGATCTTATATGGCAACCTAAAATATTTCTACCTTTCCATCCCAACGGAATGAACTTCATTGCGCTCGACGCTGATGGCAACGAACTTGAAAACTGGACCGTTTACAGCGTTGGCGGAGGTGCATTGGCCGAAGACAACAAACAAGCTTCCATTGAAAGCCCGGAAGTATATGGCATGAACAGCATGACCGAAATTCTGGATTGGTGCGAACACACCGGAAAGAGTTACTGGGAATACGTAAAAGAATGCGAAGATCCCGATATATGGGACTACCTGAGAGAAGTATGGAATACGATGAAAGAGTCCGTCCAGCGTGGTCTTGAACAAGAGGGTGTACTGCCCGGCCCGTTGAACCTGAGACGCAAAGCCTCCACATATTATATCCGGGCCACCGGATACAAAGCTTCCCTGCAATCCCGCGGACTGGTTTTTGCCTATGCACTTGCCGTAAGTGAAGAAAATGCCTCGGGAGGTAAAATCGTAACGGCACCAACCTGCGGCTCATGCGGAGTAATGCCTGCCGTTCTCTATCATCTTGCCAAGAGCCGTGATTTCAGTGAGATGCGCATTCTTCGCGCACTGGCAACGGCCGGACTAATTGGCAACATCGTTAAGCAGAACGCTTCCATATCCGGAGCGGAAGTAGGTTGCCAGGGAGAAGTAGGCGTGGCATGCGCAATGGCTTCGGCCGCAGCCAACCAATTGTTCGGAGGCAGTCCTGCGCAAATTGAATATGCCGCCGAAATGGGTCTGGAACATCACTTGGGCATGACCTGCGACCCGGTGTGCGGATTAGTACAAATCCCCTGTATCGAACGGAACGCATACGCAGCCGCACGTGCACTGGACGCCAATCTATACTCGTCATTCACCGACGGAATACATCGCGTCTCTTTCGACAAGGTAATACAGGTAATGAAACAAACCGGGCACGATCTCCCTTCACTTTATAAAGAAACAAGCGAAGGCGGACTGGCAAAGGATTACAAGCCGATGTAAAAGGCCATTCTCCATAAAGCGCAAGAGGGTGTGCATGACTCACCACAGATTGCACATCCTCTTGTTCTTTCTATTCACGTGCCTCGGTCGGCAGATTCAACCTTTAAGTTCTGGGCCAGTGAGTATCGTCACTGTTGGTCACATCTTTTTCGTGGAGCAAACCGCCACCTTCCGAAAAGTATAAATCAATCTTCTTACCCTGTTCCACGGTTACCACAAATTCCGTATAAGGTTCATTCGGATATTCCAGTATCGCTACATCATCCACCACCCAATTGCTGTAACTCGACTCCATAAAAGCCGTCAGCACTGCCGGGGGCAGATTATTGATGCTGTTCAACTCGGTTTCCGTCATCAGCCAGGTGGCGTTGGCATCAAACCATACTTCCTTTTCTCTGCCGTCAGCCTGACAATCGGCTACGTAATAAACACCCTTCTGCTCCCACTTAATGGCAGTGGCATTGGGATAAAGCTTCTTCAGTGCATCCTGAATGGCCTGGCTCGGCGGAAGATATCCTGTATCGTCATCATCACCACACGAACTGAAAGCAAACACTACCGACAGCAGCACAGCTGCCAACAAACTAAATTTCAACGATTTCATAATCAAGGTCTTTTTTTAACAGGTTTATTCCAATTTATCAATATTCCGCTTTACGGAAACGGCCGTCTTTGGTAAACTTCAGACTCAAATCCGTATTAAGCTCGACTTCATAACCTCTGCGGTCACGTTCTATCTGAGTTACAAATTCAGAGTTATATCCATTGGACTTCAAATACTCCTTCACGAAGCCGGGGATAATCGATGCGGGAACAGCGGCTTTCTTACAATCCACTTCAATCCAGTTTCCCCGGTTATCGAAGTCGATCTCGGTTGCATTAGTCAACAACACATCGTACTTCTTTGTTTGCAGAATCTCATTTTCTATCTTAATATGCGAAATCTGCGGATTAGAAAAGTGCTGATTAATAAAGTTGCGTGCCGGAAGAGGCAGTGTCATCACGTCTTTCGTAATGATATCACCTGCAAACGCAAATTGAACGGCTATGATAGCCAAAACAAGAATAGATAGAATCTTTTTCATAATCGTTATTTTTAGTGTAAATAATAAGTTTCGGAATTATTTTACACTGCAAATAACGAGATAGAATCGGGAAAGATTTGGTAATAAACAAAAGGGTAAACTCTTTTTGTATTTTTTAACGGCCAGAAGTATCCTCCTCGTATACCTCTTCCAGAAGTTCTTCTTTCTTCATGCTGATCTTCCCATCGGTCGAGATCGTAATGGAGACGGGCACATACAAGTCCGTTTGCGGATAACAGATACTGGCGGCATAGACAAATCCCTCGGGAGTTGTTTTATCATAAGCAATTCCTTCCAGAATGGACTTTGCCATAAAGTCCTCTCCTATCAGAGACGCAAATTGTTTCTTGGTGAAAGTCCTGCTAAAAATACGTTCATTCCCGCGTGTCAGTCTCAGAACAATCTGATTGTCAACGTATGTATTTCCCATCTGGCTCACTACCCGGGGAAGTGAATCATTAGGGGTACGGGATATAAACGAATGGTACTCTTTGCCTTTGTATTTAATATCTATTTCACTCTTCCGGGCTGTCATCCGCTGCAAGCCATGTGCATCGGTGCTATCTTGCATCAAGACACGGATATCGCTCTGTTTCTTTTCAGCTGTACCGGAACACGCAACGATAACCATAAGCATTGTCAACCCAAGCAGATAAATAAGCTTTTTCATATTTGAATCATCTGTTTATTAAATCGTACGGCAAAGGAACAAAAAGCAGTGGAAATATACAAGTATTTCGGTAATTAGTAGCTGACAATTAGTGAGGAACCGGCGCCCTATACCGCTACGCCGGTCCATCACTGATCATCCATACTGAAATTTACTTTCTACCTCCTCTTTTCGGTCCGCGTTCGGCCTTCTGCTTGGTATAGGCCTCATACTGCTCCTTCGTCATTATTTTCTTCAGACTGGCATCGTAAGCCTCACGCGAAGCTTTCATCTCCTGCCGCATCTTTTCTCTGTCTTCTTTCGACATGCGGGGAGCTTTTCTTTTATCCTGTTTACAAGTGCAGCTGTCAGTAGCCTGACTCTGCCCCTCCTTACCTTGCCTCATTTCGGGTTTCATCTTTCCGGGACGTGTTCCCATCTTCTCCATCAGAGCCATATTGGCTTCCAACAGTTGTTTCTTCTGGGTTTCATTCAAAGAGTATTCTTTCGCCATACGTTCAGTCATGCGCTCGGCACGTTCCTTCGGATCCATATTCTGACCACCTCTGCGCGGGCCTTGTGCCATCGCCATTCCCCCTACCATCAAAAGGGCCACTAACAAAAAACTTATTCTTTTCATTGTTCTTTTCTTTTTTAAATTATCAAATAATCATCTGTCTTTTTTGTTGCAACTGTCTATATGACTAAAAAGTCAGATAGAAGTTTAAACGTGAATACAACTTTAACAAAACGCAAACTTATTTCTATTTTGATTAGACTACACCTGTCTGCGCTCTCTTTGCTTTCATATCACCTTCTCTTCCAAGCACCCTTCCCTCCTCTTTCCACGGCGAAGGCTTTAAAATGCCGTTCTGTCAAATTGATAATCGAATGGATCCAGATTTGCTTTTTTCCGGGCAAGAATGCAGTAGAACGTTTTTTTCGTCTCCTTTCCCGGTCAGCCTTTTCCGCTTTATCACCTTTAATCTCTATTTTCAGGCAAGAGAACACTTATTCTATAAGAATAAGAACAAAAAGGGTATTATTTAAGTCCGGCACTTCCCTTTTATCTGTTTCGGCACCTTCATAATCAAAGGTCAACCAGAAAAAAATCTCTCTCTTTTCATCTCTCAAACGGGAACAATATATGTAATGAGAGAAAACATATAGAGATATTCCAAAAAGAAGTAAGCATTTTCTCAAGTTGCTTACGTCTTTCGGACCAAATGCTTACTTCTTTTTCTGGAAACACTGGCTCTTTTGGATGAAAACACCGGCTTTCGCACCGCCCAAGCCTGCTTCTTGAGGAAGAAAAACTCAGTTTTTGCACTTCACTCCCGCCGGTTTGATCCGAATCCTCAAAGGGCTTGTCAGCCAATCAACGTTTTTACTATCTTTCCGGAAGAGGACTAAAGAAATAAGTTACAATATGAACGTTCCGTCCTTATACCAGGCAAAAAACACATGGAGCTGCATACCCCATAAGATTTCATCTATCAGCCGATAAATATTATCAATGGGATTTTTTGTTGAAACGGGAAATTTTGCCATACTTTTGCAACGTAAACAAATAAAGAATGAATCTAAATAAGAAACAATTATGGAACCAATTATCAACTCACAGATGCCTGAATTCAAAGTACAGGCTTTTCAAAACGGAAGTTTTAAAACAGTAAGCAGCGAAGACGTAAAGGGAAAATGGGCTATTTTCTTCTTCTATCCGGCAGACTTCACATTTGTATGTCCGACAGAATTGGTAGACGTTGCCGAAAAGTATGAGCAATTCCAGGCCATGGGTGTGGAAGTGTACTCGGTAAGCACCGACTCCCACTTTGTACACAAAGCATGGCATGATGCTTCGGAAAGTATCCGTAAGATCAAATATCCGATGCTGGCAGACCCGACAGGCGTACTGAGCCGTGGCTTTGGCGTGATGATCGAAGAAGACGGAATGGCTTACCGCGGAACCTTCCTCGTAAATCCGGAAGGAAAGATCAAGATTGCCGAAATACAGGACAACAACATCGGACGTAATGCCGATGAATTACTCCGCAAAGTAGAAGCCGCACAGTTTGTGGCTACCCACGACGGAGAAGTTTGCCCCGCCAAATGGAAAAAAGGCGAAGCAACCCTGAAGCCGAGCATCGATCTGGTCGGTAAGATCTAAGCAGTAATTCTATGAAGACCGGCATCCCCCAATGCCGGTCTTTTTTACCCTAATCAATCTTCAATATAATGTTAGACTCAGCTATAAAAGAACAATTACGTACCATCTTCTCCGGATTGGAGGCGAAGTACACATTCGATATCACTGTCTCACCACAGCACGAAAGCCGCAACGAACTCCTGGACCTTCTGAACGACGTGGCATCTTGTTCAGAGAAACTATCTTGCCGGATCCATGAGGGCGAAGGACTGGAATTTACGCTTCTCAAAGACGACCAAAGGACGGGCATCACTTTCCGCGCCGTCCCCAACGGACATGAATTCAGTTCATTACTACTCGCCGTACTGAACGCAGACGGAAAAGGCAAAAACTTCCCAGACGAAGGGATTTGCAACCGGGTAAAAGCATTGAAAGGACCTATCCGCCTGACAACCTATGTGTCATTGACTTGTACCAACTGTCCCGACGTAGTGCAGGCACTCAATGCCATGACCACACTCAACGCCCGGATCCAGCACCAGACGGTGGATGGTGCCATCAATCAAGCCGAAGTAGAAGCCTTGAAAATACAGGGAGTTCCCTCTGTATTCGCAGACGGCAAACTGATTCATGTAGGCCGCGGCGACTTTGGCGAACTGTTGAGCAAACTGGAAGAACAATATGGAGTGGAACAAAGCGCCCGTGAAAGTTCTATCAGGAAGTATGACGTGATTGTAGTCGGTGGAGGTCCGGCAGGTTCCGCCGCTGCCATCTATTCGGCCCGCAAAGGCCTGAATGTAGCCGTTATTGCCGAAAGAATAGGCGGACAGGTAAAAGAGACAGTCGGCATAGAGAACCTGATTTCCGTTCCCTCAACCACCGGAAGTCAGTTGGCCGATAACTTGAAAACGCACATGGCACAATACCCTATCGACCTGCTCGAACATCGCCGGCTTGAAAAGCTCGAGCTTGAAGGCAAAGACAAAGTGCTCACAGCCAAAGGGGGCGAGCGTTTCTCTGCTCCGGCAGTAGTCGTTGCCACCGGTGCAAGCTGGCGTAAACTGAATGTACCGGGCGAAGCGGAATACATCGGCCGGGGAGTTGCATTCTGCCCGCATTGCGATGGCCCGTTCTACAAAGGAAAACATGTGGCTGTCGTAGGAGGAGGAAACTCCGGAATCGAAGCTGCCATCGATCTGGCAGGCATCTGCTCAAAAGTCACGGTACTCGAATTTATGGATGAACTGAAAGCAGACCAAGTGTTGCAGGAGAAACTGAAAAGCCTGCCGAACGTAGAAGTCTTCGTCCATTCGCAGACCACCGAAGTGATAGGCAATGGCGACAAAGTTACCGGCATCCGTGTCAAAGACCGTCAGACGGAGCAGGAACAGGTGATCGGGTTAGACGGCATTTTTGTACAGATAGGACTGATGCCCAACAGCGGTATTTTCCGGGAGACGGTAGAAGTAAACCGTCCGGGTGAAATCATAATAGACTCCCACTGCCGCACCAATGTTCCGGGGATCTATGCTGCCGGAGATGTCTCCACCGTTCCCTACAAACAGATTATCATCGCAATGGGGGAAGGTGCCAAAGCAGCACTCGCAGCATTCGAAGACCGGATGCGTGGGGAGATTTAAGACACAGAGTAACACAGAGCATTTATGTCAATAATCAATGACTTAAAATTCACTCTGTGTTACTCTATGTCTTCTGTGGTGAAACATCACTTCATCTTAAACGTTACCAACAGTCCTTTATGATCGGTCGGCCATACGTCCAACGGAAGCAGGAATTTGTCTTTTGAAGTCTCCTGTACTCTCTGGTTACGTACGATAGAGCCTTTCGGACCAAAGATCACCGCTTTCTTTGCTTCAATATCCTTTCCCTGATAGAAAATAAAATCAATGCGGTCACGTTCGTCCGCTTTCGGTGCCCATGTCAGTTTACCGGGTTCTTTCAGCGGATTATCTGCCGGATATGTAAATCCCGGGTGAGTCAGCGGATTCGGGTAAATATGGCGGTATGTATCTATAAATCCGTCCTTCTCCAACAATGTTGTCACTGTCCAGGGAATTACGAGACCATTATGGTCGTACAGATTCTTGTTTTCCTCAATCCAGTCCAGATGTGAAGGTTCGTTGAAGTCACCGCCTACAATCACGCTATATCCGTTTGCAATGTCCTTTTTGGCCTCAGCGATAAACATCTTGATAGCGTCATCGCGTTGAGATGCCACATTCACTTTGAGCACCTCTTCCACAGTAGTCGGAATAGGTATCTCTTTCCAACTGGAACCGTCATAACCACGCACATTGTAATATGCACAATCCAGATAGTCCAAATGCGCCGTATAAACAGCCACTTTATATCCGTCCACCGAGCTGGTCAGTTTATAGATACTTCCGTGATCTCCGTTTTCCGGAAATACAGTCAGTGAATCCGTGATCGGATGTTTGCTCAGCAAGCCTGTGTCATAAGTATAGAAAGAGTAATAATCCAGCCCTTTCTCTTTGAGAGAAGCCACAATACGGTCGTTGAAACGAGTGTTATGGTAATTGCGTACTTCACTGAACGTCACAAAATCGGGTTGCAAACGTACAATCTCGTTAACGATTGCATCATATCCTCCCGGAACCATTGTACCTTCCTGCCATACATTCCATTGCAGAACCGTAAATTCACCTTTACCTTTACTTTGCCCCACCATAGTTACCAGCAGGAAAAGCGTCATAAAAAAAATCTTTTTCATTTTATCCAATTTATATTATGTGCATTGTTTTTCTTCGGGTTGTGACAGTACTGTTTTACTTGAAAACCTGTATCATCGGACGTCCTGTCCAAACTTGCGGCTGTTTCACTCCAAAAACATATCCCATCGTGGCGGCAGTGTCATATCGCATCATGCTTTTGTGCAACCTTTATTCTTTAGTAAAATCGGCAGGATAGGTCACTTGTTGAACAATCCCTTCTTTCAGGCGTATCCATGTACGGAAGCTGCTTGCGTTTTCATCCAGCTCTATCACCCTCGCACCGTTTGTCAGATGGTTATAGACTGTATTACCGCCAGTATAACGTCCGTATGCCAGCAAGATGCCCTTCCATGACACAGCATAGTCGTCATCATGATCGTGTCCCACAAATACACCTCTCACATCTCCCATCTCTTTCATGGCAGTAAACAAGCCCGAATTTAATTGGGGAGCACATGCTTTTTCTTTACGAATACCATAAAGTATTGCGCTTTCGGAAGAGGCTGCCTGATTATACTCCGGCAAAGCTATATGAAAAAATGCATACGACGAAACCGGAACGCCATTATTTTCCGCAGTAAACTTCTTACTGTTCTCACGATACCACTGAATCTGGTCAAATTTTATATAATCGTATCCGTTCACCCCTTTTATCTGTGAATAAGAATGGGAGTCGATGCAATAAAGAACCGTTGCATTGCGTTTTCCGTCCGACGACTTCACAGGCAGGATAAAATTGGTCACCCCCGAAATTCCCGGAGTGGTCTGTGTCAGGTTGTAAAGAACGGACTGGATAATCTTCAGCAGCTCTTCACGGGTCAATCCCTGCTCATTATCATGATTCCCGAAAGTTACGGCAAAAGGAATCTCTCTTTTAGATACCAGATTCAATACCGTACGCATCCCTTCTTCCGCGGGTTTGCCATAAATCACGTCACCTGTGAAAAGAACAAGATCGGGTTTTTCCAAATCCAGTACCTGATTGATACGCTCAACCGATATGTCCGAACGGGGGTCGTTATAGATATAATGAACATCGGTAAACTGGACAATCTTGAATTTACCGTCTTTGTTGAACCGGAGAGTTTGCTGCTGTGCACTTGCCAGCTGAAGGCTTCCCAACAGGATAGCCAGCAATAAATAAATTTGTTTCATGGTTATGATTATTTGGGTATAAAGAAGGACGCACAGGATATACCTGTGCGTTTACCTTCAAATGAATAATAATTTACTGGAGAATCCACATTAACTTATTCACATCGTCCGAACCGTTGTACTGACGCTGAACAGCTTCGTTGGCGTTATCCGGATTATAACTGAATTCAGCCTCCGGATACATCCATCTTGTAGGGATCTTATCCTTTTCTGTATTCAGGTTCGTATTCGGATTGATAGGCAATACCGGATATCCTGTACGGCGGTAGTCATAGTAAGCATCATACGGATGTTGCAGGAACGAGGCCAGATAACGTTGCAATAAGATCATCTCCAGGTCTTTTTCCTTATCACCGGATAACTGGATGACCGGTTGTGCCAAGTATTCCTGTATATACTCTTGGGTAATGGTACGTCCATGAGTATACTCTTCCTTATCAGGCGTGTTGTCCGCTATAAAATTCATGCTGGCTTCTATACCTTTCTTATAATAAGTAGAAGCATCTCCCGAAATCCAACCGCGTACAGCTCCTTCAGCCAATATAAAGTTCTGCTCCGCATAGCTCAGGCGCATCAGAGGTTCCCCCTCCGGAATACGGGTATAGCGAAGGTTAGCCAGGCAGAATTCACCTTTTCCGTACAGGACAGAGATATTTGAATAGCTGTCCGAAGGATCTACCGAAAGATAAGCATCCCACTCGGACTCTTTCACCCCTTTGTCTGTCTGGGCTTTCGAAGGAGAAGCATAATAGAACATGCGGTAGTCATTGAACTTTTTCAGGTTATCGATAATCACGCTCGACATCATCAGATAGTCAGAATGCTTGTTTTGTGTATAGTAGAACGGATAAAGCTGTCCGGCCTTATTAGAATATACCAGTTGGAAGTTATCTGCATTCGATGTCATCAGCGAACCCGAGGCAGCCAGTCGGGCAAAGCGTTCTTTCACTTTCAGGTCTGCGTCCGCCTCTTTCTTACACAAGTGGGTCAGTACCTTCAGTTCGAATGCAACCACGGTCTTTTTCCAGTTTTCAGTGTCACCGCCAAAGATAGGGTCACCGTCAAAGTCATCACCCGATGAGAATAAAGTGTAAGCCTCTTCCAAATCTTCCAATACCTGGCGCATCACCTCTTTCTGTGTATCGTATTTAGGCTTCTGAACTCCCTCTTCGCCTTTCAAAGCATCACTGTAAGGGATATCGCCCACTTCCAATGATTTATAAAACAGCTTATAGGCCTTCATAAATTTAGCCAAAGCAGCATACGAGTCCTTATCTCCATCATTGGCCGCATCAATCATCTTCTGGCAGTTTGTGAGAATGGTATAACCGTCAAAATCGGTTCTGCCAAACAAATTGTACTGTTCATCCGAAGCATTCTCCGACCATGCGATCTGCTTGCTCAGCATACTGTGGTATACAAAATTCTTTGCAGCACCCTGTTGTGTGATATTCAGGATAAGTTTTGTCGCCAACATGGGGGCTGTCACCTTGGTTGCGGCATCCGGGTTCGTATTCAAATCATCAAACTTGTTACAAGATGCCAGGATAGCGGCACTTGCTGTAAGTAAAAGCAACGTTTTATTTATTAGTTTCATAATTTCCATTTTTACAAATCAAACTTAACATTAAATCCGACATATCTCATAGAAGGTGAATTCAGGTCGTCCGAATCCACATCCGGGTCAGCATACTTAAACTCTTTCATCCAGATCAATAAGTTCTGTCCGATCAAACCGAGTGTAACGCCTTTCATATGCAGTTTATCACATACTGATTTGGGCATTGTGTACAACAATGAAAGCTCACGCAATTTCAGGAATGTACAGTCGTGAACGTTCTGGTAAACCTTGCCACCCGACCACGGATTGTAGTTCTTGATATAGCTTTCATACGAAACCTGTGTATCGTTCGGTGCAAACACACGCGTATCACTGATAATCTTTCCGGTTGTATCGTATTCAACCTTACCCGATACCACTTTCACACCCTGGCCCACATAGTTCTTTTTGCCGTTCACCACTTCATCATAACGCCATTTGTTATCACTATCGGGGTGTACACCGGTGTTCCACATGGTCTGCTCCGTACGAGAATAAGCCATACCGCCTACACGTCCGTCCAGCGAGATTCCCAAAGTCCATTCTTTATAGCGCAAGGTAGTGCTAAGCCCCCAGATCCAGTCCGGATATTCATTACCCATTACCGACTGGTATTTGCTTTGTACGGGATAACCGTTTTCATGAATGATGTTTCCCTGAGGGTCACGTTCCCAGTCATAGATGCCATACCAGTCCCAACGTTTACCGGCAGCTACCCAAGGTTTCTGTGTAGAGTACACCGGGTCAACCTTAGCATAGAAGTAACGGTCACGGGCCCAGTTAGCATTCACTTCCCAATTCCAGTCTTTTGATTGGATCAAAGACGCTGTCAACGAAACTTCCACTCCCCGACGAACCTGCTCTTCATCATAGTTCACCAATGTTTTGGTAAAACCGGACGATCCACTGATTGTAGCTTCACGTGTCAGGTTGTATTTCAGCTTGTTATAATAAGAAATATCAAAGCGCAAACGGTTGTTCCATACATTGAAAGCAGTACCGATTTCGTAAGAACGCGCAGCAGTCGGTTCAAGGGTTGTACTGCGAATCATTTCCGGATATACGGCAGTATTCATTCCGTCCCATACGTTGGTGCTTACACTGTAAGCCTGATTCGTATCATAAATGCCCAAGTCGCTCTTCGTTACAGTCCAGGCACCTCTCAGTTTCCAGAAGTTCAGCCATTCGGGCATCTTCAGCAACTGCGACATGATGATACTTCCCGATACAGCCGGATAGAAATAAGAACGTGTTTCCGAGGGCAAAGTAGACGACCAGTCATTACGTGCCGTAACATCCACAAACACGGTGCTCTTCCAGGAAGCAGAGAATTTTCCGTAAATAGAATTCACCTGTTTTTGCTTGTATGAACTTGAAGAAGCGATCGGGTCAACCGATGCCTTCAGCGAATAATAGCCCGGAATGCTCAATCCGTTACGGGTATTCGATGATATGGCATCATCATAGTAATAATAGATGGTACCTCCGACAAAACCATCGATGGCAAAATCGCCAAAACTGTGGTTGGCAGATAACAAGGCATCACCATTGAAACTGAATCCGGTAGATTTGGATGTATAGAAGTATCCGTTCTTGTCCCATCCGCCGCGGGCACTCATTGCGTTTTTCTTTTCCGTACGGCTGGCATAAGCATCGGCACCAGCTCTCATTGAGAAGTTCAGCCAGGGCATGATGTCATATTTACCCGACAAGTAAGTATTTACTTTATCATAATCATTCGATGAAGTCATTTCATGCGCCAGATAATAAGGGTTATCATACCACACGTCATTCATCCAGTTCTGTTCTTCGTCTTTCTTTCTCCAATAGTTTTTATAGTCGCGCACATCATAATCGGTACCTGTCCATACCAACAGGTTGTAGATGTAACCGCCGCCGCCATAACCGGCTCCTTCACCATTGGGATAGAAACGCTTGTTGTAGATCGCGCCTCCTTCGAAACTCAGTTTGCCGAACTTCATGTCTCCACCTACCGAATAAGTAATCTTATTCAATCTCTGGTTCGGATATTGTCCCTTGTTATAAACATGCGACAAAGAAGAGCGGAAACTACCGTATTTACCGGTCTGGCTGATACTGATATTGTTATTGGTGATGAAACCTGTTTCCAGGAAGTTCTTAAAGTTGTCTTTACCTTTCGAAACCAACGGCATCTCTTTCCACTCATAAGTATACGGGTCATACTGTACGGCTGTACGGCCGATATCCAATTTATCACCCCAAACAAAGTCGGCAGCGGTATATTTACCTCCCTGACCGGTACTGTATCCGTGTTGCACTTCCGGCAACACCAGATAGCCGGCATTGAACATCGTACTACTGTTTACCGAAATATTCAGTCCTTCCTGGCTACCTTTCTTTGTAGTCACCATGATAGCTCCCGAACCTCCGCGGGCACCATACAAAGCCGATGCAGTAGCTCCTTTCAATACGTCAACAGACTCAATGTCATCCGCCGCGATATCATTCAGAGAGATATTGCTATACGGCACACCGTCCACAACCAATAACGGAGTCTCACCACGCAGTTTGAGGGTCGGAGCCGTATTGAACTCCGTACTGTTGGTTACGTTCAGACCGGCAACCTTACCGGTCAGTGAAGTAGCGATGTTAACAGGTTTCACAGTGGACAACTTACTTCCACCCACCTTCTGGACAGCGTAACCCAATGCCTTTTCTTCGCGTTTGATACCCAAAGCTGTTACCACCACTTCATCAAGCACTTCTGCGTCTTCCGCCATTTTAATTCTCAGCATGGTTTTTCCGTTCACCGGCACTTCCTGCTGTTGGTATCCGATAAAGGAAACGATCAGTACACCATTGGTAGGCACTTCCAATTTAAAGTTACCCTCCACGTTCGTAATCGTTCCGGTTCCCTGAGCACCTTTCAATTTGATGTTAGCCCCGATTATAGGCTCACCTGCGGTATCTACGATGGTTCCCGATACTTGAATTGTATTCTTTTTCTGTTGGGGAGATGCAGCCAAAGACTGTGCTTCAGCCTCTTTGCGTACATGAAGAGAAATATAATTATCTGCGAAATTATAAGAAATATTATTCTTAGAGAGCACCTCGCTCAGTAAATCGGCCACCCTATGAGTACCTTTCTTCACACTTACCTGGCGAGAAGCATTGATTTCTGCATCACTATAGATAAACAGATAGTCTGTCTGTCTTTCAATTTCCGCCATAAACTCCTTTAACGGAAGTTGGTTTCGAGACATGTTTACCCTTGCATTTTGCGAGCTTACACCAGCATGTGCCTGGAGGATAAGCAGAAATAATAGCAAGACTGTGCATTTCATAATTCGCAAGATTTGAATAATTTCACGTTGTTTAATTGCATAAGATAACAGCAATAAGTTTTTTTTCATACTTTTGCAATGTAATAAGGTTAATACTTTGTTGTTTTTTATTAGGACCAGCCAAATGTGTTGACTTTATCGGGAGGGAAAGGTGTACCAGACCATTTCCTCCTTTTTTTCACTTCATACTGTTTTTCTATTTCATAGGCATCTGTTTTTAGTTAGAGTATCATCCGTATTTATCAATAAATAATAATTTCTTCTTCACTAACTATCTTGTATTTGAAAGGCATGGCACCTTGCAAAGCTTTTAAGATACTCTCCAAAGAATCACTTTGCCGGAATTTACCGGAAATGCGTTGGGTTGCATTGACCGAACGTTCTATCTTGAAAATTACGTCATTCCATAAAGCGACGCTGTTCAGCACTCTCCCGAAAGGTTCCGACAGGAAGCTCACTATTCCGTTCTTCAGGTATTCTTCATTATCAAAGTCTGATTCCCGCTTCATCAGACGGTCTCCCCACAGCACCGCCTTCTCTTTGGGTTGCAGAAATACTTCATTCCTTATATCTGCCGGATCATAAATATGAACACAGCCTTCTACAAGGTCCGTCTCAAATTCAGCACTATTCTTATAGGCCGATATATTGAATTTAGTTCCGAGCACTCTGACCCGATAGCCCTTGGCCGAAACGATAAACGGCTTTTCAAGATTCTTTGCCACATCAAAATAAGTAGCGCCATCCAATTCTACTTTACGGTCCGACTCATTAAAAGATGCCGACAGGCGGAGACTGCTGCAAGGACTCAGCCAGGCAACGGTTCCATCCGGTAAATCCACTTTTACCCGCTGTCCCTTGGGAGCTGTAATCATAGTATAGTTTTTACCGAATTCCTCTGACAAGTATTGCTTTGTGACATAGAAAGTACCTGCAATCAACACCGCAAAAACAGCGGCATATTTCAAAGATACGGTAATTGTCCGCTTCAATCTTTTACGAAACAGGAGTTTCGCGAAATGCTGCTTCCCTTTTCGGCTGACTTCAGGATCGTCCTGCCGGGAAAGTATTCCGGTCAACGCTACTACATTCTGCATCCGGAGAAACTCTTTCTTCAGAGTTTCATCCGTCTCTATCCGGTCGAAAAGGTCTTTTTTCTCCCGGTCAGTCATTTCTCCTGCAAAATATTTATCTATTAGTTCATTCATTTTTTAGGGTTTCTATTAATAAGGCGTAACAGCCTTTAAAATCCACTAAAAGAAAAACAACTTTTTTTCAAAAAACTTTTTTTCTTTGCAATCAGACCCGTGCAGCCAGAATAAAGCATCACAATCCCCTGTCCCGGCCTTTCATCGGTTCATACCTCTCCCTCTCCGGAAACCTCTTCTGAACAAGCCCATCACAAGATTAAAATCAAACACACAAAAGTCCCTGATCAAAGTTCGTCAGAATACTAAAGAAAATGGGATTCTCCATATCATACTGTCCATCTCAGCACTCAAGATGTGTATCTTAGCAGCCAAGATGTAGATCTCGGCAGCCAAGATGTCCATCTTAGCGGCTAAGATGAACTTTACATGCAGACCAGAAGATTTTTCAGTCATGACTTCACCACTTCATAAAGAAGCACATCCCATCAAGCAATGGACTTCTTAATGCACTTTCTCACTCTTAACGATCACCGCATTTGCCCGAAGACACCCTACTGATCCCAAACAATAAAACGGCCTCAGATGCAATTTCAAATGTCATCGACAGTTTGAAAAAGTCAGCATCTGCGGCCGTTTACAAAACCAGCTTTGTTCATGTGCCATTCTGTTTCCGGCACATCTCCCAAACGATTTCCTTATTTCTTCTTGATCTTCTGTGGAGGTACACCCTCAAAAGTCATCTTCACAGGTTTAATAAATCCGTCTTTGTCAAAAGTCATTTTGTCAATGCAAGTCGCGCGGTGATCGCGCGCATTATCATTCAGCGAACGACGATGATAAACAATATAATAATCATCCGACCCGGGAGCATGCAACACCGAGTGATGTCCGGCACTGGTTGCCACTGAAGAATCCTGCTCCAGAATTTTGGCTACACGTTTAAAAGGACCGAACGGAGAATCGGAAATAGCATAAGCTACAGAGTAATCAGGGCTTCCCCAACCTCCTTCACTCCACATAAAATAATATTTGCCGTCTTTCTTGAACATAAACGGTCCTTCGACATAATTTTCCGGAGTCACTTCTTTATAGATAGTACCGTCTTCGAAAGGTACCAATCCTGTAAAGTCATCGTTCAACTGCACTACATTGCAATGTCCCCAACCACCATAATACATATAATAACGCCCGTCATCATTGTACACAAACTGGTCGATCGGTTGCGCTCCATTCACTATCTCATTAATCAACGGCTTGCCCAGCAAATCTTTGTACGGTCCTTCCGGACGATCGCTGACTGCCACGCCAATGCCACCAATCTCTCCTTCGTGAACATCGTTCGCTCCAAAAAAGAAATAATATTTTCCATTTTTGCTAATCACCGAAGGAGCCCACATCGCTTTCTTAGCCCATTTAACGGCTGTAGTATCCAGAACCGAAGCATGTTTGGTCCAGTTCACAAGGTCTTTGGAAGAGAAACAATCAAAGAAAGTCTGTTTTTCGTAAACATCGCTCCAAGTTGGAAAGATCCAATAAGTATCATCATAAATAATGCCTTCCGGATCGGCATACCACCCCTGGAGTACAGGATTACCACTCGTGGCCTTATGGGCAGCCACTTTCTTTTGCTGTGCAAAGCAGCAAGCACCGCCCACCATCAGGACGATGCAAATAACTAAGTGTTTCATTGTTGTGTTTTGAATATAAAATAAGTAATTCCTAATAGCTTGACAAAAATAGGGATTCTTTTTCAGATAATGAAAACAAAAAGGGGAAAGTAGTCTTTCAGTTCTTCTTTTAACTTGCGCAATGCGATGGCAATCTGATTCTCAACCGTATTGGGAGAAACATTCAGCCGTATAGCTATCTCTTTATAACGGAGATTCTGCAAACGGCTCATAATAAATATTTCACGGCAACGCTCCGGCAAGCGATTGATGGCATTATTCAATATCTCCTCAATGTCAGCATCCGAAAGGCGATCATTGTCAAATGCTTCCAATGAATATAGTTTCAGTTGGAGTTCCCTGTTTTCTATCTCCGAAAGCGAACCTTTACGGATATCACGAACCATCTCTTTACGAAAATAGTCGATACAACGGTTTTTTGCCAATGTAAACAGATAGGCATTCAGGTTCTGAAGTGTTTCGATGATATCTCTGTGTTCCCATAAATAGATAAAGATTTCCTGGACAATATTCTCCGATTCATCCTCTGAAATCAGATACGTTTGGGTAAAACGCAGTAACTTCGGAAAATAAACATCATAAATTTCTGAGAAATCGTCTTTTTTCATACTATCATCTGTTGTAACTAAAGGAACGATAATTATTGCACAGGTTGCAAAGATATAAAAAGATTTAAAATTCATTATTACGAATATATGAATATTACTCTTATCTTTGTGAAAAACTAACATAAATACAACATGAAATATTTAGCAGTCTATTTTTTACTGGCATTGCAAGGAGTTCTGTTCAGCCTTTCACTCTCGGCAGCAACTCCTCAGAACACAATAGCCTATTGTGATGGGAACGTACGTTTTAGCATTCTCACAGATGGGGTTATCCGTATGGAATGGAGTCCTTCGGGTACGTTTACCGACGCCCCATCATTTGTAGCAATCCACCGTAACTTACCGATTCCGGAGTACACGGTACAAAATAAAAGTGCGGTGGTAGTGATAAGTACCGCCCGTATGAAATTGAAATATAAAAAAGGAAAAGGTCCTTTTACAAAAGATAATTTAACGATTACATCGGCCAAAGGAATGTTGCCCTTCGAGTGGACACCCGGTACAACGCAAAAGGGAAACCTAAAAGGGACGGACCGCACACTGGATGGTTTTGAAGGAAACCACAACATATACAGCCATCAGGACATGAAGCTGGAAGACGGTCTTCTCTCAACAGACGGATGGACTCTGATTGACGATTCAAAAAATTTCCTGTTTGATGATTCGGAATGGCCCTGGGTAGAGACACGTGAAAATAAAGACGGACAAGACTGGTACTTCATGGCCTATGGACACGACTACAAAGCTGCCCTGAAAGATTATACAGCCTTTGCGGGAAAAGTTCCTCTCCCACCCCGGTACGCATTCGGCTATTGGTGGTCAAGATATTGGAGTTATTCGGACAAGGAGATGCGGCAATTGGTGGACAACTTCCACACTTATAATATTCCTCTGGATGTATTGGTGGTAGACATGGACTGGCACTATACCGAACCGGGATTCGGCGGATGGACGGGATGGACATGGAATCGCCGACTCTTTCCGGATCCTGCCAAATTCCTCGGTTATCTGAAAGACAATGACTTAAAGATTACCCTAAATCTACATCCTGCCGATGGTGTGGCCCCTTATGAAGAAAAATATCCGGAGATGGCACAATGGATGGGAATAGATACGGCTAAACACGAACCTATCCCCTGGGTAGTTTCGGACAAACATTTTATGAACGGTATGCTGAACAAGGTACTCCGCCCCATGGAAAAACAAGGAGTAGACTTCTGGTGGCTCGACTGGCAGCAATGGATGTATGATAAGAAAGTGGACAGCCTCAGTAATACCTGGTGGATCAATTATGTTTTCTTCTCGGATATGGAGCGTAACCGTGATACGCGTCCGATGCTCTATCATCGCTGGGGAGGACTGGGCAATCACCGTTACCAGATCGGCTTCTCGGGAGATGCTGTCATATCATGGAAATCGCTTGAATTCCAACCTTACTTTACCAACTGCGCCTCCAATGTATTGTATGGTTACTGGAGCCATGACATCGGTGGGCACATGTTCAAAGGCGGTGAAAAAGAAATACTCGATCCGGAACTTTTCACCCGCTGGATGCAATACGGTGCTCTGACACCCGTGATGCGAACTCACTCTACAAAGAATGCGGTCCTGAATAAAGAATTATGGAATTTCAAAGGGGATTATTTCGAAGCCTTACGTAACTCGATCCTATTCCGCTACCAATTGGCTCCTTATATATATACGATGGCCCGGGAGACTTACGATAATGGTATTTCTATCTGCCGCCCGATGTATTACGATTATCCTGAAGCCAAAGAGGCATACGATTTCAGAAACGAATACATGTTTGGCGACCAGATTTTGGTAGCCCCCATCACTACTCCCATGCAAAACGGACTTTCCACAGTAAAGGTGTGGCTGCCGGAAGGTAACGACTGGTTTGAATGGACAACCGGAACCTTGTTGAAAGGAGGACAGACAGTAGAACGCTCGTTTACACTGACCGAATATCCGGTATACGTAAAAGCGGGCTCCGTACTCCCTCTTTACAACCGGGTGAAGAATCTGAACAGCAATAACGAAGAAATCATCGTAAATGTATTCCCCGGAGGAAGCGGTTCGTTCTGTTTCTATGAAGACAACGGCAATGATAAATATTATGCCAACGAATATGCCCGTACCCAGATGGCCTGTGAACGAAAAGATAATCTTTTAACCGTAACGATTGCTCCTCGGAAAGGCAGCTATCGCAACATGCCGCCTAACCGTCAGTTTAAGATAAAAGTATTAGGTTCCGCCATTCCGAAAGCAATCACCGTGAATGGAAGCAAAGCAGAATATGAATACATCGGTGATGAATTGGCATTACTGATCACTCTACCGGAAACATCGTGCAGCCAGGGAAACACGATAGAAATTCAATATCCGACTTCTATCCCGGAATTAAATGACGGAATGGTTTCACAATTCAAACGATTCAGCAAGGCTGTCACTGCGCTCAAATACCGGGATGCCGGGATCGTATTGACCCCTGCCATGGGAGCGACCGAAGCGACCAGCATTGCACTGAATTACTCGCCCGAACGTTTTAACAAACTGATAGAAGCATTCAAAAGAAACTATAGTCAAATGCCGGAAATGCTCAAGGAGCAAAAACTGAACGAAACTAATACCCAATGGTTTTTGGAAACAATCGGCTGGAAAAAATAGAACCACTTACATCTTATATTTTTTCCCACGAAACATTGCAAATCCAAGTAAAACTGATATCTTTGATAGAAATAGATATCACCTATCCATGGATTGAAATTATCTATTTGACGAGTAAACAATTTAGCGCTACTTTTGTCAAGTAATAACACGGAAGAGGAGCTGTAAAAGACTTCACATCATTGAAAGCTTTGTTTCCGGTAAAAACCAAAACTATATGGAAAAGAAAAAACTTACAGCAGCTAATGGTCGTCCTATTGCCGACAACCAAAACAGCCAGACAGCAGGCCCCCGCGGGCCAATCATGCTACAAGATCCATGGTTGATTGAGAAACTCGCTCATTTCGATCGTGAAGTGATCCCCGAACGCCGTATGCACGCTAAAGGCTCCGGAGCTTACGGCACATTTACCGTCACACACGATATCACCAAGTACACACGAGCCGCTATCTTCAGCCAGGTAGGTAAACAGACAGAATGTTTCGTACGTTTTTCAACTGTAGCAGGAGAACGCGGAGCCGCCGATGCAGAACGCGATATCCGTGGATTTGCCATGAAGTTTTATACAGAAGAAGGAAACTGGGATCTGGTAGGTAACAATACCCCTGTGTTCTTTCTGCGCGATCCTCTAAAATTTCCTGATTTAAATCATGCTGTAAAACGCGATCCACGCAACAACATGCGTAGCGCTAACAATAATTGGGATTTCTGGACCTTGTTGCCCGAGGCTCTCCATCAGGTAACTATCACCATGAGTCCACGCGGCATTCCGGCTTCTTATCGCCACATGCACGGATTCGGCAGCCATACTTACAGCTTCCTAAACGCAGAAAACAAACGAATTTGGGTTAAGTTTCATCTAAAGACTATGCAGGGCATTAAAAACCTGACTGATCAGGAAGCTGAAGCAATCATCGCCAAAGATCGTGAATCGCATCAACGTGACCTATACGAAAGCATCGAACGGGGTGATTTCCCAAAATGGAAGTTCCAAATTCAGTTGATGACTGAAGAAGAAGCAGATAACTATCGTATCAATCCGTTCGACCTTACCAAGGTTTGGCCACACAAAGATTTCCCATTGCAGGATGTAGGCATTCTTGAATTGAACCGTAATCCGGAAAACTATTTTGCAGAAGTAGAACAATCTGCTTTCAATCCGATGAACATTGTTGAAGGTATCGGCTTCTCACCCGACAAGATGTTGCAAGGACGATTATTTTCTTATGGTGATGCACAGCGCTACCGATTGGGTGTAAACTCAGAGCAGATACCGGTAAACAAACCACGTTGTCCGTTCCACGCTTTCCACCGTGACGGAGCAATGCGAGTGGACGGCAATTATGGTTCAGCCAAAGGCTATGAACCGAATAGTTATGGCGAATGGCAAGACTCGCCTGAGAAAAAAGAACCGCCTTTAAAGGTTCACGGAGATGTATTCAACTATAACGAACGTGAATATGATGACGATTACTACAGTCAGCCGGGTGATTTGTTCCGACTGATGCCTGCGGATGAACAACAATTATTGTTTGAAAATACCGCACGCGCCATGGGTGACGCAGAATTGTTCATCAAACAACGGCATGTACGCAACTGCTACAAAGCTGATCCGGCTTATGGCACAGGAGTAGCTCAAGCATTAGGTATTGATCTGGAAGAAGCCTTGAAAGGATAATCTAACTTCTTCGATATGCGCCTCAAATGTCATTCTGTTACATTTGAGGCGCATTTATATAAAGAAAGAGCATAATCTCACTATAATTTACCCTTATGACAATGCCTTCCACAATTTCTGAAAATCACTATATTTACCATAGCACACCAATACGTCATCCGGACGTATCTTGGCATCTTCCGGCAATTCGTTTACAATCTTGTGCTCCACCAAAGAAATACCCAGGCAATTCTTGATCGTATTGGAACGCTTCAATCCGATCAACTTCAAATTGAATTCTTCATCTAAATTCAACTCGTTAACAAAATAACCGACAAACTTCTCGGGAACATTGAACTTAACCACATAATATTCTGAATCTACCCGAAAGGTTTCCATCTTTGTACCAAAATCCAATAGCTGCACCAAACTCCGGGCCGCATCTTCCTCCGGAGTCAAAATCTTCTCCAACCCAAAAGCCTCAAGTACCGCTTTGTGAACCCCGTCAATGGCACGTGCATAAATATGCTTTACCTGCTTTTGCTTCAACATAGCCACCACACGAATTGAAGCTCCGAAATTTTCACCGATAGCGACAATCACCATATCAACACTGTTGAGAGGCAAGACGGAAAGAGACTGCTCGTCCGTCGCATCGATCACAAAGGCTGTGGCAATCTTATCTTTTATGCTATCTACCCGCCCTTCATCCAAATCAGCCCCTATCACCTCGTGCCCTAAGGTAGAAAGTTCTTCGGCCAACACATGACCGTAATTTCCAAGACCAATAATAATGTATTTCATAATGAATTCAACTGATTAGTTTATGATAATGTTATCGCTCGGATAACGGTATTTCGTATTCTTTTTCTGTTTCACAATGCCCAGTACCAATGTAATAAATCCCACACGGCCGATAAACATAAGCAATGATACCAGCAACTTACTTTCGTCACACAGCAAAGGAGTCGCATTCAGGCTGGAACCAACCGTACTTAAAGCCGACACACATTCAAAGGTCAGGGTCATGATGGACATCTTAGGCTCCAGTATACTTAAAATAAATATAAATACAAACAAGATTCCCAATGAAACAACCACAGCCGCATTGGAACGACGAATAGAATCGTATGACAACTCACGACCGAAAACTTCTACTCTCTCTGTTCCTCTCAAAACCGCAATTAAGTTGAGTGAGGCCACGGCAAACGCATTTACTTTCACACCACCGGCCGTAGACTGTGCCGCACCACCAATCCACATCAGAACAATATAAAGCATAATGGTCTGTATACTGAGTGAAGTCAAATCGACACTGCTGAATCCGGCCGTTCGGGGACAAGTGGCATTAAAGAAAGCCTGTGTCCACTTATCAGCAATTGACATACCGGCAAACGAATGATTCCACTCAAAAATTGCAATGGCCATCGTGCCAAAAACAAGCAATAAGACAGTCATTATCAGGACAATCTTAGTATTCAGGTTAAATAAATGGTGCACCCGGTGATTGTCCCATTGACGGGTACGAATCAAACGCCAGAAACGACGGGCATGGTAAACAATAATATCTTTGAAATTAACAAGAATCGGGAAACCGATTCCTCCGAAAATGATCAGGAACGACACAGTTATATAAAGCCAATTATGATTAGTCATTACCATCGGATTACCCAAATTGCCCGGCAATGTAGAAAATCCCGCATTACAGAAAGCTGAAATAGAGTGGAAGGCAGAAAAAGCCAGTTCATCTTGTACATCCATCCCCAGTGTACCGTGTATGCTGAACCAAATGGACAGCATACCGACTCCTTCAATCACCAAAGTGAAACCCAATATATATAACAAGGTGGAAAGTAATGACCCCAACGAATTGGAACTTACCATATCACGTACCACTAACTGATTGTACAGAGAAGTATTTCCCATGAAGAACATAGCAAAGAAACTGGTCAGAGTCATGACTCCCAAACCGCCGATCTGAATCAGCAATATGATCACTGTCAGTCCCGCCGGAGTAAAGGTGGCAGACACATCAACAGGTACCAGCCCTGTTACACATACGGCACTGGTAGAAGTAAACAGCGCATCGACCCACGATAATGTAACACCGTCTACCGTACAACGAGGCAACATTAATAATCCCGCTCCAATTATAATAATCACCAAAAAGCTGGCAGCCAAGATCAGAGAAGGATTCGTCCGCCTTCCTAAAAGGCGTACCAATCCGTTCGATAAATTCAAAAGAGAAAAAAGCAACAGCAGGATAATGTGATAAAAGTAGCCGTGTAAGAACTCCCACAAATGCAAGATAGCCCCTCCTTCTTCGGGACGGTGAAAAATGACAGGTATCAGAGTCAGATATAACAACCAACTCAGTATCCAGGCAAGTTTCCGGAAATTCTTTTTCGTATCCCTGTATTCAAGTAATATATGCAGGGTGACGTCAATCAAGAATATAATCCAGACCGTCTTATAGAGAAGATGTATTTTCGTAACTTCATGTGCAGAAAGCGTAAAGCCATGTTCATAGATCACTCCCACTATCAGCATAATGGAGGCCAGATAGGTAATGATTGCCATTAATCGTAACAAAAGTCGTACGTAAGGCTGCAATAATTTATTCTGATATAAAAAGAATTTATGATATATCTTCATCGGATTGCATATTAATTGAGTCGCACAAACTTAACTAAAATAACAAACATATCCGATTCTTTGTTGCTGAAATCATATAATTCTTAAAAATTATACTTACTTTTGGCATCAGAATAATCAAATAACTACAATATTATGAGCGACAAGAAAAAAAGGTACATGCTGCCTGAAGAAGAAATTCCACACTATTGGTACAACATACAAGCCGACATGGTGAACAAACCAATGCCTCCGTTGCATCCGGGAACCAAACAGCCATTAAAGGCAGAAGACCTGTATCCGATCTTCGCAGAAGAACTTTGCCGTCAGGAACTGAACCAGACTGACCAATGGATCGAAATACCGGAAGAAGTTCGTGAAATGTATAAATATTACCGTAGTACTCCATTGGTTCGTGCCTATGGTTTGGAAAAAGCATTGGGCACACCGGCACATATCTATTTCAAGAATGAAAGTGTCAGTCCGATGGGTTCACACAAATTAAATTCTGCCATCCCTCAAGCTTATTATTGCAAAAAAGAAGGCGTACAAAACGTAACAACCGAAACCGGAGCGGGACAATGGGGAGCCTCTTTGGCCTATGCCGCTAAACTCTTCGGTCTGGAAGCAGCCGTCTATCAGGTAAAGATCAGCTATGAACAGAAACCTTACCGCCGCAGTATCATGCAAACTTACGGTGCCCAGGTGACCCCATCCCCTTCAATGTCAACCCGTGCAGGAAAAGATATTCTGACTGCACACCCCAATCATCAGGGATCATTAGGGACTGCCATCTCCGAAGCAATCGAACTGGCACAAACTACTCCTAACTGCAAATATACATTAGGTTCCGTTTTGAGCCATGTCACTCTTCACCAGACAGTGATCGGTCTGGAAGCCGAAAAGCAGATGGCAATGGCCGGCGAATATCCTGATATGGTGATTGCCTGCTTTGGTGGCGGTTCCAACTTCGGTGGTATCGCATTCCCTTTCATGCGTCACAACATACTTGAAGGTAAAAAGACACGTTTCATCGCTGCCGAACCGGCATCTTGCCCGAAGCTTACCCGAGGCAAGTTTCAGTACGACTTCGGTGATGAAGCCGGATATACTCCACTGTTGCCTATGTTTACATTAGGACATAACTTTGCCCCAGCCAATATCCATGCAGGCGGACTTCGTTATCACGGTGCCGGAGTAATAGTTTCGCAACTCCTGAAAGACAAACTGATGGAAGCAGTAGATATCAGTCAGTTGGAATCATTCGAAGCAGGATGCCTGTTCGCACAAGTTGAGGGCATTATCCCTGCTCCGGAATCATGTCACGCCATTGCAGCAGCCATCCGTGAAGCAAACAAATGCAAAGAAAACGGAGAAGAGAAAGTGATTTTGTTCAACCTGTCCGGTCACGGACTGATCGATATGGCTTCGTATGACAAATACCTGTCCGGTGATCTGGTAAACTATTCGCTTACAGATGATGATATCCAGAAGAATCTGGATGAAATAGGAAACTTAGCTTAATCATTAAGCCCATCTGAGCTTTTGCCCCATAACAATATATGTAATCACTCATTACATATATTGTTATGGGGCAAAACATATATTGTTATGGAAATGTTATCTTTGCATATAAATCAAAGAAAAGAATTATGAAATATATCGGAGCACATGTCAGTGCATCGGGAGGCGTAGAGTTCGCTCCTGTTAATGCACATAAGATCGGGGCCAATGCGTTCGCCCTCTTCACAAAAAATCAACGCCAGTGGGTCAGTAAACCACTAACCGAAGATAGTATCCGTCTCTTCAAAGAAAATTGTGAGAAATTCGGCTTCGCCCCCGAATACATTCTCCCGCACGATAGTTACCTGATAAACCTGGGACATCCCGAAGAAGAGGGACTGTCCAAAAGCCGGGCTGCCTTCCTTGACGAAATGCAACGTTGCGAACAATTGGGACTGAAACTGCTGAACTTCCATCCCGGCAGCCACCTCAACAAGATACCGGTGGAAGAATGTCTGGATCGGATCGCAGAAAGCATCAATCTGACTTTGGAAAAGACCCAAGGAGTAACTGCCGTTATTGAAAATACTGCCGGACAAGGAAGCAACCTGGGAAATGAATTCTGGCAGTTGAAATACATCATCGACCGCGTGGAAGATAAAAGCCGTGTAGGAGTGTGCCTGGACACCTGCCACACCTTTACAGCCGGTTATGACTTTCTGAATGATTATGATAATGTCTTCGGAGAATTCGGTGAAGTGGTCGGATTTGAATATCTGCGGGGAATGCATCTCAACGATTCAAAAAAAGAATTGGGAAGTCGTGTAGACCGTCACGACAGCATCGGTAAGGGATTAATCGGTTTCGCTTTCTTTGAGAAACTAATGAAAGATCCCCGTTTCGACAACATGCCGTTGATTCTGGAAACCATCGATGAAACATTGTGGCCCGAAGAAATAGCTTGGCTGAGAGAACAAGCTCAATAAATATTGGCCATACTTACCAAAGGTTCGTATAATTTTTCAATATCTTGTGCATCCATCTCAATCTGCACCTGATCCCCCGGAACAAGTTTCTGCTTTGCCGGGGGTATATCTTTCCTGTCTCGGTGTATGTTGATAATTTCACAACGTTCCGGCAACAGTAATTCGCTTACCATCTTCCCATCAAAATACGAACCGCTCATCACTTCCACAGAAAGAGTATAGCGCTTCTCCTCCTGAAAATCAGGAGAATTAATCATATCATCATAAAGTGTCACATTAAACGGCTGGATCTGCAACATCTCCGTAAAATAGTAGGTCAGCCCTCCCACAACAATGGAGGGGTAGAAAACCTCCAGATGTCCGGTGATCTCAGTAATCAAAACGATTGCTGTCAAAGGAGTCCGGATCACCGCAACCAAAAAAGCAGACATACATATCAGCATGACATAGCTGATATTTTCGTATCCGATAATGCCCTGACGTACCAGAATCAAAGCAACGATCTGCCCGATCAGTCCCCCGGTAACCAGAGTGGGAATAAAACTTCCTCCCGGCAATCCGGAAGAAAACGAAAGCACACTAAAAACAAAGTGCAGAATCATCATCCCCACAATCCACATAATATGGGTATCAGCATGCATCGCCTGCTCCAATAAAAATTGTTCACCTCCACCGGTCAGATTCACTTCCGTGAGTGATATTAAATAAGCAATAAACAACAAATAGAGCATCTTCACATAAGCCGGATGCTTGATGGCCGGATAAAGTCGCTTAAACCAAACTGTAATAACCGAATAAATCTTACCGGATACGGAAATTACCGCAGCCAGCAATAAGAACAATTTGACTTGTGAAGAAAAAACCAGTCCGGGAGAAATAGCGTCAATCTGGAAATAAGGGTTAATGGGAAAGATCATACTCGCCACACCACCTGCCACCACTCCGGCGAGCAAAGTGGTTATGGCGGTCTTAGGTGCATCAAAACGTTCGATAGACTCAATGACCAATAACGAAGAAGCCAAGGGAGCGGCAAAAGCAGCAGCCAATCCGGCACCTGCACCGGCGGCAAGCAGTTGTTTTCGTTCACCGGCAAGCACTCTTCCCCATTTAGACACCAGACAACCGATATAAGAGCCGATCTGCACGGAGGGTCCCTCACGTCCCAAAGACAAACCGGCACTCAACGCCAACACTCCTCCCACAAACTTAGATATTAACTCTATAAAAGGATGCTTGTAGGAGATACGTCCGTTAATCACTCCACGGGTTTGAGGAATCCCCCCACCGGTGATCAACGGCATCTTTTTCACCAACCACATCACAAATAAGAGGATACCCCATAAAGACAAAAAGATAGGAATATGCCAATACCAATGTGGCTGTGAATCAAAAAAGTTTCTACGAGTATTAAAAAAGAATTGTAACAGATAGTGATAGGGTACAGCAACAAGCCCTGTCAACAATCCCACGAATATACTGACAAAATAAAGACGGGCATCTATCAATTTCAGCTTCCATACCCGCCATTTCCTCATATCCTCTAAATCACCTGATTTTCCAAACATATCTCCGTCCGTTATACCGTTGCAGAGTACAACAATCCGGAGATTGCTTGGTTTCACCGGAATAGTTAAAATTAGTTCAAACAAATAAAGGCCGCCACAAGCACTCGTCTTGCAGCGGCCTTCTATATGTAGACCTATTGTTTAGAACTTACTTACTTCACTTCTTCAAAATCAACAGTATCTCTGTATGAGCAACTTGCGTACACGTGTTGCAATTATATCGCAAATCCGAAAATAAGCATCCATAAGCAACCACAGCTCTTGACTGCAAAAATATAAAATTTTCCAATAAATATCGTGATATAAACGCATAATAATCAAAAGTATGGCACGAATTTAACAGAATCTCCACTTTTATCCTTACCTTTGTACATGATATTGGGGAACTATACCCTAACAATTATAAGGAAACGATGCAAATTCAAAACAATACATTGATAGCGGAATGCTCAGCTTACGATTTCAAGGAAATGTTGGAACGTAAGAAAGTGAAGTCATGGCTCAAATCCGTGTCGGCTTTTGCCAATACAGAAGGTGGCAGTCTGTTCTATGGAGTGAACGATGATGGAGTGATTGTAGGTTTGGAGAATCCACAATCCGATGCTGATTTTATCAGTGAAATGATGAAGGCACGACTTGACCCTGTGCCGGAAGTTCAGCTTATTCCGATAGAACACGAAGGGCATACCCTGCTTGAAGTGAAAGTAAAGGCAGGAACGCTTACACCTTATTACTATTATCAGGATGGGACACGTACCGCATATGTACGAGTTGGCAATGAAAGTGTAGAATGCAACTCCCAACAATTACTTTCGTTGGTATTAAAAGGCACGCACATGACATGGGATTCTCTTCCTACCCAAGTGGATGCCGGCAAACATTCTTTCATCATCCTTGCCAATACTTTCCGTGAGCAAACCCATCAAGAATGGAACGACAAGTATCTGGAATCATTCGGACTAGTAACTCCTGACGGCAAACTGACCAATGCAGGATTGCTGTTTGTGGATAATTGCACGGTATTTCAATCGCGTATTTTCTGCACCCGTTGGACTGGACTCTATAAGGATGATGCCATCAGTTCCGTAGAACATCGGGCTAACCTTGTGCTGCTCTTAAAATATGGTATGGATTTCATCAAAAACTATACCATGAGCGGCTGGGTGAAGATGCCAAACTATCGCCTTAACCTCCCCGACTATTCCGACCGTGCCATCTTTGAAGGACTGGTAAACCACCTTATCCATAGAGATTATACTATAATGGGCGGTGAAGTACATATCGACATTTATGATGACCGCGTAGAACTGGTATCACCTGGTGCTATGCTTGACGGTACACAAATTCAAGACCGTGACATATACAAAGTGCCGTCCATGCGTCGTAATCCTGTCATTGCAGATGTGTTCACACAGTTGGATTATATGGAGAAACGTGGTTCCGGTTTACGCAAAATGCGAGAGCTTACAGAGAAATTACCTAATTTCTTGCAAGGCAAAGAACCGCAATATCAAACGGAAGCGACCTCTTTCTACACCACGTTCTATAATTTGAACTGGAACGAAAGCGGAAGAATACCTGTAGAGGAAGTAGCCAACAGGGTAAATAGTACCCTCGAAAAGTACCCTGTAAACGAAGAAAGTTCGGTCGAAAAGTTCGGTGTAAACACAAAAGAGTTCGGTGTAAATGAAGAAAGTTCGGTCGAAAAGTTCGGTGTAAATGCGGATAAGTTCGGAGATACATCGGAAACACAGAAGAAAGTCAGTAAAACTGCACAAAAGATAATCGACCTCGTTATTTCAGATCCTTCAATCACAGCTGATAATATGGCCAACAAGATTGGTGTAACTAAACGCGCTATAGAGAAAAATATCAAGAGCCTTAGGGGTATGGGAATTTTGGTTCACGAAGGTTCAGACAAGGCTGGTTATTGGCGCATTATTGTTAAACCATAAACAGAACAACAAACCTATGGAGACCTCTTTCATACCACTCTTTGCAATCATAGCCGTTTTGATTATCGCCTTTTTGTTTGCCTCTTTGCCACAGGTAAACCATAAAACGCGATACCGAGTGCTTTATGCAATAGCCATTATCATGCTATTAGCTGTTATCCCTATTAGTGAATATATGGCTGGTGGCATACAAAACTCAAGTAACAATTATCTGCTTGTCCTAATATTCGATATTGCAGTAGGATATTTCTGTATGTACATTGCTGCTTTGCTAAAATTCAACGTTCTTAAACGAAAGAACCAAGCATTAGAAAACGCCTTGACAGAAAAGCAACAAGAAAATGTAGCAATCCTATTGGAGCATCAAAACGAAAAACAACAAGCACTCCGGCAAAGAGAGCTTGAATGGTTAGCTGGGAAAATAAAGATGTTTACCGAAGAAGAACAGGAAGCTATTCTTGCCAGTGCTCTATCATTTGCTGAACATGACTTGATAGTTGCTCCCTCAATAAGCATACAACCTAAAGAAACATGTAGTCAGCAAGAACTAATGTACTTTGTCTGCTCTGCTTTTTACAATATGGATAAAAGTCGTAGTGAAGTTGTGGGTTTCTTATATAAAGTTTTTCCTCTCTATTTTCCAGCAGGAGAAAGTGCATTGGCTAAAAAGATGCCGGGATTGGAAAAAGTAAAAGAGAGGAGAGAGAAAGAATGTAATTAGCGCATATTTTCAAACCATAGAATAGAATTAAAATGAATAATACACTTATAGATAATTCCATAGAAGCACTTTCAATGACAACAACATTGAGAAAATGCTTAGCCATTGATGGTATTAAAACAGTTAGTATTGCCACAGGCTATTGGGATATTCCCGGTTTAGCTATACTACAAGAAAATTTGAGGTCTTTCATTGAAAAAGAAGGAACAACGCTTCGTTTACTTATAGGAAAAGACCCTTATATATACGTAAATCAATTAAAGTCACCTAAATATAAAGATGCAAATTATCCGCTGGACTTCATAAAAACTGATATCCACGAACTTAATGTTACTGAGGAATATAAAGATGCTATACGTCTGCTTCTTGATTATTGTACGGAAAACAATGATTCAAAGATTCAGATTCGTGTATTTCGAAAAAATGAAAATGACGAAACTCAATTTTTACATTCTAAGTGTTACATCTTTGACGGAAAGTCAAACGGCATTGGTATTGGTATCGTGGGTAGTACAAATTTTACACAAAAAGGATTACAAGGTAACGCTGAATTAAACTATATTGAAACAGCTCCAAATCAAGTGTTATCGCTTGATGAAATACCTGGTAATAAATCTCATTTGATATGGTTTAATGAAAAATGGGAAATATCTGAACCTTGGAACAAACAATTCTTAGAACAAATCCTTAAATCTGCACCTATAACAGATGACGTGGAAAAAGAACGCAAAAGTGAACAACAATCATTCACTCCATACGAACTATATATCAAATTGCTACAAATTAAGTTTGGTGACATTGTAGACAAATCACTCGGACAACAGATAGAAACTTATCTGCCAGCGAACATCCACAAACTGGAATATCAAATAGAAGCTGTTAAGAGGTGTATCGGCATTATGCACGAACATGGTGGCTTTATGTTGGCAGATGTGGTGGGACTTGGCAAGACGATTATTGGTACGCTCATCATCAAGCGTTTCTTGTCCGTACCAGAAGACGATGGACGAGAACGTAAAGTATTGGTCATTACTCCTCCTGCCATTCAATCGGGTTGGAAGAAGACTATAGCCATGTTCGACAAAAATTCTGACGAGAAGATTGCGCCATACATTGACTTCATTACAACTGGACGCATCGGAAATGTTGCCGAAGATGAGAGCTGCGAAGATGACGATGACGACAGCCGCGATTCTGGCGATTTTGGTGGAACACTCCAAGAAAAGAATTATGGCTTTATTGTCATTGACGAAAGCCATAAGTTCCGCAACAGTGCCACATTGATGTACCAGTCTCTTGATGAACTGATACAGAAGATTTGTTCTAATACAGGGGTATATCCATACGTGGGTCTTCTTTCTGCCACACCGCAGAACAACCGACCAAACGACTTGAAGAATCAGATTTACCTTTTTGAGAGAAACCACAATGACAGTACATTGAAGAAGGCTGAAAGTGGTAATATCGAAAGGTTCTTTGCAGATGTCAACCGAGAATATGAATTGCTGATAGATAGAAGCAACGACATACCAGCAGATGAGCGCCGCCAACGCTTGGATGCCGTGTCAAAGAGACTGCGTGATTGCGTGTTAAGTGATATTCTAGAACGCCGAACAAGGACTGACGTTGAGAAATATTACAAGGATGATATGGAATCACAAGGCTTGATATTTCCAAAAATTGTTGGACCTAACAATCTTGAATACATCATGGATGACGAGTTGGCTCAACTGTTCTCTGATACTATGACAATCATTGCTCCAACGAAGGCAGAAAAGTTGCAGACTGACGAGTGGCTAAAATATTTCCGCTATCGTGCCATTGAATATTTTACTGACCCTGCCAACGAAAGAAAACATACAGGTCGAGGCAATCGTGGTGTCAACGACGTTGCCAAGCAGCTTGCAACCATCATGCAGATTCTTCTTGTGAAGCGTCTTGAAAGTTCGTTCACTGCTTTCACCCAATCCCTGTTGAACCTGCGACGTTACACAGAGAACATGATTAAGATGTGGGAGAACGACACAATTTTCGTTTGTCCGCAAATTGACGTGAACAAAGAACTTGACTATGAAGCCAAAACATTGAAACGTGGTAAACGTGTTTCGTTTAATGATTGTGTAGAAGACATCAGAGCCAAGATAACAAAATTGACGGAACAAGGGCGTAACGAGAAGGGACAGAATGCAGAATATAACCGCAAAGACTTCAAGGAGGAATACTATATCCAACTGAAAGAAGACTTCCGACTCATTTCTAATCTCTATGATCGATGGGCGAAAAACCCACAAGACCCGAAATTTGATGCTTTCAAAGAGAACATCAAGCCAGAATTGTTTAATCCACAAAAGAATACCTCTGGAAAATTGGTTATCTTCTCGGAAGCTATAAACACGGTACAATCGCTTGCGAGAGCGGTAAAGGCAAAGGGCTATAAGGCACTTGTCATTACTGCTGCCAATCGTGATGAGATGGAACATACGATTGAGGAAAATTTCGATGCCAATTACGAAGGTGTCTGGAAGGATGACTACAATGTTATCATTACAACAGAGGTCTTGGCTGAAGGTGTGAACCTCCACCGTGCCAATGTTATTCTGAACTATGATACTCCTTGGAACTCCACTCGCCTGATGCAGCGCATAGGTCGTGTAAACCGTATCGGCAGTAAAGAGCCTTTTGTCTATGTCTATAACTTCATGCCAAGTGCAGAAGGCGATGCGCAGATTCAGTTGGTTCGCAAGGCACATACCAAGTTACAATCCTTCCATGTCCTGTTTGGTGAAGACAGTAAGATTTTCTCGGAAGAGGAAAGTGTGGTACATTACGATATTGCCAAAGCTGTTGACGGTGAAGAATCACCTTTGCAGAAGTATGTATATGAACTGAAACAATACAAGGATACTCACCCTGAACGTTATCTGCAAATAGAACAAGCTGATAAAGACTGGCAGATAGCACAGGCTGCAAGTGGAACGGCATATTTCATAGTAAAAGCACCACACTCTGCAAGGCTTGCAATTAGAATACGTACAGAAGCCGAGGGTCTGTATAACGCCAAAATAATTTCTTTGCTTGAACTGCTTGAAGATATGCGTGTGAAAGAAAATGCCAAACGTGTTCCATTACCAGATAACTGGCGACAGCTTTCGGCAGAAGCCATAAAGACTTATAACCAATACTTTGTCCGCATCAACAAGTCAAGGGCTGGTGACAAGGCTACGGCTGCAAAAGAAATGTTGGTGAAAATTAACAACACACCTAGTTTATCACTACAATCCAAGATTTTGCTGAAAAATGCTCGTAAGTTTATTGACCGAGGAAGTTTTGATATTATCAAAAAAGTATTGGCTATTGGTCAAGAATTAGAAGAGCGGGGGTTACGTCTCTTTGCCATAGAGCAACAAGATATAGACGAGATTCTGGAGCGAGAAATCGGCAAACTCGTAGCCCATGTGGAAAGTAAACAAGGCGAAGCATCTATTGTATTAGGAACCATCAAGTAAACAAATACCCCCATGAATAAGGAGTCATTAAAAGAATATTTAAGCAGCCGATATCAAGGCTGGAGTTCGTTCCTCAACAATGTTATTTTTCCCATTTTCGGTGAAGATGACTTTGAGGATGGTTTTGAAACAGAGCTTTTGGAGAGTCAGCCCGAACGAAGACAACTGGCAGAAGCGACGGGAATACGCAGCATCAAGCAAGTTGGAATGATGTATGTTGGCGTTGAACCTTTACAGATTTTCGATGTGACAGTCAGCGACCGGGTTATGATGGAGCATAACCGTGTGAACATCCAGCGGCTCATCCGTGCTGTCATGGATCAATTCTCTTGTGCCTTCATGCTGTTCCATTACGAGGATGATACTCGTTGGGATTGGCGTTTCACCTATTGCCGAAAGAGTGGCAACAAAGAAGAATCCACCGACAGCAAACGCTATACGTTCCTGCTGGGGCCTGGTCAGTCATGCCGCACGGCAACTGACAACTTCATAGCTCTATACGACAAAAGGAATTCTCTTGAAATTAAAGACATCGAAAATGCATTCAACGTTGAAGCTCTTTCTAAAGAGTTCTTTGGGAAGTACAAGGCTCAATACGAAGCTTTTGTCAATTACATGGTTGACCCTACAAACGGAATGCGTCAACACTTCATTGATACAGGCTTTGACCATACGGGTATGGCTGCTGACAAAATTCGTGACCGTGAGGAAAAACCCATTCGTGACTATGTGAAGAAACTTCTTGGACGCATTGTGTTCCTGCACTTCCTCCAAAAGAAAGGCTGGCTTGGCGTTCCTGCAAGCAAGGAATGGGGCGAAGGCGATCGTGATTTCATGCTGAATATTTTCAAGAATGCAAATGAACGTCAAAAGGAAAACTTTCTTGATGACATATTAGAAGACTTGTTTACAGAAGGTTTAGACCGTAACCGTTCAGATCAGGGCGACCTTTACGACACAAAAGTAGAAGGCTTCCGCAACTGTCGTATTCCATATTTGAACGGCGGTCTGTTTGAACGTGACATTCTTGACAAGAAGCCCAGTCATTTTCCTGCCAGCTATTTTAATGGCCTGCTGACAATGCTCTCGCAGTACAACTTTACCATCGATGAAAATGACCCAAACGATGCAGAAGTGGGCGTTGACCCAGAAATGCTTGGACGCATCTTTGAAAACCTGCTGGAGGACAACAAGGATAAGGGTGCATTCTATACGCCGAAAGAGATTGTGCAGTACATGTGCCGAGAAAGCTTGATAGCATATCTGCAAACAGACATGAGGGAAGAAGACAAGGAGTGTATACGTCAGTTTGTGACAACTCACGATGCATCCCAGCTGGGCGAATTAAAGGAATACATTGATCAGAAACTGTACGATGTGAAGATATGCGACCCTGCAATTGGCTCTGGTGCTTTTCCAATGGGATTGCTGCGCGAACTGTTCTTCTGCCGTTCTGCTATTGAGCCAAACATTGTAGAGAATGCAGCTAACATTAAACGTCACATTATCCAAAACAACATTTATGGTGTTGACATTGAACGTGGAGCAGTGGATATAGCCCGACTTCGTTTCTGGCTCTCACTGATTGTTGACGAAAAGTCACCAGAGGCTCTGCCTAACCTTGATTTCAAGATTATGCAGGGGAATTCCCTTCTGGAGCAATATAAGGGTGTTGACCTTTCAACGATGACAGAAAAGAAAATAGGAGCTGGTGAAAGTCTAACTTTCTTTGATAGCATGTTAGATGTTTATCGCAAAAATCTACGCGACAAACTTACTGAATATTACGCTTGCCCTGAACATGACAAGAAAATGCAGCTGAGAAAGGACATTGCAGATATTGTAAAGCAGGAACTCGTTGAGCAAGGTATTCATATTGATTTTGAAGATATGGACTTGTCTGCAAACAGTCAGTTCTTCCTCTGGCATACCTGGTTCCATGATGTTTTCTCACGACCCTCAAAAGAGGGCTTCGATATTGTCATTGGCAATCCACCGTACGGTGCTAAAATTTCATCTATAGACAAAGCATGCTTCAAACATATATTTACATCTGCTCAAACTATACCTAATATACAAAAAGGATCTTTAGATACTTTTTCGCTTTTCATTGATTTAGGTTACCAAATATTACACACTAAAGGAAATGCAATCTTTATTGTTCCACTAAGTGTTACTGCTTCCGATGCAATGTCAGGACTTCATAGACTACTAATAAATCACTGTGACGAAATCTATGTCAGTTCATATGGAGACAGACCACGCCGTATATTTGAAAGTGCAGAACAACAAGTATCCATTATTAGTTTTAAAAAATCCAGCAACAAGGCCACAAGAATTATGACTACGCATATCAACAAACGCTATTCTGATGAATCTCTGTGGTTACTCTTAGATGACCTAAAGTTTGTAAATGCCCTTCATCATATTCGCAATGGGAGAATTCCAAAGATAGGCAATGAAATAGAATTAGGAATATTATGCAAATTAGAGCGTTGTGTCACAACAATAAAAGATGTGTATAAACGAGAAGGTTTACCTATTTATTACCGGAAGGCAGGTGGTAGGTACTATAAAATAATAACTAAGATTCCTACTCATTCTTCTGCAGAAGGGGAATTGAAAGTCAGAGAAAAATATCAAAGTCTTGTAGGAGCAGCCTTGTCAAGTAACCTTTTCTATTGGTTTTGGCTGATACACTCAGATTGGCATAACCTACGATCATCCGAATTAGAAATGTTTCCTATCCCATTCGAATCATTTTCAGATGAAGAACTTGATAAAATAAATACTTTATATGATACTTATCTTAATGATTTATATTCAAAGAGCCAGACAACTAAAACGGGACTGAAATGTTTTTTTGCAAGACAATCTAAAATGCATATTGATGCAATTGATAAATTTATTGGAGAAAAATATGGTTTATCTGAGATTGAAATAAAATTTTTAATCAATTATGACTATCAATATCGAAATGCTGAATAAGCATTAATTCTGAAAGGAAAGATTATGATAATTGGAGGGATTATCCTCCAATTATCATTCATTCTCCAGCCAACCTAAATTCTAATTCGTAATTTTTGATAAAATCGGTTTCCTCCTGCGTCAATCCGTATAGCGGACAGATGTAGTCATCTATCTCATCAATGATGGCTTTGGAGCGTACAATTTTGTATTCCTTGAATGAATCAACATTATAGGTGGACTCTCCAGAAGTTATTCTGATATTAGCTTTTGCCTCTATGTCAGAAAGATAACGAGAATACAACTTGTCAAGATAGTCAATATCCTCAGCTGAGAGCTGTGGAACTGTGAAATTCTCTATCTCGTATGTCTTCCAATTTAAATTATCAGAAAAGATCTGATAGAACCAAAATGACAAACTGCTACTGAGTATGCAGCCAACAGCATCTGCGATTTTGGAATTAGCGAAATAGATAGTTCTCTCTGCTGATGAACCGGTACTATAATTTGTTACGACTTTGAAATATCGCCCTCCTGCAAACCTATATATGATTGGACTCCCTGAAGTCTTGATAAGAGATCCTAACTTTGTATAGTTGAAGAGTTTGTTTAAGATGGTTTTCTCTATTTCAGAACCTATCTTTGGAATACGACCATAAAGTGTTTGCCCTTTCACATCAACAAATTGCAAATTATCAATGAGCCTTTGTAATTCAAACTCATTCCCTCTTCTGTGCATCTTGGTTGAGAAAAGATACTGACATGGCGTTTCAGTCTTCTTAAAAAGAAGTATCGAAGTGTTTACTACAGCGTTCTCAAAAACAGGCTTAGGACGTACTGCATACGATGATATGTATATGGTATCACAGTTTCCCATCAAAAGACGGTGTACGCCTGTTAGGGAATCACTTGATGTCAAGGATATTGGAACGATATAGGCAAAACTCCCATTCTTCCTAAGCAGATTGTATCCCAATTCTATGAATAGTGTATATGTATCAAGAGACCCCTTCTGTAATCCTCGGATGCTATTTGCCGTCACATAGGTATTCTTATAATACCTCTTTGTTTGGTTGTCGTATTTCGCTCCGTACGGTGGATTGCCAATGACAATATCGAAGCCCTTTTTTGAGGGTCGCTTCTGTAGTACATAGAAATCAATGATAGATACCATACTCTTCCCATCCTTCTTGTTGACAGTTTATAGGCAAATGAAGCCCCGTATAAACGAGATAACGATATAATGTAGTTTTTGATACTTTCAATCTTTTAGATATAACTGTTTTTTCTGTTCCTTTAGCCAATTCTTTTACAATATAATCGTGCTTGTTGGCACATTTGGGATTAAGTCTACAACGAAAGCCACGACAATGTCCGAGCATTGCCCCTTCTGCTTTTTTTCTCGCTAACGCCTCTTTTGTACGTTGACTGATAAGATTGCGTTCAATCTCAGCTGACAATCCGAAAGCAAAGGCAAGGACTTTACTTTGTATATCTTCCCCAAGTCTATAGTTATCTTTAATTGTCCATACCTTACATTCTTTTGTCATACAGATATTCAAGATTTCCATAATCATAAAAAGATTGCGTCCAAGACGTGAAAGCTCACTACAGATGATAATATCATCTTTGCGTACTTTACGCAGTAAACGTCCAAGCTGTCGTTTTGTGTAATTTTTCGTTCCACTAATAGTTTCTTCAATCCAATCGCCAATTGTCAACTCATTATTATTACAGAAATTACTTATCTCAAAACGTTGGTTTTCTACAGTTTGTTTGTCACTGCTTACTCTAATGTATCCGTAAATCATAACTCTTAAAATTATATTAATATACACCAATATAAAAAATTCCTTCACAATTGATTAAAATGTAAAGGGATAAATTGGAGCAAACAGTATATACGTAGAAGCATATACTAATTTTCCCCTTTTATTGCTATCTGCTTTTCTATCAAGTTCTGATTCTGTTCCTTCACTGCCCTATACATAGAATAATACGCAAAGCTCTCTTCCTTATACTTCATACTACTAACAGAAACAGCAACGGCCCATATCATAATAACGACAATGAAGACCATGACATATCGTAGCTTAATATGATAGCCATATATAAACAACCCACTGATATTAGGTGGAATAACGGTTACAGGGCTTTTCAATTCATTGATTTTTGCTAATATCTCATCCTGCCGTTTCAATATACATCGGGTATTAGTTTCGATAGTTATACGATTCTGATTGTAATCGCAAACGTGCCGATAAAGATATTCAAGAAGTTTGGACTTCTGCTTGAATAAATCAATGAGTTTCGGAAACCATAGCGAAAACGGCAATGTGTTAGGCTGCTGTTGCCAGATATGTTTCTTGATCACAGACAAGGCTTCATTCCAGCAAGTACAGAAACTTTTGGCAATTCCAGTATAAATGGTCTTTTCATCAAATTCCACTTTTACAGATTGTTCCGATTTAGAAACAGTGACATTCTGTTTTTCAATACACTCTTTCAGTTCACTGATACTTTGGCGCAAATTTGCAAGATTTGCAGCTATTACATCTTCTTTCATTATCTTCTACGTTTTGAAGGTTTATAAAAAGGTTCGCTTCTTTGGTTATCCTTGTCTTTATCATCCCGCCCGCCTTGTTCATTGTTGGTTCCTCCACCTCCACCGGGAGTTATGACTTGATGGGGTTGAATAATCAGTTCCGCAGCTACATCACCCAACATAGTGCAAAGGTTGTTGAAGCTCAAATCACGGTCAAGTTTAGAACCAGCAATGCTAAATTCATCCATACAAAAGGATATACCACGAATTTTATCAGAGTTCTCAGCATGATTAAAACGCATATCTATGCCCTGACCTTTGAGCGTACTAATAAAGTCATTCCAAGAACGAGAATTTACCTGCGCATCAAGAACTGAAGAACGAAGATTATACTTCCGTAATTGGTGAGGACGCAAACGACTTTTATTTCTGGCTTTACTATTTTTAGGGGCAAAGTAAAATCCATACTCTTTAGTCAAAGCACGACAAACTTTTGCATTGCGTATTCTTTCATTGCTGTCAGAAATAAGATTGCCTTCATTGTCTATCCGATTGAATACCAAATGGCAATGAGGATGTTTCGTGTCGTGATGCCGGGCTATGATATATTGAGTATTACGAATCCCCATTTGTTCCATCCATTTCTTGGCAATCTCCACCATCAGCGCATCTCCTTCTTCATTATCGGGAAAACGGCTAATGTCTTGCGAAGAAAAAGCAAGTGATACGTGTTTCACCGGACTTTTTACTTTCGGGCGCATGGATGCTTGTATCTGAAAAAAATCAGCGATGGCTTTATTACTAATGGTGCAGACTCCTTCGTGTGCCAAAAGTGTGGCACTCTTTTTCTTGTTCTTTTGGTCATTGGCGTAATTCACTATTCCTCCAAAATCGGTTCTTGTTTTAATCTTTGCTATCATGGCAGTTGTTCTTCACTTGGGTGATGATTCTATTGACTTCTGATATGATTGAGAAGCATTGTTGCTTGACAGCTTCCAAACCATAAGTGTGCATCTGGTGGGCAATCTGATTGACATTATTGGCGATACCGGAAAGGTCACGAATAGCCGATACCATTTCAGGACTGATGCGTTGACAGACTTGA
The DNA here is from genome assembly GCF_018860125.1 of Bacteroides sp. HF-4919. Taxonomy (NCBI): domain Bacteria; kingdom Pseudomonadati; phylum Bacteroidota; class Bacteroidia; order Bacteroidales; family Bacteroidaceae; genus Bacteroides; species Bacteroides sp. HF-4919. The sequence continues at coordinate 65,775 of NZ_JAHKNF010000007.1, forward strand.
CAATCCATTGCAGCCTGATGGCAAAATTCATTGACAGACAATCCAGCCTGCTCCGCTTTGGATTGGATATAAATGTAGTCGTTCTCGGTAAACATTACCCGAAAACATTTCGTGCGTTTCTGATAACTCGCCAACTTAGGGCGACCACCAAGTTTCTTATCCTTCATACTTATCTAAACTTTTATGTTCATAAATTGATTTTTTGAGAGTGGCTGTTCTATCCGCTTGCCGCATAGGTTTTAGTGACACTAAAACACAAACTTGCCACTCAAAAAATCTTCCTATATTTCCCTTGTTCTATTCGGCTTAGTTTGCCATCTTTGATAAAGGCTTCTATCCACTTGTTTGCCGTACTTCCATTCTCGCCCAAAGTTAAAACCGCCGCATCATAATCTTTCTTTGTGAAAGTGTCAGGCAACATATTATAAAGGGTGTTCCTTCGTGCATAAACGCCTGTCTCTTGCGAAACGGTATTGAATCGTTTAGACTGATTTCCTGACAAATTCTGATAAATGAATACGGCATGATAAAGCAGGGTGTCGCAAATACTCATGGCTACGGAATAGTCAAACTCATGGCAAACCAATTGTACAGTCTCGTCAGAAGAAGATTTGTGAATCACATTATCCAAATGTCGGACAACGGTCAACACCATCATTATACGATAAGCAATCAGTCCCATCCGTCTGACTACTCCTTGCATCTTGTTATCCACTTCGTCACAACATTCCTCATTCACCCGACTGAGATATTCAATAAAGTGTTCCTGTAAATCAGAGGGAAGAGAAAAGGAATAATTACCCTGCCGTACAAAATTCTCATGTAAATGGCAGAATTTATCTCCCAACAGTTTGAACATGGCATTCTTGGATTGGGAAATGTCGCTTGTGGCAAACACATTTCTTATACCTCGTTTGAAGCGGATAATATAGAAACAAAAGCGACTCATCAATCCGTTCTCTGCATCAGGTATCAATCTTCTTACCTGTTCTGGAGTTCCAGCCAAAGCTACCGATACTCTCGGATTGGCTACTTCACAATACTCTCTATCCTTACGCCTACTCAAACTTACCAATTCATGATGGAATGCCTTTCGCAACACATCGGAGTAATTGCCGTAGTCCGATTTCAAAGTCTGACTTAACGTGTCGCCCTCCGATTCAAACAGCAGCCCGATTCCGTCATTATCTCCTAATATCTTCAAGAAAGAGCTTGCGCTACTATTGGCTGGAATCACGAGCATACGCATGGGCGGTTCAGTTGGCATAGCCATTCCATCGGTTTTCTTACCTTTAATATATGTGTTCATTGCTTCTTTATATTCCTGTTCCAATCGTTTGGAAAGTTCATGCAAATGGCGGTTGATGGGGGCTACCAATTCACGGCATAGAGTCAATGCTCCTTTTCCCATACCGGCATCCGCTACAACAAACAGATAGAGGTTGGGATAAACAATGCGTTCATCGTACACGCCACAAACATTATGAAAGCATACCGACAAACACACAATAGCCCCGATTAATATCGTATCACGGTCATCTACCGAAATGGAATTATTGACAACCTCATTTAGAAAAGGAGGAAGATGCTCAAACACACATTCAGGAAATGTAGGAAGTTCTTCTTCTGATTTTATCCATTTACCCGTTTTACCATTTTGGATATTTGGCAAAATGGATAAATGCTCTTTGAAGAACGGAGCCAATGAGATTCCAGCTTGATTTGCCAAATGGAAGAAAGAACGGATAGTAATGCCTTGCCCTTTGGAGTGCAGACAATGCGTGTATTGTTTATCCGTTTCTTCCTTTTGATAGGTAGGGTAAAACCTGCTGATGCGGTGGTAATACTCCCGCCCGTTCTCTCCCAATCCATCCACAAGCGCAAAGCCCAACTCCACCCAATCTTTATAATGAGGGGCTATATCAATGGCACACTGTTCTATCTCCCGAACAACACTTTCCACATCATCCTCCACCTTATTATATATAGGGGCAATACTTGGTGTATGTGCCTGTTGTATTTCAGAAGGGACATTCTCCCAATCTTGGGCGGAAAATATTTTCTTCGACATCATCTTTGTATTTAGGGTTAATATATGCTTGTGGGTCGTAGGGTAAGAAGCATGAACGAGCCACATCACTGCCGGACATATCCACCAATGGCAAACCTGTCGCTTTGATACAGTTGGTAACAGCCTTGAAGTACCGGGAATGTTCCCAGCCTTTCAAATCAACAGGTATTATCCACTTCAATCCATTACCGGATGGACTGACAAATAACAGTTCTGTATCAAAATACTCATGGTTAAGTAATTGTTGCTTTAACCTCCCTATGTTATCCACATGATCGAAATCCAAACACATCAATCCTGAGTGCATAATCAGTTCCTTTTCATTCCGTTTTCGGAATAATCCCGAAAAAGTACAATAGTCAAAATGGGTGGCTTTGTACCTTTTGGCTTCGGGAGAGGACTGCATCTGCCGCAGGTTCTCGGTTTGTGGTTGGGCATAATGTCCGATGACATAACGATACACATCCACAATACCTATAGCCCTCATCGGTTCGATGTTTTGAATGGGCTTGCGAAAGAATGAAAAGCAATAGTCGGTCGTTTCCATCATCTGATAATCTTTTTAGATTCGACAAATCGTCTGGCTTCTTCCATTAAGTCATCTTGGGTCTTGTGCGATTTGTTCTTCAGCCAATCGTCAATCTCTGATTGCAGGAAAGCCAAAGCCTTGTTTATTTTATGTACGGGAATCTGTTTGGTTGACACCCATCCATAAACCGTTTGTTTGGCAGGATGTGATGGCAGATAAGCGCAAAGCTCATCTATATCCATCCACTTGGGTGAGTTACTTGCCTGTTTATGCTGCAAGGCATTCACTTTAGATTGCAGTACTTCTACGGACTCAATCAGGTAGGACAACGCATTCGGCATTTCCTCCAATGAATTTACTTTATAGGCCATTTTTTCTTCGTATTAAAATTTATGCCACAAAAGTATAGGGATGCTTATAGGTGCTAAATAGGTGCTTGACCGCCACCAATCAACCGCTCATTTACCACTGACAGATTTAAGTTTCATTAATACGAAAATTTATTGGGCAACATAATAAAAGGGGAATAAACGACTGTTTGGACTAACACATTCTTTACTGAACACCTCTATACTACAAAATACCCCTCAAAAAGTTGATGCTTCATGAGGGGTAAACGGTGGTAAGTATATGATTGGTATTACATAAGTCGTTGGTGCTCAATGGTGGATATAACCACCACAACCTATAAATCCAAATTTTCTATATGCAGTGTATTGGCGGCTTTCTCTTTTTGTTCGTTTACGATATGCGTATAAATCTGCGTGGTTTTGACGTTAGTATGTCCCATCAAAGACTTGATGGTGTATATGTCAACGCCATTTTCCAGCAACAGCGAAGCATAGCTATGCCGCCCACAATGGAAGGTGATGTGCTTCTTGATACCGGATGCTTCTATCCAGACTTTCAACGGGCGAGAAATCCAAGAGGCATCAGTCAATCCTTCAAAAACAAGTGCTTCATCATCGTCTGGACGTATGCCGCATAGTTGAAGTGCCTGTTGAATGACTGGCTTGTAATCGGGCCTTTTTGTCTTTTGCTGAATTACTACTGCTTGCCATGTACCTTTGCTTGTTTGCTGAATTTGTTTCCATTTCAAAGTTTGAATATCACTATGCCGCAATCCAGTGAGAATAGAGAACAAGAACGCACGTTTCAAAACATCATCCTTGCAAGGAGTATCAACCAACATTTGCACTTCATTCATGGTAAGCGCAACACGAGGCTTCTCTATGTTTGTTATTCCCTTTACTTTCGCGCTTATATCAACGGTCAGATATTCATCAATGAACGCCTGTTTCAGTCCGGCTTTAAGTATGGAAAAATAGGTTGATGCCGTGTTTTGTGAGATAGTACCTTTCTTATTCCCTCCCATTGGAGCACGGAGAAGGAACATCTTTATATCTTCAAGCAGTTTAACGGAAATCGCCTTGAATGGAATTGGTTGCCCTTGTGAATACATTTTCAATAATTCACCTACACGCCTCCAGTTGACTATAATCGAATCGGAACTATTGGGATGACGTGTGCTTATAATACGATTGAAATACTTGATAAAATCCTGTTCGCTCCGCTCATTCTGTGCAGCGATTTCGTTTTCCTTATCAGTGTATAGGATGGCACTATCGTATTCATGCTGCCGTAACTTCCGCACATTGTCGGCATAGATGCAAGCCTCTTGGTCTATCGTTGAACGGCATTGGATAATTCCATTCAAATCACGTTTAGGCTTATAGTTGAATGTTCCATCCGGCAAGATTCGTGCTATGGATGACTTATCCCAAATGGGTGTGGATATAGTTCTGTTGATAGATTCCACCACACGGCTTGCCCGTTTAGAACCTCGCTTATACACTGGGTATGACTCTATAATCAGATACCACTCTTCTTTATAATTCGACCTTCTGAGTTTGACGGTCACTTTGGTATTGGGTAATGCTTTCTTCATAACGACTTATACAATTTATCAATTTCAGATTTGGGAACATAAACATAGTTACCGATTTGGCGTGTAGGAATAGAATGACGGCGCATGTGCTTAAACACACTGCTGTCATTGATATGGAACTTCTTTGCGATCTCTCCGATGGTGTAACAATCTTTGGGTTCAAAGGACAATGCCTCCTTTTTTCTCTTTCTACTCCCTGCCTTTGTTTTGAAGTGTTCATCCATATACTGCCGACTAAGGCGTATCAGACGCTGACCAAAATTGTATGACGGTATCAAGCCTTGCCGTATCATACGATAAAGAACGTCTTTACTAATTCCGTAAATCAGCATAGCTTCCTTTACGGTTAGATACCCCTTACTGGATGGTATTCGTCTAATCAGTGCTTGGCGTATCGCTTCTTTCTCTTTTGCGATTTGTCTTTTCTTATACGCCCTCTTGGAACAAGCAGGGCAACAATACTTCGACACTAATGTCGGAGGAGTAAAGATTTTACCGCACTCCTCGCAACTTCTTTGAATGATGTAATTTCCTCTTGGCATATTCTTCTCGTTTTAAATGGTTTATATCAATTTAAGTTGTACCTTATCGCCAAATAAGACGTGTCGCAAACATGTCGCAAATAAGAGATAAAAAAGCCCATAGAAAACACATAGCAACCATGACCCCCATAAACGCAAAAAGCGTGCAACTCATTGAGCTGCACGCTTTTGCTTATTGTTTATTATCTGTATCCTTATCGGAATCATTTGACTTCCTCAAAGTCAGCATCCTGAACGTTATCGTCTTGTTTGCCGTTATTTTGTCCGGGATTAGCCTGACCTGCGTTCATATCCGGACCAGCCTGTGCACCGCTCTGAGCGTACATTTCAGCACTTGCAGCCTGGAATGCTGTATTCAGTTCGGCCATAGCGCTATCAATGGTTGCCATATCCTGAGCCTTGTGAGCATCTTTCAGTTTCTGAAGAGCAGCCTCTATCGGAGCTTTCTTATCTGCCGATAACTTATCGCCCAATTCTTTCAACTGAGTCTCAGTCTGGAAGATTAAACTGTCAGCCTGATTCAACTTGTCAATCTTCTCACGTTCTTTCTTATCTGCTTCTGCATTAGCCTCAGCTTCTGCTTTCATCTTTTCGATCTCTTCTTTGCTCAAACCGCTGGAAGCCTCGATACGGATAGCCTGTTCCTTACCTGTAGCTTTATCTTTAGCAGATACTTTCAAGATACCGTTGGCGTCAATATCAAATGTAACCTCGATCTGAGGAACGCCACGACGTGCCGGAGCAATGCCAGTCAGATTGAACTGACCAATTGATTTATTTTGTGCAGCCATCGGACGTTCACCTTGCAGAACATGAATGGTAACTTCTGTCTGATTGTCGGCAGCAGTAGAGAATGTTTCGCTCTTACGTGCAGGAATTGTAGTATTAGCGTCAATCAATTTAGTCATCACACCACCCAGTGTTTCGATACCCATTGACAACGGAGTTACATCCAACAATACCACACCTTTGATTTCGTCAGTCAGTACAGCACCTTGAACAGCGGCACCTACAGCTACTACCTCATCCGGATTAACACCCTTTGAAGGAGTTTTACCGAAGAAATCTTCAACCAACTTCTGTACAGCCGGAATACGTGAAGAACCACCTACAAGAATTACTTCATCAATATCTGAGTTACTCAAACCAGCATCTTGCATTGCTTTCTTACAAGGTTCAAGACAAGCCTGAATCAGATTGTGAGCCAAAGATTCAAATTTAGCACGAGTCAGAGTCTTAACCAAGTGCTTAGGTACACCACCTACCGGCATGATATACGGCAAGTTGATTTCAGTACTTGTAGAAGAAGACAGCTCAATTTTAGCTTTTTCAGCTGCTTCTTTCAAACGCTGCATAGCCATCGGATCCTGAGTCAGGTCAGCACCTTCGTCATTCTTAAATTCCTGAACCAACCAGTCGATAATAACCTGGTCAAAGTCATCACCACCCAGGTGGGTATCACCGTTTGTAGAAAGTACTTCAAATACGCCACCACCGAATTCCAGAATAGAGATATCGAATGTACCACCACCTAAGTCGAATACGGCAATCTTCATATCTTTGTGAGCCTTATCAAGGCCATAGGCCAACGCAGCTGCAGTCGGTTCGTTTACAATACGTTTCACTTCCAGACCGGCAATTTGTCCGGCTTCTTTTGTGGCCTGACGCTGTGAGTCAGAGAAATATGCAGGAACAGTGATTACTGCTTCTGTCACTTCTTGTCCCAGATAATCCTCAGCTGTCTTCTTCATCTTCTGCAGAATCATTGCTGAAATTTCCTGTGGAGTATATAAGCGTCCGTCTATATCTACACGCGGAGTATTATTATCACCTTTCACCACTTTATAGGGTACACGTGCGATCTCTTTCTGCACCTGATCCCAATTTTCACCCATAAAACGTTTGATAGAGAAAACTGTACGGGTAGGATTCGTGATAGCCTGACGTTTTGCAGGATCACCCACCTTACGTTCGCCACCGTCTACAAATGCTACAATGGAGGGAGTTGTACGTTTACCTTCACTATTTGCGATTACTACAGGTTCGTTTCCTTCAAATACAGAAACACAAGAGTTTGTAGTTCCTAAGTCAATACCAATAATTTTTCCCATGATCGTTATTCTTTTATTTATTATTATTTCAGTTTCTTTTGTCCGGTTATTCCCGCACTCTCTTTAAGAGTTTGTCTTAAGCGGACGACTATAAAAAAACAAACCTTATGCCAAAAGGTTGAGTAAGATCGAAAATGACAGGATTCTGACAGAAAGTCAGATTTTGGTATTCTTATGTCATCTAAAAGGTGAAAAAGAGTCAAAGTTACAGGGAAATAAAATAATAATTCCCCGCCCTGAAACGGACGAGGAATTATCGTTGAGATGAAAAAAGAGAAAGTAATATCTAAAGCCTTTCAATCCACTCTCCGGGTATGGTTATGCGAAAACATCCCATAGTATGAAAACGGATTATTATCCGCATTTCTGTTTCCGAAGTATCAAGTTCGCCCACCAGTCCATTTAAAGAACCTCCGGTGACACGAACCATAGAAGCCGGTTCCGGACAATCAGGTATCCACTCCACAGCAGTATCTATATGAGAAAACAGTAATTGATAACTGTTCACCTGCCATTCCGGTATCCGATATTCCCATATATTTTGAGGAATAATTAATCCTTGTATTCCGGACAACTGCAAAACATCAGATTCTGAAGCCCGGATAAGAATGCAACGAGTTATCTGTGGTAACAATGTTTCCTTGGGACGACCCTGCCATTGATAAGTAATTTTCCGCAACGGAAGATAATTCCGCACTTTTCGTTGATCCAGTTCTTGTTTTACACGTTGCTCTGCCCGCGAAGCTGTAAAAGCAAGATACCAATGACATGACTGTTTCTCCGCCATTTCGGGCTTTTCATTTATATTCATCTATCTCTTATTTTGTTAAACTCACCATAGAAGCAACCATTGCAGCAATAGAAGCAATGGAACTACTCATGCCTACTGCTCCGGACACAGTAGCTTTTTTCCGTTCTTCTTTAGTGGGAACGATTATTTCACACCCGGGCTCAATGGCATTTGCCGTATTGTGTCTTAATCGGGAAACAGTGCCATTCATATATACAACATAGGCACGTCGCTTCAAGGCCCGGTTGCCAAAGCCGCCCGCTTGACCTATATAATAATCAATTCCACTTCCTTTTTGATAAAGAACCGTATTGGGATACATCACAGCTCCGGTAATGGTCACAGTACTGACATATTTAGGAATAAAAAGTACATCTCCCTCACGCAACACCAAATCTTCATCGGACTTTGGTTTTGCCAATGCTTTTTCAAGTTCAATACCTACTGAATAAGTCTGATCGACTTCCAGAGCAGCCAAAGATACCGAATCTTTTCCGGTTCCCTTAACAGCAAACCGGACTGCATCTTGTTTTTGCCGGATTTCATCAGCTGTCATCCTACGCATCAGGCGTGCACCTTTTACATAGGCATCTTTCGATAATCCTCCGGCCTTAGCTATCAGATCACTCAACCGTTCATTCCTTTTAGTCAGCGCATAGTTGCCTGTGAATATTACTTCTCCGTCAACCGTCACATTCGCCTGTTTCTGATAGCCCGGACTTCTACGTATAAAAACCATATCATAAGGTTCCAATTCAAACACCCGCTTTGCTCCTACCAATAGGCCATTCTCCAATTCAACCGTAAAACTTTTCCCTATTACAGAAGAGGAAGAGGTGCTTTTAGCATCTTTAATACGCCGCGATACATCGATACGAACCGTTGAAGCTGATTCCAACAGACCACCGGCTTTTAAAATCAGATCCTGGATAGTCATATTTTTAGCAAAAGGAAAATATCCCGGATTTGCCACATCACCATAAATAGCCAATGTTCCTTCCTTTTCCAGTTCCCGGATACTCGATATATAAAGCACATCATTTTTCTGAAGGGGTAAATCCGGAATAATACCTTCCATCAATTTCCTTAAATCAACAGGAATCATTTCATGTGACAGGTCCTCACGCTCTCGCTTAAGCAACGCTCTATTAAGAAAAGCATCCCCACGAAGCCCTTCGGCCTGACATATCAGTTGTTTTATAGTTCCTGTCAAACTGTCCAGTTGATACATACCGGCACGATATACCGCCCCACGAACTTCCACTTTATTAGAGAAACGATCTAATACCGCCTCTACGGAAACTTCATCATCATCAGTCAGAATAAAGTTTTCATAATCCACTTTATCTACATTATATATTTGCTTCTCTCTTCCGCTACGACGCAATAAACGAACCGTATTCCGATAAGCATCCCCCGTAAAGCCGCCTGCATAGTTGATTAAGGCAGCCAGAGACTCTCCCTGTTTCATCTCATAAATCATCGGTCGTTTCACTTTTCCTGAAATACCGACCAGATTCTCATAAGGAGAGACCAGAATCACATCTCCTTCCGACAAACGGATATCATCTGCCAGTTTTCCCTCCATTATATATTTATATACATCCACATCGGCTACCTTTTCACCGTTCCGCACGACTTGAATCGTACGCAAGCTGCCAATTCGATTGACCCCTCCGGCCCGATACAAAGCATGAAACACTGATGCAAAAGCAGATAACCGGTAGGTACCGGGAACTTCAACCTCCCCCATGACATTAACCATAATGGAACGTATCTTCCCTAATGTCACCTTGATATGTACCGATTCTCCGGAGATAGCTGCATAGATTTTACTAAATTCACGCCGTAGATGCTGCTCGGCCTCCTGCATGTTCAGACCACTCAGGTAAATAGGACCGATGTTCTCCACCAAAATACTTCCTTCGGGAGAGATAGTCTCTCTTACCGTATTTTCCGAAGTTCCCCATATATCAATTATCACTTCATCTCCCGGTCCTAACATGTAGTTTTCCGGAGTAGGAATATTCAGATTAGGTTCAAATGACAAGTTCCGACTTGCAAATATATTGCGCCCAAAAACCCGAGTTTGTGTGCTCTGCCCTACTACTCTTCCCAACTCTCCTTGTTGAGCACTTACCCATCCAATAAATAAAAAAAGCAGTAAAAAGACTAATACTTTCTTGCCCATTTGCCTAAGTCATTCTATAAGGTTATTTTTCTTCTTAAATCGCCGAAAATCATAAAGTATCCATATCAGGCAAGCAAGCAGCCCCAATATTACACTTCCAAGAATCAATCCCAATAAATTCATAGTGGTTAACTTTTAATAAATTCCCAATAAAACATTCTTATTATCAGCATATTATACCTAAAAAATGTGTTTTTAAACGTACGTTTAAAAACACATTAAAAATAAATAATTCATTGAAGGAAAAGATTTATAAAATCATAGAGATAAAATGAAAAGAGAAAGAACAGCCACTGATTTGAGAATGAGGTTATTTCAATAAAAATGAAAGTTAAATGAAAGTCTTTTTATTAAACACTTTGTGTATTTAAATATTAGCTTTATCTTTGTGACAAATAAACGTACGTTTAAAAACACATCTCCATCAATTTTCCCTTTGCTCGTATTTACGGCATTTTCCTTATTAGGCAGACCTATAATCCGGAATAATCCTGTATTTTTGCACCACGACTAATCAATATTTAAAGTATGATGAACCGATCTTCTTTTATTCTTTTTATACTAATATCATTTCTGCTCACTGCTTGCAAAGAAAAGCAGAAAGCAACACTCACTGTCGAAGAAGGTGTTCCGGCCCCTCTTTCATACGCAGAAGGATTCGGAATAACACATTCTCCTGAATACACTACAGTAACAGTATATAATCCCTGGAAACCGGGAGAGGCCTATGATATCTATTATCTTGTGAAAACCGAAGATCAGCCTGTCCCTGCCAATGGTCACAAAATAGTGATCCCACTAAAAAGTATGATGACCAACTCAGCTACTCATTTGGGTTTTCTTGAACTTCTGGGGGAATTGCATAAAGTGACAGGGGTGTGCAACTCGGCCTATATTTACAATCCTACCATTCTGCAAGGTGTCAAAGAGGGTAAAATAAAAGATTTGGGCGATGCTTTCAATCTGGACATAGAAAACTTACTTTTATTACACCCACAGGCCGTAATGACTTCTGCCTACAATACCGAAGACGAAAACAGCCGACGCATGAAACAAACGGGATTGCCTATCCTATATAATATTGAATGGCAAGAAAAATCTATTCTGGGACGTGCAGAATGGATTAAATTTGTCGGAGCCTTTTTCGACAAAGAAGCATTGGCTGACAGCATTTTCGGGCAAATAGCAAAACAATACAATGAAGTAAAAAAGAGTGCCGAGAAATTTTCATATGCGCCTTCTATACTTTCCGGGCAAGATTACAGGGGAACCTGGTCTATGCCGGGAGGAAGAAGCTATAGTGCACAACTCTTCCGCGATGCAGGTGCCAATTACTATTATGCCAACGACACAACAGCTTCCGGTAGTATATCCAGCAGTATTGAAGAAGCTCTGATACATTTCAACCAAGCTGATATATGGGTAGGCGTACAAGCCAATACTTTGGAAGAGTTGGGACGAATGGACCCAAAATACAAACTATTCAAATCATATAAAGACGGCAATGTATACCATATAAACAAGCGGACAAATGCTACTGGTGGAAACGATTATTGGGAAAGTGGAGTAGCTCGTCCAGATCTATTATTGAGTGATATGATCAAGATCGTTCATCCGACACTATTGCCTGACTACGAGTTAACTTACATGGATAAATTAAAAAGTGAATGAAAAACTACCGGCTGTTTTTATTATTAATCATATTGTTAGTCGTTGCTTTCATGACAGATATTGCTATTGGGAGCGTCAACCTCTCCATACGAGACGTATGGGATACGCTTACCGGAGGCAGTGATAATCTTATCTATCGTGAAATTATCATCAATCACCGACTTCCCAAAGCATTAACAGCTATTTTAGCAGGAGCATCACTTTCTGTTGCCGGAGTATTGATGCAGACCTTGTTTCATAACCCACTGGCCGGTCCTGACGTATTGGGAGTAACTTCCGGCGCCAGCCTGGGAGTAGCCTTACTCACTTTAGGCACTTCTTCGCTTCCCCTGTGGCTCATAGCAGGATGGGGGCAAGTGACAGCTGCTATCATTGGGGCTATAGGAGTTTTATTATTGGTAATAATCGTTTCTATCAAAATACCTCAGACTGTCTCCCTGTTAATCATAGGCATGATGTTCGGCAACTTTGCCGGTGCCATCGTCAGTATCCTGCAAAGCATGAGCAATCCGGATACTCTCAAGCTTTTTATTACCTGGACCTTTGGCAGCCTCTCTTCAGTGGGCTGGGAACAGATGAGTGTGATGGCCCCCGTCATTGCCTGTGGAATTCTGACTGCATTGCTCTTGCAAAAACAACTCAATATCTTGTTGTTGGGAAAAAACTATGCCAACGGATTGGGAGTCTCTGTGACCAGATTACGCCTCTGGATTATTCTGGCCACTGCACTTTTGGCCGGAACTTCGACAGCTTTTACCGGTCCTATAGCCTTCATAGGCATCACCATGCCCCATGTAGCCAGAGGATTGTTTGGGAGCCCTAACCACCGTATTATTCTTCCGGGCTCCATACTGTGTGGTGCCATTACGCTGTTAATTTGTGACTTAATTTCTCAAATGCCCGGAATGCAGGGTACATTACCTATCAATGCAGTAACTGCTTTGTTTGGCTCTCCAGTAATCGTTTGGATCATATTCCGCAACTCATATCTAAAATAAGAAGAACCATTATTATACTAAACCTTAGTTAAAAGATACAGAGAAGGGTGTCCTTTGCAGGACACCCTTCTCTGTATCTTTTAACTAAGGCACTTCTATTTTTTCACTAACACCATTACCAGTGTTCCGTCTGCGTTATACAAACCAATTCCACCACCGGACAACACATCAAATGATTTCACCTCATTGATAGCCTTCATCACTTTACTTTCTACCTCCATGTCCGGACAAGCCATCATAGTAGAAATAACATTTGGGAAAGAAATAGAACGAGGATTTTCTTTATCAGTTTCAAATCCCCCATTAATCAGATTACATCCGGCATTTCCATGAATAGATTTCTTTTTAACGTCAAAACTGATAAAAGGCTGCTTCTCCATACCGGAAGGGATAGTCTCACCATTCACTTCCTCTATTTTCCATTCACCGCTCAGTGCAGACAACTTCACCGTAGATACTTTCTTCTGAAGGACAACTACCGGGCGACTGGAAGCATTACAAAGAGCTATGTTCTGTTTACCCAGTTTTTTATAACTCTTTACCTGTCCCAATGCATTCAGTACATTTTGTTCCGTTGTCATATCAGGACAAGCCATACGAGTACTTCCCAAACGACTCATATCAATAGTACCGGGTTTTGAATTTAGGTCTATCGAACCCATCATACGGTTACAGCCGCTGTTACCATATACTTTTCCAGTTGCTGTATCAAAACCGATAAACGGCAATTCCTGATTCTCTGCCGGAACAATAGCCGAACCGTTCACTTCAATAATGTTCCATTCACCATTTAAAGATGATAAAGAAGCGGTCTCTTTGGTTGAACCACAAGATGACATTGCGAATGCTGCACCTGCCATGCAAATTGAAAACAATACTTTTTTCATTGTTATACTATTTAAGTTAAATATTGGCGCAAATATAGATAAAAAATAATATAAAGTTGATACATTTGTCGAATTAAGATAAACAGAACAGACATACGAATAGTTCAACAAACAATATACAATCATGAAAAGACGTATCAAAACCTTATTACTCCTTCTATTGACAGTCGCTTCCACGGCAATTGCACAGAAAGATTATTCCGTACCCCTCTCTTCCCCCTTGGCCCCATCGGTTGACGAAGAAACGAATTTTATAACAACGTATTTTCCGATGAAACAATTATGTAAGTGGACACCTGGAATAAAATTTATGTTTATTCCGGATAGCGGTGACGAATTCATCCCCATATTTTGTTGTTACGAAAACGGGAAAGAAGTAGTTAACGACTTACTCAAAAATAAAACTGTAGAATATGTAGGATCCGAAGAAACAGAGCATGAAACATATATCGGTAAAATATATACTTCACGTTTCATTTTTGAATGTGAAGGTAAAAAATACTATTACGAAATGAAAGATACCAAACTGAACGATCTGTGTGATAAAGATCCTCGTGCCGGTATCAACGGACTCATCTACCTGCAAGATATAAATACCGCCAAAGAATTATTGATTGGAAAAACACTTTATACCCGGACTACCACAGTAAAAATAAATGATGTCAGCAGTTACTCCGGATACAGAGAGGTCAGTATTCCCAAAGGTGAACCCGTAAAAGTCATAGCAATCAGTGTTGGCAGCAAAGCTTTTCCTGTGAGAATTATTTTTACTGATAGTAAAGGGAACACCTATTATATTGACGTAGCCATGTCCAGAACAAATTCCGGTATGGAACCTGACGATTTTCAAGCAGAAAAGAGGATGAGCTACTTCCCCAACGCATTTTCTTTTACCAATCCGGACATTAAAGCCAAAGAGTCCATTCAATCTAAATATATCGGACAAGCAGATTTACTGCGTTATACCCCGTTACAAATCAAAGACGTGCAACCTGAAAAAACAGGAACGTCAGCTATACTCCTACTGGCAGATGTTTTGGGAACAACATACCAGATAAAAGTAGATTTGAGATATGATCCTATCCTTAGAAATGAAGATTTCATTGAAAATCTTTTTGCATTTACCAACATACGAAAAAAATATCCGAACATTAGCGAAGCCAATTGGTTAATGCTTGCTAAAGGAGAGGTAAAACCGGGTATGACAACCGAAAAGTGTAAATTGGCAATCGGCGAACCTATCGAAATCAGAGTCCGGACCGACTCTCGTTTTGAGACATGGTTATACAGGGGGAAAATACTCGAATTTGAAAATGGTATCTTGCTTCGCGCCAAATAAAGAAACTTAAATCGGCGAATATTCTGAAATAATGCCGTATATTTGTTCCATCAACAATTCTTAAATTCTTAATTTAAAATTCTTAATTAAAGAAATGGGTAGAGTTCTTATTATCGGTGCAGGCGGTGTAGGTACCGTTGTAGCACACAAAGTGGCACAAAATGCCGATGTATTTACTGATATCATGATCGCCAGCCGCACGAAGTCAAAATGTGACGACATTGTGAAAGCCATCGGCAACCCCAGCATAAAAACAGCCCAAGTGGATGCTGATAATGTAGACGAACTGGTAGCACTATTCAACGACTTCAAACCGGAAATGGTTATTAACGTTGCTTTGCCTTATCAAGATCTGACTATCATGGAAGCCTGCCTGAAAGCAGGTGTAAACTACCTGGATACCGCTAATTATGAGCCTAAAGACGAAGCTCACTTTGAATATAGCTGGCAATGGGCTTATCACGAACGTTTCAAAGAGGCAGGTCTGACTGCTATCTTAGGTTGTGGATTCGACCCAGGGGTGAGTGGCATTTATACGGCATATGCTGCCAAACATTATTTCGATGAAATTCAATACCTGGATATAGTAGATTGTAATGCCGGAAATCATCACAAGGCTTTTGCTACAAACTTCAATCCGGAAATCAATATCCGTGAAATCACCCAAAACGGACGTTATTATGAAAACGGACAGTGGGTAACCACCGGACCCTTGGAAATTCATAAAGACTTGACTTATCCGAATATAGGTCCTCGTGACTCATACTTGTTATACCACGAAGAGTTAGAATCACTTGTAAAACACTTTCCAACTATCAAACGAGCACGTTTCTGGATGACATTCGGTCAGGAATATCTGACTCACCTACGTGTGATTCAGAACATCGGTATGGCCCGCATCGACGAAATCGATTACAACGGGCAAAAAATTGTTCCTTTGCAATTCTTGAAGGCCGTGCTACCTAATCCTCAAGATCTGGGTGAAAATTACGAAGGGGAAACCTCTATCGGTTGCCGCATCCGTGGCTTAAAAGATGGCAAAGAACGTACCTACTATGTATACAATAACTGTAGTCACGAAGCAGCATACAAAGAAACGGGTATGCAGGGAGTAAGCTATACCACAGGTGTCCCGGCCATGATTGGTGCCATGATGTTCTTCAAAGGCGAATGGAAGCGACCGGGTGTGAATAATGTGGAAGAGTTTAATCCGGATCCGTTCATGGAACAATTGAACAAACAAGGTCTGCCTTGGCACGAAGAATTCGACGGAAACCTGGAATTGTAATTAACATAATAATATGTCAATTGGCTATATGCCACCTTGTGGTAAGCTGATTGACATAATTTAGACATTGGGAAAATCATCAAAGATGAATATAGGAGATAAAGCCCCTGAATTGCTGGGTATCAATGAAAAGGGAGAAGAGGTACGCCTCAGCAACTATAAAGGAAGAAAAATCGTCCTTTATTTCTACCCCAAAGATAGCACTTCCGGCTGTACGGCTCAGGCTTGCAGCCTGCGTGACAATTACGCAGAATTGCGTAAGGCCGGATACGAAGTGATCGGTGTTAGTGTAGACAATGAAAAGTCACATCAAAAATTTATTGAAAAGAATAATCTGCCATTTACCTTGATTGCCGATACTGATAAAAAATTAGTAGAGCAATTTGGAGTATGGGGAGAAAAAAAGCTATATGGCCGTGCCTATATGGGTACTTTACGCACTACTTTCCTGATCAATGAAGAAGGAGTCGTTGAACGAATCATCGGTCCGAAAGAGGTAAAGACCAAAGAACACGCTTCACAAATTTTATAAATCGATCATTATGGCAAAGAAAGAAGACGAGTTAAATTTTGAAACAGATAATAATAAAATGGCATCAAGCGAAAAATTAAAAGCCTTACAGGCTGCCATGGACAAGATAGAGAAAAGCTTCGGTAAAGGTTCTATCATGAAAATGGGTGAAGAAGTGGTAGAACAAGTAGAAGTAATTCCTACAGGTTCGATTGCACTGAATGCAGCATTAGGCGTAGGCGGTTATCCCCGCGGAAGAATAATTGAAATTTATGGTCCGGAATCATCCGGTAAAACCACACTGGCGATCCACGCCATTGCAGAAGCACAAAAAGCCGGTGGAATTGCCGCTTTCATTGATGCTGAACATGCCTTTGACCGTTTTTATGCGGCCAAGCTGGGAGTGGATGTAGATAATCTATTTATCTCTCAACCGGATAACGGAGAACAGGCACTGGAAATTGCAGAGCAATTGATCCGCTCTTCAGCCATCGACATCATCGTAGTGGACTCCGTAGCCGCCTTGACTCCGAAAGCAGAAATAGAAGGAGACATGGGCGACAATAAAGTAGGTTTGCAGGCTCGATTAATGTCTCAGGCATTACGCAAGTTGACATCAGCAGTGAGTAAAACCCGTACGACTTGTGTTTTCATCAACCAATTGCGTGAGAAAATCGGTGTAATGTTCGGTAATCCCGAAACAACAACCGGTGGCAATGCATTGAAGTTCTATGCTTCGGTACGTTTGGATATCCGCGGTTCACAACAAATAAAAGACGGTGAAGAAGTGATTGGTAAACAAACAAAGGTCAAGGTTGTGAAGAACAAAGTAGCCCCTCCTTTCCGTAAAGCAGAATTCGATATCATGTTTGGCGAAGGTATATCACATTCTGGAGAGATTATTGATCTGGGAGCCGATTTGGGAATCATCAAGAAAAGTGGTTCATGGTATAGCTATAATGACACGAAGCTGGGACAAGGTCGCGATGCAGCTAAACAGTGTATTGCCGATAATCCTGAACTCGCTGAAGAACTGGAAGGATTAATCTTCGAAAAATTGAGAGAACACAAATAACTCTAATCAATAGATAACGATTGGCTGTATTTCATTGAATGACAGCCAATCGTTTATCATATATCAATCCAGAGAATTCCGTTTTTCCAATGCCAACGGATAGTACTTATCCAGTAACATCGCCCACTCCGCTATAAGTTCAATTGGCATTCTCTGACCATTTTCATCACCAGACTCTGCAAATGTCCTTATCCGATCATCCAATGTAACCAAGCGCCGTATCTCTGGTTCTCTCTCACCTAATACCTCTACAATAATATCCAATTTCGTAATTTCACTTTCACTCATAGTATTTCATTTTAATTAAGTCATTAAAAGTACATCCTTTTCATCAAATATCTTCATATTACTTGCTCTTTTTTCTCTTTCTTTGTAACATAATTCGTCCCATTACGTCTTACAAATATAAACATTGACAAAAACGAATCCATGGATGCTGAGAGTTTTAAAAAAGAGTTTCTGCCTTATCACCGCAAACTGTACCGTGTAGCTTACCGACTACTGGAGAATTCAGCCGATGCGGAGGATATAGTGCAAGAAGCCTACCTGAAGCTGTGGGATAAGCGGGAAGGACTGACTGTTATTAGTAATCCGGAAGCATTTAGTGTCACTTTGGTAAAGAATATGTGTTTTGATTTGCTCCGCTCAGGAAAGTACATATTGTCCCGACAAACCGTAGAACTGTCTGCCGTTCAGGATATTTCCCAATCGGACAACCTGGAAGTACGCGAAGGCGCACGACAGGTAACAGATATCATAGCCCACTTACCCGAACAGCAGCAACGGATCATAAACATGCGTGATATCAAAGGCTGTTCTTACGAAGAGATAGAACAAGTCACCGGATTGAATTCTATTAATGTTCGTGTACTGCTATCACGAGCAAGGAAAAAGATACGTGAAGAATTTAATAAATGGAATAATTATGAAAGTCGAAGAAATTGAAAGGTTGCTCGCCAAGTTTTATGAGGGGACTACTACCGAGAGCCAGGAAGAGGCGCTGAGAGATTATTTCAGAACAACGGAAGTACCCGAACATCTGCTGAAGGACAAAGAAATCTTTCTTAACCTTTACTTAAACGCAGATCATGATGTGGAAATTCCTGCATATTTGGAGGACAAACTAAACTTGTTGATTGATGAAATGGCCGAGAAAGAACAACGCTTCTTCCGCCCCAACAGTTCCAAGAACAATTGGCGCTGGATTGGAAGTATAGCAGCCACTATACTATTACTTGTCGGTCTTGGATATGGTATCGACAATCTGGGTAAGAATGTGTGTCCACCTACACCGCAAGACACGTTTTCTGACCCGGAAGAAGCCTATCGAATGTTTCAGGCGACATTACTGGAGATTTCCGTTAACCTGAACAACGGGTTCAATGAAGTGAAGGAAAGCCAAATTGACATGAGAAGAATACATCAAGAAGTAAAAAACGAAATAAAAAAATAAACGGTTATGAAAACAATGAAATTTATTCTGGTTTGTGTGCTGCTATTATCACCTCTCTTTTGTCAGGCACAAAAGAATCTGTTCA
Organism: Bacteroides sp. HF-4919; assembly: GCF_018860125.1. Lineage (NCBI taxonomy): Bacteria > Pseudomonadati > Bacteroidota > Bacteroidia > Bacteroidales > Bacteroidaceae > Bacteroides > Bacteroides sp. HF-4919. Next base: position 85,264 of record NZ_JAHKNF010000007.1, read on the forward strand.
ACAAATACAACGACATGAAAGGGGTATCATCAGTTTACATCTCTAAAGCAATGATGGAACTAAATCCGAACTTATTTATGAAGGACCTTTATATAGGTAAGGTGGCAGAACACTTGAATTCTGTTCAGGTCCTTTCTACGCGTGATAATAAGATACGTGAAGAGATGGCTAAAGATATTCGTTCTTTGGTGCAGTCATCCAAATATGAACTATTGATGAAACAAAAAGGGACAACTTCCGGTTCAGAAATCTATGTAAATCGTAAAGGAAGTAAGATAAAAGAACTAATTATGGTAATGGACGGAGCATCTTCCCTAAAATTTGTATATATGGAAGGAGATATGACAACGGATGATATCAAAAAACTAATGTTGTATCAAAATACCAGTCAGTGCTTTATAATATCAGGAGATAGGCTCTATACCAATAATAAACCTGTCATTTATGACAGCAAGAAAGATATAAGCAAACAAAAAGGTATGATAGAATTAAGCGGAACTTATAATTTGAACACTATAGATACAAATTATAGTGAAGAATTAAACGCTTTGAATGACGAACTAAAAAACCTTGGGAAAGAACTAAAAAACATAAGTATAGAGTAAATGATATAGGATATTTATTATATGTAAGAGGTACGATGTATTTAGACATCGTACCTCTTACATACAGTTCTGTTTATATTTAATCAGCACCAATAAATATATGCCAAAGTGCTCAGACTAATCACTGCCCACAAAAGTACTCCCTGTATCAAAGGTTTGATACCTACGGACTTCACAACATCCAATGAAAGAGAAGCCCCGATGAAAAACATAGTGATAGTTAAAGTTTTACGAGCCAATCCATTGATAGCTGCCCCCAATGCAGGCACACTACCCAACAAATAGGTATTCACAATCATAGCTAATACAAAGAAGAAGATAAACCAAGGAATGCTGATCTTCTGTCCTTTACTTTTAAAGATAAACGAAGTAGCAAATGCCATTGGAATAATCCAAAGGGCACGGGTCAATTTAATAGTAGTAGCAACTTTTAGTGCCTCCTCACCGTATGCAGCACCGGCACCTACCACAGAACTTGTATCATGAATAGCAATGGCAGCCCAAGTTCCGAACTCATGTTGACTCATATTTAAAGCATGTCCGATTACTGGAAAGATAAAAAGTGCAAGTGCGTTTAATATGAATATTGTAGCCAACGCTACAGACATTTCACTATCATTCGCCTTTACTACAGGACCTACAGCAGCAATGGCACTACCACCACAAATCGCCGTACCCGAACTGATAAGATAAGAGGTATTACGATCTACCTTCAGGAACTTACGACCAATAAACCACCCAATGATCAGTGTACCGATTACTGAAATAATAGTAAACTCCATTCCTTCTTTACCGGAAGCAAGTGCCGAATGCAAATTCATACCAAAACCTAATCCGACAACAGAGTATTGCAACAAATATTTGGATGTCTTTTTATTAAATTTCGGATGCGCCTGTCCACATGTCAATGCGAAAGCTACCCCAAGGAAGAGAGCTAATGGTGGGGTTACCCATGCAGAAAGTGCCTGCAATCCTGGAACATAATCCAACATTAGAAATAAAGTCAAAATAGAAAGTAAAGAAACATAGACCTTTTTATTGTTTGTCTGTAACGTTTTCGTAATAGCTGATACCATATCTTATTATCTTTTTTATTTTTCGGGTGCAAAGATACGGCTACTTATCGGTATATGCCAATTGCATCTAATTATGCTTTATAACTTTTTATTATGATGCATGGCAAACTGCATCAAAACCTGTGACAATCCACTCTCCTGCCCTTGGGGTTGGGCAAAACAGAATTCACGCAACATAGGCATGCCTTTGATTTCGATAACCCGGAAAGTACCGGAAAGTAATTCACGACTGATGGAACGGATAGAAACAATTCCCATACAATCTGTATGTTCCAGAAATAATTTGATACTCTCCGTACTACCCAAATATAAAAGCACATTCAAAGATGATAACTTTATATTATGTCCGGACAAAGCTCTTTCAAAAACATCCAACGTACCCGAACCTCTCTCACGAAGCACAAGAGGAATTCTGGATAAATCTTCCGGAGTAATTTCATCCGGTAATGAGAGCTTATTACCTGTGTGGACAACAGCCACCAATTCATCCTGCAAAAACGTAGTATATTTAAGATTCGGCAAACGAGAAATTCCCTCCACTAAACCTAAGTCAATGCGGTGTTCCTGCAAAGCTGCTTCTATTTCTCTGGAATTCCCATTCAGCAAAGAAAGATTCACCTGAGGAAATTTTGCTATAAAATTAGCCAATAAAGGAGGAAGCACATATTGCGCAATTGTAGTACTGGCACCTAACTTTAAATCACCTATATATTCATTATGGAGTAAATGCATTTCATATTCCAGCCGTTTATAATCCTCCAATATCTTTTCACTATGTTCTTGCAAAAGCTTCCCTGCCTCTGTCAAAGAAATCTTATTCCCTTGCCTGTCAAACAAGCGGGCCTGATAGCAAGTTTCCAATTCCTGAATATGCTTGGTTATAGCAGGCTGACTGACAAACAACTCCTGTGACGCTTTCGTGAAACTAAGGTTCTTAGCAACACTTAAAAATACTTTTAGACGAAAATCAGACATAAATATAAAGGTTTATTGTCTATATTACAATTCTTCTCCCCTGATTCCCAACGCTTGCATCAACGGATATGCAAGCATTTCCCATTGATGCCCTTCCAGCATTTCCTCCGGTTCATTCATACGAAACTGAATCGTTTTTTTATTTTTAATCTTTTTCAACCGATTCATTACTTTATCACCATATTCTTCATTAAAAGAGACTAAAATCAATTGTCTCACATCGGCAGAATCTGCAACAATATTTAATAAATCGAGATATAATTCCTCACGGGATACCATTTCCTCACAAGGCACACCGGCAAAAGAAAATTCTCCAAACTGACTCTTAAACGCTACACCATTCAGCTCTGTAGATAAATCAGACGGTACACAATTAGATAACCGGACGGAATTCTTATCGTATACCACTAATATTTGAACTTGATTTTCTCCTTCTGTTATGCCTGAGTCTAACGCTAAATAAGTTATCAATTCCGAAAGATCAATCTCTTGTAACTCACGCTTCAATGTTCGCTCAAAATATTTCTTCAGATCCGTTATAACTAAATTCAAGAACGCTGCATCTATCAATATCACATTCGAAGGGAACTTTATTTTTTCGTCCATATAGTAATTCCTTTATAATTATATTCAGGCTATAAAGATACAACATACTTCTAAAATGCCCTTGCATTCGGACACAATTTCCTTGTAAAAAGGAAAATATATGACATTTTGGCTTTTACATTCCTTAAAAAGCTGAAAAAAAGTCAGTTTTTAACCCATGGCAAATCTTTTGCGCCTTCAATAGTGTTATTGAAAATAAGAAAAAGAAAGGAGAATAAACGATATGAATTTCAACAATTTTACCATTAAATCACAGGAAGCTGTACAAGAAGCGATCAATCTGGCACAAAGCCGGGGACAACAAGCCATTGAAACAGCTCATATCCTGTATGGAGTGATGAAGGTAGGCGAAAATGTTACTAACTTCATCTTCCAGAAGTTAGGATTGAACGGCCAGCAAATCGCCCTTGTACTCGACAAGCAAATTGACTCTTTCCCAAAAGTTTCGGGCGGAGAGCCTTATTTGAGTCGGGAAGCAAACGAAGTCTTCCAGAAAGCAACACAGTATTCCAAAGAAATGGGTGATGAATTTGTTTCACTGGAACACTTATTACTGGCATTACTAACGGTAAAGAGTACTGTATCTACTATTCTGAAAGATGCAGGAATGACCGAAAAAGAACTACGCGGAGCTATTAATGAATTGAGAAAAGGAGAAAAAGTCACTTCTCAGTCCAGTGAAGATAATTATCAATCACTGGAAAAATACGCCATAAACCTGAACGAAGCCGCTCGTAGCGGCAAACTCGATCCGGTGATCGGACGTGACGAAGAAATTCGGCGTGTACTTCAGATTCTGAGTCGACGCACCAAAAATAACCCTATATTAATAGGTGAACCGGGTACCGGTAAAACAGCAATAGTTGAAGGACTGGCACACCGTATCCTCCGGGGAGATGTTCCTGAAAACCTGAAAGATAAACAAGTATACTCTCTGGATATGGGGGCACTGGTTGCAGGAGCCAAATACAAAGGAGAGTTTGAAGAGCGGCTTAAATCCGTAGTGAATGAAGTGAAAAAATCTGAAGGCAACATCATACTCTTCATCGATGAGATCCATACATTGGTAGGAGCCGGGAAGGGAGAAGGTGCCATGGATGCAGCTAATATCCTGAAACCTGCACTTGCCCGTGGAGAGTTACGTTCCATCGGTGCTACGACCCTTGATGAATACCAGAAGTATTTTGAGAAAGACAAAGCTTTGGAACGCCGTTTCCAGATAGTACAAGTAGATGAGCCGGATAATCTGAGTACAATATCCATTCTGCGTGGTCTGAAAGAACGATATGAAAATCATCACCATGTACGTATCAAAGACGATGCAATCATAGCTGCCGTAGAATTAAGCAGTCGATATATCACTGATCGTTTTTTACCGGATAAAGCAATTGACCTTATGGATGAGGCGGCAGCCAAACTCCGTATGGAGGTAGATTCCGTCCCGGAAGGATTGGATGAAATATCACGTAAAATCAAACAGTTAGAGATCGAACGGGAAGCCATTAAACGCGAAAATGATGAACCGAAATTACAAACAATCGGCAAAGAATTGGCCGAACTGAAAGAACAGGAGAAATCATACAAAGCAAAATGGCAAAGTGAAAAAAGTCTGATGGATATAATCCAGCAGAACAAAGTTGAAATCGAAAATCTTAAATTTGAAGCTGACAAGGCCGAACGTGAAGGAAACTATGGGAAAGTTGCAGAAATCCGATATGGAAAATTACAAGAATTGAATAAGGAAATTGAGGATACCCAGAAAAAGTTACATGAAATGCAAGGGGATACAGCTATGATAAAGGAAGAGGTAGATGCTGAAGATATCGCCGATGTAGTATCCCGCTGGACCGGAATTCCCGTAAGCAAAATGATGCAGAGTGAAAAGGACAAGTTACTTCATCTTGAAGAAGAATTACATCAGCGTGTTATCGGGCAAGATGAAGCCATTGCAGCTGTATCCGATGCCGTACGCCGCAGCCGCGCAGGATTGCAGGATCCCAAGCGTCCGATTGGTTCCTTCATCTTCCTGGGCACTACCGGAGTAGGTAAAACCGAACTGGCTAAAGCACTCGCAGAGTTTCTTTTTGATGATGAAACAATGATGACCCGTATTGATATGAGTGAATATCAAGAGAAACATAGTGTTTCACGTTTAGTTGGAGCACCTCCGGGATACGTGGGATACGATGAAGGAGGACAGTTGACAGAAGCCATACGGCGTAAACCCTATTCTGTAGTACTGTTTGACGAGATCGAAAAGGCTCATCCGGATGTATTCAATATATTGTTACAGGTACTTGATGACGGAAGGTTAACAGACAATAAAGGTCGCGTGGTAAATTTCAAAAATACAATTATCATCATGACCTCTAATATGGGTAGTAGCTACATACAGAGTCAAATGGAAAAACTGAACAGTGCCAACAAAGACGAAGTTGTAGAAGAAACCAAGAAAGAGGTAATGAATATGCTAAAGAAAACCATACGCCCCGAATTCTTAAACCGTATTGATGAAACCATCATGTTTCTACCACTAACGGAAAAAGAAATAAAACAAATTGTCCTGCTGCAAATCAAGAGTGTGCAGAAGATGCTTGCGGGTAATGGAGTAGAGTTGAAGCTGACAGATGCCGCTTTAGATTTTCTTTCACAAGTAGGTTATGATCCAGAGTTCGGTGCACGTCCTGTAAAAAGAGCTATTCAGAGATATTTATTAAATGATTTATCAAAGAAATTATTAGCACAAGAAGTAGACCGTAGTAAAGCAATTATTGTAGATGCACAAGGTGACGGATTGGTTTTTCGTAACTAAAGAATTGAGAATCTATAGACTATAGCGATCTGCCGGTATGCCTTATGGTATACCGGCTTTTCTCTTTCTTGAAAGTTCAATAAGTGATCCTCCTGACCTCCACCGGATAGGATGCACAATGAATAACAAGCACATACATGCCTCTTCTCGGCAATATAAAAGTAACACAATCTCCCGTTGAGTGAATCTTCCCTATTAACTCACCCTGCTCACTATACAGGTATACCATTGTATTAACTTCCAGACGTTCCAAAGACAAAACTCCGGTAAAATCGTCCAGTTTCATACAGATACCGCTATCTCTTGTTGCTTTCATGCTCTTTCCTTCTCTCCTATCACTCCCGGTTCCCTCGAAAGAATCTTTCGTATATAAAAAAGCGTGGGAACGTTGCAATTATCGTACCTGAGGCTCTGGACTGCCACTATTCAAATAATGTACAACAACCCACGCTCGATACTATATATTTGCATATACAGCAGAGCATGAGCGTTCGTTGCATTATTCCTGAATAGTGAAATTGTCCAGATTTCAAGTACAGAATAATATCTTAAAAACGCTTTTGTTCTTTTTGTGTAATATTCCTCGCAACACTGACTCTTCAGGTATCGACGGATTGCAACAAAGATAATTAAAAAGCCCTGAATACGACAAATAAGTTCTCTAAAATATTCTATGCAAATTTTATATAGTTATGCAAGAACAGCTTAAGGAGCCTTTTGTTTATTGGTGCACGATAAAAAATAAAAGCGCAATATCCCCCTTTCAGTAAGGGATATTGCGCTTTTAACTAAAAGAAACAGAATTAATTTTTATTCCGCCTCAGCAGCAGCTTCTTCACCAAATTCTGTAATTCCGTTAGAAACAAGAATATTGTACCATAAGATCAATTTCTTGATATCATTCACATACACTCTGTCACGATCAAAATCAGGCAAAACCTCAGCTAAATATTGGCGTAGCTGCTCGGGAGTAGCCTTCTTCACATCTATAGAGGCCGTAGCTGCATTTTCCTTTTCTTTTATTGAACGCAATACGTCACGCAAAGGTACTTCCGAATCGTTTGTGTACATTGCTATATCTGCCAAAGAGATAATCTTTTCATTACCATAAGCAGGAAAACGTTTCTTAGTCGCATCAATTGTTTCTACAATTAACATATTTTTCCCCTGCGAAATAAGCTTATACAATCCCGGTTTACCGGAGATAGACAAAATAGTCTTTAACATAGTATATTACTTTTATATTAGTTATTTTTTGCGGAGCAAAGGTAATGAATCTTTTGATATAGGAAAGCAATTAACTCTAAAATCTGTGGTATCAACGGTTTCTCATCATCATTTATTATAACGAAAGAAGCCTGTTCACACTTTTCTTCATCACTCATTTGGCTCCGAATACGTTGCATTATCTGTTCACACGAAGCATTGTCACGCCGAACTGCACGATCCACCCTTATTTCTAAAGGGGCATAAACCATCACAATATAATCAACCTCATCAGCAAACCCCGACTCTATAAGGATTGCTGATTCCATACCTATAATATCCATACAACCCTTGTGTGAAGCCCATTGCCTGAAATGCTCTTTAACTCTCGGATGTATGATTCTATTAACTTGAGAAGCATGTATGGAGGAAGCAAAAAGGTATGAAGCCAATAAGACCTTATTTAATTTACCGTTTAAGAAAACCTCCTCTCCTACCAAGTCGCACAGTTCCTTACGTATAACAAGATCGGTCGCTACAATTCTCTTGGACTCCTCATCTGAAATATAGACAGGAATCCCCATTACTTCAAGTAGCCGTGAAACAATACTTTTGCCACTGCCTATCCCACCGGTTATACCAATTTTAATTGCCATAAGAAGAAACTTGTTCTATAAGAAAATCAACCTGCTCCGGATGAATGCGTATATGACTCACTCCACGTGGAACTGACTTCAATTTGACAGTATATTTATCAGTGCCCAACTTTAAAAGTTCTTCATAAGAGACATTTACAACAAAATCACTTGCCTTAATTTTGCGAAAACGGCTTAGTCCAACCTGAAATGTAATCTGGACTTTAGACGGAAAAGCTCTCAACACCTTATCTGCCGGAAAATTAATACCACGCAATGGTACTTCAACAGTCTTTTCCGTATATATATCCACAGGCAAAGTTAAATCAATCGCTCCAGGAACAAACTTAGCTCCTTTCACTCCGGCAAGTGCAATTCGTTGCCTCAATGTATCCGCTACATTCTCAAAGTTCACTTTTTGTGTATAGGCAGTTGTAATTGTATCCAATATAGCTACAGGAGCATATACTAAAACAGAATCCGGAGAATAAATGGTATCGGAAATATAGTATTGACGCCCTGCAGTAACTTTACCCTCTAATTTAACAGGCACCAATTTCGACTTTCCGGTAGAATAAATATACTCCAAGGTATCTGGTTTGACAGAAAGCAGACGAGTGGACACATTGAGCTGTCCCAGAATCTTTTTCTCAAGTTCTGAAGTATAAATCTTCACATGATTATCAGGGGCCTTTGACTCAGAAAAATCAATATTTACCGGAAAGAAACTTTTGCCCAACATATAGTTCAGCAATACCGTACCCTTATCTTTTACTTTGATACGCAATTCAGAAGGAGGTTCAGAAGTTAAAACTACATGATTGGGTACTCCTTTCAAACGAACAGGAATTGAAAATTCTGCTTCATAATCATTATTTAATGTTTGAAGCAGCCAAAATCCACCTGCAATAAAAAAGAAAAATAAAAAAATTAAGAACTCTCTACTCTTATCACTAAGCAGAAAGTCCTTAATCCTTCTTGATAATTTTAAATAAATATACTTTATGTTCCTACGTTCGAACATAGGCTTTATTTATTTTTAGTTCCTTATTTCGTAGCAGACTGGCTATTGGCAGCTGAAGCATCTGCAAAAATAGAGTTCTTATCTATCTTAATTTTTACATTAGAAGCGATTTCAAGAACAATATAATCATCATTGATTTCCTTAATCACACCATGAATACCACCAGCAGTAATTACATTCTGATTCACCTGGAGAGACTTACGGAAATTAGCGATCTCTTTCTGTTTCTTATTCTGCGGACGAATCATGAAGAAATACATGATAACAAACATTGCTATCAGCATAATCCACATCAAACTACCATCAGGGCCAGCAGCAGGAGCTTGAAAAAATACAGTTAATAGGTTCATAAAATAATCAGTTTTTTAGTTTTTTAATCTATTTGGACAAAGGTATTAGTTTTTTGTCAACTTACCTTCTTTTTTTAATTGATTAACTATTCCGTCCAATGTACCATTGATAAAGCTACCGCTCTTCACTGTACTATAGAGTTTGGCAATCTCTACATACTCATTTAACGAAACACTGACCGGAATGTTCGGAAAACTAAGAATTTCTGCCAACGCACACTGCATAATAATCACATCCATGAAAGCTACACGATCCAAATCCCAGTTCTTTGTGTTTTCACTGATCAGATGACGATAATAATCGGCATTCAGAATGGCCCGACGGAACAAGCGCCGTGCAAATTCCTGATCTTCATCATCTTTAAACTCAGGCAATAATGGCTGGTTAGCTCCTTGTTTTTCTTCAAAACGCTTGATAGTTTTCAATACAAATGTATCAACAATCTCTTTATCATCATTCCAATATAAACTCTGATCTTCCAACACTTGATCCAGCGAATCGTTATTGAAAACAAACGTTTTATATAGTTTTCTCCACAACTCACGATCCATTTCGTAAGATTTATCGGAAGAAGCCATATATTCTTTATATATATCGGATGCAATAATCTTCTCGTACAATTCTTTGATAAAGTCCTGATCGTTTGCCCAGGTTCTTTTCTGGTTAGCTATAAACTCGCTCAATTGTTTATTTACTTCAAGTTGTGCGATAAACTTATTTTCCACAAACTTCATGTTAGGATACAACTCTTCTTTTGTCGGCGCCAATTTAGCTTTCGCTGTGTCAATGCGTTTTTGTGCATATTCCGTCAAAGCAATCATAAGCATCAGCAAATAGTTGTATAAGTCGTAAGCCTTAGAGAGGCTAAAGAACAACTCTTTCTCCGCTGAGTCTAAATTTTTGCTGCCGTTTTGATAGTAAGCATACACTATCTGTATGATCTTTAGACGAATAAGAACTCTGTTAATCATAATCTTAATTAATACTGTTATTAACGAATTGCAAAAGTAGACATTTTTAATGAGTTTACGCAAATAAATCACATTTTTTAATGCAGTATTTCATTCTCTTTCCTTTTTCTTTTGACGGTTTAAAAAAAATATCCAATTTTGAAGCCAATTATAAACAGACCTAACAATATGGAAGATTTTAAAAAGAAAATAGGAACAGACATGAATGATAAAGAGATTGTATTCTCCAAATCGATTAAAGCTGGTAAACGTATATATTATCTGGACGTTAAAAAGAACCGTAAAGATGAAATGTTTCTTGCCATCACTGAAAGCAAAAAAGTCGTAATGGGAGAAGGAGACGATTCCCAGGTAAGTTTTGAAAAGCATAAAATCTTTTTGTATAAAGAAGATTTTGGTAAATTCATGTCCGGTCTTGAACAAGCGATCAGTTATATCAATCAGAATCAAGAATATACCGAAGATTTAGAATCCGAAAAAAAAATCGAATCTGAAAGCGAAACTGAAACTGCAGTTTTAGATAGTGAAATTAAAATAGATATTGATTTTGAATAATTAAAAACATCAATTCTTTGATATTTCAGAAAGAAAGTGTACTTTTGCACCGCTTTTTGCACATCGTGTGATAATCACATCGTGTGATGGTGAATTAAGCAAGCAAAATAACTTAATTTAGAGTAACACAAAAAATTTCAAGAAATGAGATCAATTGAAGTTAAAGGAACTGCAAGAACAATTGCAGAACGCTCTTCTGAACAGGCAAGAGCTTTGAAAGAAATTCGTAACAACGGTGGTGTACCTTGTGTACTTTACGGTGGTGGAGAAGTTGTTCACTTCACAGTGACTAACGAAGGACTTCGCAATCTGGTTTATACTCCGCACATCCACGTAGTAGACCTGATTATCGATGGCAAAAAAGTGAATGCGATTTTGAAAGACATTCAATTTCACCCTGTAAAAGATACTATCCTGCACGTAGACTTCTATCAGATTGACGAAGCTAAACCTATCGTAATGGAAGTACCGGTACAACTTGAAGGCCTTGCTGAAGGTGTGAAAGCCGGTGGTAAATTAGCATTGCAGATGCGTAAACTGAAAGTTAAAGCTTTGTACAACGTTATTCCTGAGAAACTGACTGTCAATGTAGCTCACTTGGGCCTTGGCAAAACAGTTAAAGTAGGCGAATTGAGCTATGAAGGACTGGAACTTCTGAACGCAAAAGACGCTGTCGTATGTGCCGTTAAGTTGACTCGTGCGGCAAGAGGTGCAGCTGCTGCAGCAGGAAAATAATATCGCTATCCCTTTATTAGAGATATCATTCAAACGCAGATTAATGCAGATTTCACATCTGTGTTAATCTGCGTTTTTTATTTAAAACAAATAAACTGAAAGATATGAAATACTTAATTGTCGGATTAGGCAACATTGGTCCAGAATACCATGAAACGCGACATAATATAGGCTTTATGGTGTTGGATGCTTTGGCCAAAGCAAACAACCTATCATTCAAGGACGGTCGTTATGGCTTTACAGCTACCCTATCCGTGAAAGGAAGACAAATGATTCTGTTAAAGCCTTCGACATTTATGAATCTAAGTGGCAATGCCGTGCGTTATTGGATGCAAAAGGAAAATATTCCATTGGAGAATATGCTAATCATCGTTGATGACTTGGCTCTTCCTTTTGGAACATTACGTCTGAAAAGCAAAGGTAGCGATGCAGGTCATAACGGATTAAAACATATCGCAGCTATCTTGGGAACTCAGAATTATGCACGGTTGAGATTTGGCATTGGCAATGACTTCCCAAAGGGCGGACAGGTTGATTTCGTATTAGGACATTTTACGGAAGAAGACTGGACAACAATGAACGAGCGCCTGGAGACAGCCGGAGAGATTGCCAAAAGCTTTTGTTTGGCAGGAATCGACATAACGATGAATCAATTCAACAAAAAATAATAATTCATTTTCAATTTATAACCAATGCCTGAAGCAAGAATAGATAAATGGATGTGGGCAGTCCGCATCTTCAAAACCCGCACCATCGCCGCTGAGGCCTGCAAAAAAGGACGAATCAGCATCAACGGATCGTTTGTGAAAGCATCTCGTATGATAAAACCAGGAGACGTAATTCAAGTAAAAAAGCCCCCCATTACATACTCTTTCAAAGTATTACAAGCTATCGAGAAACGAGTCGGAGCAAAACTTGTATCCGAGATGATGGAAAACGTAACGACACCCGATCAATATGAACTTTTGGAAATGAGCAAAATCAGTGGTTTCATTGATCGCGCAAGAGGCACCGGACGCCCGACTAAAAAAGACCGTCGAAGCATTGAAGAATTCACTACTCCGGAATTTATGGACGACTTTGATTTTGACTTTGATTTTGAAGAAGACAGTGAATAAAAATCCCCGATAGCCGTCACGGACACCGGGGAGGTATAAATAAATGGACTTATTTATTTATAAAATCACCCACCCGACCGATAGCCTATCGGCCGGATGGAGATAGAGGTCAAAATTTAAATCCGATCTTAAACGTCGGAGCCGCCAAAACACTGTAGTTGTGGCTGTCCGCCGAAAGATCGCCAAGACCGGCTTGCGGATTATACGTAGTCTTGTTGTACGTATAAGCAAACGGATCGATCTGCGCACCGATGTAAAGGGCAGGAAGAACAAAGTAATCGACACCGATAGTCAGGGCGCCACGAAGATTCCAGCTCTCGGCAACCGATTTACCCATAGAGGTCTCTTCATCATACTTCATTTCATTTTCGCCGTAAGCAAAACCTACGCGAACGCCTGTATACCACATCAGGTTAGGAACACGCTTAATGTTGAAATAACGATCAACACCTGCCGACACATTATAGGCGAACGACTGGGCACTGGCTACGGCACGATAGTTAGGGATTTCTCCCATCAAATCGTCTACCGATCCACTTCCATTCGATTCTGAACCATCTATCGTGCCGGGAACAGCCGGATAACCGGGGTTATTCGTGAAGCTGACACCGCCACCCAAATTTAGTTTCCACTGATCTTTGAAGAACCAGCCCCCTTCGAAACCAACCATCAGCTTTTTGTCTGCCCAGTTGGTTGAGAGCGCTCTGACTTCATAGTCAGTCAGCAGCCCCGAAGGGGCTGTGACGTTTGTGTAACTATTGTATCCAACAGTAGCTGCTACCGTAAAGTCACCTTTTTTAGGAGTATTGTCTTTACTACAGTTCTGCGCATTAGCTGCAAGACACATCATGGGTAGAACGGCCAACACTAAAAGTCTTTTTATTTTCATACGATACTTTTTTTGATTTGTTGTTTATTTGCCGTTACTATTGGCGATTATTTTGCTATTAAAGCATTAATCTGCTCCATAACTATATCCATAAGTTTCTGAATAGCATCGATCTGCGTTGTAAGATTAGCTACAGAAACCTCAAGACGTGCAATTTGTTGTTCACGATTCAAAACGCCATAAGTAGAATCTAAGTCTGCAATTTCTTTATTTAAAGTTGCATTGGCAGCTTCTAAAGTCCGAATTTCGGCCTTGGCATCTACCCCATAATTATTTGCTAAAGCAGATAAAGCAGAATAATTCGCATCAGCTACCTCGTAAGCTTCGTCCGCCTCGTCATACGCATCGCACGCAGCTACATAAGCCAAAACTGTTTCATTTGTCTTCAAAGCCTCAATAGCTTTATCATAAGCAGCAACATCTGCTCCCGACATTGAAGCAATCAACTCTATTGTCTCTTTCAATTCAGCAATGGATTCATTCTGTTCATTTATAGCATCCTTAGCTTTAGCAATACTAATGTTGGCAGCATCAATTTTTACTTGATCCTCACCGGCAGCTTTCAGTTCTTCATTCGCTGCGGTTAAATCAGCATATTTGGTTCCTGCGTCAGCCTTATCACCTGATTTGCCCAGAAGTTTAACAGCAGCAGCATATTCATTATTGAAATTTTGAGTTGCCTTTTCTTTAGCATATTCAGACTTCCAACTATAATAAGTAACAGATAAATCTTCTGCTATCTCTTTTGAACTTATTTCGATTGGCTGAATATATTCTCCATTACCAATGTACAACAGACCTGAATAGTAATATACACCAGTACCATCTATATAATCATATTCACAGCCTGTGATAGGAGTGGCAACACCAAAATTCTGCAATTGATCTATTATGGTACGAGCAGCAACCACAGTCTTCAAAGAAGATTCATCACTTGTAAAATCCGCAATAGCATCCCGATATGCCTTCTGTGCAGGAACTTTAGCTTGAGCGGCAGCTGTTGTTGCTTTTATTGCGTTATTTTTAATCTGCAGTGCCTCAAGTGCTTTATTTTGTAGATCAGCTTTATCCAAACCATCGTACTTACTATAAGCAGCAATTTTAGCATCATTCTGAGCTATATTAGCCAGTTTGATAGCTTTCTGCTTTTCAACTACTTCCTTATAAGATATAAGCCCGGCTTTATAATTAGCCAAAGTAACTGCATTTTGATCTCTTGTTTCCTGTAGACTACTCAACTGATAAGAGTAACCTTGATACTCACCGTATAACCCCTTCAATTGTTCATCCGCAACATTCAGGAAGTCTTGTTTTGCTCTTTCTTCATTAGCCTTAGCTGCCCATAAATCAGCATTTGCCTGAGCTATCAACCTCTCTTTGTCACGTTCATAGGCTTCTTGATCTTTTTGATTTTCAAATTCTTTAGCCGCAGCTTTTGCCTCAGTCAACCGTTTTTGGGCATCCTGAACGCCAGCCTGTGCATTAGCCAATGCAGCAGCACCTTTCAGCTGTTCTGCTTTTGCGTTACGCACCGCTGTTACCGATGCCGATTCGTCGTTGTCTACGCAAGCTCCCAGTGACAAAGCACCCAGGAGCACTGCAACCATCATGAGTTTCTTTTTCATAATCTCAAAATTTTAGTGTTAATAATAATAATATAAATGTTATGTTCCACTCTGTTTTTTCTTCTGTTACCAGAAGGGTGTTAGTGCACTCCTCTCTGTTATCCGCAGCAAATATATCCTAATTTATCTGATAAAACAAATAAATTATGAACAAAATACAGAAATAGACAGATATTCTTTTATGCCGATAAACCTAACTCTTCGGATTATGTTGTACTTTCATGCAAATGAAAAAAAGCAATATTTATATAGGTGAAATTATCAAGAATATAATGTCCGAGAGGCAGGTCACTAAAGCTGAACTCGCAAGAAGATTGGACGTTAAGCCTCAAAGTGTAGATTATCTACTGACAAGGAAAAGCATTGATACGGATACATTATATAATATTTCACTGGCGTTAGATTATGATTTTGCCCTTTTATATAGCATCAAACAAGAACAGATAAATTGTGATAACGAAGCTATCAGATATAAATTGGGAAATGCCAAAATTACAGTAGAAATAGAACTGCAGCAAGATGAAATTATCAAGCTAAACCTGAAAAAGAAAATAGCCGAGTTACTGGATGGAGGAGCTAATAAGTAGAGTTGTTTACACCTTATTATATATAGGGAACAAAAGCTATCAAAGCAAAGATATAATCACAACAGAATAATTTAACAATGTTAAGGAGAAAACAAAGATCGTTATTCCCTCTGTACAAAGAACAAATCTTTTAAATGCAAACAACTTGTTCTTTGCATTTAAAAAACAAGCTTTAACTCTATGTTAAAGTTAGCTTTATAAACATTCAACATTAGGCTATTAATCAATTGATTAAAAACGATATAATCAATAAAGATAAGAACAGCAGATAAAAAGAGAAAGTCAAGAGATGACTCACTTAATTGATAATATAGTAACTATCAACAAAAGGAGTCCGGACATACATATTGTGTATCCGGACTCTTTCATTTCAAAAAAATAACCAAACTAACCTTTTTACCACTAACCCACCTTTATTTCCACTTTTTAAGTTCTTTTCGGTCGGCCGGAGTAGCTTCTATCAGACTGAGAGCGAAACCTCCACTACGAGCCAATTTAGTAGAAATCCTGGTTTTATTAGTCACTATACCTTTTTTAATCTCATAAGAGGTAGGATTCTTCTCATAATCCGCATCTTTCCCATCAGCATATAAAGTGGCTACATACTGTTTCCCCGGATCCAGGAAATCAAGAACGAATGTAGAAGTACGGGGATTTTCACCTGTAATACCTCCAACAAACCAATTATCGGTTCCTTTGGCTTTTCGAGCCACCGTGATATATTCTCCCGGTTCTGCTTCAATATATTTACTGTCATCCCAGTCTACTGCCACATCTTTAATAAACTGAAATGCGTCCATGTGGCGCTCATAACTCTCCGGAAGGTCGGCAGCCATTTGCAGCGGACTATAAAGTGTAACATAAAGGGCCAATTGTTTTGCCAAAGTGGTATGCACAAAACTATGTTCACCACTCAAGAAAGACAATTGAGTGTCAAAAATACCTGGAGTATAATCCATTGGACCACCAATCAGGCGTGTAAAAGGAAGCAATGTAGTATGGAATGGTTTATTCCCACCAAAAGCTTCATATTCTGTTCCACGGGCAGACTCGTTACCGATCAGGTTTGGATACGTACGGCACAATCCGGTTGGACGAACGGCTTCGTGAGCATTCACCATGATTTTATGATCGGCTGCTTTCTTCACTGCATAGAGATAATGATTATTCAGCCATTGCCCGTAATGATGCTCACCGCGTGGGATTATATTGCCTACATATCCGCTCTTCACAGCGTTGTAGCCGTTATCTTCCATAAATTGGTAAGCTTTGTCCATATAGCGTTCATAGTTACGGACAGATGCAGAGGTTTCATGGTGCATCATCAACTTTACCCCTTTATTCTTGGCATATTCATTCAACATTTTCACATCAAAGTCGGGATATGGAGTGACGAAATCAAACACATAATCTTTTGACTTGCCAAACCAATCCTCCCATCCTTCATTCCAGCCCTCGACCAATACCTGGTCAAAACCGTGTTCAGCGGCAAAATCGATATAACGTTTCACATTCTCATTATTGGCACCATGACGCCCATTGGGCTTAGTCTTAGCATAATCGGTCTCACCCAACTTCACTGAATAAACGTCGTCAGTATAAGCCCATGTACTTTTACCCGTAATCATCTCCCACCATACACCTACATATTTGACAGGCTTAATCCAAGAAGTATCCTCCAATTTACATGGCTCGTTCAGGTTTAATGTTAATTTGGAAGTAAGAATGTCACGTGCATCATCACTGACCATGATTGTACGCCATGGAGACTGACAAGGAGTCTGCATATATCCTTTATCTCCCTGTGCATCAGGAGTCAGCCATGATTCAAAAACAAAGTTTTTATCATCTAAATTAAGATGCATACAAGAGTAATCCACCAAGGCAGCTTCATGAAGGTTGATATACAATCCATCATCGGTCTTCATTTGTAAAGCAGTCTGAACCCCGGTAGGAGAAAAAGGAGTCTGGGAAGCATTGGGAGTAACAGCTGTTTTCATCAGGCCACGTATTTCCGAAAGCTTCGATCGAGTATAATCATATTCTTGTGTATCATAATCGCCCGGTATCCAGAAAGCAGTATGATCGCCTGTCATAGCAAATTGGGAATGCTCCTCTTTTATCACAAAATAATTCAGATTCTTTTGCTGCGGAAATTCATAGCGAAAACCGAGTCCGTCATCGTACAAACGAAAACGAATCAACATCTTACGATCCTGAGCTTTTTGGTCTAAAGTTACCGCAAGCTCATTATAATTGTTACGGATTTGCTTTACTTCTCCCCAAACAGGTTCCCAGGTTTCGTCAAAAGAAGAAGTCTTGGCATCAATCAATGTAAAACCATCCATCAGACCGGGATCATCTTTCAGTTCAAGGCCCAGTTTAGAAGGTTTAATCACTTCTTTACCCTTATAAGAAAGTTCATACACAGGCTCCCCTTTTCCATTCACCGAAAAGTTCAGTTTCAAGAGTCCATTTGGAGAAGTAATGCTTTCGGCCATTGCCACACTACTCACTAAAAGAGAAAGAAAAAAGCAAGCCAACTTAAAAGTCAGTTTATTCATGTTCTTCATGATATGGTTTAATATAAATTAGTAATCATGCAACAAAGATAAGCAAGAAGCAGATTCCGGTTCGACGAATAGAACCGAAATAAAGAAGATTTATCAGAAAACGTTTGCATAAACAGTTGACAGTGGTAACTTTGCCAACAAAACAAAAAAGATGAAAGAGATTATTTATATATTTATCGGAGGAGGCATAGGCAGTGTATCCCGCTATCTGGCACAAATAGCCGTCAACGAAAAACTTAGCCCTACTTTTTTCCCCTTTCCGTGGGGAACATTTGCCGTAAACATTGCTGGGAGTTTGTTAATAGGATTATTTTATTCACTTTCGGAACGTCTTGATCTATCCTTCGAGTTAAGGCTATTTCTGACTGTTGGTTTCTGTGGAGGTTTTACCACATTTTCTACTTTGGCTAATGATGGCCTGAGTTTACTGAAAGGAGGCTTCTACGGCATATTCGCATTTTACACATTAGCCAGTATGATACTCGGGCTTTTAGCCGTATTAGGTGGAGGATACCTCGGAGAACATTTAAAACAATAGACTAATATATGAAACCAGCAATTAAGAAAGTCCAACCTGTTAAAGTCGTAGCCCCATTCATCAATGAGCAGTCCGAAAGCATCACTCCGCTCGATATTTTGGTGGATGAAGAGAAAATTTCTGATTTATATTTCTCTAAAGGAGTTGTCCGACAAGTAAATAAGCCCTATCTAAGTATTAACAATTGTACTTTCAAACAACAAATATTCAACGAATGCCAGTTGAAATCAGCCCAATTAACAGACATACGTTTTGAAAATTGCGACTTATCCAACGTGTCCTTTGCCGGAACTACTTTCTACCGGGTAGAATTTATATCATGCAAGCTCTTAGGAACAGGTTTTCCGGAAGCCACCCTAAACCATGTCCGGATGGAGCATTGTTATGGACAATATATCAATCTTTCCATGACGAAAATGCGAACCGTTCGTTTCAGCCATTGTGATTTTCGAAACGCCAGCCTCAATGACAGTAAATTAATACCGGCAGCTTTCGACAACTGTGAACTGCTTGAAGCAGATTTTTCGCATACGTCTTTAAAAGGTATCGACCTGAGGAGCTCAAGAATAACAGGCATTCAACTAAACATAGCTGACCTGAAAGGGGCTATAGTCAGTTCATTACAGGCAATGGACTTACTGCCTCTGTTAGGAGTCAAGGTTGAAGACGACTGAACTTTTCCACCTCTCTCTTTGTTTTATAGTATAAAAGCGATAATACTGATTTATAGGGAAAGAGACCGCACGGAATACCTATTAATAGTTATTCTACCGCTTCCCATAAGTGAGTACATTTGCAGAGACTAAAAAAACAAGAGAAACAATGAAAATAGAAAAAATTACAGGACGAGAGATTCTCGACTCAAGAGGTAACCCTACAGTAGAAGTAGACGTAGTATTGGAATCAGGCATCATGGGACGTGCATCCGTTCCGTCGGGCGCATCGACCGGTGAGCATGAAGCGCTTGAACTCCGCGACGGTGATAAACATCGTTACGGCGGTAAGGGTGTACAGAAAGCAGTAGAGAACGTTAATAAAGTCATTGCCCCACATCTGATTGGTATGTCAGCCCTTGACCAAATGGGCATTGACCATGCTATGCTGGCACTGGACGGAACAAAGACAAAAGCCAAACTGGGTGCAAACGCTATCCTGGGTGTTTCACTTGCCGTAGCCAAAGCTGCCGCCAATTATCTTGATATTCCCCTTTACAGATATATCGGCGGCACAAATACTTATGTTTTACCCGTCCCAATGATGAATATCATTAATGGAGGATCACATAGCGATGCCCCAATTGCCTTTCAAGAATTTATGATTCGCCCGGTTGGTGCAAACTCTTTCAAAGAGGGACTGCGCATGGGTGCCGAAGTATTCCACGCCTTGAAAAAAGTATTAAAAGACCGTGGTTTGAGTACAGCTGTAGGTGATGAAGGAGGCTTCGCTCCGAATCTGGAAGGCACAGAAGATGCACTAAACTCTATCCTTGCCGCTATTAAAGCTGCCGGATATGAACCGGGTAAGGATGTAATGATCGGCATGGACTGCGCTTCTTCCGAATTCTATCATGACGGTATCTACGATTACACCAAGTTTGAAGGTGAAAAGGGTAAAAAACGTACAGCCGAGGAACAGATTGACTATCTGGAGAAACTTATCAACGAATATCCGATTGATTCCATCGAAGACGGTATGAGTGAAAATGACTGGGAAGGCTGGAAAAAATTAACTCAACGTATCGGCGACCGCTGCCAATTGGTAGGTGATGACCTTTTCGTTACTAATGTTGATTTCCTGGCAAAAGGTATCGAAAAAGGTTGTGCCAATTCTATTCTGATTAAAGTAAACCAAATAGGTTCGCTGACAGAAACATTAAACGCTATTGAAATGGCACACCGCCACGGATATACGACAGTCACCTCTCACCGTTCCGGCGAAACAGAAGATGCAACCATTGCAGATATTGCCGTAGCAACAAACAGCGGACAGATTAAAACCGGTTCGTTGAGCCGTTCGGACCGCATGGCGAAGTACAATCAGTTGCTCCGTATAGAAGAAGAATTGGGTGATCGTGCTGTATATGGTTACAAACGAATTACCGTAAAAGGCTAAATAAAATCATGATAAGCATAGCATGATGAAAGGTTAGTTATTTTTATAATGATTGAATGTAAATGTGAAAAGGAGGTTGTGTCAAAAACGTTTTAACACAACCTCATAGTATACGTAAAGAACAAGAGCAACACCATCTATTCGGTCAACAATCCTGCGAATGGAATAAAAGGAGTGTTCAGCAGGTGGTGGATGATCCACTGCTCTTGATAAAATAGTTGGTTGCCTTTTTCATTTTAAACCACTATTTTTTTGCTTTACCAACATGATTACAGGATTGTCTTCTTCATTCAACTTTGAAGCAATATCTTTCAATTTGCCATCTTTCAGTTGCTCTTTCTTATAAATCTCAATAAGTTGGGATGCACTTAAACTCGTGACATCCTCGATATCGCGATTTATTGATTTCGCCGTCATAGCTACAGTTCTTTTTTCTGCATAGTCATCATTATATACGGCAACTTGAAATATGGCTTTTTCCTTCTTGTCGTACACCAGCTCATCTGTATAGAATCCGTTACCTTTTTCAAAGTTAAATACATTTTTAACGGTTTCCATAAAGTAATAACGGTCGGTATGAATACCCATATAAAGAAAAATTTCAGGCTCCATAGTATTTGCAGAGGGGGTTCTTACAATAAAGGGGCTTAATGTACCATCCGGTGCATAGTTATACAATGTATCGGCTGATGCGTCCATAAGTGTCCATTTGCCGTTACTTAGGCGTATTTGGTAAGAATAATTTGCTATAAATCGATCTCCATCAGTCACAATCGGTGTGTTAATCGTTTTAAAAGGAATAAAAATTTCCCGGGTGATACTTCCATCCTGTTTTGATATAAGAATATGGTACGATTTGTTTCTATCTTTTCCTTTGTTATGATAATCTGACATATCATAACAGATCAAATTATGTTTGTCATAATCAAAAATAGATGAAATATCTCTACCAAGATTCAAACACCGTTTGAATTCTCCGTTAAGATCGTATACTAAGATTTTATTTCCCGGTGACTTTACGAATATTTCATCATTGTTTTCATCAAGAATAATCTCATTAATCCTTGCATATTCTTCTGCCCCTTGCCCTCGCCGATTTATCTTTTTTAATCCTTTACCGGTTTGCCTGTCAAAAATAAAAATATCCCCATCATTATTCCTATTGGTTACCAATAAGTATTCTTTTCCCACATCTTGTACTAAGCCTTGTGTAAGAAACTCATCTGTAGTTTCCAGCGCAACATATTCCACATTCATAAAATCCTGAAGAATCAATTCTTTTTTAGGATAGCTTTTCGAAACGTCCACGATGATTAAATCATCGTTTGATTGTTTATTTCTTCCACATCCAGTCAATACTACCAACAGAATGACTGTCAAAACAGTGTTTACTTGTTTCATCTTATTTGTTTTATTTGTTTTTTTATGTAACAAAGATTAGTACGATCAATAATTATTTTAAATTTTTCATATTCAATTCCTTTTAAGGTTAAAAAACGGGCTGAAGTGTTTCGGGGTAAATATACCACTATCTGATGTCTTAAGCAAGAAAAAAACATTAATATACAAGAAATCAAAAAGAATAAATTAAGTGACAAGATTCTATTATTGAAAGAATATCACAATATCGACTTCTCTTTTTTTCCATCATTCGAACTGTTCGAATTGAATAATAGATTACTGCCTTTATCTGATTTCTATCTTTCTGCTTCAGAAATGCATAGGGTTGTGTGGGTTGGTTATAAACTATCTTTTGAGGTCTACATTCATTTCGTTATGAATGAAATACCGGTTATACCTGTAACATGTTCATTGTCATCGGAAAAATTGTTATCTGAAGGATTGGAATATGATCAGGGGGGATAAAGAAATTCAGTAATATTGTACCGGTGGGGATATCATCGTTATTGGGTGGATGACGTATGATAGCCTTTTTATGTCTGAAAACGAGTAATGGAACTTGTTAATGGTTAACAATACAAGTGTGAAATGTTAATAAGTTATCGGTAACTTTAAACCATGTTATAATAGAGCAGAATATCGTGCGTAAATTTGCTAATTAGTTGGGAATCGGTATTTTTGTATTGTGTTTTTTCATAAGTATTAGATTTAAGGTTAACAAAAGATTGGTTGCTCGGGACGAGTAGCCATTTTTTGTTTTATGCAGTAATGTGGTTTCGCTTCCGATGATATTTATTTCTTTAATTTCTCTGTTCCCTTTGTAATTTATAGATGGTTTTGAGAGCAAAACGACTTTTATATTGTTATTAGTGCAATATCAGCTATCTATAGGCTTGTTCTATTTACTAATTATTAAAGGAAACATTATGAAAAAGAATCTATTGTTTTTTGGAGCACTTGTGAGTGCTTTTCTGTTGGCCTCTTGTTCGGGTGGAAGCAAGAGCAAAGCTCCTGTTGCCAGTACGGCAGATATTGAAAATGCGACAGAGGTAATCAAATATTATAATACTTCTCTCGGAGTATTAAAAGATATGGTGAAGGAAAAAGATGTAAATGCCGTTTTGGATTATATGGAACAAAAAGGAAAAGTACCGGCTCTTACCGCCATCGCCCCACCGACAGTTGTTGCAAAAGATTCGGCGACGGTGATGAATCCCGGAGATTACTTCAATGGAGAAACCCGCCAGAATCTGGTGCAGAACTATGCCGGATTGTTTAAGGCGAGAGCAGAGTTCTACGCAAATTTCGATACCTATCTTTCTTACTTGAAAAAGAAAGATGTAACCAAAGCGAAGCAACTGTTAGAGGCGAATTATCAGTTGAGCACACAGATGTCTGAATACAAGCAGAATGTTTTTGATATTCTGAGTCCGTTTACCGAACAGGCTGAACAGGTGCTTCTGGCGGACAGTCCGCTGAAAGAACAGATTATGTCTGTACGGAAGATGTCTGCTACGATGCAGAGTATTTTGAACCTGTATGCACGTAAGCATATGATGGATGGCCCCCGCATTGACCTGAAAGTAGCTGAACTTACCAAACAACTCGATTCTGCTAAAAAACTTCCTGCCGTGAATGGTCATGAAAGCGAGATGAAGTCTTATCAGACTTTCCTTTCACAGGTAGAAACATTTATCAAACAGGTGCAGAAGGCTCGGGAAAAAGGAGAATACAGTGATGCCGATTATGATATGTTGACCAGTGCATACGAGACTTCCATTATTTAGAAATATAGAATGAATATTATACTTTTCGATGGTATATGTAATCTCTGCAACGGGACAGTTTCTTTTATTGTAAAGAGGGATAAAAGAAAGTTGTTCCGTTTTGTTTCACTGCAATCTGAAGCGGGTAAAACTTTGTTGGACCGGTATGCTGTTGAAAGTAGTAATAAGACTCTCTATTATTTCCGGAAAGGAGATTGTTATTCTAAATCTACGGCTATACTTTATATCTTAAAAGACCTGGGAGGATTCTGGCAGTGTTTTTATCCATTGATCCTGATTCCGGTAAAAGTAAGGGATGCATTGTATTTATTGGTTTCCAAATATCGGTATCGGATATTTGGGAAAGTAGATTCATGTACTAAGCCGGCGAGTTTTTCTGATGAAGAATCTAAAAGACCGGATTAATTTTAACTTATCTAAAAAAAATATATCTTTGTAGCAAAGATGTACATTTTTAAATGAAGAAATATGGATAAAGTAATTATTAATTCTTATGAAGATTTTGAGAAATTAGTGGGGCAGCAGATTGGAGTCTCTGACTATCTGGAGGTTTCTCAGGAACGTATCAACCTTTTCGCTGATGCAACATTAGATCATCAGTGGATTCATGTGGACACAGAGCGTGCTAAGGTGGAGAGCCCTTATCATAGCACCATTGTTCACGGATATCTGACATTGTCATTACTTCCTCATTTGTGGAATCAGATTATTGAAGTAAATAATTTGAAGATGATGATTAATTATGGTATGGACAAGATGAAGTTCGGGCAAGCAGTACTGTCAGGTCAAAGTGTGCGACTGAAGGCAAGTCTGCATTCTCTTACTAACTTGCGTGGTGTGGCTAAAGCTGAAATTAAGTTTGCGATTGAGATTAAAGATCAGCCTAAGAAAGCACTCGAAGGTATCGCTATCTTTCTGTATTATTTTAATTAAGAAAAGAATATGGCATACACAAGTTATAGAAAACTGTGTATGCCATTGTTTTATACTTCATATTGCTTCGAAAGACAAAAGAAAATCCTTCCTGTAACATTGGTTACAAATTATTTGTTTTCTGTTCCCTACCTTTGTCCTCTGAATAATAAAAGAGGAAAATATGAAAGATTATAAACTTATGACAGTCGGCCAGATTGTAGCCGATCGTTTTGATCACGCAAAGGTATTCAATAAGTATGGCATTGATTTCTGTTGCAATGGAGATGTCTCGCTGACTGATGCTTGTGAAAGAGCCGGAGCAGGGGTGGACAGCTTGTTGGAAGAGTTGGGGCAAACGCAACCGAACCATTCTCCGATTTTTGATTTTAAAAGTTGGCCTATGGATTTATTGGTAGATTACATCCTGAAATTCCATCATCGTAATATCCGTTACCAGGGACCGCAGATTCTTCAATTGCTTGATAAAGTTTGTGAGGTACACGGTGAGAAGCATCCGGAACTTCATGAGATACGTGGGTTGTTTCAGGAGTCCTGGATAGATCTGAATAATCATCTTACCAAGGAGGAAATGGTGTTGTTTCCTTATATATACGATTTGTTCGATGCAGTGACCCAACACCGCCCCGTTCCGCCTTTTCATTGTGGCAGTGTCAGTAGCCCTATTTCGGTAATGATGCATGAACATGATGCCGAAGGTGAACGTTTTCGCCGGATTTCTTTATTGGCTCAGGGATATTTAGTACCCGATGATGCTTGTGACACCTACAGGTTATTATTTGAGATGTTGGAGACATTTGAGAAAAATTTGCATCATCATATTCATTTAGAAAATAATATTGTTTTTCCTATGGCTATAGAGCTACAGGAGAACTGTGAACGAATGTGTTAATTGTTAACGTTTTTAGCCTAAAGTATTAACAAAACAAGATCGAGTATTAAACGGTGTTATAATACAGGATATTTTTGCTCTGATATTTGCTAATTGCTTGAAATTCGGTATATTTGTATTGTGTTTTTTTCATAAGTATTAGATTTAAGGTTAACAAAAGATTGGTTGCTCGGGATGAGTAGCCATTTTTTGTATTCGGTACTTTGGTTATTTATTCTTCAATTAGAGTATGACGTTTAAAATCTATATCCCAGTCCTATTCTCACAGTAGGATAGATGGCGGAATTGCCGTTGGAGGACTTTATATAACCGGCTCCGCCAGATAGATCGAAAAGAAAATGTTTCCATACGCGTCGAAATCCCCAATATGGGGTGATAACATATATATGCGCTGTTTTTACTCCGCTGCTGATGGCTATTGGAAAAGAATATCCGAAACAGGCAGATAAATACCCACCGGAATTACCCCAAGTACGCTTGCCATTGCGATGCCTTTTCTTCAGGTTATAATAAAAACGTGGTTCTATGGCTAAATCTCCGGTTACTAAATGATAGTCTTTGGTAGCGATATGGAATTCGCGAAGTGATTCCATTTTGAGTTGCCATGTTCTTTCAAAAGCATAAGAAGCTCCTGCGCTAAAAATAACAGTACCTTTCGGAGCAAAAGCATATTCATAACTATATGCCAGTCCGATACCATTTAAACTGATACTGTGACCGGAGACGGTTTGGAATTGGGCAGATGCATCTGGTCTTTTTTGAGGATTGTGCTCAGCATGGATAGAGAGGGCGAATAATGTAAGTAGAATTGTAGTGATAAATAATACTTTCTGCATATATTTTCTGTTTTGGGTTTTATAATTGATTTCTTGATTATAAAGACAGAAAAAAGAAGAAGATTCCCTATTCGAATGAAGAGAATAATTTAACGATAAAATACAGAATCTAAAGTTTGGGCCAGTAGCGGTGAGGAGATCTACCTAAACTTTAGATTCTGTATGATAGGCAAAGTGCTTGTTATTTACGGATGCATCTGACAGAAAGAGCTCTGTCTGTTATATTGCCGTCTTTTATTTCATTTGTAGTATGCAGCAAATAGATTGCTTTATTTATTTGATTTCCAGATGAATTGGTAGACCAGTATACCACCGTATATAAGCCGTTGGTATATCCGTTCTTACTTTTTAGAATATATCCTTCCGGCATTCCATTGAATCCTGTAGTGTTAAGTATAGGAAGCTTGTCACCGCTTTCATCGCTTGACCATGGTCCGGATTTCAGTTTAGAAGCATCATTGTTTATATATTGCTTTAGTTGTTCCCACTCGGTTTCGGTAGGAATATTCCATCCTTGGGGTGATAACTTGCCTGAAATAACAGCTTCAGAATTGTAAAAGTAAAAATTTTGAGGCGCATCTTGATATTTCCCGGTGTAATAGCCTGCTGTTGCCGTGAAATCCTTTTTCAAAGTAATTGTTTTACCATCGGTATAGCGTGCCGCTTCCAAACTACGTCCCATCCAATATTGGATTCCTATTTTTACTATAGGATAAGTTTTGGTTTCCGTATTCCGTATATCTGTCAAGACATCTTCTTGCAACCGTACAGGTAGAGGATTTTCCGGCTTGGATATTGATATTGAGTTATCTTCGGCTATGTAGAAATCGTTGATGACGCTTTGATTTCCGGGCGTGTAGGCTAATACATTATTAACTTTGTTCCAAGAGACCTTGCCTCCGTGAACGGCTGCTGTTTCGTCAAGTAAACAAATTACCGTGCCGTTGTTTAAATCTGTCTTTCCATTTAGAACAGGATAGGCGACGATGGCTTGTGCATCGATATTGTCTGCCAATAGGTACTCTTTACAGATCTCTGCTACCTGCGTCCCTTCGTTAATGGCTTTATATACATTACTCTTACTGAATTTCAGTGCAGCCAGGTGAATTATACCTGATGTTTCCTGAGCTGTCGTTTCACCCGACTCCCCTTCTGTCCAGTCTGCAATGCTATGATCGAAGTTGTTGATTTGAATACCTTCGGATGATTTATAGATAATGCCTATGGAACAGCTTTTTTCACTGGACAGCTGAAAGTTGTCCGGAAATGGGCAACTATAGCTCTTTCCATCTATTTCCATATTTATGTAGTGACTGTCAGACTCTATTTTTTCGGGTATCAGTATCGCTTTTTTGCCTATAAGGGTATTATTCTCTATTTTCCATTCTCCATAAGGAATAATGCCGCTCGTTTGTCCCGATGACCCGAATTGGCCGGTGAGAAAATCATAAGATGCTTCCGAATGGAATCCGTTTAAGGATAAGGTAGGGTTATCAGCCAAGAGCTCTTGTAAGTCTTCTCCGGCTGCGGGTCTTATAATGATTTCCAGTTTGCAAAGTTTGTGTTTATATTCCATGGCAACCATGTTCTGGCTGGGTGTAATGTCATTGTTTACAGCGATCATAAAGTCGGAAAGTGATAGTCCGCCCACAGTACTTTGGTCGGTCTGTATCTGGACCTGCATTGTACTTTTGTCCGGTTCAATACCTGTTTCTTGAAAAGGATAATAACTGATGAAGTTACATTCTCCGTTTCCTTTAGGATAATAAATCGTTTCTTCCGGTTCGAAGCCGGAGGTTTGGGAACATGTGAAACGCATATTGTCAATGTATCGTTTCTGATTGATAGTTGATGGTTGTGTCAATACATACAAGCCAATGGCGTCCTTTTCTTGAAATTTGTTATCAATAACACGTGTGGGGTTGCATAAAATTTGTGTAGAAAGGCGGATAGGAATTTCTCCGGGAAGGGTTGTCGGTTCTTCTGAAATTTCATTTACACAGGAAGTGCTGACAAGCAGGGGCATCATTATGAATTTTATCATAAAGGATGCAATTTTCATGTTTTTCATTGTAGTATATAGTTTAATTTGTGTTTTAGTTTCATTGTTTAACTATATGTTTAAGGAGTAACAAAGCTACTATTATTAATATAATTATTACTATGAATTATGATAATATTTTGTATTTATATAATAAATGTTCACTACTGTTCCGTTAAAGTGAATAATAGTTCTTTGAAATAATTGAAATATAGTCGATTAAGTTATATTTTGAAATAAAACGGATTTGAATTTCTATTTTTGCAGCTGTAATGATGAATCAAGATAAATACGCTTTTTCTCAACTTTTCCACTTTTTTGAACAGAACTCGGTTTAACAACTACGTTCGTAAGTACGATGTCAACCGTTATGTGAAGCATTTTACTTACTGGAACCAAATAGAAAAGTCGCCAAGTTAGTATTTCTAACTTGGCGACTCTCACTTTTACTCTTCAAGAGGGCACTGAAAAGCCATCTGTTTTTTCAGTGCCCTCGGAAATTTCCGGGCAGCTTTTTATTTTTCTCCGTTCAAACGGCGGAGTATTCTTACACAAGTTTAAAACTTACGTGTGTTCAGGTTCTTGTCGACCAAAACGCCATCAATAGCTTTCAGATCAAACTTCACGGCACGTTTCGCTTTCAGCTTCAGAATAAACAGATCGTTTGTTCCTTCAAGGGCTTCTTTAGCTCCAAGGTTAACGAATGTAGGATAGAGTGCTTTTGTACCATTGGTATGGAGTCTGTCATAAGTCAGATTTTCCATAGCTTTGAGGTTCAGAGGTTCTACACCCACGAATTCATAATCCTGCTGATTGTATGGCAACGCAAAACTCAACGCATTTACAGAGCGGAGGTTGACACCTTTTACAAGCACTTCAACAACATCACCCTTACTGTAATTCCGTTTAGCAGTACTGATTTCAATGGTACCATCCAGTTTCTCAATCGGCTCTTCACTTACACCATCTTCCAATTGTGTTGCCACTACAGAAATATCATAAGCGTCAATCAAACCATTCTGATCAATGTCGCCTACACTGATATAGCCTTCATAGTCGGAATCACCTTTTCTCAGACCGGTATAGTTGGTATACGAGGTTAAATCGTTATTGTCGATCTTACCATCGTTATTGATATCACCCTGCAAACGGCTCTCGGTTCCGGGAACCTTAAATACATACAATTCCCTACCCGAACCATAGTTGTTTACACCTTCTGTTACAGCCAGTTTGATATAGCGTGCAGTCGGACGTTCAGTAAATGTAAATACTTTCACATCACCATTACGTTTCCAGTCGATTGCTCCGGCCTCGGTCCAGTTTTCCTTATCCATACTATAATATACAGTACCTTTCAGGATCGTTCCGTTACCACCATCGGTACGTGGCAGGTATTCGAATTTATCCAGCTGGTTCACTGTTCTCAGATCGATAATCATATCATAAGGCAGTGCTTTTGCTCCATACTTCGTATGCCACATATCACCCAGCTCGGCAAAGTCAAACAAACGATCGATATCAAATCCTTCCTGATTCTTCGCAGTTGTTTCACCCTTAATTCCGTGAAGAGCAAATTCCAGCGGATTAGCTTTTGTCTTAGCACCGAATTCAGCCCAATCCGAATAGCCATCCTTGTTTACGGCACGAATCTTAAATGTATAGTCTGTTTCAGCAGCCAGTCCGTCAAACAGCAACTCAGTATCCTTAATTGTTGTATACAACATGCCATTGAATTCTATTTCATAGAAATCGGCATTCGGCACTTTGCTCCATGTAGGTTTCAAAGTATAAGCTTCAATATTCTCGGCAGTAATCTGAGCTGCAGGAGCAGTCAGCGAACCGGACGTTACTCTGTAATTATCGGCAGGCGCATACTGGAAGCCTTCGATATCCATTACAACTTGATTTTTAGTAATATCGGTAGCAGCCAGTTTCACAAGAACTTGAGGGTTCTTAGTGATAACCTTCTTCTCAAATTCACTGCCCTTTGTAGCAAACTTATTCAAATTAGGAGCAGCGTCATAGAAGTATACGTTTTCACCTTTCCGGAAATCATCCATAGAAGACACTTCGGTCAACTTCACTTTGCCTTTACCTATCTGAGCAGAAACCTTCTTCGGCTTAGCAGTAACATTTACTCTGAATTCTGTGGCTTTCTCTTTTACAAAGCCATCGAAATCACCCTGTGTAGGACGAATCGAAATCTTCACATTATTCTTTGAATCAACATTCGATTCAATGAAAGTAGTGGTTCCTTTACCCTCTTTATATGCTTCAGATATACCGTCATCGTCATATTCAACGGTCATCATGTGCTTATACGGATAGATTTCGTAGATACGAAGTCCCTTATTAATTTCAGCAACGTTATTATTAGGATTGGTCATCGGGATGATAGCTCCGTTCTTTACGAATACCGGAAGCTTCCAGAGAGGAGCGGCAAAATTGTTGAGAACACAGTTACCCTGATATTTCTCTCCGGTAAAATAATCGATCCACTCTCCTTCGGGCAAATAAATGCCATCACGGATATCATTGCCTTCAGCATCTGCTTTGGTAGCTTTGTAAATGGGGGCTACTAAAAAATCGGTACCATACATAAACTGATACTGCGTAGTTGTTCCCAAGGTGTAAGCATTCGGATATTCCAGGAACATGGCACGGATAAGCGGCATACCGGTTACAGCCTCTTTTGCGAAACTATAAGTGTAAGGCAGTAATTCCGATTTCAGTTTCAGATACCAGCGATTGATAGAAGTGGCAGGTTCGCCCAGAGCGTGAGGATACTTTTCATTAGATCCCCATCCGTCCATATTCAACTGCATCGGAGTGAAAGTTTTCCACTGGAAGTCTCTGGTGTTGACAATCATATTCTTGCCGCCAAAGATACCATCCATATCCGAAGAAATATTAGGCTGACCTGACAGGCCTGAACCGATATAAGTCGGGATATGGAAACGGATGTACTCCCATACACCGCCTGTCTGGTCACCCGACCAGATTCCGGCATATCGTTGCGTACCGGCCCAACCGTCAAGTGAAATAATGAATGGACGTGCATCGTTACCGTAATAAGGCATAATGTGACCCACATCTGCTACTCCATTCAATCCGAACGAATATCCCCAACCGACCCATGCTACGTCTGTTTTCAACACACGCACACCGGCATCTCTAACTTCTTTCACGATATCTCTTTGCAGCAATGCACTGATGCCTTCTTTCGGATGTAAATCCGATTGTGTCCACAATCCAATTTCAACGCCATTCTTACGGGCATAGTCACCCAGACTTTTCAGATTCTGAATATTTCCGTCGAGTGTTTCCGTCTGTCCGTATCCGGCACCATATCCATCATTCGGCAGGAGCCAACCCAACGGCATATCGTGATTCTTGTAACGGTCAATCACTGCACGGGCCGAGAACTGATAATTATTCTTTTCACCATTCAATGATTCTTTGATTCCGCCATTATCTTTCTGACTTTCTTTATAACGCTTTCCATCTTCGAACAAGATTCCTTTTTCGTCTTCCTTCCAGTAATCACGGTTATAGGCATTCAAGTGACCCTGATAAAAACCGAACTTAGGCAACAGCACCGGATTACCGGTCAATTGATAAAAGTCATTCAGAATCCCTACGGCACCATCACTAACCATATAGAATACATCAAGATAAGGAGAATCGTGCATAAGCTTCACTTTACCTTTTTCTTCCGCACCGAAATCATATTTACCCGGTTTGAAAGTATACCACATCATACCATAGCCGTTAGTAGACCAATAGAAAGGCGTGGGTGAAGCTACTCCACCGTCTGTCCAGCTATTTTCGTTTACAATATTAATTGCTTTTCCTTTGTGTGAAAAACGTCCGTTCTGCACACCACCGCCATAGAAGTATTCGTTGGGGTTCTCTTTCAGAGTTACAGTAACTTTTCCTTTATCAAAAAGTACCGGTTCGGCTTCTTCAAAAGCTACAGCATTCTTTTCCAGGTCGATCACTTTCATCAAAGAAGTATTCTTGTCGATTTCCACTTTGATTTTCCCCGTAGTGATAGAGATGAGATTGCTGCCATCATTCAAGTTGAGTGTAGAAACTGTGTTTCTGGGATTGTTTACCAGAATTTGTGCTTCAGGTTTTGCTTCCGGATCACGGATGATTCCTCCGGCATTGTCCTGAAATACTCTGAAGATGTTTTCCCCGTAGAAATCGAATGTCATTCTCTGATTATTAGAGAATAATACTTCAATCGTAGTCGGATTGATTTTCTTTGCACTAACGATCTTCAAGTTTTGTTGTGTCACTTCTCTAACGATTTCGGACCGATGCATAGCCTGCATAGGCGAACCGGAAAACATCAGAGGCAAAGCGAGGGCGAACAGCACTGCTTTTCGCTGCCTACAATTACCAATTGCGTTTTTCATGATTTTTACTATAAAATTTCAACTAAATATTACTCCATTCTGTCAATAGATTGAATACGCAAAAATAGGCAAAAGTATTCAGAAAAGGCATATTCTATGAAAATAAATACAAGTAAATACGCTTGCTTCCTATAATTCAGGAAGTACTTTCGCACCTTATGCCTCTCTCCTCCTAATCATCAATCTCAAAACATGGGGATGTTTAGTATAAGAACACCCCCATGTTGTCCACCTAAACATCCCCATGTTTTGATAGCAAACATCCCCATGTTTTTCTATGTGGAATTAGAACATAAGACTATCCGGTCAGCAAGATAAAGCACTTGCCTTGTTACGTAAGCTAACAACCGGTTCGTGATATCGATAGGTTACTTCATTAAACACACATTATTTATAGAGGAAATTAGCCAATCAGAATGAAAATCTTAACTTTGCAGGACAAAAATGAAATCATATATGGAAAAGCTAAAAATGGAATCTGTGAGTATCGCAGAGGACAGCCTGAATAAAATAGCCGAACTCTTCCCAAACGTAGTCACTGAATCGATGGGTAAGGACGGACAACTACATAAAGCTATCGACTTTGATAAACTGAAATTCCTGCTTACAGCCAACCAAGCAGAAATGGGAGTGGTATATGATGACGACGAACGTTACGAATTAACATGGGTGGGCAAGAAGCAGGCGATAAGAGAGGTGGCGCATCCCATCCGCAAAACATTACGTCCCTGCCCGGAAGAGAGCAGGAATTGGGAGCAAACCCAAAACCTGTACATCGAGGGAGACAATCTGGACGCAATGAAACTCCTGAAAAAGAGTTATGCAGGAAAGGTAGACGTTATCTATATCGATCCGCCTTACAACACAGGTAAAGACTTTATCTTCAATGACACATTCGCTCTTTCACAGGAAGAATCCGACGAGAAACAGGGCAGATATAATGAGGAAGGGCAACGGTTGTTTCTGAATACAGAGGCTAACGGAAAGTTTCATTCCGATTGGTGCAGCATGATGTATGCCCGGCTGATGCTTGCCCGTATCCTATTAAATGATAATGGCATCATTTTCATTTCTATTGACGATCACGAACTGGCAAACCTGATTAAAATAGGAAATGAAGTATTCAATGCTTCAAATTTCATCGATGTTTTTAATTGGGCAAAGACGGAAACTCCGGAAAATCTCTCGAAAAAAAGCAAGCAAATCATCGAATACATTGTCTGCTATCAGAAGAAGAAAAACGACATGAAATTCCAGGGTCTGAAGAAGGAGTCGGTCAGTTCAAACGGTCTGTTGAATCAACCGAATTCCGTCGGCATTCTGACTTTCCCCGCCAACAAAGTAGTTACTTCCATCCCCGACGGAGTGATAAAAGCGGGCATGTACGGAACAAATGCTTATGACGTGGAATTACTGGAAGATACCACCGTACGTGACGGACTGTTTACAGCCCCCGTCAAGCTGAAAGCCAAATTCAAATGGAGTCAGGAAAATCTGGAGAAAGAGATAAAAAAAGGAACAACCATCAAAATACCGACTCTTAAGTTAAGTCCTTCGTACGAAAAACTGGAATATGACCCGGAAGTTCCACCCAACCTGATCAATTACAAAGTAGGAGTTGAAACTAATGAGCAGGCCGGTAACTATCAGCTACAGTTCTTTGATAAGAAAGTGTTCAACTTTCCGAAACCTGTCAGTCTGATTCAATATTTATGTGAGTTTATCGACACCAAAAACCAAGATTGTATTGTGATGGACTTCTTCTCTGGTAGTGGCACTACTGCCGAAGCGGTTATGCGGATGAACATGAAACCGCGTAAAAACAAGGTGAAGTACATTCTCGTACAACTGCCGGAAGATGTGACTGAAACAATAAAAAAGGCCAAGACTCCCAGTGAAAAAGAGATCATGCAAAACGCGATCGACTTCCTCACGGAAAAGCATAAAGCATTGAACATCTGCGAACTGTCCAAAGAACGTATTCGACGTGCCGGAGACACAATTGAGGCGGAATGCAACCAACTTAAATTAAAGAACCGCCCGGACATCGGTTTCCGTGTTTTTCGGATTGCCGACAGCAATATGAAAGACGTATATTACAGTGCAGGGGAATATTCACAAAGTGATTTGTTTTATTTCACAGACAATATCAAAGAAGACCGTACCGGACTCGATCTGCTTTATGGTTGCCTGACCAACCTGGGACTATCCCTGTCACTCCCACACGATGAAGAGGATATAAATGGATATACGGTTTATTCTGTCGACAAGACCGAATTAATGGCATGTTTCGCAGAACAGATTCCCGAAGAAGTCTTCCGTGAAATAGCCGGTAGGCAACCACGCCGGGTTGTTTTCCGGGATGCCTCGTTCAGAGATAGTGCCGATCGCATCAACATAGACGAGATATTTAAAACGTTATCTCCCGGTACTACGATCGAGATTCTTTAAACAGAGAAGGAAGATACAGAAATGAAATTAAAATTCAAACATCAGAAGTTTCAGGAAGACGCAGCAAAAGCGGTATGTGATGTCTTTGCCGGGCAGCCATACAAGATGCTCGACTATCAAGTAGAGACCCGGAAGAAAGACGGACAGACCAGTTACGAAAGGTTTACAGGATTCCGTAACCACCCTGTCGTACCCCAACTCACAGATGAGATCGTTCTGAAACATATCCAGGATATCCAGCGTGCCCAACAAATCAAACCGTCGGAAGCGCTGGAAGGGAAATACAATCTCACCATCGAGATGGAGACAGGAGTCGGCAAAACATATACCTACATCAAAACCATCTTCGAACTGAACAAACGCTACGGTTGGTGCAAGTTCATCATTGTCGTACCCAGTGTTGCCATCCGCGAAGGAGTCCACAAAAGCCTGGAGATTATGAAGGAACACTTTGCCTCGGATTACAGCACCCCTCTGTCTTATTTCATCTACGACTCCAAACAGTTGGGTGAATTGAACGCATTTGTCACAGACAGCAGAATCCATGTAATGATCATCAATTCACAGAAGTTCAATGCTACGAACAAAGACGCCCGCCGCATCTACATGAAACTGGATGATTTTGGCGGCAGCTGTCCTATCGATGTGATTGCACAAATGAATCCGATACTGATTATCGATGAACCCCAGTCGGTAGAAGGAGTCAAAACAAAAGAGGGATTGAAACGATTCAATCCCCTGTTCACACTGCGTTATTCGGCTACACACCGCGAACTCTATAACCTGGTCTATCGCCTGGACGCGATGGAAGCTTACAACCTGAAACTGGTTAAGAAGATTGCCGTCAAAGGTATTTCCATCAGTGGAACAACAGCCACCGAAGGCTTCGTCTATCTGGAAGGTTTAAACCTGTATCCGGACAAAAATCCGACTGCCAATATCGGATTCGAAATAAAAAGGACCAAAGCAGTAAATCAGGTAGTACGGACTCTGAAAGTAAATGATGACTTGTACGCTAAATCAAACCGTCTGGAGGAATACCGGAACGACTATGTAGTTACAGATATCAACGGCGTTGAAAATTCCGTCACCTTCCGGAACGGTATCAAACTTTATGCAGGTGACGTAGCGGGTAGCGTCAACGAAACTCAACTACGACGCATCCAAATACGCGAAACTATCTTGTCACACATAGAAAAAGAACAGAAACTGTTTGAGAAAGACATCAAAGTTCTCTCCCTTTTCTTCATCGATGAAGTAGCCAAATACCGCCGGTATAACCCGGACGGAAAAGGAGAATATGCCGAGATTTTCGAACAGGAATATACCGATATCATAAAGCACCTGGATTTTTCGTTATTCAATCAGCCGGAATATATCGATTACCTGAAATCGACCGTGGCATCGAAAGCTCACGAAGGGTACTTCTCTAAAGATAGAAAAGGAAAACTGATTAACAGTAAAACCGAGCGCAGAACCAAAGAATCGGCAGATGAGGAGGCTTACGATTTGATTATGAAAAATAAAGAACGTCTGCTTGACCGAAAAGAGCCGATCCGCTTTATTTTTTCACATTCCGCTCTGCGGGAAGGATGGGACAACCCGAACGTCTTTCAGATCTGTACCTTAAAACAAAGTTCGGCAGAGGTACGCAAGCGTCAGGAGGTGGGACGCGGGCTGCGCCTCTGTGTAAACGGACAAGGCGAACGCATGGACGTCAACGTTTTAGGCGAAGAAATGCATCGTGTCAACCTACTGACCGTGATAGCCAGTGAATCGTATGAATCGTTTGCCAAAGGCTTACAGACAGAAATGGCAGAAGCCATAGCCGACCGCCCACAGAAAGTAACTATCCAATTATTCAAGGGCAAGACGCTCCGATTGCCTAACGGTGAAACCATCATAGCCACCGAAGATATAGCACAAAGTATCTACGACTCTTTACTTGAAAACAAGTACATCAAGAAAGGAGAACTGACGGATAAATTCTATGATGACCGTAAACAGGGAGAAGTGATTTTCGACGACGAGCTCACAGATTATAAGGCATCTATCATGAGCATCCTGGCCTCTATCTACAATCCAAGGGAGATGCAACCGGACGATGCAAGGAAATATAACATAAATCTTCGGTTGTCGAAAGATAAACTTGAAAACAGCAAACTTCAGGAATTGCTAAAGCTGCTATGCAGCAAGTCAACCTACACCGTAAAGTTTGACGAAAAAGAATTGGTAGAGAAAGCAATCGGGAGCTTAAATGAAAAGTTAAGAGTACCCCAGCTCTATCTTTCTGTCATTACAGGCCAAATGGACGAAATCAAGTCTAAAGCAACTTTGGTTTCGGGAGAGGCATTTAAAGTAGATCCCAATCAGGCGCACTATGAAAAGATAGATGCCATGGCAAACGATCAAGTAAAATATGACTTGCTCGGTAAACTCACAAACGCCACAAATCTGACCCGAAAGGCAGTTGCTCAGATTCTTGCCCGGATAAAACCGAATGTATTCGCCCAATTCAGAAATAATCCCGAAGATTTTATTATTAAGGCTTCGGAACTGATTAACGAAGAAAAAGCGCGTCTGATAGTACAACATATCGAATATAGCCCAATCGACCAGTACTATGATGTATCGGTCTTTACCCAGGCAGCTGTTCAAGGATGTTTGGGAGTAAACACAATGAAAGCAGATAAACATCTGTACGACCATGTGAGATTCGACTCTCGAAATGAAAAAACATTCATGGAAAAACTGGAAGAAAATGACGAAATAGAAGCTTATGTAAAACTACCCAACAGTTTCTATATCCCTACTCCAATGGGAAAATACCATCCGGACTGGGCCATCGTCTTCAAACAAAAGTTGTCGAAGTATCCTTATTTTATAGCCGAAACCAAAGCCAGCGATTCTTCCCTGCAAGACCGGGAAATAGAAAGGGCAAAGATAGAATGTGCCAAAAAACATTTTGCGAATGTAAACGGTGGAAAGCTTAAATATGATAAAGTAAGTTCCTTCGAGGAACTTTTGAAAATTGTCGCACAAGATCCCGTTTAAATCCAATAAAATAGCATGTTTCATTCCTTCCAGACCTCCATTGCCGGCATCGAATTGCCCCACTTGTTTACTTATCCCTTCCATTACACTCCTCATCCGTTATGTGTAATGGCAGCAGGAGAAGTACAGGCTTACATAAATAAACAGACAAGATGGAAAGAAGAATTGGACAAAGGAAAAATGTTCGGCGTATTGATAGTCCGTACTTCTAACGGACAAATGGGATATCTGGCTGCTTTCTCGGGTAGCTTGTGCGGAAGCAATTCACACTCTTTCTTTGTACCACCGGTATACGATTTGTTGCAACCGGATGGTTTCTTCAAGATAGAAGAAGAACAAATCTCGGCTATCAACCGCCGAATCGGACAATTGCAAAACAGTGACCGGTATGTGAAACTCCAACAAAGGCTGGCGAAAGAGACAGCCTCATCACAACAGGTATTGACCGAAGCGAGAAAGACCCTGAAAACGGCAAAAGAAAAACGGGAACAGCGCCGGCAGCAGCAACCGGATGAAGATGAACAAGCTGCCATGATACGCGAAAGCCAATATCAGAAAGCAGAATTCAAACGTCTGGAAAGATATTGGAAAGAGCGAATCTCCGAAGTGAAAGCAGAACTGGAAAGTATTTCATCGCAGATTGAATCTCTCAAAGCAGAACGCAAAAACCGTTCGGCGGCATTGCAGCAAAAGCTATTCCATCAATTCAGCTTTTTGAATGCCAGGGGAGAAAGCAAGAACTTGTGTGCTATCTTCGAACAAACCATTCAGCAGATACCACCTGCCGGAGCAGGTGAATGTGCCGCGCCCAAGCTATTGCAATATGCTTACCTAAATGGATTGAAGCCCATTGCCATGGCCGAATTCTGGTGGGGAGAATCACCGAAAACAGAAATCAGGCGTCACGGTTATTACTATCCGTCCTGCAAAGGAAAATGCGGGCCCATTTTACGTCACATGCTACAAGGTCTGGATGTCGAACCGGATCCTTTGGCAACAGCCCCTGCCCCGCCAAAGGAAATAGAGATTCTCTTTGAAGACGAATGGCTTCTGGTTATCCATAAACCGGAAGGACTACTCTCCGTACCTGGAAAATCGGAGGAACTGTCCGCCTACAGTCTACTCAGGGCCCGCTATCCTGAAGCTACGGGACCGATGATCGTACATCGACTGGACATGGCAACTTCAGGATTGTTGTTGGTAGCCAAAACCAAGGAAGTACATCAGCACTTACAGGCGCAGTTTGAAAACCACAGCATTAAAAAGCAGTATACAGCACTGCTGGAAGGTATCTTACCGACAGACGAAGGAACCATCGATCTTCCCATTTGTCCGGATCTTCTTGACAGGCCCAGACAAAAAGCAGACAGAGAATCAGGCAAAAAGGCCGTCACCCGATACCGCGTAATAGATCGCAAAAACGGACGAACCCGTATCGCTTTCTTCCCGCAAACGGGACGTACACACCAGTTACGCGTTCACTCCGCCCATCCGTCAGGTCTGAATTGCCCCATCGCAGGCGATGAACTCTACGGCAAGAAAGCAGAGAGACTTTATTTACATGCAGAACGTCTGGAATTTACCCATCCGGTGTCCGGACAACGAATATATATTGAAAAGAAAGCTGACTTTTAACAAATAACCAATGATAGAACAACCCCACATACACGAGTATGACAAGCTCCTTCAGGTTTGGGAGGAGGCAGTTCGCACTACCCACCACTTCCTGACCGAAACGGATATACAGTTTTATAAACCTTTGATCCGGAACGAATACTTTGCCGCAGTACAACTTTATGTCATCCGTGAAGATTCGGGAACCATCGCTGCCTTCATGGGACTGAGCACCGATTGTATCGAAATGCTGTTTGTCAGTCCTAAGGCCCAGAAACAAGGCTATGGCAGTGAACTGGTTGAATTCGCCATCCGTGAAAAATACATTTATAAAGTAGACGTAAATGAGCAAAACACGGCAGCATTAGGATTCTATCTACATCAAGGATTTGAAGTGACAGGCCGCGATGCCTTGGACGGAACGGGAAAACCATTTCCTGTTTTACACCTGCAAATTCCTCTTGTCCGGCTGCGAAAAGCAAGGATCCAAGATATAAGTTTGCTGCAAACAGTGTTTACACAAAGCGTACAGAACACTTGTTCTGCCGATTATAATCACCTACAGATTCAAGCATGGATCGGACGAGGAACTCAACAACGTTGGCAGGAATTATTTCAAAGTGACTTATGTTTTCTGTTAGCAGAAGATATCAGACAATCACAAATAGCCGGATTCACCTCTATCAACCCTAAAGGGTATCTGCACAGCATGTTCGTCCATCCCCAATATCAGCATCGGGGTATCGCTTCCATTCTGTTGAGAAAAGCTGAAGAGTATGCCCGCAATTGTCGCGCTGTATCGGTTCACTCGGAAGTAAGTATCACCGCCCGACCTTTTTTTGAAAAACACGGATATATCACCGAAAAAGAACAAACGGTCGATGTGAACGGCATAGAAATGACTAATTTCTTGATGTATAAACGAATTTAACAGAACAGACTGAGATTTTTTTATAGCTTTGCGACAGATAACTATTTAAAATCAGCTCATGTTACAATCCAAATATCTGTTTCTTTCGCTTCTTTGCCTGCTGGCACCGCTCCGGCTTCATGCACAATTCATGGATTACGGGTCGGATCCCGCCCGGTTTAAATGGAACATAGCGAAACTGCCTCACTATGATCTGGTATACCCGCAAGGAAATGATTCAATGGCCTATCGATATGCTCTCTTTCTTGAAAATGTATATCCCCATATGTCCAAGACCATCGGAAAGCCGATCAAAGCCCGTTTCCCGGTCATTCTCCATCCGGCCAGCATGCAATCCAACGGAATGGTTTCCTGGGCACCGAGACGGATGGAACTGATTACAACTCCTTCTTCGGACCTAAGTACTCAAAGCTGGGATAAACATCTGGTATTGCACGAGTCGCGCCACGTATTCCAGACCGGAAAGGTGATGCATGGTATCTTCAAACCTCTTTATTATATAATAGGTGAACAGGCAGCCGGTGTGGCCTCCTTTTTTCTTCCTGTGTGGTTTCTCGAAGGAGATGCGGTAAGCACCGAAACTGCCATGTCAAATGGCGGACGGGGACGTCTTCCGGAGTTTAACATGATCTA
Source organism: Bacteroides sp. HF-4919 (assembly GCF_018860125.1). NCBI lineage: Bacteria > Pseudomonadati > Bacteroidota > Bacteroidia > Bacteroidales > Bacteroidaceae > Bacteroides > Bacteroides sp. HF-4919. Next base: position 127,254 of record NZ_JAHKNF010000007.1, read on the forward strand.
TCGTGCCCAATTATTAGCAGGCGGAAAGCCTTATACTTTCGACAAGTGGTTAATGGGATCTTACAAAAATTATACAGGAACTTATTATGCATTGGGCTACGATATGGCTTCATATGCCCGCCAGCGTTATGGAGCTGATATCTGGGATAAAAGTACCAGCCGTTATGTCCGGAATTTATTATTTGAAGGCTCATTCAAGCATTACACAGGAAGCAGTTTCAAACGTCTTCAGCACGACACATTCGATTTCTTGCGGAAAGAATGGGAAAAACAGGATACCTGTACACTTGTGCCCGACTACCTCTCTTCTACCTCAAAAACCTACACCTCTTATCGATATCCCCAATCGATCAATGACAGTGTAATTATTGCCGTCAAATCCGGACTGAAAGATATAAACTCTCTGGTAGCCATCAGCAACGGTAAAGAAAAGCATCTGAGTTATATCGGAAGTATCAATAGTCGTCTCAACTTCCGGAACAACCGGATTTACTGGAGTGAATTGGTTCCAGGGCTCCGTTGGACGCACGAGAACTATTCCGTTCTGAAATATTATGATTTGGATAAAAAGCAGATAAAAACAATCACCCCGCGCCAACGTTATCTGGCCCCGGCTATCGACAAGTCCGGTCGGACCATTGCGGTCTCCCGCCCCACTGTAGAAGGCAAAAACCAACTTGTATTGATAAATGCAGAAAAGGGAAAAGAGCTATCCTCTTTCGACGTACCTGACAACGCATTTATCAAAGAACTCACATTCGGAGAAGGCCTTGATATTTTCTCCATAGCCGTAACCGATTCGGGAACCAGTCTGTTGGAATTCAATCCGCGGTCCGGAGAGTGGAAGGAGTTGATAAAAACCACCTCAGCCAACATCACCTCTCCTACTTGGAAAGACGGAAAACTCTTTTTTGAGTCGGGAGCCAACGGCACAAATAATATCTACTGTCTTCATCTCTCCGACAAACAGGTTTATCGGCTGACAGCCGCTCGTTTCGGTGCATTCGATCCTTCATTTTCCCAGTCAGGCAACCATCTGCTTTTTGCTGATTATCAAGCAGACGGATACCGGATTGCTGCGTTGTCGACTGACAGCTTACTATTTGAAAAGGCCGATTTAGCCCGTCCTGCTCCGATGCCATTCGTTGAAACATTGGCTGCTCAAGAACAGTTCAACCTTGACTCTACCCGTCTGGATAGCATTGATTTCACCCCCAAACGCTATCATAAAGGTACACATACTTTCAAGATACACAGCTGGGCACCTTTCTATTATGATGTGGCCGAAGCAATGAACAGCAGTGCAAGTGATTTAAGTACAATTGTCAAGCCGGGAGCAACCATTATGTCACAAAATACACTGAACACTGCCATCATGCAGGCCGGCTGGTATTATGACGAAGGCTACCATCACGGTAAACTGTCATTCACCTATCAGGGCTGGTTCCCTATAATCAATCTTGCTGCCGACTATGGTGATAAGGCTTTCAATATCGGCTGGACCAAAGATGACAAAGGTCAGGATATCACCAAAGGATATTATCCCGGACGCAATCTACTGGAAGCGGAAGCGCGAGTTTACCTCCCTTTCAACCTGACACGTAACCAACGCATACGAGGCATACAGCCTGCTTTTACTTACTATTTCACAAACAATAAGTATCAGGAGTATCATAGTGGAAAGTATCGCAACTTCCAATACATTCTCCCGGAAATCCTATTTTATGATTACAGGCGAAAAGCACAACGCGATATCCTTCCCCGAAACGGTTACCAGCTTCGGCTGCAATACTTGAAAACCCCGTTCAATAAGGAGAATTTCGGTAGTTTGTATGCTGTCCGACTGACTACCTATTGGCCGGGTATCATCAGGAATCACGGATTGATGCTCCGCTTGGGTTACCAATATCAAGACCTTGACAATAAATCACTGTATCTCCCCAAACATCTGCTGGAAAAGCCTCGCGGATATCATTTCCAATATCAAACCCGCCAACAATGGGCCTTCAAAGCAGATTATGCTTTACCCCTGCTTTCGCCCGACCTGAGCATCAGTTCACTGATTTACATACGCAGGCTGCGTGCAAATCTTTTTTATGACTTGTCACGCAACCAAGCCAGTCGCAAAAGCAACTGGAGCACACAAAGCTCTTACGGAGGCGATCTTATTTTCGATTGGAATGTACTGCGTATGAGTTATCCGCTCACGACAGGCGTACGGCTGATCCAGCCGATCGACTATGGAAAATTCCAGGTAGAAGCACTGTTTTCAATCAGCTTCTAAGATTGAAAACAGCCTACTCTACCTCAAAATCTTCCGAACTGAAGTTTCCATAACGCCTGCCGGTGATAGCGGTGAACTTCAGTACACAATAGTCCGGATCTGTAACGCCAAGCGGATAGTAGAGCGTATCGCCTTCTCTCCATATCATTTCTTTAGTGGAATTATCTGTAAGCACTTCCATCTTACCTTTCAGCATAACTCCCCTAAAAAAGCGAGAGTCACAGAAGTAGACACAAGCATGCTGGTTCTTCAGGTATTGAGTGGTACGCATAGAAGAGGTATTGGTGGTAAAATAAAGAGTCCGAATACCTTCACGCTTCCGGGGCTGTAACATTGCTTTAATATTGGGGAAGCCTTCTATATCAACAGATCCGATAAATGCGATCTTTTGCTTATCAATCAGATTCCCAATCGTTTTCTCTACATCTTTCATTGTTCTAAATTTTAATAGTTTTACACTGACACAAAGGTACAGAAAGAAAAAAGAGGGTATGTGACAGAAACAAAGGCAGAAATGACACTTTTTATGGTTTATGTCCCCTCCGGTAGCCCAAAGGAGTTTCTCCCGTATACCGGCGAAAACAACGGCTGAAATAAGAAACCGTTTCATAATTCAGTTCGAAAGCTATTTCGGCAACCGGCAAATCCGTGTAAGCAAGCATCCGCTTTGCTTCTTCCATCACTTTATTCTGAATATATTGCTTGGCGCTTATCTGCATAGCGGTACTCACTATTTCATTCAGATAGTTAGGAGTAATACACAGTCTTCCGGCATAATACCGCACGGTACGGTATTCACTGAACCCACGGTCGACCAACTGTACAAACTGAACAAGATACGGACTGCGTCCTTCCTTGTTTATCCCTGCATCCGATACGGTCTGCACGTAAAAACGGTCAAGCAGCATCAACGCTTCATAAAGTTGCGCTCTCAACACATGAACGTCATTCTGTCTGAACAGATCAATCTCCTCCTTAATAGATTGCAGAAGTTGCAACATACGCAGAAAAGAGCGTTCCGGCAAATGTATTTTCAACGATTCCTTCACCGGATTGAAAAAGGAAAGATGCTGCACAAACAAAGAATCTTTAAAGAAAGAAGATAAAAACTCTTCTTCAAATATCAGAGCATATCCATTCACAATCGCATTTGTATCCCAGCTACGTATCTCTCCCGGCTTGGAGAAGAACACATCTCCCACACCGCCCCGGTAGGTATGATTATCAAGAATGAAACTTCCTTCCCCTTCGGTGATAAAGGTAATGTCATAATAAGTCAGGGTATGAACAGAACTTTTAACGACATATTTCTTTATATCTTTCAGTTCTACTATATCCACCAGCAACTCACTGCCGTACTTATTCTTTAAAAAGGTATATCGAGGGATAAGTTTTTTCATAACCTTGTCTTTCAAACTATCTGAGAGCGACAAATATACAAACTGTAAATGGATAAGCTCTGTCAGTCACTCATGAAATCATTCTGTCAGCTACAACATTATTATAAATAAGGTATAATCGTTATGTAAATACCCGTAATGATAGCCGAAGTGATTACTCCTGAAATGTTTGCACCCAGTGCATCCCCCAGGATGAAAGAGTTCGGATTATCTTTACTTACCAACTTCTGGGCAACCTTTGCCGTAGTAGGCACACAACTCACGGCAGCAATACCGATCACCGGATTATAGTTTCCTTTCTTAATGAAATACATGATGTAACCACCCATGATTCCCCCGATACCCGACAATAACAAAGCAAGCATACCCAACACCAAAAGTTTCAGAATTTTCGGATCGAGCAACAAATGGGCATCACAGAGCACACCCAACAGTAATCCCAGCATAAAGGTAGAACCATAAAGCAACGGACCACTTACAAAATCATAGATATGCTTCATGCCGGACTCGCGTACAGCTACCCCTAAGAAGAGGGAGAAGAATAGTGGAGAAGCAACCGGAAACAAGAAACACAGCACAGCACACAGAATAGCAGAAAAGGCAAGCTTCACTTTTGCGTCATAATTTTTAGGAGCTTTCTTCTCCACCATCTTGATAGCACGCAGACGTTTAGGAATCAGCAGCTTTACCAAATAAGGATATCCCCCGTATGTTAATCCCAAATACAGATAAGCCACCACCGTAATAGGCACAAACAAGTGTTTGGCCAAGGCAAGCGAAGTAAACAGCACCATCGGTCCATCGGCTCCGCCGACCATTGCAACAGAAGCGCTTTCCTTTAAAGACAACCCCAGACCCGAAGCGATAGGCACTGTAAGGAAAGTCCCCAACTCAGCACAAAGGGCCAGGAAAATACTGGCAAACGGTTTCTGCAACAAGAATCCGACATCAAGCAACGTACCGATTCCCATAAACACAAAGCAGGCTATCAGTCCGTTACTAAACGTCAATGTATATACCGGTTGCAGAAAGTCAATCTGCATCGTATTCATCAACGCGTCCGTATCCGATAACATAGGGTCCAGAAAAAGGTTCCCCAATGCTCCGTCGGGCATAATCAGTGTTCCGCAATTAATGGCTACCATCCCCAGTCCCATCGGAATCATAACCATCGGCTCAAGCACACCTTTCCAGCCCAGATAGATGAGCAGAAATCCCAAAGCTATTAAAAACATACGGGCACTGGCCAGAAACCATCCGCTGGCCATCATTGTTCCAAATCCCTGAAACAGGGTTCCAAAGTCTATACTTTCCATACTATCAAGATTTATTTGTTTTTATTGGTTGAAGATGCTTTCTTATTGTTCTTTTTGTCATGCTGTAACATTTGCTCTTCTTTGCGAAGAAACATGGATCTTGTATCTTCCGGATAAAAATAATCCATCAGTCCGCGTTCCGGCTCACCGGGACTGACACCGTGGTAGAACCCGCGATTGTCTCCGGGATGTTTGGTGATGCCCCTGCTGAAGTCTTCACGCCCGTCACTCCCGTACTCCTCGTCGCTAAGGGCACTTTCGGTTATCAAGATAGCTACTTTCTGATGAAGTTTCCGAATACGTTTCAACCGGGCAAGCTCTTCCTGGTGTGAACTGTAGAAAGCCAATGAATCAGCCGCAGAAGCAATCAGCTTTATTACTCCGGCAACGAAAAAGCCAATGACGAAGGTAAGCCCCATCATGGCAAAAGTGGATAACAATAAACTAAACATAACATGGTATGATTTTAGATTGAAAAAATAAAATGCAACGAATGACGACTGCCGGAGGGTGACAAGACACACTTCCCCGGCATTTATCGGAACAGATAAATGGGGTTACCCAATCACTTCAATACGGAAGTGTGAAACCGAAAAGCTAAATCAGGATATGCCCTAACGAGTATACATAATACCCGCTGGAATATTTAATGAAGTTATGATTGAAATCCGGATAAGCATCTCCCTTCTCCGACTGGCGGATATGAAAGGTATTAAGCAAGCGGATGGCAGTCTGTAATTTAAGTTTTAATACTTTGGATGAACCGAGTTCCCGTGAAAAAGAACCGTGGGGAAGGATGGCATCACTCACTTTCGAGTCAGCCGTCTGGTCGTTGAATAAAGAGTGGTCTCCGGCACATTGCGATATAAAGGTTGCAGTAACTCCCGCAGGAAGTTCCGCGTTCTCTTCTGCAGGGGCTGTGCAACCGGCTCCATACATTAAGAAGATACCTATCAATATGCAGAATACGTACTTTATCATAGTGACCGCAAACGTAGTAATAAATTTGAGATAAAACAGGATTCGTTGTTTAATTAACGAATATTTTATAATGATTGTTCCCGGAACAGACAGATAAATGACAAAAAAAGCGGAGAATCATCCGATTCCCCGCTTCTTATTCATATAATATAGGTGTGTTTAATTACATGGTAACCTGCTTTGCAAGCAGTTTTTGAAGTTTGCCATTCAACAGCTGGCACATTGTTCCATTTCCCATTGCTTGGTAACGTTTGATACGGTACTGCAACATCATAATTTCATTTGCATTCTTTTTCATAATTTTGGTCCTCTTTTTTTGCTCTCCACGTTTTGAAGAGCGGTTTTACATCTTGTTTTCTTTATTAACACTGCAAAGATACGAAATGTTTCTGAAAACATGTTCTAAAACATAAGAAAAGTGTATTATTAGTTGATTTTTCTTTTTTATAAGGACAGATTTGGCAAGTGCATATTACAAATATATTGCATAACTTTGCGCTTTATCAAGAAAAACGACTATGCTAAAACGGATACCCCACACATACACCATCATTTCTTCTGTCATCTTGCTCTGTGCAGTGCTTTCCTGGATCATTCCCGCAGGTGAATATGTGCGCGAGACCATTGACATCAACGGCATTTCCCGCACAGTCATTATAGACCACTCTTTCCACCGGGTAGAACAGACACCACAGACCTGGCAAGTGTTCAGTGCTCTTCTTGAAGGCTTCGAACGGCAAGCGGGAATCATCGCCTTCTTATTGATCATGGGAGGTGCCTTTCAGATAATGAACAGCAGTCGTGCCATCGATACCGGCATCTTTTCGTTTCTGAACTTTACGAAGGGGCTTGAAAAGCACAGACTGATTAAATCATTGGGTGTAAATAATGTGGTGATTTCCTTAGTCATTATTCTTTTCAGCCTCTTCGGCTCCGTATTTGGCATGAGTGAAGAAACCCTGGCCTTTGTCGTTATCATCGTCCCGTTGGCCATTTCGATGGGATATGATTCCATCACGGGGCTTTGCATGGTATATGTTGCTGCCCACATAGGTTTTTCGGGCGCCGTACTGAACCCGTTTACCATTGGCATTGCACAAGGCTTGTCCGACTTACCGCTATTTTCCGGATTTGAATATCGCATGCTTTGCTGGCTGATACTGACCACGGTCCTGATAGTCTGTGTACTCAGATATGCCGCTGTCATTAAAAAGCATCCGGAGAAATCACCCATGTATCATGCCGACGCTTATTGGCGAAAACGGGAAGAAGAAAGCAGCGGAGAGATATCCCGTGTCACGACTCGTCCGGCATGGATCGTCTACATACTGTTACTCATATCCTTATGCCTGTTTTCCATCATTTACCCAACCAGTACCTTCGCAATAGGCGAAGCGTCTGTCACCTGCTATGCAGTGCCCGTCCTGTCTGTTTTATTTGCCGTCTTCGGCTGGCTGGGTTTACGTAAATCCAACCAGTTCTTCATACTGACCTTGCTTGCGTTCACCATTCTTTTCCTGATTACCGGTGTCATGGGACATGGCTGGTATCTGCCAGAGATCTCCGCCATCTTCCTCGCAATGGGTATTCTTTCGGGATTTGCCAACAGTGAAAAAACAGATAACATCATCAGGCAATTCATGGATGGAGCCAAAGATATGCTATCAGCTGCCATTGTGGTAGGTCTGGCAGGAGGGATCATCCAAATACTGCAAGACGGACATATCATCGACCCGATCTTACATTCTCTGGCTTCACTGATGGGAGAAACCGGAAAAATAGTATCTTTGGGGGTGATGTACCTGATACAGACACTGATCAACCTGATTATCCCGTCCGGATCGGCCAAAGCTGCATTAACCATGCCTATCATGGCACCTTTTTCCGATGTCATCGGACTTTCGCGGCAAGCTACAGTAATGGCTTATCAGTTTGGTGACGGATTTACCAACATGATCACACCTACTTCCGCCGTATTGATGGGAGCCTTGGGCATCGCCCGCATCCCCTACGAGATATGGGTGAAATGGTTCTGGAAGGTACTTCTTTTATTCATCATTTTGGGAATGGTATTGCTGATCCCCACAGTACTCTTCCCTATGAACGGATTTTAGGAAACAAAAAAAGCAATCATAATCAAATATATAAACCAACAGCATTCACTCCTCCCCTCTCTCCGGGAGAGAAAAAGGAGCGAAGCCTTATTTAACAACAAATTGTATGAAAACCCTGACCCGCTTTCTAATCATCCCGATGTTGTCGGTTGCGTTTTTTTCATGCAGTGAGTCCCACTTCCTGAAAGATGAGACTTACCGTAGCCAAGTGACGCAAGATTTTGAAAAGAAGAAGCAACAGCTCCCTAACGGAGATCTGTTCGCAGTGTTCAATGAAAAACTCACCACTTCCGAACAGGAGGCTTTGATGTTCCTCTATGCCTATATGCCCACAGGTGACGTGACGGATTATACAGGTGATTACTATCTGGAGAATGTCAGACTCTCCGATCAGGCGCGTCGCGAAATGCCTTGGGGAAAAGAGATCCCCGATGACGTATTCCGCCATTTCGTACTCCCTATCCGGGTAAACAACGAAAATCTGGACGACTCGCGCCGGGTATTTTACAATGAACTGAAAGATCGTGTGAAGAACCTGTCGCTGCACGACGCTGTGCTTGAAGTGAACCACTGGTGCCACGAAAAGGTAGTCTACACCCCAAGCGATGCCCGTACCAGTTCCCCACTCGCTTCGGTAAAGACTGCCTATGGCCGTTGTGGTGAAGAATCGACCTTCACTGTAGCCGCTCTCCGCTCGGTAGGCATTCCGGCACGGCAGGTTTATACTCCGCGTTGGGCGCATACCGACGATAACCATGCCTGGGTAGAAGCCTGGGTAGATGGTAAATGGTATTTTTTCGGCGCCTGCGAACCGGAACCGGTACTGAACCTGGGCTGGTTTAATGCTCCTGCCAGCCGTGGCATGCTGATGCATACCAAAGTATTCGGACGCTATGCCGGACAAGAGGAAATCATGTACGAAACTCCGAACTATACGGAAATCAATGTAATCGACAACTATGCCCCGACGGCCAAAGGCTCGGTATTGGTGACAGATGCCGAAGGGCAGCCGGTATCCGATACCACTGTAGAGTTCAAGGTGTATAATTATGCTGAATTCTACACCGTAGCCACTAAACATACGGATAAGGCAGGACGCGCATCACTGACTGCCGGCAAGGGCGATATGCTGGTATGGGCCTCTAAAGACGGACGGTTCGGTTATTCCAAATTGTCATTCGGCAAAGATAACGAACTGAAGATCGCACTGGACAAAAACGCCGGTGAAACCTATTCACTCCCACTGGATATTGTTCCTCCGGCCGAAGGTGCCAACCTGCCCGAAGTGACTCCGGAGCAACGTGCTGAAAACGACCGCCGCATGGCACAGGAAGATTCCATCCGCAATGCTTACGTAGCCACTTTCATTACCGAAGAGCAAGCCCGGACTTTTGCCAAAGAGAACAAGCTGGATGAAACCGAAACAGTACGCCTACTGATAGCTTCCAGAGGTAACCATCAGACTCTGACAAATTTCCTTTCTGCTGCCGTAAAAGCCGATAAAGCCGGTCAGGCCATCAGCCTGCTGAAAGTAATCTCGGCCAAGGACTTAAGAGATGTTAGTTCGGAAGTACTGAACGATCATCTGAATAACTCCGGTCTGCCCGGTTCCAAGGACTTCTGCAGCAACGTACTGAACCCTCGTGTGGCCAACGAAATGATCACTCCCTACAAAGCATTCTTCCAGAAAGAGATCCCGGCAACTGAAGCGGAAGCTTTCCGAAAGAATCCACAGGCTTTGGTAGAATGGTGCAGAAAAGAGATCACTATCAACAATGAACTGAACTCACAACGTATTCCGATGTCTCCAATGGGAGTATGGAAAGCCCGGGTAGCAGACGAAAAGTCCCGTAACATTTTCTTTGTATCCATGGCACGTAGTCTGGGTATCCCCGCCTGGATAGACGAAGTGACCGGAAAAATTCAATATCGGAGTTTCAATGACAACGACCTAAAGAACGGTAAAGTCTACGATGTGGATTTTGAAGCAGCACAGCAGACACAGGCACCGACCGGAACACTCGTAGCCCGCTACCAGCCTATCCTTTCGTTGAGCGATCCGAAATACTATTCACACTTCACTCTCTCGAAATTCCGCAACGGGACTTTCCAATTGCTGAACTACGATGAAGGGGACGTAGATATGGGCGGAGGAGCCACCTGGTCGAACTTACTGAAAAATGGCGCTCGCATGGATACCGGATACTACATGATGGTAACCGGAACCCGTATGGCAAGTGGAGCAGTGTTGGCCAACATCACTTTCTTCACCATCGAAGAGGGAAAAACAACAACTGTCGATCTGGTGATGCGCGAAAGTAAGGATCAGGTGCAGGTGATCGGTAATTTCAACTCCGAATCCACCTACCTGCCGATAGGAGCCTCCGAACCGCAAAGCATTCTTCAGACTTGCGGACGGGGATATTTCGTAGTTGCCGTGTTGGGAGCCGGACAAGAACCGACAAACCATGCTCTCCGAGATATTGCGGCTTTAAGCAGCGAATTCGAAAAATGGGACCGTAAAATGGTACTGCTTTTCCCTAATGAAGAACAATATAAGAAGTTCCGTCCGACAGAATTCCCCGGACTGCCTTCGACCATTACCTATGGTATCGATGTAAACGGAGCCATCCAGAAACAAATTGCCGAATCGATGAAATTGCCTAACAGCACCATCTTACCGATGTTTATTATCGGTGATACGTTCAACCGGGTAGTTTTTGTTTCACAAGGCTATACCATCGGACTGGGCGAACAACTGATGAAAGTGATACACGGATTGTAGCAAACAGATTCCGGCGGCTTCAAGGACTTTTGCGGAGAAACCGGCAATTTCCCCGGATGCAACCGGGAAAAGCACCGGAAGCCGGTTGCTCCGAAAACAAATGAAGTAAGCACTTGCCGGAAACAGAGACTCTACAGAATCAGAACAGAGGCTCCATCCGTAGCAAACAAAGGCTCTGTTCATGGCAAACAGAGCCTCTATACAGAAAGGGCGAAGTTTCGACTTCTCCCTTTCCTTATAATTCATAAAACGAAGACAGACATTCAGGAGGCTGTCCCGAGTCATCATACTATCCTCCAAATATAAATGTATCCTTTATAGGCATATCTCCCGGAGAGTAACTCGTTATTCCTATTTTCCCTTCATAAAAGGAACTTTCAACCACGACCGTTATCTTCTCCGTGTTACTTAATAACAGTGACACATCTTCTTTCCCATCAGCAGACAATTCTATATCAGGGACTATTTCCTGTCCGCGATATTCCAGAACTCCATCCGAAAGATAGCGGAAACCTGCAATATCCATCGAATATATTCCATAATAAATATATACTTTAGCCTTATAATCCGGATGTATTCCGGATCCATCGTTATATTTCACAATGAAGTTCGCGGTTCGTTTGTCGGTCGGAGGTGTATCCTCCCTGTCTTCATCATGGCAACTACAGAACAACGCAAATAGTAGCAACAAGAGAATTGGACATCTGCTCAGGTTCATCATATTTTATAATTTATTAGTTCTCAATGCCGTATCACTCCCAAAGATAAGAAAAATAATACTAAACAGATACAATCACCCGACTATTTCATCCCCGCATCCCGATCTTTAACTATTTTCCCCAGTCACTGAACTCAAAACTCAATTGTTCCCACACTCCCCGATGCTCATCTGTCTCCTCTCTCGGATTCGACACCGAAAGCCCTATCAACCGAATGGGATGTTGCTCATACTCCACCTCTTTCAGCAACTGTTTGGCAAGAGGCAGAATTCTTTCAAGGCTCGTCAGTTCCTGAGCCTGCGTCATGCTCCGTGTGATCTGGCTAAAGTCATGAAATTTGATTTTCAGCGTCAGCGTCTTTCCCCGGAAATCCTTCCGCTGCAACCGTTCCACAAGTTCCGTAGCTACGTGATAAAGTTCTATAATCACAGCCGATTTCACATGAATATCTTTCTCCAACGTATGTTCGCAACCGATTGATTTACGTATCCATACCGCTTCTACGGGACGGAGATCGATTCCTCGTGCAAAATCGTAATAGAGCAGTCCTACTTTACCAAACTGCCGTACCAACATTTCCGACGAACAGCCACGTAGCTGAAGGCCATTGTGAATACCCAGCAAATGCATCTTCCGAGCAGTCACCGGTCCTACTCCCCAAAATGACTCGATGGGCAGACGGGCAATGAAATCGAGCGCCTGATCGGGATGGATGGTACAGAGTCCGTCGGGCTTCCGAAAATCCGAAGCAATCTTTGCCAGGAATTTATTATAAGATACACCCGCCGATGCTACCAGGTTCAACTCTTCACGGATGCGCTGCTTGATAGCCCTGGCTATATCTACCGCCAGTAAAATTCCCTGTTTATTCTCTGTCACATCCAGGAATGCCTCGTCCAACGAAAGGGGTTCAATCAAATCGGTGTATTCATGAAAGATCTCGTGTACCCGGCGGGAAACCGATTTATATATGTCCATCCGTCCGGGAACGAAAATCAGTTGCGGACATAAGCGCTTTGCCTTCTGTGACGACATAGCCGAACGCACTCCGTACCGACGCGCTTCATAGCTTGCCGCCGCCACTACTCCCCGCTCCTCGGCATGCCCGACAGCAAGCGGTTTACCACGCAATTCCGGATGGTCTCTCTGCTCCACGGAAGCATAGAAAGCATCCATATCAATATGTATAATCTTACGTTCGCCCATTTCTGCAATAATTCTACATCGCAGTTCACATTTTGAGAAGCAAAGATAAGAGTTATTCTTTCAATCCCACTGACAGGATTAGTTAATAAAATGAAGACCGGCAAGGCACTCCCCCGGCCGGTCTCCCGTTAACTTACAAATTGCTTATATACTTTGTCGGTGAATCTCCGAAACGTTTCTTAAACACGATCCTGAAATATTTCGGATCACTGAATCCCGTCATGTCGGCAACCTCGGCTACAGTATATTTCCTACTCATCAGCAAGATCAGCGCCTTGTTAAGGCGTACACTACGAACATAGTCTGCGGGTGCATGGCCGGTTATCTCCTTAATCCTATTGTAAAAGCTCGAACGGCTCATATTCACACAATCACTCAGTTCGTCAATCGTAAACCTGGAATCGGTGAGTCTCTCTTCAATCAGGCTTCTCACCAGACTGATAAATTCCTGATCACTATCCGACAACGGCACATCGGCTTCGACATCATCCGGAGCATCAACCCCTAATGTCAAACGGATATACCTCTTGCGGATAATCTCCCGGTTAGTAATCAGACTTTCAATCTCTGCTTTTAAGAACGAAATGGCAAAAGGCATTGTCACATAAAGATCGGCGTTCCGTTGGGTCTCCTTGCTGTCTTCGCCCGGTTTCACGAGCAATATCACAGGTACATGTGCTACCCTGTCATCCGATTTAATCCGGACAGCAAGTTCTTCCCCCGAAATTCCGACAAGGGCTGAAGAGGCCAGAACAGCATCGGGATGCTGTTCACATATAGTCGTAAAGGCCGTTTCCGCATCGCAAACCGATACAACTTCGTAATCCGGCATCAGGATTCGCACAAGATAATTACGTAATTCTTTATGGGTTTCGACCAATACCAAAGAACGTCCGTTGCGTCTCTTCTCCCGATGTTTCGGTAATGGAGTTTCCATTGCCGGCAACGTTTCGTTAGCCGGTAACAGTTCGCTGTCCTTGGTCGGAAATTCAGGTACGGAAAGCAGATCGGAAAGGTCGGAAAATTTCTCCGATTGCCGGATAGCAACAGGAAAGACTAAGATAAGAACCAGTTTATGCTCTTCTTTATAAGTAAATTTGATTTTGCCTTTATGCAAACAGATTAATTTGCGTATAAATAACCAACTCATGGTCTCGGCAGAGCCTCCCGAAACCAATCCCTTATAATTTAGAATTTTTTTTAAGAAGTCCATTATCTTCAGACTCCAGCCTCAACTCCCAGTTTTGAGTATTGCACGATGTACTCAGAAGTATTTCCCCGCCCCGGTCTATACTGTCGGTAAAAGCCATCAAAAGGTTCCGGAGGATTGCAGCCATCTTCTCCCTATCCAGACACACGGTAACAAAAGCCGGCTCGTCCACCCAACGAAGCGTAATACATTTTTCGTTTGCGTAATCACTGAAACGGTTCACCGTCTCTTTGAGAAACATGGATAACTCATGATCGGCAAGAGACAGGCACCCGGGAGAAGCCGAAATACGGCTGATGCTTTCCAGGTCGGCCAGCAGATTGTTTACACCCTTAATCTGTTGCAATACGTTATTGACAAGTTCGGAAGACGATTTTTCATAAAGATACTCCAACGGAACCTTTATCAACGTAAGCGGCATGCAGAGGTTACGGGTAGTATTCATAAACAATTGTATCTTTTCTCTTGAAAGATTCCTGTCTTGCCAGATGAACCATGAACGAACAGCTAAAGACCCCAGCGTAATAGCCAAAACTCCATAACAAAGAAAAGCGCCATTTGTCTTCCAGAGCGGTTTACGAATCACAATATTCATATTCCTCTGTGCAAACGGACGTCCGTTGCCAATGGATATTGCCCGTACGGAGAAGACATATTCACCCGGAGCAAGGTTCGAAAAACGAATTCTATTCTCCGGCGACGGATTACTCCAGTCCGTATTATCCAGTTTCCAGCTGTAAGCTATATCCTGTATTTCATCGTAGCGGACGGCAGTAGCCGTAAACGAAAAAGTGTTTTCATCATGATCCAACTGTAAGGTAGCTGTATAATTCAGTGCTTTTTCTAACGGAGTATTTTCTGTTTCTACGGTCATATCCTTATCCAGCACCCGAAGCCCGTCCAGATAAAATCCCAGGCAGGTCTTGTGTAACGAACGAGGCTCTTGTTTGTCATAATCAATTGCTCCCTGGTATGTACCCAGTATCTGCCTGCCGTCTCCAATAAAAGCTCCCGACGTAATCCGGAGTCCTTTATTGGGAAACCGCCGAAACGAATGCTGTACAGGATCAAATGAAAAGGCAAACTGGTCACTGCTTCCTATCAGCCGCTTCTTGTCATCCTCCCAAACAGCGTACACATTAGTAACTCCTGAATTTTTCACAGTATCCAGCCGGGATTGCTCCGGACGGTAGACCAGCAAACCGTTTCCTTCGGTTCCAATATACAGGCAATTGCTATCGGACTGATACAAGGCATGAATGTGCAGACCGGACAAGGATTTCACTTCTACAACACCATTATCATTGGGACAATAGAGAAACAAACCTTCATCCGTCCCAATCCACAACCGATCTTTATCCTTACGGCAAAGTGCATTGACCCCGGAAATGCGGGCATACGGAACAACCTGATTATTATTCTTCTTACGGATGATGTACAAGCCGTGTACATAGTTTCCGGCACATATCTCTCCGGGACCTGTTTCGCTAAGTGCAGTATACATCTGGCAAGGAAGATCTGTAACAATCCGTTCCCATCTGCCTGTCGACGGGTGAAAACAACTGATACCACGATCCGTCGCAAACCAGACATCCCCGTCCGAATCATGTAATACCGCATTTATCCGGTTGTTCGCCAATGAATGCGTATTTCCTGCCTGAAACCTATACCACTTATAATCATCCGGAGAATCCATATCAATCATTGATACGCCTTCCGGATAATCCGCCACCCAGATATGTTTCTGATCATCCACAAACAAATCGGCAATCCGGTTCGTACGAATTGAATTGCCATTCTCAAAATCGGTATGTACAAAAGACCTGATTTCCGGGTTAATAATGTCCATGCGATATAACCCCTCACCGTCCGTTGCTACTAAGATATTCCGGTCGTCCAATGTTCGCAAACTGCTAATCCGGCTGTTCACAGGCCTGTCCCATGTATAAATCATCTGCTCCGACTTCGTGTCCCACACCATTAACCCTTCCGAATAGTCTGCGATAATCAGTCTACCGCTATACGGATGAAAAAGCATTTCATGTATCCGGCGACATCTCTTCCCGGACAGTTCGCCGGATTGTTTTTCTATGGAATAACCCTTCATGGTTATCTCAAACAGGCCTTCATCCGAGCCCACGAAATACTCTCCCGGAGCTACTTCTACCATACCGGAAATCTGTTTCAGATTGTGATTCACCCGATAGAAAGTATTAGTAATTCCCCGATAAGCAATCAACCGGTTTCCAGCGGAAAACCAGATATGCCCCTGACTATCTGCACAGAGAAAGCGCACTGACGCCTTATCCTGGTTCGGCAGATGGTTTCTGCACTCAAACTTATCCAATGACGGATTATACGTCCATAAATCTCCGTTTCGGGTAACCGCCCATAACCCATTCTCTTTGTCCGTAAGCAGCCGGCAACAGCCCATATAATAATCCACAGTCTGTCCTTCGGCAGACAACTTATAGTGTTTCAGCTTCGTTCCATCAAACCGGCTTATTCCGGTATGGCTCATAAACCACATATATCCCAAGGCATCTCTCCGTATCTGATGCACTTTACGAGTATTCGTTTCACTTATTTCTACAATGTGTTTGCAAACGATGGCATGGCATAACGAACCATATATCATCATCATGAAGTATAAAATATATTTCATTCTTTTTGTTTGTTATAATTAAAATGGAGTAGTTTTATTAAAAGTGGGAACCCTATAGTAAGGTAGTCATGGGGGAAAGAAAAACACTACCTTCTGCACATCACGTGAGTAGGTGACCGGATTTGTGGCGCTCCTGAACGCCTTAAATCCCTCCCTGTTGTCGTAGAGGATACTAACAAAACAATAGTAATGAGATGTTCACATCGTTTATCGGTGAGCAACAGGACATCAAGAAAGGCGACTCACATGAAAAATCAATCTGATCTACATTATAACGAGACAATATTCAGTTTGTTTCCCCAATATGGTTTTTATTAAGAAAAAGATAGATTGGCAAGGGCATTTACCGGAATATGAATAAACAATAAATATGAGCAGACAATAATTTCTTTAACCATACTTGGGATTAGACCGTTTCTCACTTGTCGACTCTCTATGACGAATTGCTCAGAAGTCAAATGTAGAGTGTTTATTTTAAAAGACAAAATAAAGTACCCGGACAAATAACAGCAGTTTAAATGCCGATAGGCAGCTACCTATCAACGACTTACGTTGAGAACGTAACAAATAACCCGGACAATCCGGATATTCTTAACAAAAAATCCCCCTGAACTTACCGGTTCAGAGGGACGTTTCTGTCATAAAGTGGAGCTGGAGGGATTCGAACCCTCGTCCAAACGAGGAAATCATAAGCTTTCTACATGCTTATCTTTGCCTAAGTTTTTCGTGCAGGAGCAGAACCAAAGCCATCAATTCCTGCCTTATCCTCTAAATTTTCATCCAAAGCGCGAGGCCACTTCTGACTATCCCCGATGTAACTGCACCACTGAACCGGAATGCTTCGGAGCAACAGCTTCCGAGTGATGTCTCGTCCTGGCACCTGGTGCCTGGATTAAGCTAATCTACTATGATTCGATTAAGCAGCAAGAGCGTAATTAGTTTCGCCAGATAAAATTTTGATAACTGAGATTAAAGTGCAAATCACCGACGCACTGCATGCTTACCCACCATTTCTGCCCGCTGTCAAAACCAGTCAACCCCTTTTGAGATGAGGAAGTGGTAACCACTTATGTGGCTGCAAAGATAGGGAATATTCATCATAAAGAAAGAAAAAGAGGATGGATTTTAGATATTTTATTCATTCCGGAAAGAAACACAGGAGATTATACTAACTTTGTGTTTTCAGAATATAACGAAGGTAACCAACAAACCCTCAAAATAACATCTATTTATTATGGTCGAAAAAATCATTAGTATCTGTGCAGTCGGCATGCTTGTAGCCAGTTGTTCTCCAAAGAAGACAACCGCACAGCCGGCAGATCCAACAACAACTGACAACGAACTGATTATGCTGGTAGGAACATATACTTCCGGCGACAGTAAAGGCATTTACACTTTCCGGTTCAACGAAGAAACCGGAGCATCAGTACCACTCAGTGATACAGAAGTTGCTAACCCATCATACCTCGTTCCGTCGGACGACGGAAAATTCGTTTATTCCGTCAATGAATTCAGCAAAGACCAGGCATCTGTGAGCGCCTTTGCTTTCGATAAAACCAAAGGAACGCTTCGCTTATTGAATACTCAGAAAACAATGGGGGCCGATCCGTGCTACCTGATCACCAACGGAAAGAATGTTATCACTGCCAACTATAGCGGAGGGAGTATCACTGTCTTTCCCATCGGAAAAGACGGTTCTCTGCTACCCGCCTCCGATGTAATCGAATTTAAAGGTTCCGGACCGGATAAAGAACGACAGACAATGCCTCATCTGCACTGCGTACGTATCACTCCGGATGGCAAATATTTACTCGCCGATGACTTAGGTACCGATCAGATACATAAATTCAATCTCAATCCGAATGCCAATGCCGATAACAAAGAGAAACTCCTGACAAAGGGTAATCCGGAAGCTTTTAAGGTTGCTCCGGGTTCCGGTCCCCGACATCTGATATTCAGTCCGGACAGCAAGTTTGCTTACCTTATTAACGAAATAGGAGGGACGGTAATAGCTTTCCGGTATACCGACGGAATGCTAGATGAAATTCAAACCATTGCAGCCGATACTGTAAATGCGCAAGGCAGTGGCGATATCCACATCAGTCCGGACGGAAAATATCTCTATGCCAGCAACCGCCTGAAAGCAGACGGAATTGCCATCTTCAAAGTCGACAAGACCAATGGTACCCTGACCAAGATAGGTTATCAGTTAACGGGAATCCATCCGCGTAACTTCATCATTACTCCCAACGGCAAATATTTGCTGGTAGCGTGCCGCGACACCAATACCATTCAGATATTTGAAAGGAACCAGACTACCGGACTATTGACCGACATCAAGAAAGATATAAAAGTAGACAAACCTGTTTGCCTGAAATTTGTAGACTAACAGAACAGGAACTTTAAGGAGAAACAGACAGTTTTACCTTGAAAAGACGAAAAGGAAGACGTTTTTTATTATTTTTGCATCACTTTTATTAACCCAAAGAGATTTCACAAATATGAAAAGACACGTCTTCCTTTTGGTAACCTTGTTTACCATGGGTACCATTACGGCCCAACAGCAACCCATTATTTCCCCAAACGACTCTATTTCTTCTGTAGTCCAACGCATCACCGGAAAAGAAAACAAAGGATTCTCCGCTCACATGAACCTGCAACTCTACACCTCATGTGCTGCTTCTTTTACCGAGAATGAATTAGAGGAGGTCGCTTTCAAACTTAATCGGTTCAAATTAGAAATTGTAGGAAATATCAACCAGAAGTTCTCTTACCATTTCCGTCAATCTTTTAATAAATACAGCAATCCCTTTGTACTGGACAACCTGTCTTCTTCCGTAGAGTATGCTTATCTGACCTATCACCTCTCCGACCGCTTTTCCATCACCGCCGGAAAACAGTTCCTCATGCTGGGTGGCTACGAATACTATGTCAACCCGATTAAAGTGCGTGAGTTCAGTGAGTTTAATAATTATGTCAACTGCTTTCTGGCAGGTGTATCTGCCACCTGGAATGTAACCCCTACTCAGGAATTGAACTTCCAGATAGTAAACAACCGTAATGGTGGGGATGAAGATACCTATCTCCACGGGCTACCGGCAAATGTAGAAGCTACCAAAGTTCCCCTGATCTCAACTATCAACTGGAACAGTTACTATCTGGATAAAGCCATCCAGTTAAGATATGCCGCTTCATGGGGACAGCAGGCCAAAGGAAGAAACATCCTGTATCTCACTGCCGGAAACGTCTATGAAAAAGGGCCATGGATCGCTTATGTAGATTTGATGTACTCCCGACAGGGGATCGACAACAAAGGCATTATCAGTGCCTTACCCCACACTGACCTGGAGAATCCACAAACGGCCCAATATACCGAATACTTCACTACCATTGCCAATGTGGACTACCGTCTCCATCCCAATTGGAATGTATACTTGAAAGGTATCTACGAAACCGGTAAGATTTATAAAACAAACGGAATCTTTGAGAAAGGCACCTATCGTCGTACCTGGTGCGGGCAAGCCTGCGTAGAATACTATCCGATGCGAAACAGCGAACTATTGATCTTCCTCCATTATCAGTACAAACGGAACGAACTCCTGAAAGCTGCCCGCCGTTTAGAAGCTATAGACCCGAATACACAGCGGATTTCGCTAGGCCTGGTATATTCCATTCCGGTTTTTTAATACCGGGCAGTTCATAAAGGAAAGGCGAAAGAGTTTTATACTTAGGGGGAACTTTTTCGCTTTTCAAAGCTTTCACAATAATCCCTTTCCCCTTCTTCGTACATTGCAGATAATCCTTGCGCAAAGTGCGTTTATCCATATCAAAAATAAGACCGGGATTAAAATGTTGCCCGTTAATCCGCGTTTCGAAATGCAGATGTTCCGTAGTAGCCCGCCCGGTACGTCCGGTCAGGGCAATAGCTTTTCCCGCTTTCACAGCATCTCCGCTTTTTACCAGATTCTTCACATTATGACTGTACACCGTTTCCAACCCATTGGGATGGCGAATCACAATCACATTGCCGTATGCACCATAAGGTTTTGCCATACGTACCACTCCGTCAAAAGCAGCGCGAATCGTATCACGGGCACAAGTTTTTATATCATCCCCACTATGTCCGCCACGGGTTCCATAACCGGAAATGACTTTACCTCCCGGCAAAGGAAAAGAGTAATTCCGAGACAGGGAATTCAGATTGAGCATGATGCAATTCTCTTTAGCAAAAAGTCCCGGTGTAGCCACCCGGACATGATTAACTTCCATATCCGAGAATTTGGTTTGTGCACTGCGTTGTGCACTCGTACACAACGAAAACAGAGATAAAATCAAAAAAGTGTGTATGTTCTTCATGGACGCTTGTTATTCAAAATAGGTGATCGTTCCTCCGTCCGATCCTGCATATCTTCGCAATAAAGTCTGTATCATCCCGGCAGCCTCCTGCAATCCTTCCTTCCCATTATAACCATTAACGATGGCTAATATATGAGTCGTTTCCAGATCCATCTTTGTCCGCTCATTATCACTGGTAGGTGTTCCTATTCCTCCCACGGCATCGCGGTATACCGGAAGTCCCTCTATGTTCAGTACTCCACGGCCAATACCTTCGAAAGGCTCTTCTTTTTTGCCTATCCCCAGCTCCAGATTGGTGCCCGCTATCTTATCCGCATCAAAACCACCTATCGAATGCCCGGTCCGAAGAGAAACCAGATTGATCAAATCGACCAGAGTATCAATCTGATACAAGGCAATTCCCCGCATCAGCCTGCGGCGTAATGCTTCGGCCGATGGGCGATATCTTCCGGGGTCTTTTCCACACCGTTTGTAAGCCTCACGTGTGGCAGCTATCACTGGTTGTTTTTTAATATCTTCCAACTGGGTTGTTGTAGTGAGCTTTTCTGTAAAAGATTGAATCTCCTCCCAAAGTCCTTCACAATAAGAAGTGTTTTTCACTTCAGCATATACAGCAGCTCCTGCAAAAACAGGACATGCTTCTTTTAACTCTTTCGATATAGTAATGGTATACATAATAAATCAAAATTTTGTCCATCAGCAGTTTATCATAATACCCGATAGAATACGTCCGGACTTTATGCCTAATCTTCTCGCTGAAAAGAAATCTTCATAATGGATGTAAGTACAGATATCCGCTACTTCAATCTGAACTCCCGGCACACCAAAGTCTAATAGTTGCTGCCGGTTTGCCTCCCATAAGTCAATATGGTACTTATGGGTAACCGAATGTCGGAAAGAGATACGCGACATATCAAAACCATTCAAACGAAAAGCTTCATAAACTTCGTCCCCTACTTCGAATGATTGAATAGAAATACCCGGGCCGATACATGCAATCACATCCCGTCCCTCCGTACCAAATGTCGCCCGCATTTTCTCAAGCGTGTGTCCCACGATATACCCCACAGTTCCCCGCCATCCGGCATGTACTGCTGCTACACCCCCATGTACTTTATCATATAGCAGTACCGGAATACAATCTGCCGTTGAAATACCGATACAACAACCCGGTTCACTGGTAATCAATGCATCTATCCCGTCCAGCATTTCCTGTTGACATTCTATAGAAGTCTCCAGAAAATCCTTATTAATCAGAAGCACTTTTGTTCCATGCGTCTGGAAAGGGAGGATCAGATGTTTCGGTACTTGCGGTAGCGATTGAAACAATAAAAGCTGATTCTTTTTTACTTTTTCAAATTCATCCCCCGAGTAAGGAGAACAATTAAAAGAAGTATACGCTCCCTCACTATAACCTCCATGTCGGGTCGTCACAAAATGAGAAATGTTGGGGTATGCGCCCAACAGCCCATACCCCAACATTTTCTTATCGTCGGTGAGTGAAATCATTTATCTTCCCAATCTTCTTCTTCGTATTCGTAATCCAGATCATCTTCATCACTATCGTCCTCATACTCATAGTCGAGTTCTTCATCCTCTCCCATGTCTTTGAGTTCCTGTTGCAGTCTGCTGACATCCTTCGGACGATGCACAATAGCCTCTATTTTATTGCTCTCTTTATTCAGTTCCGTCCACAGAATATCCTTCAATACTGAGATACCCAGACCGGATACGGACGAAATGAACACATGAGGGATTCCCTCAGGCAATGTCGGCTCTATTTCATCCATCAACTCCTGATCGAGCATATCACTTTTGGTGACTGCGAGTACCCGTTGCTTATCCAGCATTTCCGGATTAAACGTTTTCAGCTCGTTTAGCAGCACTTCATAATCTTTACGGATATCGTCACTATCTGCCGGTATCATAAACAGTAATAAAGAGTTACGTTCAATGTGACGTAAGAATCGTAATCCAAGCCCTTTACCCTCACTGGCTCCCTCGATAATTCCCGGAATATCTGCCATCACGAACGACTGTCCGTCACGGTAAGACACAATACCCAGGTTAGGCTCCAAAGTAGTAAACGGATAATCAGCTATTTTGGGTTTTGCCGCAGAAATAGCCGACAATAACGTAGACTTTCCGGCATTCGGAAAACCAACCAGACCTACATCTGCCAACAGCTTCAATTCAAGGATCACTGTCATTTCTTGCATCGGTTCACCCGGCTGGGCAAAACGGGGAGCCTGACGGGTAGCTGTCTTGAAATGCCAGTTTCCCAATCCGCCTCGGCCACCCTTCAGGAGAATGACTTCCTGTCCATGTTCCGTAACATCACATACATATTCTCCCGTTTCGGCATTGTAAACTACCGTACCACAGGGGACTTCAATAATCTTATCTGCGCCGTCTTTACCAAAACTGCGGTTCTTGCTCCCCGATTCTCCATGACCGGCCATAGCATGACGGTCATACCTCAGGTGAAGCAATGTCCAGTAGTTCCGGTTACCACGCAGGATAACATGGCCTCCTCTACCACCATCTCCTCCATCGGGACCACCGTTAGGAGTATATTTTTCTCGCCTCATGTGCGTAGAGCCTCTTCCACCCTTACCCGAGCGGCAGTATATCTTTACGTAATCAACAAAATTCGATTCAGCCATAATCAATAAATTTTCAATGTGATCATGTGCCGACATACCCATAATCCATGCTATTTTCTTAATGAGCACATCGGCACATATATAATTATAATGTATCTACCGCTTTACAAATATCTTCAAAGATACCTTCCATGGTGCCAAGACCATTGATATGCTGGTATTTGCCTTCGCCCTTATAATACTCTTTCAACGGTGAAGTCTGTGTATTATATACAACCAGACGCTTTTTGATAGTCTCTTCATTATCATCAGCCCGACCTGATTCCTGACCACGCTTAATCAGACGAGTCATCAACTCTTCTTCCGGAACATCCAGATCCAGCATCACAGAGATATCCTGTCCACGCTCTTTCAACATCACTTTCAACGCCTCAGCTTGCGGAATAGTTCTTGGGAAACCATCAAAAATAACCCCTTTACTATCCTTAAAGCTATCGAATACGCTTGCCAGAATGTCTACCATCAATTCATCCGGAATCAACTGTCCCTGATCAATGTAGCCTTTAGCTGTTTTACCCAGCTCTGTGCCGTTTTTAATTTCTGCACGCAATACATCTCCTGTTGAAATGTGGTTAATTCCGTATTTCTCTACAATACGTTCGCTTTGTGTTCCCTTTCCTGAACCGGGAGCACCGAAAATTACAATGTTCAGCATCTTGTTAATTTATAATTCTACATTTTACCATTACTGGTATACCTATTATTTATTTTATGTTAGTCTATAACTGTATAAATATCCGGATAATTACGCCCGAAACCGTCGTAATCGAGTCCGTATCCTACAATGAAATCATTGGGAATATTCATTGCGACATATTCAATATTCAGATCCACCTTAAGCTTATCCGGCTTTACCAGCAACGAAGCAATGTGGATTTCCTGTGGCCCGCGCGTTCCCAGTGTTTCCAGCAAACGCTGCATAGTCAGTCCCGTATCTACAATATCTTCTACGATAACAACAGTACGTCCCGCTATATCTTCATTGATACCGATCACTTCTTTAATAGTACCGGTAGACGATACTCCCTGATAAGAGGCTAACTTTACAAATGAAATTTCGCAGGGAATCGTTATATGTTTCAGCAAATCGGCAGTAAACATGAACGAACCATTCAACACACTGAGGAACAAAGGGTTCTTACCTGCCAGGTCACGATTAATTTCATTCGCCACGCGAATCACTTCTTTTTGAATCTCTTGTTCCTTGATAGAAACAGTGAATAGTTTATCTTTTATCTGAATGGTATTCATAACCGGTTATTTTAAAAAAGTTGGTTGCAAAAATACGATTTTTATTCCACTCCTTACACCATCTCCTGCAAATTCTTTAAGAGAAGCGGCAGAATCCCTCCGATATGCGAGGTGAGAAAAGCCATCCGGAAGCTGAACTGATTATTTCGATGGAATTAGTATTAATCTGCATCCGTCTTTTACCTATTTTTAGGTATTTCACACTCTTTAAGTACCCTATATCTTTGCTGATCCAAAAACAAAGATTATGATAAGAACAAAATTTGCATTACTACTGACTTTTATAGGTGCACTCCCTTTAGCAGCACAGAATGTACGGCAAGAAAAGGACACAGTTTCTTATATGAATGATGATCCTTTCAACCTTGAACAAATTGTGGTTACAGCCACCCGAACTGAAAAAAAAAATAAAAAATACACCGGTTATCACTCAGGTAATCACCGCAAAACAAATAGAAGAAAGGGGAACCGGTAACATCCAGGATCTCTTGACCCAGGAAGTACCCGGACTCAATTTTCAGGAAGTCGGTTATGGAACCAGTATCGACATACAGGGCTTGGGCTCCAAACATATCCTTTTCCTGATAGACGGTGAACGCATAGCAGGAGAAAACGGTGGCAACATTGACTATTCACGAATCAATCTTTATAACATCGACCATATCGAAATAGTCAAAGGGGCCTCTTCTGCCCTTTACGGCTCACA
The DNA here is from genome assembly GCF_018860125.1 of Bacteroides sp. HF-4919. Classification (NCBI taxonomy): domain Bacteria; kingdom Pseudomonadati; phylum Bacteroidota; class Bacteroidia; order Bacteroidales; family Bacteroidaceae; genus Bacteroides; species Bacteroides sp. HF-4919. The sequence goes on from NZ_JAHKNF010000007.1 coordinate 152,913, forward strand.
AGCTATGGGTGGAGTCATCAATATCATTACCCGTAAAGCCCAAAAGAAGTTTGAAGCCTCCGCAGGGATACGTTATGCGGGAAAAAACCAGCAAAATTATAAAGATACCCCCAAGGACCATTCACAATACAAGTACCGGACCCATTTAGATAAACCCAATCTGAACACCAATTTATCCCTTGGATTAAACTTAGGAAAATTCACGATGAACACCGATATACTTTATAAAAGTTTCGACGGATATCAATTATATGACAAAAAGCCGTTGGTAAAATTCTTCCCGGCCTATAACACCACAATTACCGAAGAACTCAACACAACTCCCACCAGCATATCGGGATACGAAGACGTGCAAGTAACCCATAAAATGGATTATCGTTTCAGTAAACGACTGAAGGTCCAGTTAAAGGGAAGCTATTATATGCTAAACAAGTATGATTTTCAAGCAGATAACATTTTCGAAAAATCAGAAGACTATACTTATGGGGGCACAATAGACTATACGATTTCCGATAAATCGGCTCTGGTTGCTTCTATTCATACCGACCATTACAATCGTTATGATAAATACGAATTGAAAAGCGGGCGCCGCCTTGAATATAAAAACAATATTATTCAGCCACGCGTCGTTTACACTACCACTGCATTGGACAAACAGACCATCACGGGCGGTTTGGAATTTTACAGAGAGTCATTGTTCAGTGATAAATTCGAAACCGGTGTAAAAGAGAACAAAAGCCAATGGTATGCTACCGCTTTCCTCCAGGACGATTGGAGTATCAACAAGCAATTCTCCGTTGTGGCGGGACTGCGATGTGACTATCATGAAAAATATGGTGCCAACGTCACTCCCAAAGCTTCTGTCATGTATAAAGTATTCCCATTCACAGTCCGCTTCAATTATGCACGCGGATACCGTTCACCCAGCATTAAAGAACTCTATATGAATTGGGATCACCTGGGGATGTTCTGGATATATGGCAACAGTAAACTGAAACCTGAAACCAACAATTATATATCACTTTCAGGAGAGTACGTGAATAGTTGGATCAATATCAATACCAACATCTACAGTAACTGGTTCCGAAACAAAATAGAAGGAATGTGGAGTAATGACCAAACCGAACTCCATTATACCAATGTGGGGAAAAGTCATCTGGCAGGAGTTGAAACCATGTGCAAGGTACAGATAAACAGACACATCAATGTACACGGAGCTTACAATTACCTCTACACAAGCAAAGACGCTGACGGAGTCCGGTTAAGTTCTTCCAGTCCACATTCCGGCAACATCCGTGCCGAATACAATACACGTATCCCCCGTTATGCCACAGTTGTCAATCTGTCCGGCAATATCATGGGAAAAAAGAGATTCGACGTATTGGACGAACTCGAAATAGAGGGAAAGAAAGTAGAAGCTTACTATCAGGCTAAGGTGAACCCCTATTGTCTTTGGGATCTGACGGTGTCACAATACATCATGCAGAACCTGAGAATCACGGCAGGAATAACCAACCTGTTCGATTATACCTCAGACCGGGTAACCTTCAATACCTCTACCTCACCGGGAAGAAATTATTTTATCGCATGTAATTATACACTATAAATAAATTAAACTAAAACAAGTATGAACAACAAAAGCAAATTCAGATTCGCCATTCTATTATTTGGCGTACTATCAGCATTTATCAGCACCTCCTGCTCAGGTGACAATAACGGTTCTCTGCCCGACGATCCCTCACAGGGGGGAGGTGCTTTACCGGTAAAACAGGTAAGCCTGAGCCGGAAAACAGCATATGGGAACGACTGGATTTATTATTCACTTGAAAAAGGAAAAGAAGTAAACGTCAGTGAAGAAACCCATGCCGAAAATACAGATTGGGATATCGCATTCAACCGTTACAATGTGCGTACCAACAGCGGCGCGTCCGGTAAGGGAAAAGGCGGTGCTTTACTCACGAATATCAAAGATATGGCAGCCTGTACGACAGTTCCTCAAGGAACATTCACTGTCGATGCAGCCTATACCATTACCGCTCCCGGCACCGGATTTCCTCCTCCTACCATGGAGTCTACTGCCAACGAAGTACTTTGTAAAGCAATCACTTTTGCCGGCCCCCCTCCCACTTACACGCCAAGTGATTATGTATTTATCGTCCGCACAGCCAGTGGGAAATATGCAAAACTAAAAGCCAAAAGTTTTTATGATGACGAAGGCAATAGTGGCATTTATTCCTTTGAATACGCCATTCAGCCGAATGGCAGTACCAATTTAAACTAAGTAACAATCTCTAATGAAAAATTTCTGGAAGAAATACCATAAATGGGTAGGTTTGTTCTTTAGCTTCTTTATCCTGATGTTCTGTTTCTCAGGCATTGTACTCAATCACCGTACACTTTTTTCAAAAGTTGAAGTCAACAGAAACTGGATGCCGGAAAGCTATCACTACAGAAACTGGAATAATGGAATCATAAAAGGAACATTACGCCTTCCTGATGGGAAAATTCTGGCATATGGTAATGCAGGAGTCTGGCAAACAGACTCCTGTTTCATCACCTTTACCGATTTCAACCAAGGTCTGGTTCGGGGAATCGACAATCGCAAAATAAGTAATATCATCCGCCTTGCCAATAACGATATTTGGTGTGCCGGATTATACTCTGTCTATCTCCTGGACAAAAACAAATGGCAGGAGTATCCGATATCCGGAAACGAGGAACGAATCTCAGATATAACCCAACGCGGAGATACTCTGGTCGTGCTCACACGTTCTAATCTGTATACCAGTGTATCTCCTTACCATCAATTCAAAAAAATAGAATTAAAAGCCCCCGCGAGTTATTCACCGAAAACCTCCTTATTCCGTACCATCTGGCTCCTCCATAGCGGAGAGTTGTTCGGTACACCCGGCAAACTGGTAGTTGATTTTCTGGGAGTAGTATTAATCATTCTCAGTATAACGGGAATCATATATACTTTTCTTCCCTCATTCATTCGCCGAAGACACAGAAAAAGGCTCCCTGTCAAAACACAGGCAAAGGCCTTGAAAACTTCACTGAACTGGCACAATAAATTGGGTACATGGCTGATCGTACTGACCATATTGTTATCTGTTACGGGTATGTGTCTCCGACCGCCTCTAATGATACCTTTTGTTCTGGTGAACACGAACCCCATCCCCGGAACAACTCTTGATTCAGACAATCCGTGGCATGACAAACTCCGCAGTATCCGATGGGACGCATCAAAAAATGTCTGGTTATTGTCTTCGTCAACCGGTTTCTATCTTATAAACGACTTTACACTGCCACCGGTTAAATTAAAACGAACCCCACCGGTAAGTCCTATGGGAGTTAATGTGTTTTATCCGAAAAACCCGGACGAATGGTTAATCGGCTCTTTCAGCGGACTGTTTATCTGGAATCCATCTACAGGAAGTGTTCTCGATTATTATACAGGGCAACCCCCGGCAGCAACTTACGGGAGACCGCTCGGCGGCAGTCTCGTTAACGGATTCACCGACGATTTAATCACACGGGAGGTAATCTTCGAATACGACAACGGAGCACGCAATAAAGAGAATAATTTAGCATTGCCGGCAATGCCTGTTTTTATGCAACAGCACCCCATGTCATTATGGAATTTCTGCTTAGAACTCCATGTCGGTCGCTGCTATTCACCTCTCTTAGGTGTTTTCTCGGATCTATTCGTTTTTATCTCCGGACTTCTGCTAACGTTGATCCTCATTTCGGGATACATCGTGTATAAAAGACACCATAAACGAAGCAAAAAAATAAGGATGCATTAATTGCATCCTTATTAAAACAGTTTATAGAAACCGGAAAAGTAAGTTATAGAAGGGATTATCAGACATATCCTCCAACTATGAAAGGATTAATAACGACCATACCCCCAATTATCATAAACATAATAATTATCTTTTAGGTAAAAGATGCAAATGAAAATATTTGCTCATAAAAACAATATATATTCCACTCAGCAAGATGATACAACCCCATAAATACCAATAACCATAATCCCGGCAATATAAATACCCGATGATAATTACAAATTGCGCAATCATATACACCAACGATACTGCTACGTGCGGTATTCTCAATTCATTAGCCATTATCTGATATAAGTGTTTCCGGTGAGGCAAACCAATATTTTCGTGAAGCATCAATCGATGAACGATCGTCAACACACTATCTACTCCATATACAGCAAGCAATATAAGCCAGCCAAAATTCTCTGTTTTGATAATTAAACTTCCGATCAGGAACAGGATTACAAAAGCTATACTGACCGAACCAACATCACCGGCAAAACATCTCGCTTGTTTGCGGAAATTAAAAAAATTAAAGACCAATACTGCGCAAAGTATAGTATAAATAAAGTCCGTTTCAACAAATGGAACATATACCCTATTTATATAGGCCAATGCTATCAGAATGACCAATGAGTATCCGCCTGTTATGCCATTAATGCCATCCATAAAGTTGTAAGCATTAATAATCCCAATACAAATGATCAGGGCAACAAGGATTGTCCACCAAGGCAAGCTAAACAATCCCCATTGATAAAACATCAAAGCCATTGCCGTAAAATGAAAGACTAAACGCAATCCTTGCGAAGTAGAACGAATGTCATCTATAAAACTGATAAAAGTTATCAGACTCAAAGCCAGCATAAACCATGGATATTCAAAGTGGTTTGTGAGAAAATAGGCCAACACCCCAAAATAAAAGATGATCCCTCCCCCACGCAGTGTAATCCGGGTATGTGAACTACGTTCGTTAGGCTTATCGATAATGTTACACTTATCCGCAATACGGAAATAAAAAAGTTCTGCCAGGAATAGCAGAACTAAGATGATTAGATAGTACATAAGTTATTTAGTTTCTTCAAATGAACGAATGGTCTTCATCAACCCCTCTTTAGCTGTCACAGGCATTTTATCAATCCCGAGAGCAGCTTTGATCTTAGCGTTACTTACTACATAATTCTCCGTCAGTTTACGAAGTCTTTCCGTATTCAAAGGTAAATGCAGCAGAGTACCCAAGCCGGCACATCCTTCCATAAGCCCTTTGTTCATCTTCCAGATATGCGGCTTTTTTCCCATTGCTTCACACATGATGCTAATCAGTTCATTCGTTGACAGAGCTTCATCATCTCCCATATGGTAGATGCCCGTAGGTACATCCTGATTCAAAAGCCCCTCAATCACATAACAAAGGTTATCGATTGAAGTAAACGAACGGCGATTATCAAAATCGCCAAGAGGCCAAGGGATTCCCTTCTTCACTACGTTATATAATAAATTTAAATTTCCCTTGTTTCCAGGGCCATGAATCATACAGGGACGAAGGATATATACCTGTTTATTCATAGCCGTCCTCCCCTTATCTTTCCCCAACCGCAAAGACTGATCCTCATCAATAGAAGCAGTTGGAAACATAAAATGCCCTTTTATATACTCTTCCGCCTTAATCTTGCTCTCCCCATAAGGACCAACCGGGGTCGGAGTCACGTCTTCAGTAAGTACGTCTCCCACTACGCTATCGGCAGCAGCTTTCACCGAACTAAAGAAAATGAATTTCTTGGCAGAAGACTCCAAAAAGAAATCGAATATCTTTTGAGTCAAACCGGTATTGATATCAAAATAGGACTGAGCAGCCGATTGGTTTTTCGTATCATGGGCCTTTCCGGCAAGATGAATAATGGCATCGAATTGAGGAAGAGTTTGAAAAGGGAAAGATGTGGGTTCGAGATCTTGCCAAGAAAAAGTTTTCAACACACCTTTGAATATAGAGCAACTAGTACTAAGGGCATATAAAATATGTTTATCTTTTAAAGCTATCGCGAAATTAGAGCCAATAAAACCATGAATTCCAGTAATTAATATGTTCATGTACTATCCTCTATATTTAAAAAAACTGATGAAAGCCCAGTTTATTAAGTAATAAATGCTTTTGAACAATCCTAATTTTTCAACTTTATAATAAACTAAAAAGTGTGGTTTTATCACTTTCTTTTTATCACCCGTTGTACTTGAATTCATAATTCTATATGAAGCAAGAACTTTTTGATTCCCATATGCATATCCGCCTTTACGTAATATAGACAACCAAAAAACATAATCATCTCGCATACTACCCATTTTCTCATCAAAGAAAACGTCACCTGTTTGTTCTTTATCAAATAAAGCGGTTAAGCAAGAAATACAACAGGACCTTAGTAATTTATTATAATTTACTTGAGTCGGTACAATAAAAGGTTTTAATATCTCTTGCCCAACATCATTAATCCTTTTATATGAAGCATAAACTATTTTTGCTTGTTTTGCTTTAATAAATACGATTTGCTCCTCCAAAAAATTAGATTCCCACAAATCATCAGAATCCAAAAAACAAATATATCTTCCTTTTGCATTTTTCAGTCCATTATTTCTAGCAACTGAAGACCCTCCATTTGCCTGTCTAAATAACTTAATACGTCCATCTTTCTCAGAATATGTTTGGACTAACTCGGCTCCATTGTCTTTTGAACCATCATCAACAATTATCATTTCCCAATTCGAATATGTTTGGGCCAAAACAGAGTCTATTGTATAACTAACATATTTTGCTCCATTATACATAGGAGTAATAATTGAAATTAAATCCATCTCTTTTCTCATTACATTTATATTATTTTTACTATACGATATGGAATATATTGAAAATGTCCTGTTGAAGGTTCTATTGATGATAAGTTTTTAGTAAGTAACAAAAAACAATATAATAAGAACAAAAAATAAAATATCAATTTATTTAGTTTATCCTTAGGTAAAGTGTGAATAATCATTGGGATAATAAATGCAATACTTATATATAGTAAACTAGTAAACCGCTCTACAAAAACACCATATTGATTAAACAATAGAGCAAAGCATATAGCCCAAAACAAAGAATTCCTTAATAAAAGAGCATAAGTATAATTCTCTATTTTTTTCCAATAATATAGTAACATGAAAAATAAAATAGTGTATACCATCAATCCCAAAGTAATTCCTGCAGCGGAAGAATTTTCTGTTGCATAATACTCCTCAGTATAAAAAAACAACTTATTTCCTATAATATTATTTACAGGTATCACAGCTTGCAAAAATCGAAATATTGGAATATAAAAACCGATAAAATAAGAAATAATAATACCCAAAATACATTTTTGAGGTTTTATATTATAATTAAGAAGCCAATAAAAAGGGATGAAGAAAAAACCTATAACATGAAACAACCCTCCCAAAAACACATAAATAAAAAACAACTTAAAATTACGTGAAGGAATATAAGTAAAGCCCAACCAAGTACACATAGCCATTATACCATGCCTTATTGTATTAAATTCAAATCTCAATAAAAAAAATGAATAAAAGATCAACAATACAACTAAAGTATACTGAGGTAAAATACGTTTAGATACAAAATAGAGTGACAATGTAGTTATAAATGAAGTAAAAAAAAATAAAACTACAACATCCCCACCAAATGTCTTAACCGTAGAATTCAAATACCAAAAGCCCCAATCGACTAATGGCATAGTAGAAAATAAACTATCCCATTGGGGAGTAATTTCAAAAATACCTACATATGATTCAAAATCAGTTCCAACTCCATCACGTATAGCAGTTATTGTTGCAAAGAAAATAATCCACAAAAAGAAAAGGATTGATTGTATTCTATTATATATTTTCCCTAAGAGTACGGATAAAAATAGAAATAAAAAAATCATATAATAGAAAGTCATTTGCTATATCTCAAAAGATTTCTCAATTCTTCAGGAGTACGAATATATGATTCTCCCCAATATTCTTCAACGATCTCTCTTTGCTTCTCTGTTATATCTATTTCATATTGATTGAAAGCCTCACATATTTCCTTCAATTCCCATTCATATGTAAGGTTATTATCTTGATTACTAGCATCACTTAAATGCTTTTGTGTCTTCTGATCTTTAGCATCATAAAATACTCTTTGTTGAAAGATATAATGTGGTTTATTTAAATGTATACAATACCCCACATGAGTACCTAAATTATTAGACATTGTATAATCAGCTAATTCTATAAAACTCCTTTGACGAGATAAGAAATTCAGATCAAAACGATGACCCGAAGTAACTATTTTATAGCCCAAAGCCTCATATGAAGCCACCAAATCAGGTTTCAAAACATCAGTCCAATATAAAGATATCAAAACAGTGTCAAAATCCTTTCTAACTCGTTCTATTTCCTCAATAAATTCATCATTATTGAAAGTCGCAGTAACACCAATAATTCCATGTGACGGAAATACAAGAAGGGTTCGTCCTAATTTGGCTTTCAAATCAGATTTCTCCTGATAAGATAGTAATGATTGTGCATAATGGATATATGGTCCAACAGCTATAATATTCTTATTTATTCCACCATACTCTAAATGTTTAATTCTACGATTACCAAAAGTTATCATCGACTTAACCGGATACAATCTATCATCTTCGCGAACTAAGTTTCCAAAAAATACACCATGCTCAATTGAAGCATCTAATGATTTATTTACATCTAATCCTGCATAACTTTTTAACCAATATGCTATTCCATAAAGATTATTATCAATTACTAATTCACTAGGACTATAAGGGATACTTACAACAAGTTTGTCATAGTCAAATAATGACAACATTTTCCTTTCTCTTATTATTCGATTGAAACGTTTTCTATGAATAAAATTAAAGCATCCATTTATTATTTTCAACAACCATTTACAGCGAATAACCGCATGTCTAAGGGAATGATTCATACATTCAATAATTTCTTATATTTTTCAATCATACTTTCTATTGTAAAGCAAGTCTCATAATGCCTTCTTGCCTCCTTTCCCATCTCTTTGAGAGAGTATTTACTATTATTAATACTTTGTAATGTGTCATATATACTCTCAACACTTGGATACATTAAAATTCCTTCTTTTCCATTTTCAAACATCAGATCTATTGCTCCCACATTGGTTGCCATTATCGGTAGACTATACTGCATAGCTTCTATAATAGAGATAGGCATTCCTTCATCACGACTACATAATATAAAGAAATCTGCATCAGCTAATACCTGGGCAATATACTCTTGTGAAAGTGCACCTAAAAAAGAGATATTATCTAAGTTTTTTGATGACTCTATAATGCTATTATCTTGAATATTGCCTATACAATAAATATGAATTCTATTTGAATCAATATTCAGCTTTTCACAAGCACTAACTAACAAGTCAAAACCCTTACGAATTCCAATAGTTCCTACAGATACTCCAATTAGTTTGCCATCCTCTTTTCTCTGCCTAAATTTATAGGGTAACTCCGCTCCATTACTAACTACAAAGTATTTTGATTTTAGATTTAAAATAGAATATTTCCTAGTAGCAACTTTTAAAGCATTCTCAGAAAGTAATACAATATTATCAAGATGCCTTAGTAGTAAATTTTCCTTGTGTTCTATTATTTTTTTTATATACTTACATTTGAGTTTAGGGAAATTAACAAAAAGCATTTTCGTCAAGTCACCATCGTTATGAAAAATCAATGTTTTATTGTTTACACATGAATATTTTTGAAGAAAAAAATAACAAACAAAAGGGTCATTAAAAATCCATTGATCATTTTCTCCAACGTCCTTTATTTGTGACACAACTCTTTGGGCATGACGTAAAATAAATAAATAAAATACAACGAGTGTCAGTATTATGCTATACCTACTATATGACAAAATTAAACGACGTAAAAAGATGCTATGACGCATTTTCCCATTATTACTAACATTATTATCATGAAAAACCTGAGTTAAGTTCTGGCAATAAAATCTCGTAACACATCTTTCACTATTGAACTTATTCCTGTTTTCAATAAACGTTCGAAAAAATGTAGCAGCACCATTTGGAGCATCTGCATAGCCTAAGTAAACAAAATTTAATATTTTCATTTCTTATTACAAATAAAATCAGCATCAATTATATGACCACATCTCTCACTTTCAGGTGGCAATCTCCTATAATCTCCAAATGCATCACGCAGAAATGCATCACAATCAGCAGGAGCATTAAATTCTATATCTTCAAATTTGATTCGCTGGAGAGGAAAAATATATTGAGGATTCCTTTTCATAATATAACCACTACCTAACTGATCATAATAGTATTTAGGTTTAAACAGTTTCGACACCAAACGTAAAATAGAATAATATCCATGCGCAACATGATAACAACAATCATCAAAAGCTCTTTTTATTCCCCATTTGTCATTTTTATGTCCACACAAACGAATATAGCATCGAGCAATATTAGCCAATTTTATAATTATAGGAGTCGTTTTCTCCAAGGCAAAAATGTCTATAAATAAACCTCTATATTCATAATTTACATCAATATTATTCTGTTCACATATGTGAGATTTTAAATCTCTAATTTTCGTATGAGTAAAAAGATAACCAGGATCAGAATGATGGTCTTGATAGATTAAACCATACTTAGGAAGCTCTTTTTGCAAAATTGGTATAAGACGCAATAAATCTTCACGCAATAATTCAACATCAATATCATCATCCCATGGTATAAAGCCACCATGTCTAACTGCCCCTAGTAAAGTTCCAGACGAAAGCCAATAAGGTATCTTATACTCTTGGCATATCTTATCGAATACTTTCAAAATCTCTAACATATGGAGTTGAATCTCACGTAATACACTTCCATCCTCATTATATTTAGACAAATTTCCCATTTTTTATAAATTTATTGCTTAAAAACATCCATATCACTATCAACTAAAAATTATAAATTTATCAAATATGTCTTATAAACAATATTATTTTATTTGCAACAACAAAAGGCCAAAGAAAAGCAAACAAAACATACAATTCAAACTTTAATAAAACCTCTATTCAGTAAAATCAAAAATAGTTTTCTCTTATATATTTTATTCTCACTACAAATAGAAATAATAAAGCAGCATAGTTAAATAATATTGAATAAATTATTTAAAAACAATAATTCTATATTTTACACAATACCAAAGTCTATATATTACAATATAACTTTCGATAATTACCAAGCAAGCAGAAAACATATATAAATTAAAAATATTTCCCAAGTACAAAATTAAATACGCAGCAATAAGCAACAAAGTAGAATAAATCACACTAGTATTAAAAGGTTTAAAGTATCCAAATGCAACTAATACTGGAGAACCCAAATATAGTGACATACTACACATTAATACATATCCTGAAAGAATATATGTAACATAAACAGCTTCTATTATTTCTTTACCAGATAAAATTTTCACAAAAAAATCAGCAAACAATACAGTTATTAACATCAAAACGACCCCTAAAGCAATCGAAACATACAACATCTTTTTCACAAAAGAAGTATTTTGTTTTTTAGCATTATATGGAAATAATGCAGTATTTATTGTTTGTAGAGGAATACAAGCTGCACCACAAATTTTATATGCTAAATCATAAACGGCAACCTGCTCCATACCTAAAAAAAATCCCGAAGCCACTTTTGCCAAAGTTTGATTCATTAAACTAGCCAACCTTGAGGAGAAAAAAGGTAAACTTTCTTTAAAATATAATTTAGCTGTATCCAATGGAGGAATATAAAAACTAAGAGAATGTTTTATAAAAATTAAATAATAAATCATTCCCCCTCCTACAACTCCTCCAACTCCTTGCAATAAATTAACATAAATATAATCTTCTGGAGAACGGATTACTATAAATGTCAATGCAGTAAATACTGAAACAACAGTAAAACGTATCAACGTAATATATTTCATTTGTTCTATTCCTTGAAAATACCAATACGGCAACATTATGTCATTAAAAACAATAGACAATGACAATATATACAAAAGTTTATGAGATGCAAAAAAGGATGAAGTGAATACTATAATAACAAAAATCAAAGCCACCGATAGAAAAAGCAGGAACTTTAAATAGGTAATGGTCAATACTATCTCACTAAGCTTCTTTTTATCCTCTCTGTAAACTGCGATGTCTTTTGTCGCTTTAATCTCAAGTCCGAAACTTATCAATATACTCAGATAAGCAATTATAGATTGAGCAAAAACAACAAGCCCATAAATGTCCACTCCTAATACTCTGAAAAGATATGGAACAGTCAATAATGGAAATACAACTTTTAAAACTTCTAATACAGATAAATAAGAAAAGTTGCTAATAAGCCCCTTATAAGGTTTTATCCACTCAACACTTTTCGCCATTCAAATATCTAGTTAATTCTTGAGCTTCAATTATATTATCTTCTATTGAACAATAAGTCCAACTACCATAACGTCCAATAGAGAACACATTATTTAATGCTAACCGCTTCTTTAACTCATTCACGGTATCTATGCTTCTACGATTGATATGTACATAAGCAGGATCCATTAGCACAGAATTGTAACTTACTAATTTTTGGTCAGTAACAATTCCTTTCTTTTTTAAATCAAATAAGACTCTTTCTAAATAAGCTTCAATATTAATATTTACAGTATCTTTTGCAAATCCTATTTCTACATATAAAGACATTTTATCTGTTCCCATAATATTATCATAAAATCCGACTCTATAGAAAATAATATCAGAATCAGGAATATATATCCAACTATTTTTAGTTTCACTTCCTTTCTTATCAAATCCCAAGTTAAAAACTAAGACTTTATTCCACGTAAATATATTAGAATCATACTTAATATTACATTTTTGCAATAAATCAGGAAAAGGAATCGTTGAAATTAAGTTATCATAATTAAGCATGCGTCTATTTGTTTTCACTTCCTTCTTGCATACATCAATACTAAGAACCTCCTCTGACAGAAAAACTTTTTCTTCATTTAAATTCTTAAATAATGAATTAATATACTCAATAGCCCCTCCTTTTGGATAAACAAAAAAAGAATTATATGAATTATTATGACAACTGTTTTTAAAATTCAATATAATTTCCTCTTTACTAGCTTTTGGGAAAAATCTTCCCATAGCTCCACTATCTAATAAATCTAAATCACATGCATACAATTTTTGATTATAAGGAATTAAAAATTTATCAGCAATACTCTTACCTAAGTTAGCATAAACCATATCCTTAAATGATTTAACATCTTCTGTTAACTTTTTCACAGAAAAAAGATCATACAAGCAATCTATAAATTCTTTTTTCTCTAATTGATGTATGTTTTTTTGAAAAGGAAAATCAACATATTGATCCTTATACAATATTTGTGTCCTTTTCTCAACCATATTTAATTCTTCTGGAGAGATATTACGAGTTACTATAGATTTAATATCAGAATTTCTAAAATGGAAAAAATGTCCAGAGTAATCCCAAACATACCCATCTTTTTTAATAGTTCTACAGTATCCTCCTATCTCTTTCTCTTTTTCAAGAATAATATACTCGCTTTTGGTAAAATTGGCATAACTAATACCTGAAACTCCTGCACCTATTATAATATCCATAACTTTAATTAATGAGATTTAGTTGAAATTTCGCACCTTTTTTAACTTCACATCCTATTTTTTTTCCTAATATTTCTTTTAGATACTTCGGATGTAATCCATATCCGGGTCTTACAGAACGAACATTCTCTTCTGTTATAATATCACCCACTTTCATGTCTTCAGCAACATATAATGAACGACAAAATTCCCTCCCAGATTTCATTTTGTCTGTCAATTCATAAGAAACCACACCAATTGACTGCTCAGCTATACGAATATCTTCCACCATTCGGCCAAAATGCTTTTCATCCATGGAGAAAGATGCGTCAGGACCACCTATAGAAGCATCTATTATAAAGTGCTTTTCAAGCATAACTGCACCATACGAAACTGCAACGATTGGTGATAGGCTTCCAATCGTATGATCAGACAGTCCCGCCTTCACTCCAAAACGCTCTGATAAATCTTTGATCATACATAAATTGGCTTCTTTTATAGGGGCCGGATACGATGAAGTACATTTCAATAAAGTGATATCATTATTACCTACAGCACGACAAGTTTCCACGGCCAGTTGGATGTCCTCCTGCATAGCAATCCCTGTAGAAATAACAATAGGTTTCATTGTTCGGGCAGCATATTCTATCAGAGGTATATCTGTTATTTCAAAAGATGCTATCTTATAAATAGGATTATTCAAACCTTCGAGAAAATCAACAGCTGTTTTATCAAACGGAGAAGAAAAACAAACCAGTCCCTCCTCTTGGGCAACATGAAAAAGTTCTTCATGCCATTCCCAAGGAGTATAAGCTTGTTTATAAAGATCATACAGATAGCCACCGTCCCAGATAGTTCCTTGTTTTATCTTAAAATCTTCACTCTTACAATCTAACGTAATAGTATCTGCTGTATAAGTCTGTAGTTTAATGGCATCAGCTCCAGCACGTTTTGCAGCTTTAATAGTCTCTATTGCAACTTGCTTATTTCCATTATGATTGGCTGACATCTCAGCCACTATGAAACATTTACTCATATTTTCTATTTTATTTTATCTAAAATCGACTCTAATTCCGCCAAAGTATCCGTACTAAAAATAATGTAACCTAAACGGTCCAGAGAACTCTTTATTAACGTTTTTGAATAAGGACGGATATCATATCGACTGATATGGGTATCATGTGATTCTATAAATTCCACGCAACGAGTATAATTCTGTGGATTCAAAAACTGCACACAGGAATAGCGAGACCTCTTTTTAGTGACATCAATCGTTTCACCCAACGATATTTTAACTAAATTCCCAAGCATATCTACACCGGTCGAAAGAGGAACTAAATCCGATGTTATATAGTCTCCCCCCAAACGGCATGCAATCTCTATGATGAAAGCTCCTCCGGAATTCAACTTTACTTCTGTATGTGACGGGCAATTATCTAAACCTATAATATTTATAGCCTTTATAACCTCTGCGGCAATAATTCCATATTCATCAGCAGTTATACGGGCTGGTTCAATGTGTGTATCTTCTACAAAAAAGCCTTCATCCTCACCTATTATTAGCTTTTCCGTAACAGCTATAATGGAAGTTCTTCCTTTTTGAGTAAATGTTTCCACACTAAATTCACGCCCATCAATAAAATCCTCAATCAGAACCTGTCCTTTTCTTGAATAGCTCAAAGCTAAATCAAAAGCATCTTTCAATTGTGCCAAACTGTCTACACGCTGAACCCCACGACTAGCTGATGAATCGACAGGTTTTACCACATAAGGAAATTCTTGATATAAGGACAAATCTGTTTGTTGATCGCATAAATAAAAAGCAGGAGTATGAACACCACTTCTCAAAAAGAGTTCTCGCTGCAAGTATTTATTCGTACAAATTTTAGCTACATCTTCAGGCATCGCTGATAGATGTAGTTTTTTAGATATTGATGCAACGACATTTACAGGATAATCTGAGGTTGTTAAGACTCCATCAAGATTATTATTTTCAGCATATTTCATGAGTTTATCAGTATCCAAAGTACTAATAGCCAGCTGTTCATCGGAAAATTCAAAACCAGGAGCACACGAATCCATATCTGCCACAATACAATACAAACCCAATTCCTTAGCTTTTAAAATAATTGGCACTTGAATGTTTCCAGCACCTAATATCAAAATTTTTTTCATAGTTATATTAAAGAGTTTATGATACGGCAAGATTTAAAAACAAACTCGGTATCAACCCGAAGATCATTAAATAAATTCAAAATACACATAGATTTTACTTCTGCTATAGGAGAATGGATACCACTGAACATATAAGAAACAGATGGGAAATTTGTCCCAGCAAATAAACCATTATCAAATAATGCTTTTAGAACTAATGCCCGATTAGGAATACAAACAAGAAATCTCCAATCACAATATTTTAAACCATATTTTATATCATTGGGCAATTCAGCATCATAAATGGCATTAAGTCGTCGCTTATGTAAATCAACAATCTCTTTTTTTTCTAAAACTATTTTCCTATACTCTTCAATAGTCCAGTTACTCCCTGAAATATCCAGCCAATCGGAGTCATGATAATAATATCGTTTATTATCTGACAAATATTGTTTATAGCAATCCATTTGGGTCTGATAGTCAGAATTATCATAGGCTAAAAACTCTCTTTTATAGGAAAAGGAGTCATTCATAATGCCAAATCCCCCATACAACAGTTCTACATATTTTGCATATCCTGTACTATAAAGAGTCAAATCAATATTGTTTTGATTCTCACTAGGAAACTCCGGTGGACATAAACATCTATCATCAATAACAACAATAGATGAATCGAATTCTTTTATCTGACAATAAAATTTTGAGGTATCATATTGATGCCCATAAGCATGTACGAACAATACACCCTTTACACCTCCTAAACAAATAGCCTTTAGTGCCAAATGTTGGTCCATCGCATGTGTATCGTCAATATCTATAAAATCAAAACTTAAACCGGCCTTCAGAAAAGTGGTCGGAACTATCGGACAAACATTAGCGGGCAACAAAAATTTACCCGATCTTATATTACTTCGCAAAAAGTTATATAGAATAACAGTAGCTCGATTCTCTAAAATCAACATAATCCCAAATTTTCCTTTATTACTTGAACAATAGAAATCATTCCTTCTCCAACAGATAGAGACAAAGAAGTATCCGATATAAACTTACGGCGTTCAAAAGAAAAAAGTTTTCTTAATTCTTGAATTAAGTGCTCAAACAAATAGGGATCATCCCATTGAAAAGCATTGCTCAATGTTCCTTTTTTTAAAAAGCCGGAAACATCTTCCGACTGGTTATCTACTACCTGAATTGCTATTGTAGGAAGCCCCACTGAAGCCAATTCATACAAAGTTTGTCCGCCAGCAGAAATTGCCACATCCGATTCCAGCATTAACGTTTTCATATGCTCAGCATCTAAAGAATAAAAGAAACGAATATTTCTGTTATTTAATAAAGACAAATCAACATGTGTTCTTGAACCAATGACAATATTGTATTGTAAAGTAGAATATGAATTTAATAATGAGGAAACTATAGGAATGGTTAAACCACGCACATCAGTTCCGCCCATTATTATAAAAACAGATGTAACTGAAGGTTTTACCGTATAAAAAGATTTTAAATTAAAAGCATTCCGCAAAACAGAATATTGCAACCCCAACAAATACAAGTTACTGGAATTCCATTTATGCCGGTGGCTATTTTCAACATTAGGAGTCCAATCAATGATAATAGAATCACGGTAATATCGACGACGATAATCATCGATTACAATTAATTTATAAACATGATTCTGTAGAAAATCAACCATTGACTGATCCGCCTGAATAGAATCCATAAATACCACTTCATCTTTAATGTAATTTTTTAAAAGTGCTATATCTTCTAGCCAGGGAATATATTCGACATTTCTGTTAGAAAGAAGTGAAGTTACAGAAGTATCTCCATGAATTATAAAACGAACATCAAAACCCTCGTTTAAAAACGCATCATAAAAAGCCAGACAACGGCAAATATGCCCTATTCCCCAATCAATGCTACCTTCTGTTAAAATTGTTATCAACATGATATAACATTTGATATTTTATTTCTGCCATCCGCCAATCCTCATATGTATCAATATCTTGAACTTCCAGATCTGATAATTCTATCATACCACTATTATCACAAAATATTTCTTTCACTTCCATAAATTTAGAAACAGTCATCCAATAAAATAGTCCAGAATCATGATACATCGGTTCTAAATCTTGTGAACGAGAATGAATATACTGAGGTTCACGCATCACAATTTTTCCGTCAATTTGTCTCAAAGCACGTTGAATAGGATATGTAAAACGCAAAACAGGAAATAACGAGTCATATTGCCCATCTAAAAATTTAATATGACTATTAATCAAAGACATTGATCTCAAAAATGGAGCCGTAGACAAAATGCAGCAGAATGAATCAAAAGATTTATTTTGACAATAATATTCATTTAACACTTCTTCTATAACATCTTCCATTGTCGCATGGTCATCAGAATTTTTTTTTGACCGCATAAATGGAACATTAGCCCCATATTGTTTTGCCATTTCAGCTATCTCTTCATCATCTGTTGAAACCATTACCTCATCGAATATGCCTGACTGTAATGCCGCCTCAATGGAATAAGCAATAATGGGCTTACCCATAAAGGGCTTAATATTTTTCCGAGGAATACGTTTACTACCTCCCCTTGCAGGAATTATTGCCAAATTTTTCATTTTCTCACAAATTCTATCACTTTATGAATCACGTATTCCTGTTCTTCATCTGTCAAAGTTGGATACATAGGCAAACTTAAACAATGATCATAATATTCTTCAACAACAGGCAAACTTCCCTTTTTATTTCCGAATTGCTGATAATAAGGCATCAAATGCAAAGGAGCATAATGGACCTGTGCATAGATATTATTATCATGCAAATAGTTATATAATCCCAAACGATCTGCCACTTGGATAATATAAAGGTGATAAGCGTGGAAAATGTCACGATCCACACGAGGTGTACAAATACCTTCTAGCTGGGAAAAAGCCTCAGTATAGCGTTGAGCTATCTCCTGACGACGTGCCAGACCTGAATCAGCACGCTTCAGTTGAGAAATGCCTAAAGCGGCCTGAAAATCAGTGAGCCGATAATTATAACCTAATTCTTGCATCTCATAATACCAACCACCATGATGCTCTTGAAGTAAATCAGGATTTTTTGTAATGCCATGCGTACGGTAAAGACACAGTCGGTCATATAACTCTTTGTTATTAGTAGTCACCATCCCCCCCTCACCCGTAGCAATATGTTTTACAGGATGGAATGAGAAAACTGAAACATCGGCAAAAGAACCATTCCCACAATACTGTTTCTGCCCATTACCATCTACAAAATATCCACCCGGAGCGTGACAAGCATCCTCTATGATCCAGAGCCCATACTCATCTGCTAACCTGCGAAAAGCCTCCATCTGCAAAGGATACCCGGCGAAATCGACCGGAACAATTCCCTTATAAGTCCCTTTGGGAGACAATTGAAGTAAAGATTCAAGTTTGTGAATATCCATTAGATAAGTATCCTTATCAATATCACAGAAAACAACCTCACCACCACAGTAACGAATACAATTAGCACTCGCCGCAAAAGTCATGGGAGTAACAATTACTTTATCACCGGGACGGACATCCAATGCAGTAGCCGATAAATGGAGACCTGAAGTAGCATTATTTACGGCCACAGCATATTTGGCACCTACATATTCTGCGAAAGCTGCCTCAAACTCCTTAATCTTAGGCCCTTGAGTCAAATAATCTGATTTCAAGGTTTCAATAACAGCCTGTATATCCCCGTCTGTTATACACTGGCGACCATAAGGAATAGGTTTACTGATCATTTGACTTCAAAATTTGGATCCACATATTTCTTTATATTTTCACGCATGCTCTCCACCGTTTCCCATTCCTCGTTTTTATCTGAACTGTAATGGAAATCACCGGGAACAGCAATGGCATGATGATGGAGGATATAATCCTCTTTACTATAATTAAACGACACTGAGGGAAGTATCGCATAATAACGGCCTAAGTCAATAGTATTCAAGGCGTCCGTTGCCGTAATCATTTCTTCATGGAGTTTTTCACCCGGACGAATACCAACTTCAACCAAAGGAAGGTTGGGAGCAATAGCCTTGGCTACATCCACAATGTGGTAGGAGGGGATTTTAGGGATGAATATTTCACCGCCTAAATGATGTCCGATAGCAAACATCACCAAATCCACACCGGCTTGAAGAGAAATATTAAAGCGGGTCATTTTCATATCGGTTATAGGTAATTCTGTTGTTCCATTATCCCTCTTGCTTATAAAAAAGGGAATAACAGAACCACGTGAACCCATTACATTACCATAACGAACGACTGAAAACTTAATATCTTTTGCACCTTTTATATTATTCGCAGAAACAAACAACTTATCAGATGTAAGTTTAGTAGCACCGTACAGATTAATAGGAGCGCAAGCTTTATCCGTAGAAAGAGCTACAACATGCTTAACGCCTATTTGCAATGCTGCATTTATTACATTCTGAGCGCCATGAACATTCGTTTTAATACATTCTTCCGGATTATATTCCGCTGTATCAACTTGCTTGATCGCAGCCGCATGAATAATCACGTCAATACCTTCACAAGCACGCTTCAAGCGTTCACCATCACGAACATCACCTATAAAAAAGCGGAGTTGGGGATATTTAGATTCCGGATATTTTTGTTTAAGTTCAAATTGCTTCAATTCATCACGAGAATAGATAACAATTCGTTTAACATTCGGATAATCCCGAAGGATTGTTTCCACAAACTTCTTACCGAAAGAACCTGTTCCACCGGTAATTAAGACTGATTTACTATTAAGCATATATTACATTTATATATATTTTTAATCACCTATATTCTTAAATACATTTTTATACGACTATAGCTTAAAAATTATTATTTTTAAATACCTGACATATATCAGCAAAATAACATTATATTAAAAAGCATATAAGTTTTGTAACTATTTACACTATAGGAATTCAACATGTTCACCCCTTCGGAATTTTTCTATAATCCCAGCCATAGTAATCATTTCAGAATAGGTTAGCCGATGCGTATTACAAAGTCCATTGTTTATGCAGGATACAAATTCCTGTAATTCATAACGGAGACCCTCGCCCGCATAAGTATAAAAGTATTTCTTATTTTGATTTGTATCTTCATAACGAAGTTCAAAATAATCAGTCTTCCACCAAGGTGCAGGAACATAAGCATATCCTTTAGTACCTGAAATTACCAGATTCCCTTCCGTCTTGACCCCAAGCCCCAACTTAAAGGAAGCAATAGCCGAATCATAGCGTAATATCCCTTTAGTGAAAATATCAACGCCATCCTTAAAAGAAGAAAAGAACATTACCTCTTTATAATTAGTACCCAAAAGTTTAAATACCGGAAGTAAAGCAAAAGAGAGATTTTCAGTCACACTACCACCGGCCTGAAAACTGTCAAGTTCTCGCACTCCCTGAACCTTTAAAGTGGATAAAGAAGCATCTATATCAACGATGGTACCGATCAAACCGGATTTTATCAATGTAATCAGATGATTAAAAGCAGGGCAGTGAGCTGTTTTGTTAGCTTCCATGAAAGTCAATCCTTTGGATCTGGCAAGTTCACAAAGTTGCTGTGCCTCGGAAAAGGATAGTGTCAAAGGAGTTTCGCATAAAACGTGTTTCCCACAATCCAAAAGTTGTTTAACATAGTCATAATGGGTTAAATGTGGAGATGCAACATAAGCAGCATCTATATGTTTACACAATTCGGAAAAAGAACATGACACATGGGATATACCAAATTGCTCTGAAAATGAAGATGCGGACTCCTGATCAGGATTATAAACTGTAGTTATGTTAACTCCATTGACAAAAGCAACCTCAGGAATAAACTTATGGGCTATGCGCCCTGTGCCGATGATACCAAGACGAACACAACTCTCATTCCTCAACTGTGTACTGGAAATCCCCTCTGTACGATCTAGATAAACAACATCACAATACTCTTTCAGATAATCAAAATGGCCTCTCCAATCGGAACCAATTGCAAATACATCAATATTATAGCGCTGAATATCATCTATCTTTTGACCGACATACTCTTCTATGATAATTTCGTCAGCCAACCCCGTTCGACGAACACTTTCGATACGCTCCATTACATTATTGCGGACATTTAGCTTACCCCGATCCAAATCAAAATTATCCGTAGTCACACCAACAATCAAATAATCACCTAACGATTTGGCACGACGAAGTAAATTCAAATGACCTTGATGGAGCAAATCATATGTACCGTAAGTAATAACCCGTTTCATCGAATAAATTATAATTGTTCGATACGATAAATTTCCTCAGACAAACAAAGCAAATCCTGCTTATCCTGTACTCCAAGATGAGATACCCGAAAATAATTAGGTGTTCCCCCCGGCATTATGTAAATCTCCCTATCAAGTAATTCTTTGAAAAGAATATCGCCATTACGATTGATAAAAAAACCGGTGATGCAATTAGACGGCACTTCGGCAGGAACAATCCAATTGTACTTATTACATAAAGTACGAAAAAACAAAGCACGTTCACGAACTCGGGAAATAATGCTGTCTACTCCTATCTGAACATTACGTTTCAGTCGTTCATGCAATTGTAAAAAAATCGTAGTAGCCGGACTATAAGGGGTCTGCCCGCGTTGGAGATTTTTTAAATTTTCATTAAAATCAAAATAATAACCGGAACTGGCAAAGTGCATATCCGAAATATTTTGAGAAAGAATGACGAAAGAAAGCCCTGGAGCTATATTAAGGCCTTTTTGGCTACTGGTAATGCAGATATCTATTCCCAAATCAGACATATGCAGAGGATCAGCCAAAAAAGAACTGATTGCATCAACGACCAAAGAGACATGATATTTCTTACAAATATAGGAGATTTTATCTAAATTGAACATTTGTCCAGTAGAGGTTTCATGCTGCTGGCAAAGAAACACATCTGGATGCGATAATGCAATCTTGGCCTCAAGATCTGAGTAATCTATATCTTTTGCGAAAGGCACTTCATACAAATCAACATCAATATCATAATAGTCGCATAAACTTTTCCAACGATAACCAAAAGAACCGCCAGCAACAACAAAAGCTTTATGCTTTAGAGAAACATAATTGGTTACAACTGCATCCATCGCACCTGTTCCGGAAGCTGTATAAAAAATAACCCGCCCATTAGGGCAACCAATCAAACGAAGCAACATACTCTCACAATCTTGCACCAAAGATGAAAAAGAGGAAGTACGCATGTAGGGAATGGGAAGAGAAGAAATACCAAGGATATCCGACTCTATATTACCAGGAAATACAAAAGAATTCATAAATAACTCAAATTTTAAAACTACTAAGCTAATCGATTTACAATATTTTTCACTTCTCTTATCAGCTCCTCATCTCCCATCTGTTCAAAGCACTCCAGCAGCAATTGACATTTCAATACAGAGGCTGGTAGTTTTTCTAAAACAGTCATTGAACGATCCAATAATTCTTGAACAACCTGTTCATTTTCTAAGGAGAAATTAAACAGCATGGTATCGTAACCTTTGAACAAAGTAACAAGAATTTCCGCCTCTTCTTCGGGGGATTTTCCTTTCTGAAGAAGAAGATCGGCACACAAGTTACGGAGTTCTTTATTTAACGCAGTAAGTTCATTCACATAGACAGGAGTACCGTCCCCGCCATACTCCAAGAGTTTCTTCACTACGGAGGACACAGAATTACACAGAGAATTTTTCATTTTAAAAAGGAATGAATTATGATTCGTCGATTCTTTTTCGGTTTTTATTTATATAGAAAAAGTAACTTCAGTTTCAGAAGTAGATTTACACCGTCTGAACCGATATACTTATGCCTTTCTTCAATTAACATTGTTAACGTCTTTTTTAGACTGTTTGGTTCTTGTGCGTAAACAACAGGCCTTTTGCATTTAAAACACTCGTTATTTGCATCTAAAGAACAAGCTTTAACACTGTGTTAAAACGAAACTTTTGTAGACAGAAGGCTTGTACTTTGAAAGCATTACTTTTCAAACAGTTAAGTGTTAAATTCACTTTTTCCTCCCACCGATAGCCTTTTCGGTCGAAAGCTGGGATACTTACTTTTTTGTCAACTATAAACGAGCACTTGCACTTCCGAAACCTGAAGAAGAGTAATAATATCCAATAGAATTATATCTAACGACGTAACGAGGCATTACATATATTGTTATCACCCGTTACATATATTGTTATCGCCATTACATATAATGGTATTTTCTTTACATATATACTTTTTATTTCTCTTTCCGGATGTAGCTAGCCGGAATTGTAACCATAGCGCTACCGAACATATCGATACGTACTAAAATATGATATTTATTATTATAGCGGACCAATTCTCCCCGCAAGCCTTGTAAATCGCCCTTGGCAACTACTACACGAGTACCTTTGGGAATGGACTCTCCTGTCAGGATCACCTGATCCTGGGAGTAATCGAGCATATAGCGAAAATCAGCCATTTGCGCATCAGGGATACAGGTAGGAGCCCCGGTGGAACGATCACGAAGGAAATCGTATACATTCAGTGTGCTTCGGACGGCGGCCATTTCCTGACGGGAGATATGAACGAAAACCATACGGGGCAACAAAAGGCGCTCACGCTCAATGCGTTTTCCTTCACGCTCTATGACAC
This sequence comes from Bacteroides sp. HF-4919, assembly GCF_018860125.1. NCBI lineage: Bacteria > Pseudomonadati > Bacteroidota > Bacteroidia > Bacteroidales > Bacteroidaceae > Bacteroides > Bacteroides sp. HF-4919. Next base: position 177,278 of record NZ_JAHKNF010000007.1, read on the forward strand.
GGTTTTGTACAGGAAGAAAGGTATCTACCTCCTGCAATTGAAAATAATCCCGAACTTTACGTTCTGAGTTAGTTCGTGTCAGTACGACATACCAATGTTTATCGCTATCTGTTGTCTCCAAGACTACGTTCGTAAGAAAAAGTTTCAGTAATGACTAAGGATGAAAATTTGTTAAAAACAGGAATATTCAAAAAATACGCCTTATTTTCAGCAGTTTACAGATTAAGTTTTTTAATGATTGGATATAGAAAAAGTATTCGCATCAGATTTGAGAACCATCTGATACGTTGAATTATTTTATTTGAAATATATATTCGATTCAAAAAGGAGTATTCACACGCATATATATTTCCGGTTGCAAAGGTAAAACCTTCTTTCGAGTCTCCAAAACTTTTCACAGATTATTTTCACAAAACATGGCTATACCCATGTAAATCAAAAGTATAATTCAAATCTTCATAAAGAAGGGAAGTATTATAATATATGTATTATAGAAAAATATAAAAACAAGCATTTAATTAAGTAACAAGAAGTATTAATGCTAACTTGATAAATTGACAACTTCATATTTTAAATGTAAAAGGATGATTCTACCTGAACTAAACAACAAACATATAATCATCTGATTTCCTGCAAACAGGGTATTAATAAAATGATTATAGGAAGTTAACTTTAACACAGTGTTAAAGTTAACTTCGTAACCATAGGATATTAACTTCATAAAAATACGAAGTTAATAAGTTATCGGCAAGCAATTAAACTTCTCTTCTTACCATTAACATTGTTAATACATTCAGTAGTAAGCTAACCATCGGTATCCTTTACAACTGCATCATTTTCTTATGCCCTATTATACATAATTCCTCTTTTCTACGGCGGTACATGGCTATATTGGTAAAACCGGCATTAACAAGAATAGTCTTCAGCTGATCATCGGAATACACCACCATTCCTTCGACACGACTGGTCCATACTTCATTCGTCGGATCACTCATTTCACAACAGATAAGAAATGCTCCGCCAGGCTTCAAGACACGTGCCACTTCAGTAAAAGTATGCTGTAAGTCACTCCAGAAGTAAATGGTCTCAAAAGCGGTGACCACATTAAAACTGTGATCGGAATATGGAAGTTGATCGACACTCCCCTGCTCTACAAAACAACGTGTACCAAGTTGCCTTCTGTTTCTTTTTCGTGCAAAAGCAACACTTTCCGGTGAAATGTCTATGCCAAAAGCCTTACCTTGCGGGCAATATTTGAGGATTTGCGCCAGGTTGGCACCACCACCGCAACCTATATCAAGCACGTTCCATCCCTGATGCCACTCCATACAAGACATTCCCCAATGAGCCAACGAAGCATGTCCCTGATTCATTCCCCAGAGTATCATTCTTCCAAAGAATCCTTCGGGTTTACGGACATTCTGCAAGATTCTGTTAATAAGGCTTTTTCTTTTCATTTATTATTTGTTTTGGTTTCGCAAACAAAGTTACAGATTCCACATAAACAGGCAATACCTAAAAGTAGGGAATTTATTCGATAGAAGCACAGCATGAATTTCGTTTCTATTTCATAAATGTTACATAAACATTACAGCATAACTCTTTCATTATCAATATCTATTAATAATAAATATTCATATATTCAGTAACAGGTCTGTAATACGAGGGACCTATTTTTGCGCCAGAAAACAACAAGCAGATGTTATGGACAATGTACAACAAGTAAAAACTAATTCACAAAAGAAACTTTCCGATTTCCTTTTCATTCTTTGGGCAGGTGGTGCTGCATTGCTCTCCTACTCACTGGTTTATGCACTAAGAAAACCTTATACGGCTGCCGGATTCGATGGACTTGAGGCATTTGGAATGGATTATAAAGTAGTGGTCACTATCGCACAGATATTAGGATACGTACTTTCCAAGTTCATTGGGATCAAACTTATTTCAGAGTTGAAACGGGAAAACCGGATGAAATTCATCCTGATCTCCATTGTACTGGCAGAAGCTTCGTTGATACTGTTCGGACTACTACCTGCACCTTATAATATAGGAGCTATGTTTCTGAACGGTCTTTCATTGGGATGTATGTGGGGAATCATTTTTAGTTTTATAGAAGGACGCCGCATGACGGACATACTCGCCAGCCTGTTGGGTGTCAGTATGGTTATCAGCTCGGGAACAGCTAAGTCCGCCGGCTTGTTTGTTATGGACACTTTAAACATAAGTGAATTCTGGATGCCGGCTCTGATCGGAGGTATTGCTTTACCTATACTCGCCCTATTGGGTTATTCTCTGAACCGGCTCCCACAACCCACGACCGAAGATATCGCCATGAAATCGAAACGGGAGACACTGAACGGCAAACAGCGTTGGGATATCTTCAAGAATTTTATGCCATTTCTCACCCTGCTCTTCATTGCCAATGTAGTATTGACAATCTTAAGGGATATCAAAGAAGACTTCCTGGTGAAGATTATCGATGTATCCCAATACTCTTCGTGGATGTTTGCTCAGGTAGACAGCGTAGTAACTATCATTATCCTTGTCATTTTCGGGTTGATGGTTTTTGTACGAAGCAACTTGAAAGCATTATCGATATTACTGGGATTGATCATCATCAGCATGGTAGTGATGGCAGTGGTTTCATTTGGTTACGAACAATTGCAATTAAACGCTATTGTCTGGTTATTCATTCAGAGCCTCTGTCTTTATCTGGCTTTTCTCACTTTTCAGACCATTTTCTTCGACCGTTTTATCGCTTGCTTCAAAATCCGGGGTAATGTAGGTTTCTTTATTGCCATGAATGATTTTCTCGGCTATACGGGTACGGTTATCGTATTGGCTGTCAAGGAATTCTTTTCACCTGACATTAACTGGACCGCTTTCTACAACCTGATGGCCGGCTATGTAGGAGTGATTTGTTTTGTCGCTTTCGTATGTTCATTTATCTATCTGCACCAACGTTATCGTAGAGAGAACTACGGAAAAACAGGCGTATTCAGAAAAAAAGAAGAAGAAAAAGAAGAAGAAAAAGAAGTTCCTGATTTCGTATATTAATTGCTATCTTTGTGGGTCAAAAAACTTAAAATAAAAGTTCACCATGAAGATTTTTCCAAGTAGCAGCATCAAAAAACTGGATGCTTACACCATAGAACATGAACCGATTGCATCGATCGACCTGATGGAACGGGCAGCGCAGGCACTGACAAAAGCCATCACTGAACGTTGGGACATCACAACTCCTGTCACGGTATTTGCGGGACCGGGTAATAACGGCGGAGATGCCCTTGCCGTGGCCCGCATGCTGGCGGAAAAGGAATATAAGGTTGAAGCCTATCTATTCAACCCGAAAGGAGAACTGTCAGCCGACTGTCAGACCAACAAAGAGTTGGTGGAAATGATGGATAATGTGAAGTTCAGTGAAGTAAGCACACAATTTGTACCTCCTACCCTGACAATGGATCATTTGGTAGTGGACGGACTTTTTGGTTCGGGACTCAATAAACCGTTAAGCGGCGGTTTCGCGGCTGTAGTGAAATATATCAATGCATCGCCTGCTACAGTGGTTGCTATCGACATCCCTTCGGGATTGATGGGAGAAGAAAACACATTTAACGTAAAAGCCAATATCATCCATGCCCATCTGACACTGAGCCTGCAATTGCCCAAACTGGCTTTTCTCTTCGCAGAGAATGCCGAATTCGTTGGTGAATGGAAATTGCTGGATATCAACCTCAGCCATGAAGCCATCGAAGAAACAGAAAGCAATTATGCCTTATTGGAAGCAGAAGAGATACATGCTTTGATCAAACCCCGCAGCCCCTTTTCACACAAAGGAAATTTCGGACACGCCTTGCTGATTGCCGGATCGTATGGTATGGCAGGGGCTTCGGTGCTGGCGGCCCGTGCCTGTATGCGTTCGGGGGTAGGATTGCTGACTGTACACGCACCCATGCGTAACAATGACATCCTACAGATTTCCGTCCCGGAAGCAATTGTCGAACTCGATGCCAGTGATTCCTGCTTTGCTTTTCCCACAGATACAGATGACTATCAGGCGGTAGGTATCGGTCCGGGAATCGGACGCTCAGAAGAAACAGAAGCCGCATTGCTCGAGCAACTCAGTGGATGCCAGACTCCTTTGGTGCTGGATGCCGATGCACTGAATATATTAGCCAACCACCGACATGCACTGACCACGCTCCCCAAAGGCTCCATCCTGACCCCTCACCCCAAGGAGCTGGAACGTATGGTGGGCAAATGCCAGAATTCGTACGAGCGACTGATGAAAGCTTGTGAACTGGCTCGTACCGCTAAAGTACATATTATATTAAAAGGAGCTTATTCAGCAATTATCACCCCTTCGGGCAAATGTTATTTCAACTCCACAGGTAATCCGGGCATGGCGACAGCCGGAAGTGGAGATGTATTGACGGGTGTCGTACTGGCTTTACTGACACAGGGATACCCGGCTGAAGAAGCAGCTAAAATAGGTACTTACGTACACGGTCTGGCCGGTGATTTCGCACGCAAAAAGCAGGGCGTTATCGGTATGACAGCCGGAGATATTGTCAATTATTTGCCAATGGCCTGGCGTCTGGTAAGCGAATAAAGGTTAACAACTTATGATTTTCCAAATAACTTCATTAACTTTGTTTTTTAAACCAGTTAAAATAAACCGGAAATGAAAAAGCTAATTATACTGACAGGGCTGTTACTCTCTACCTCGGCTTATGCCCAGACCGAAGTTACAGCGGGAGTTACCCGGGGAAAAGATTACGGAGTAACCTATGCACTTCCTAAAACAGCAATCAATATTGAAGTCAAAGTCAATAAAGTGACATATACTCCGGGAGAATTCAGCAAGTATGCCGACCGTTATCTCCGGTTGACCGATGTGTCGGGTGAGCCTCAGGAATATTGGGAACTGGTCAGCGTCAAAGCAAAATCTGTCGGTATCCCCGATAGCGAACATACCTATTTTGTCAAGCTGAAAGATAAAACAGTAGCTCCGCTAATAGAATTGACTGAAGATGGTATCGTAAAATCAATCAACGTACCGCTATCTCCTAAAAAGTCGGCTCCGATGCAACCCGCCACGACACAGAAAAAGAAGATAAATCCACGTGATTTTCTGACCGAAGAGATTCTGATGGCAGGTTCTACAGCTAAAATGGCGGAGTTGGTTGCCAAAGAGATTTATAACATTCGTGAAAGTAAAAATGCCTTGGTACGCGGACAGGCAGACAACATGCCCAAAGATGGGGAGCAACTGAAGATTATGCTCGCCAACCTGGAAGAGCAAGAGGCTGCCATGACCGAAATGTTCTCGGGTACCTTGAATAAAGACGAAAAGATATTCAACATCCGCCTCACTCCGGATAAGGAAATGGACAACGAAGTAGCCTTCCGCTTTTCGAAGAAGCTGGGCATAGTTGCTAATAACGATCTTGCAGGAGAGCCGGTTTATATCACGCTGAAGAATCTGAAAACCGTCAACGTACCGGAAGACGATGGCAAAAAGAAGGTGGACGGCATTGCCTATAATGTGCCCGGCAAAGCACAAGTAACACTAACGGAGGGGAAAAAGCAATGGTTTAACGGAGAACTTCCTGTCACACAATTCGGTACCATAGAATATCTGGCTCCGGCGCTTTTCAATAAGAAATCGACTGTTCAGGTTACTTTCAACCCGGATACAGGAGGCTTGATCAAGGTAGATAGAGAAGAAGGAGAATAAAGCATAATCAAAAACTCCGGCCGATCTTAAATGAAGTGCACCCCAAAAGTTCATGTTTAACTTTTAGGGTGCACTTCATTTTTGAATCAACCGGAGTCTTTTTATTATATTCCGATAGTATATCGTAATGCAATCAGTTCTCAATCACTAATTTCACAAATCCGTCTTTCTGCAACTGAGTGATATAAGCCGTAATACGTGATTCGTAATTTTCTTCGTAATTGAAGTGTTCTGCCAGCTCTTCAATAATCCGGCGTACGGTTCTCTTTCCGTCAATCAACTCCCATACGGCAGTGCCATGATCTTCCAGCCGGACATGAATATCCGCAGACATTCCTTTAGGCAACAAGAATCGCCGCATCCACTCGTATTTAAACCGGGGGAAAGCAATGGTAACGGTACCATCGCTTCCCTTTTCGGCTGTAATATTCTCACTACGGAAAGGAATTACATCCAGAAGATTTATTTTCTCTTTCGCGTCTGCCATATTCTGTTATTTCTTAATATTCGCTTCCTGCAATCCGTATCCCTTCTTCTTATCTTCAGCTTTCAGCATCAAAGCCACAATCAGTGCCAAAACACCAAAACAAGCAAAGATAGACATAGGCAAAGTATAATCATAGGTCTGTGCACCATCTACAACGGGACCTTTGCAATAAGTATTCAGTACCCATCCGATCAACAAAGGAACACCCATCAATCCCCAGTTCTGTACCCAGAAAATCAGGGCATAGGCTGTACCCAGTTGTTTCTCCGGAATAATTTTCGGAACAGAAGGCCACATGGCCGAAGGCACCAGTGAGAAGGCAATACCCAGAACAATCATAATCACAGTGGCAAACCACCATACGTTCAGAATAGGAAGCGCAAACAAAGTATGCACACCAATCAGCATGACGGCACCGATAATCATCAACGTCGCTCCCTTACCGATACGGTCATAAAGAGTACCAAACAACGGAGTCAGGAAGATGGTACCTATCGGTAGTAATCCCGGGATATTTCCGGCCAATTTAGGATCTACGTTATACTTCTGCACCATCAAGTCAGTTGCATATTTAATAAAGGGGAAGACAGCGGAATAGAACAATACACACAATAAAGCAATCAACCAGAATCCCTTATTAGTAACAATAAGCATAACATCCTTCATACGGAACGGTTCCTCCGGTTCTTCTCCCTGAGCATCTAAAGAAGCATCAAGTTTCTTATCATAAAAGGTATAGATAAAGAAGGCGATAGTACCGATGCACAGCATAATCAGACACAACAAAATAGGCATCGGAATATTGGTATGGAAACTGCCACTTTCATCCGTATAGCCAAAATAATCGGCAATAGGAACAGTAAGTACCATTGCCAAAGTAGTACCGATACGCGCGGTTGCCATCTCAAGTCCCATGGCTAAAGCCATCTCTTTGCCCTTAAACCATTTTACAATAATCTTGGAAACCGTAATACCTGCAATCTCTACACCTACACCAAAGATAGCATATCCTAAAGCAGCCAGAAAGACCTGAGTTTTGAAGCCCATAATCAAAGCGCCTTCGGGGAAAGTTGTAGAAATAGCATAATATTTCAGTCCACAACCCAGCACCATCAGTATACAGGCTCCCATTCCGGTGAAACGAACTCCCATCTTATCGAGAATGATACCACCAAAAATCAACATCAGCAGGAATACATTAAACCACCCGTAAGCGCTGGTAAAGAATCCATAATCCAAACTATCCCAAAGGAGCTCTTTTTCGAGCATGGGTTTCAAAGGAGACATTACGTCGGTAAGGAAATAGCCGCAAAGCATAGTAAAAGCGACCAGAGCGAGCACACTCCAACGAAGTGTTTTGGAGTCACTCAGTTTGTTTCTCAATTGTTCTGTCATTGTAATATTTAAACTCAGAAGTTAGTAAAAGTGTTATAGCGAACAAAGGTAACTAAATCCGCCTTGTATGCCTAACAAAAAGATACATTTTACGGCTAAAAACAAGTGAAGCTGCAAGTTTCGGTTTGAAATTGCAGCTTCACTTATCGTTTCTTAAAAAGAATCTGTTGTTAGTTTGCCGGGGTTGCCGGAGTTTCTGTTGCAGGTGCTTCAGCCGGAGCAGCAGCATCCGTCTTCGGTGCAGTAGTACCTACAGGCAGGTTATACGGGTTGGTCTGTTCTTCCTGCTGAGCCTGTTCCATGATGACATCTTGCGTTTTAGAAGAAGAAGTCGGAACAACATAAGCAGTAGCAATGCTCATCACAACCATAAATGCAGCTAAGCCCCAAGTTGCCTTTTCCAGAAAGTCTGTAGTTTTGCGTACACCCATAATCTGGTTAGATGACGAGAACCCAGAAGCAAGACCACCGCCTTTTGAGTTCTGAATCAACACAATGAAGCACATCAGTATGGCTGCAATAACCATTAAGATAACTAATAATAAGTACATTTTGTTATTTTGATTTAGCGTTAATAATCAATTTCTCTAAAAATCTGATTTGGTCTGCAAAGTAAGCATTTTTTTTTGGATATTTCAAACTTAATTTTTTAATAATTTCAAGTGCCTTGGAATATCGGTGCTGTTTGACATATATTTTGGCTAATGTTTCGGTAAAACAGCTATCATCTTCATCTTCTTCATGATGCGCCTCCCCCTCTTCTTCCACGGGAAGCGTTTCATTGTTAGCTGCGGGCTGCAGACGAATGGATGTTTCTCCCTCACTTCTCTCGATAAAGCCATCAATCAATTCATGCCCACGAAGTTTCGGAATCTCCGACTGTTCCGGAGAGGAATCTTCTTCATCTTCCTGTAACAGATAAGTAGTATAATCCATTGAATAGTCCAGACTTGTCTGCCCGGAAACCTCTTCAGGCACAGTGGCCAAAAAAGCATCGATCAGGGAGAGTGTACGATCCAGACCGGGCTCTTCCTCCAACACTTCTGCTTCGGAAGCCATATTCTTTTTACGGGGCTTCAAAATATACCTCTCACCTTCAATCAGATAAAACAGCTTCCGGCGATCTGCCACATATAATATGGCTTTACGAAGCTCCGCACCGAAAGAGATATCGTGTAACAGATAAAGATTTTTAAGATAGAGTAAACGCAGCGACTGGAAATAAGGATAGCGTGTGACAAGTGTCCGCAACTCGTACAAAGTATCTTTATTCAGCGTTTCAGGATGCTGAATCCATTGTTGTAAATTAGCAGAAATCATCCCAATTACCAATTTGCTACCGTTGCATTAAATATTTGATCTGTAATCTCTTTGGTCATCTCCGCAATCAGTCCGTCCTGAACAGCTGTCAGTAACTCTCTTGAGTCGTAGACACGGAAAGCCGAGAATTGCTGTTCGAAGTCCTGCTCATGGTTCGTATTATTCACAAAACGAACATTTACCGTAATCGTCAGCTTCGTTTCAGAAGAGTATCCATCGGCCGAAACAGCTTGGTTATACTGGTTGTATCCGGTGATTTCTCCATCAATCTGAAGGTCGGCATTATTATTCACCAGCTTCAGGCGAGTCTGGCGAAGGAAGATATCTTTCAGATCTTCATTGAATTTAGTACCTAACGGTGCATAAACATAGTCCGACTTTATAGGAAAGTCGGCTATAGAAATAGTCTTTACCTTATCGTAATTGATATTACCACCATTAAATTTATAAGAAACAGTACACGAGATGCCCACTACCAGCGTGACAACCAGTAGTGAGATTCGCATTATCTTTTTATTCCAATCCATATTCTTTTATTTTTCGGTAAAGGGTACGCTCAGAGATATTGAGGTCCTTTGCCGCACTTTTTCGTTTGCCATGATGTTTCTCAAGGGCTTTACGTATCATTTCTTTCTCTACCTCGTCCAGCGAAAGAGACTCTTCAACATACTCTTCGGTATCCTGTATGTCATCGTCATCGGGACAATTAGGCTTGACCGGATGGATCAGGGCAGGTACAGAAGGCGGAGGCGTCACAACAGGAGCCGGGGCATAAAACGTACCAACATTGGAAGCTACAGCTCCGCGTTCGGACATGATTTCGTGCACAAGCTTTTTCAGTTCGGTCACATCCTGCCGCATATCAAAGAGAACCTGATATAAAATTTCACGTTCACTTTCAAAACTCTTCCCGGGCTTTACACCGAACAAAGCCGGCAGTCGTTGTGTATTCTGGGCAGGCAGATAGGTCCGCAAAATAGAAGCATTGATTTCACGATTTGTCTCAATGATGGAGATCTGTTCCGTGATATTCTTCAATTGGCGCACATTACCCGGCCATGAATATGACAACAAAACCTGTTTGGCATCTTCGGTCAGTTGTATCGCAGGCATACGATATTTCTCCGCAAAATCACTTGCAAACTTGCGGAACAGCAACAGCACGTCTTCTCCACGTTCCCGCAAAGGAGGAATCTGGATGGGTACCGTATTGAGACGGTAATACAAATCCTCACGAAAACGCCCTTCAGCAATGGCTTGTGTCAGATTGACATTGGTAGCAGCCACAATACGGACATCTGTTTTCTGCACTTTGGAAGAACCTACTTTTATAAACTCTCCGCTTTCAAGCACACGAAGCAAACGCGCCTGAGTAGGCAAAGGCAACTCCCCGACTTCATCCAGAAAGATAGTCCCTCCGTCGGCCTCGCCAAAATATCCTTTCCGCTCACCAATAGCACCTGTAAAAGCCCCTTTTTCATGCCCAAATAGTTCCGAATCAATGGTCCCCTCAGGAATAGCACCACAGTTCACGGCAATATACTGGCCATGTTTACGACGGCTATACTGATGAATAATCTGAGGAAAGCTTTCCTTGCCGACACCACTCTCTCCGGTTATTAGCACGGACAAATCGGTAGGCGCTACCTGTATGGCAACATCTATCGCACGCGTCAAGGCTTCAGTGTTACCAATAATACCGAACCTTAGTTTTACTTGTTGTATTTCCGCTTTTGTCATATTCGCACTAAACTCCCTTCCTGATTAAATATCGTCATCTACTGTATCGAGCTTCAGTTTATCACTGTCGTCTCTTTTTTCGTAATATTGTTTACGCAACGGATTAGCATGTGCTGCCTTTTCACGCTGGCGGTTACGGAATACATCAATCGCTACATAAATGGCTTGCCGGAATGAATCTTCACAAGCAACCCCTTTTCCTGCAATATCATAGGCTGTACCGTGCGCCGGAGAAGTGCGTATCACAGGCAGACCTGCCGTATAATTCACACCTTCATCCATGGCCAATGCCTTGAAAGGTGCCAGTCCCTGATCATGATACATAGCGAGCACTCCGTCAAAATGGGTAAAATTACCCGATCCCATAAAGCCGTCAGCCGGATAAGGACCATAACATAAGATTCCTTTAGCAGCCATCTCCTGGATAGCCGGAGAAATGATCTCCTGTTCTTCCGTACCGAGCAACCCGTCATCTCCGGCATGTGGATTCAGTGCCAACACTGCAATGCGAGGTGCGCCGATTCCAAAATCCTGTTTCAACGAACGGTTGAAAATGACAAGTTTCTCCTGAATCAGCTCTTTGGTTATCGAAGAAGCTATCTCCCGAACCGGAATATGACCGGTCACCAAAGCCACACGGAAATCCTCCTTCATCAAGATCATCAGAGATTTCGAACCGTCTCCCAAACGCTCTTCAATATATTCAGTATGTCCGGGGAAAGCGAATCCTTCGGACTGAATTGTATGCTTATTAATAGGAGCTGTCACAATGACATCAATCAACCCTTCCCTGAACTCCTCTATCGCTTTTTCAAGTGCCCCTAAAGCTGCTTTACCGGCCTCCGGATCGGGTTTTGAAAACTCGACTTTCACTTCGTCATCCGTACAATTGACTACACTCAACCGATTGTGTGCAGCTTCTGCAGCAGTATTGACAATACTGAAGTTAGTAGGCAGATCGAGTGATTTACGGTGATATGCAGCCACCTTCGGCGAACCGTAAATGACCGGTGTACAAAGTTCCAACATGACGGGGTCGGCAAAAGTCTTCAAGATTACTTCGTATCCTACCCCGTTTATGTCTCCCTGAGTGATACCAATTTTTATTTTGTTATCTTCCATTTTGTTATTTGTTAGTTTTCTCCTCCTGCTCTATGCCCATCGGAATCTGCTCCTGCTTCTTCTCAGTAGGAAGTTGCAAAGTATACAGAGATGCTTCCAACATGCGCATCAGGTTACGTTTCAATTTATCTGGTGAGTAAATAAATACCTCTACAGTGACAATACGATGGTTAGCTTTGTCCAGACGAGTGTGCGAAACAAACGGACCACCCATGAAGTCACCCTTCATACGCCAAAGCCCACGTGCTTCCATTGTATAATCGCCATGAATATCGATTGGACGAACCTCGACTGTAGTCGAGTCTGTCGACATATACATACCTTCTTTAGCTCCCGGAATATTAGCTTTCATCACAGAATCGCGTTTATGGATGAAAAACTCTTTCGTAAACGTATCCTTATCGGCATACGGATAAGAGTAGATCACAAAATTCTGATCAGCGGAAGCTGTATTCGTACCTGCCCAGAAGAAACCCTCTCCAGTCTTTGAACTGCCCAACTCAGCCGGAAGCCAGATGTCGCTATCGAACATACTGTTAACCTTCTTCGAAATGAAATCATTGTGGTTTTTCTCTAACAAGGAAATCTGGCGATTCATCTCGGCACGGGTAAAGAAGTCGATAATTGCTTGCTTGTTTTCATTCACAAACTTTTCAAATGTGGCTTCGTCCGGAGCCTGAATAGTCAGAATCATCTGGGGAGATGCATATACATCCTTGGCATACTTAAATTTAGGCTGACTATAGATGTCCTGTATATCTACGATAATAATATTACGTACCAGCTTCAGGATAGCATCGAAATTGTTCGCAGAAGTAGACATGATTCTGAACGAACGTTCCGATTGCGGAAGTCCAGGTACATCTGTATCAAGCACATTGTACAAAGCTCTACCGGCAGGACGCTCCCACACAGGATTATCAACGACCACCAGGATTTCGTAAGCACGTCCGCTGGAAGTTGGAGTAAACACACTTTTCTTGCCGCCTTTACAAGAAAACAATACTACTGCTACAAGAGCCATACTGAGGTAAAACAGGTACTTTTTCATATGCATCAATTTTAATGTTTTCACAAAACTACGAAATCACCGTATACATATAGTCTACGAAGCTGATAATTTATATTAATTCTTGTCACTCTCTTCCTGCTTGGCAGTCGATAACATACCACAGGCAGCAAAAATATCTTCTCCCCTTGAAGCGCGAATCGTAGTAAACAATCCGTGCGACGTCAGATAATCACGAAATGCCGTCATAGTCTCCATATCGGCACCTTCAAGATCCACTCCGGGAATGGCATGAAAGCGAATCAGATTCATCCGGCAATCAAGCCCACGAAGTAACTTTACCAGCTCTTTGGCATAAATCAACGAATCATTGACGCCTTTAAAAACAATGTATTCAAACGAAAGTCTGCGTTGTTTACTAAAATCATAGTTTTTTAACAGATCGACCATCTCTTTTATCGAGAAGGCTCTTTCGGCAGGCATCAACTCTGAACGCTGTGAAGGAAAGGGAGAATGCAGGCTGATGGCCAGATGGCACTCGCTTTCTTCAATAAAACGCTGTAGTCCCTTCCGTAACCCCACCGACGACAAAGTTATACGTTTTGGACTCCAACCGTATCCATACGAAGCTGTCAGGATATGCAATGCTTTTAAAACTTCATCCAAGTTGTCAAGCGGTTCACCCATCCCCATCATAACGACATTAGTCAACTTGTCCCGCTCCGGCAATGCCGCGATCTGATTTAAAATCTGATTGGCAGTCAGACTTGCTGTAAATCCTTGCTTGCCCGTCATGCAAAATTTGCAGTTCATTTTACACCCCACCTGGGAAGACACACACAGTGTCGCCCGGTCTTCATCAGGAATATATACCGCTTCAACAAAATGGTTCTCTCCCACGCGATAAAGATACTTCACCGTACCATCTATGGAACGCATAGCATCCACGGGTGCGACTACTCCCAAATCGTACTCGCCTTTCAGCAATTCTCTATGCTTCAACGACAAATTAGTCATTTCGTCAATAGAAGTCACTTTTTTATCGTACAACCAGGAAGCTATCTGTTTGGCCGCAAAAGCCGGCATCCCCAAGTCTTTGGTAACAGATTGCAATTCGGTAAGAGTCATTCCTAAAAGCGGATATTTGGGCATATTTACTACAAATATTTATTTATTCATGCAAATGTAAGGAATAAAAGTTGATTTTTGAAAAGAGAAAGGACAAAAGTTAATAAGAAGAAGGAAAGAGAGAACAAAAAGAAAAGGCCATTCCACAAGGAATGACCTTTTATCTATAAAACTATTTTCTGAAGAAAACGAGTCTTGTTTTTAGAAGAACAGGTAACGCTTGTCTTTTACATCACCTTTCAGATAAAGATCGTTCATGAAACGGGCAGCCAGACGGGCATGCATATTTTCCAGAGTAACCTCCTCTGCCTTGGCATCGAATGTTTCATTCAACTTATCTTTGGCATATACCTGCAATACAAATACACCGCCATTACCTTTGATAGGAGCGCTCAGTTTATTAATATCGGCTACCGATGCATAAGCACCTACCAGCGGTTCGCTACTACGCAAAGCAGCTACATAGGCAGGAGCCGCAAATGTTACGTGTTTCACTGAATCGCTCACTGCATTGGCCATTGATTTATACTGATCGAAAGAAGTTGCATTGGCAGCCTTCATGTCAGCCATAATTTTTTCAGCCTTCTTATCACGAATGATTTCTGCTCTTAACTGATCCTGAACCTGAGCCAAAGGACGATAACCTTCTTCGATCACGTTAACCAGGCCGACAACCAGCATACGATCGCTCTCACCACATTCATACAAACCGGAAACTTCACCGGGTTTTGCAGCAAATGTCCATTTCAGAGCTTCTTTGGTTCCTCTGATACCACCGATTCCGTGTTCCGAGCTATACAAATCATTTCTTTCAAGCAATTTATAACCTGCTTCTTCAGCATTAGCCGCCATCTTTTCTACCGTCGGATTGGCTGCGATAAACTGACTGAAGTCATTATATGCCTTATTATAAGTTTCTTTGCTGAAGTCAACTGCGCGTTTGATTACGGCAACTTTATATTTATCTTTCACAGCTTTCTTGTCAGTAACCTGCAAAATGATGTTACCCTGTCCCAATGCTACATTAGAGAGTTCGTTCACTCCCAAGTTGTTGATCGTGGTGATAAACTTCAGGTTGTCACCATCAATCTGTGCATTTTCGTAGTTAGCAGAAGAAATCCAGTTGGATTCACCTGTCTGTCCATACTTTTTAGCCAAAGCGGTGAAGTCGGCCCCACCTTTAATTGCTGTATAAATACTATCAGCCAAAACTTTTGTTTTAGCAGCATCTTCAGCATAAACCTGAATCTGACGGAACTGTACAGAATCGGCAGCAGCCACTTTAGACAAAACCTTGAAAGAGTTAATGGTATTATCACCGGCATTATAATAAGGACCATATACCTGTCCCACTGAGGCTGAATCCATCCGTGCAACTACATCTGACGGAAAAGCTCTTTTAGTATAATACAAATCAACGTAAGGATATTCAGATCCTGTCGAACGGATGAAAGTAGTATAATCACCATTAGCAGTAGCCAACTGATTTGTATAATCAGTCACTTCCTGCTGAATAGCCGCTTTATCTTCCGCACTGGCAGTCACCTGTACGTCGATATATTTGATATTGCGTGTTTCAACATATTGTTTGAACTGTTCTTTCTTCTTATTATAGAGATCTTTCAGCTCTGACTCTTTCACTGTAATGGTAGAATCAACAATTGAAGAATAAGGCACAGCAGCCAACAGTACATCCGATTGGTTCACTCTTGCATCGAAAGCATCTTGTGCTTCAACCGGGTTAGAGAAAAGAGCCTTTGTCACCAATGCCTGATATTTTTCAGCCAGACGGCTCTGAATCAGAGTTTTTTCAACGAATGACCAAAGTTTATGCATGCCTTCATAGTATTCTACATATTGAGACGGCATCTTAGTTTTGTCCATTTTAGAATAGTCAGACAAAAATTTCTTCAACATATCTTTATCGAAAGCACCCGTTTGCGGATTGCGGAACGGAGTCTGTTGCAGCAACGGATTCACACCTTCGTTGATGATAGACTGAATTTCAGCCTTTGAAACTGTAATCCCCAGCTTCTTCGCTTCTTTTTCAATCAGTTTATTGTTCACGTAGCTACGCCATACTTCGTCTTTCACCTGATTGGTTTGTTCATCGTTCAATGAACTCATTCCGCTGGAGAACTTGATGACTTCAGTATATTCTTCTACCATATTCTGGTAGTCCTGAGCAGAAAGAGTTTCTCCGTTGACTTCGCCTACATCATGCGACTGGTGTGGCTGGAGAACTTTCCAGGCATCGCCCGCAATGAAAGCAAACAAAGCCAAACCAATAACGATCACCAACAGGGGTCCTTTGGATCTAATGTTTTGTAATGTTGCCATTTTGATTAATACGATTTATTTGTTATTATTATTTTCTTCATCTTTGGTTTTAGCGCACGAAGATACAAAAAATGCTAATATGCATCTATTTATTAGCTAAAAAATTACAGTTATCGATCATTATTCCATCACTTTCAGCCGAACAAGTTCGATTTTCGTTGCTGTAACCTTAATTATTTTAAACTGATATTTACCCACGGATACCAATTCGTGCAATTTTGGGAAACTCTGATACTGATTCAAGATTAATCCTCCCACTGTCAGATAGTCATCGGACTCCGGGAGGTCCAAATCGAAAGTTTCATTTACTTTCTCTATTTCAAGACGGGCCGAAAGCACATATTCATGTTCTCCGATTTGCTTGCAGATATAGGAAGTATTGTCATGTTCATCCTCTATGTCACCAAAAATTTCTTCAACAAGATCTTCCAGACTGACAATGCCCGAAGTTCCTCCGAACTCATCCACTACTACGGCAATAGTCTTCTTTTGCTGCATAAACAGTTTCATCAGCTTATGGGCAGCCATTGTTTCGGGCACAATAGGTACCTCTTTCACATGGTCGCGCCAGTCTTTCGGGTTACGGAACATTTCCGACGAATGAATGTACCCCACGACATTGTCTATGTTTCCGTCATAAACAATTATTTTTGATATTCCGGATTCCACAAACCGGTTTTTAAGTTCCTCAAGCGAGGTATCCAATGCAACGGCTACTACTTCCGTACGGGGAACAATGCAATCTCGTATTTTAACCGTCGAAAAATCGAGAGCATTCTGAAAGATTTTCACTTCTGTATCCAGGGTCTCTTCGCTTTCGGCATTATCTATACTCGACTGGACAAAATAATCGAGGTCTACTTTTCCAAAAGCTTTTGCCGAAGCCTCCTTATTCACTTTCATCCCGAACAGGCGAAGGAAAAGATAAGAAACTCCCGACGAGAATTTGGATATCGGATAAAGAATGATATAACAGATAAAAAGAGGAAGCGCACATACATTCAGAACCAGATTCGGATTGATCTTAAAAAGTGTTTTTGGCAAGAACTCTCCTGTTACCAGGATAATCAATGTAGAAATAACGGTCTGTATCAATACCATCACAAAATGATTGGTAATCCACCCGGCCAGCAAATTATCACCGATAATCTGTGCCATCAATATACCATAGATAACCAAAGCAATGTTATTCCCGACCAACATGGTAGAAATAAAATCATTCGGGTTCCGGAAGAAAAGCGAAAGAATACGAGACGACACTCCCCCTTTCCTATCCATTTCAAAACGAAGTTTGTCTACCGAAACAAAAGCAATCTCCATACCGGAAAAGAAGGCGGAGAATGCCATGGTTATCAACAGGTAAATAATGATACTCATAACTAATTTACAGAATCTGTTTTTGCCTTTTCGGCATCTTGATCAACATAAAATATACCGGCAATATTGTGAACAACTGGCTTCAGAAATCGGTCATCCGACTCAAAACCATATCCGGTTATCACCTGATCGGGCTGCTCCATCTGGACAAATTTATCGGTATATACTTTCTTGGTGGCTTCATTCCAGTATAATAATTCGGTACTGACATGATCTCCTTTCAGACTTTTAATGTCTACATTCCCAATAAGCTTCCAAAGCCGGTCACGGTCGTAATAATAAGCCGTATCTGCCTTTATACTTGCATCTACATGAAACAAGGAGTCGAACTGCTCCAAATAAATTCCCTTCTCAAAGGCCCAATACGAGGGTTTCTTCTTGTCAAAAATCAGCCACTCTTCAGTATTGACCCGATAACGCGTAACTCCGGAATCGGATATAAGAGTCGTCACCCCTCGCGTGTCCATGACAGGCAGGGAATCCCGTTCGGTAATGGCATCGGCCATTGCCTTATTTCTTCCGCCACAGGAAGAAAATAAAAGAAGCATAACAATTGCCCCGAAGACAATTGTTATGCTCAAACTTTTATTTAATAAACTGTTACTTTGTTGTCGCAACATAAATTTATCTGATCGTTGTAGTCTCTCCAATCCAGCCACCGATAGTGATGCGGTCACCAGCTTTGTAACCCAACATGAACAAGTCTTTAGCCTGCGGAGTATAAGCGGAATATCTACCGATCATTTTGTTAGCCTCTTCTGCAACACTCGGATCTACAGATTTAGCTTTCTGCAACTTATCAATAACCACAAAATAAGTACACTTATTCAATGCTGATTCATCACTCCAGTTCGGACTCATTGCATACAGGTTAGCAATAAGGATATAAGGAGCACCGTAGTTTTCATTGAAACTGATTGCTTTCTGAGCATATGATCTTGCCTGAGATAACTTCTTAGCAGTAGTTAAAACACTGGCAGCAGCATAAGCTTTTTCCGCTTTCTTCGCATTATCCGTTTCCAGATTAATCGCTTCATCAAAGAACTTCACAGAAGTTTCAATATCCCCCTTCTTATAAGCTTGGTAGGCACATCCTGTAGCAGCTTCAGCTGAAGGCTCTATTTTATACACATAGAATGAAGCTTGTTGATAGGCTTCACTATCTGTACATTTCATCATCTTCATAATGTCGATAACTTTCTTTAAATAAGCCAGATCTGTCTGATTAGCTTCTACTTTGGGAGCATAGATTGCTTGCAGTGATTCACAATCGGCTGTACCGCTATTGATGAACAGAGCTACCAAATTGTCTTTGATACCAGTAAGCGCTTTCTTTGTACTCTCTTTATCAGCAGCAGCTATGGCAGCGTCCACATATTCGGATGCACTCAGGTAATCCTGAATAAACTGTTCTTTGTGGGCAGGATCTGTTTTCAGTTTATCATGTGACATCTGCAGGAAGTAGAATATAGTAGCTCCCGAAGATTCACCTTTTACAGCATCTACCGACTTTTTCAGCCACTCATAAGCTTGGTTTACATCCATTTTAGGAGCAAAGGCAATATAATCAACAGCCTTGATCCCCAAAGCTTCGTCCTCTGATGATACTTTCACACCTTTTCCCAAAAATTCCTGAGTATACTTCATACGAAGATCATGGGTATTCATCAACTCGTCAAAATACTGTTTGTATTCAGCAGAATTTCTGTCTTTGATCTGTCCCAGCAACCCTTTCAGAATTTTATAACCGTCTGTGAAGGTATAGAAACGAAGAGTCGGACAGTTCTCCAAAACAGCTTTCCACGGAGTATAGGCATCTTTAAAGTTGCCTGCTTTCACCGCTTCGTGAGAAATACTACTGTTCGAATTACAATTAGCGTCGTCCTGTGCTACCACAGTTGTTGCTCCCGCCGAAAGAAACAACACAGCCACAAGCGTTTTAATTTTCATTGTATCTAAATTTTAGTTGTTATATAATACCGTCTATTCTTTCTGTTATTTTACTTTACGTTTGAAGAACCAGCCTTCATTAAAGGTAATTCCAAGACTCAACCGCAATGTATTTTCATCTACCATACCAGCTCTCAGTCCGTGTACTTTAATGTATTGGGCTGAAACATTGATTAGCGAACGTGACCCCGGAAGCGGTAACCCCAAACCGGCTGTCACTCCATACTCACGAGAAGCTCTCTCCCCCCCTATCTTATAGTAGGGTTCCGAATAATATCCGCCAACACGATATTTAATATGTGCCAGATAACTGCGTGAAAAACGATTCGGCATATATTCGGCACCTACTGAAATTTTCATTGCATCGCAAAAGGCGTTAGGTTGATTCATATAGGTTACATCTCCCCATTTCTGCAAATTAAAATCTGCACCAATGATCAGACGTTTGTCATATTCGTAGGTGAGTCCCACTCCAAAACTGTTTGGTGTCCCATAGGTGGCCACCGTATCGATAGTGCTCACCGCAACTGTCTGGTTACTATTGGAATTGGTAAGTGTTGCCCTTTGCACATAAGCTTCATTATGCAAATCTTTTTTAGGTGAGAACACAACTCCTAAAGTAACAGCATGTTTTCTGCCAAACTGTTGTGTATACTGTGCCCCAAAATCCAATTTATAGTCGCGAACGGACAAATAATCAACATTTTGAAAAGTAAAAGCATTTTCATTATTCGGGAAAGCAATGCGTGCCGTACGTGTTATTTCACCCCAAAAGTAAGACACATTCGCACCGACAGACAAATTTTTAAGCACTTTCACTCCAAAACCTACATAAAGCTGATGCAACCCGCCGTCTCCGGAAAATGTAGTCACATTCTGCGCATCTTCCGACGCAACGTCTTTATCTGCTTTTGCCATGCTATAGCCGACACTCGAATAAGGCAACAAACCAATACTCATGGCTATCCATTTTTGCAAACGGAACTGCATGGCGATGTAGTCAAAACTTGAATTTTTCGCATTCAGCTTTGTTCCTTCACTACTGAAGTTGGTATTTTGCATCGAAAACCCTCCGTCGAAAAGAAAAGTCAACGAATCAATCGCTGTGTAAGAAGCAGGATTTAACGGATTAATATGTGATCCATTGCGCAACCCATAAGCAATCCCTCCCATTGCTTTACTATTTGCAAATGCCTGATCAGCCAACTGACCATAGCCATATCGTGTATAAGGAGAGTTTGTATTATTTTGAGCGATTGCCACTCCGGGTAATAATATCGTGAGCAGAAGCGCACAAAGTGTCTGTTTATATCCTACCATTATTATAGTTTAATATTCTATTTAATCCTTTCAACACTAAAAATCTATCTGCAAAGATGACACTTTTTAATTTCGTATCAAAAGAAAAATCATCTCCGCCCGTTAAAAAAACCAAAAGTTCAGGATATTTATGCTTCATAGCCGTAATATACCCTGCAATTTCGTATTCTATCCCTTTTTTCACTCCGGAACGAATGGCTGTTTCAGTATCTTTTCCCATATCCGGCAGGCGTCCTTCCGCATTGATCAAAGGCAAACGCCCGGTGAACTGATGAAGCGCTTTGAGACGCATCCATAATCCGGGCGAAATATTTCCACCATGATATTGCCCCAAAGAGTCAATAAATTCATAAGTGATACATGTACCCGCATCAATCACCAGAATGTCTTTACCGGGAAACTGATCGTTGGCCGCTACAACAGCAGCCATCCGGTCATAGCCGAGAGTTTCAGGTGTTTCATACAGATTCGTTACCGGAAGCGGCGTATTGCAATTCAACCATAAAATGGGTACAGGGAGCTTACCCAACTGAGCCAACACACATTCGTTTAAGTCTATAACAGTGGCAACAATCGCTTTTCGAACATTATATTTGCTGCAAACTGCCTCTAAACAATCCAGAGATTGATTAGAATCGTAAACAACTTCTACCATAGAAGTTTGGTCAAAAAGCGCTACCTTGGCTACTGTATTTCCAATATCGATAATTAAGTTCACTTTCTCTCTGTTTGAGGGTGCAAAGATAAGGGATAAAATTTATTTGCATACTGAAATAAGAAATAAAAAGCATTGGGAGGCAAAGAAAAGCCCCCAAAAGACGACTTGACGAGCTATCGAAGAAACACGTTTTAAAACAGAAAACCCGCCTGAAAAGCACACGAAAAGGAAGGCAGAAAACCCAAAACCAAACATCCAGTTTTCACCATTGATTAGCAACGCCTTACGTATGTATAAAAACCCAGAAAAACCTACAATACAATACAGAACAATACAATACAGAACATAACAATAACAGAAGAAACAAGATACCGCCGCTGCCGATGCCATCCCCGGTAAACTTATCACAAAAAGATTTGTAGCCCGGCACTCCGGTCCCCGTAGCCCGGCGGTCGGATGTATGCAGCCCGGCGCTCCGACACAAACAGCCCGGCGGTCGGGAAAAAGTGACAGATTTATTCACTTAATCGAGTATTTTATCCCGCAAAAGCAGTATCTTTGCCACATGAACTCAAAGTTGCGACATTTGCTCCTGATATTTTTTTCTTTCTTCACCATCCTGACATGGGGAACAGAGAGTCCATCCTCGCCTGATTCTGTCCGAATCAGCCTGCTGACGTGCGCTCCGGGGGAAGAAATCTATTCGTTATTCGGACATACTGCCATCCGCTATGAAGAACCGGCACGGGGTATCGATAGGGTGTACAACTACGGCCTGTTCAGTTTCAACACCCCTAACTTTACGCTACGTTTTGCACTCGGCAATGCCGACTACCGGTTGGGAGTGGAAGATTACCGTCATTTTGCCGTCGAATATGAATACTTCGGACGCAGTGTATGGCAGCAGACGCTCAATCTGACAGCCGAAGAACAACAACAGTTAATCACCCTTCTGGAAGAAAATTACCGCCCGGAAAACCGGATATACCGCTATAATTTTTTCTACGATAATTGTGCTACCCGACCACGGGACAAAGTGGAAGAGAGCCTGCAAAAAAGTGGCAGCCAACTGCTCTTCAGCAATACATATACCGAAAATAACGAGACTAAATCTTATCGAGATATTGTTCACCAATACACGAAAGGACACCCCTGGGCACAATTCGGAATCGACTTCTGCATCGGCAGCCAGGCCGACCGCCCCATCAGCGAAAGACAAATGATGTTCTCACCATTCTATCTGATGGATGCTTTTGACAAAGCGCGCATCGTTAACGCATCCGAAAACAGACCGTTAGTGACCGCCACTCAAAAAATTATCGACTGCGAACCGGACGTATCCGCACCTGCAGAAAGTGACATCTGGGATACACTTACCCCCATCCGCCTATCTCTTCTGTTTTTTATCGGCATCGGCATAGCTACGGTCTATGGCCTGCGAAAAAAGAAAAGTCTTTGGGGACTGGATATAGCAGTATTCGCCGCAGCAGGTATCGCAGGATGCATTATTGCTTTCCTTGCTCTTTTCTCCGAGCATCCCACGGTGGGGGCGAATTACTTGTTATTTGTCTTTCACCCGGGACATCTGCTCTGCCTCCCTTTCTTCATAAACGATGAACGGAAGCAGCGCAAAAGTAGGTATCATCTGCTGAATTGCATGGTTTTAACACTTTTTATAGCGTTTTTCCCTGTAATACCACAAAATTTCGACTTAGCAGTATTACCTTTGGCACTCAGTTTGCTGATACGTTCTGCAAGCAACCTTATACTGACATACAAAAAAGCTAAATGAAAGGACTATTAACCTCCATACTGACCGTACTTACTTTTACCGGGCTGCAAGCCCAGCCACTTCCCACTACTCCGAAATTAGTGGTGGGACTTACAATCGACCAGTTACGTACGGACTATCTGGAAGCTTTTTCAACTTTGTATGGCGACAAAGGCTTCAGGCGGCTTTGGAAAGAAGGACGCGTATTCCGGAATGCCGAATATACTTTCTGTGGCACAGACCGCGCATCGGCCATCGCAGCCATTTATACAGGCACCACTCCTTCGGTCAACGGAATCATCGGTAAACGCTGGATGGATGTGTCGATCCTGCGCACCGTGAGTTGTGTAGACGATCCTTCATTTATGGGTAATTACACGAATGAAAGTTCTTCTCCTTCACATCTCCTGACCTCAACAATTGCCGACGAACTCAAAATAGCTACCCGCAACGAAGGATTAGTATATGCTATCGCCCCCTTCCGTGACGCTGCCATTCTTGCAGCCGGACATGCCGGAAATGGCGCATTCTGGCTCAACAATACTACCGGAAAATGGTGCGGAACAACTTATTATAGTGAATTTCCATGGTGGGTGAGCCAATATAACGATCGGAATGCCGTAGACTTCCGCATTGCCGATATGACGTGGACTCCTGTCCACCCCATGCAAAATTACACATTCCTACCCGAATGGAGGGACGCAGCCTTTAAATATAAATTTGACGATGACCGCATCAATAAATACAAACGGCTGATTACAAGCCCTTTTATCAACGATGAAGTTAACTTGCTGACCGAGGAGCTTCTGGATAAGAGCACAATGGGAAAAGACAATACTCCCGACATGCTCTCACTCACCTATTACGCCGGCAATTATGCTCACAAAAGCGTACAGGAATGCGCTATGGAGATGCAGGATACCTACGTTCGCCTCGACCGCAGCATTGCTTCTTTGCTGGATATCATCGACAAGAAAGTAGGCTTACAGAACGTTGTCTTCTTTATCACTTCCACCGGATATACCGATACTGAATCGGCAGACCGGGGACTCTACCGGGTTCCGACCGGAGAGTTCCACCTGAACCGTTGTGCGGCCCTGTTGAACATGTATCTGATGGCTACTTACGGTCAGGGACAATACGTGGAAGCCTACTACGACCAGCAAATTTATCTCAACCATAAACTGATAGAAGAAAAACAACTGGATTTGGCAGATATTCAGGAAAAAGCCGCTGAATTCCTGATCCAGTTTAGTGGGGTAAACGAGGTTTATTCGGGTAAACGCCTGTTATTGGGGGCCTGGACACCGGACATCTCAATGATACGGAATGGCTTCCACCGTAAACGCTCGGGCGATCTGTTGATCGACGTATTGCCGGGCTGGACCATCGTCAATGAAAATACATCCGACCATAAAGTGGTCCGGAAAGCACATATTCCGTCTCCGCTTATTTTTCTGGGCAGTGGCGTAAAACCGGCCGTAATCAACACGCCCGTAACCGTCGACCACATAGCTCCTACCGTAGCTCACATCCTGAGAATACGGGCCCCGAACGCATGCACTGCAACTCCGATTACCGACATCCGGTGACACTTTCCACACAAAAAACAGTGTGCAAAGCGCAAATAAATCAGCATTTTAATGTAACTTTGCGCAGTTGAATCAATTTAGTAAATAATAAACATAAATAATAGATAATGGGATTTAATGAATTTTTAAGCTCGATTTTCGGAAACAAATCCACACGAGACATGAAAGAAATTCAACCCTGGGTAGACAAGATCAAAGCCGCTTACCCAGAGGTTGCTAAGCTTGACAATGACGGCCTCCGTGCAAAAACAGAGGAACTTAAAGAATACATCCGCAACTCGGCAAGCAAAGAACGTGCTAAAGCTGACGAACTCAGAGCAGGCATCGAAAGCGTGGAACTGGAAGACCGCGAAGAAGTATTCGCTCAGATCGACAAAATTGAAAAAGAAATATTAGAGATATACGAAAAAGCACTTGACGAAGTATTGCCGGTAGCTTTCTCCATCGTGAAAGAATCTGCCAAACGTTTCTCTGAAAACGAAGAAATAGTAGTTACAGCTACAGATTTCGACCGCACCCTGGCGGCTACCAAAGACTTCGTACGCATCGAAGGTGACAAAGCCATCTGGCAGAATCATTGGAATGCCGGTGGAAATGACACGGTATGGAACATGGTTCACTACGACGTACAGTTGTTTGGCGGTGTAGTACTGCACAAAGGGAAAATTGCCGAAATGGCGACCGGTGAAGGTAAGACTCTTGTAGCTACGCTTCCCGTATTCCTGAATGCCCTGACCGGAAACGGCGTACATGTAGTAACCGTGAACGACTATCTGGCTAAACGTGACTCCGAATGGATGGGACCGCTTTATATGTTCCACGGACTCAGCGTGGACTGCATCGACCGTCACCAACCCAACTCTGACGCACGCCGTCAGGCTTATTTGGCAGACATCACTTTCGGAACGAACAATGAATTCGGTTTCGACTATCTGCGTGATAATATGGCTATCAGCCCGAAAGACCTTGTACAGCGCCAGCACAACTATGCCATCGTCGACGAGGTGGACTCGGTATTGATTGACGATGCCCGTACTCCGTTGATTATTTCAGGTCCCGTGCCCAAAGGCGAAGACCAACTCTTTGAGCAACTCCGCCCATTGGTAGAACGCCTTGTGGAGAAACAGAAAGAGTTAGCAACTAAATACTTATCGGAGGCTAAGAGACTTATCAACTCGAATGATAAGAAAGAGGTGGAAGAAGGATTTCTCGCTCTGTTCCGCAGCCACAAAGCACTGCCTAAAAATAAGGCATTGATCAAATTCCTCAGTGAACAGGGAATCAAAGCCGGTATGCTGAAAACGGAAGAGATCTACATGGAGCAAAACAACAAACGCATGCATGAAGCAACAGATCCATTGTACTTCGTGATTGACGAAAAGTTGAACAGCGTAGATCTGACAGATAAAGGTGTAGACCTGATCACCGGTAACTCGGAAGATCCGACTTTATTCGTATTGCCGGACATAGCCGCCCAACTTTCGGAATTGGAAAACGAACATGGATTGAGCGACGAACAAAAGCTTGAAAAGAAAGATGCCTTGCTGACCAATTATGCCATCAAGTCAGAACGTGTACACACCATCAACCAGTTGCTGAAGGCATACACCATGTTCGAAAAGGATGATGAGTATGTGGTAATCGACGGACAAGTGAAGATCGTTGACGAACAAACAGGACGTATCATGGAAGGCCGCCGTTACTCAGACGGACTGCATCAGGCCATCGAAGCGAAGGAAGGTGTGAAAGTAGAAGCTGCCACACAAACTTTTGCCACCATCACTCTGCAGAACTACTTCCGTATGTATCATAAACTCTCGGGTATGACTGGTACGGCCGAAACAGAAGCCGGTGAGTTGTGGGACATTTACAAACTGGATGTAGTCGTGATTCCGACCAATCGACCGATTGCCCGCAAAGACATGAATGACCGCGTTTATAAAACAAAACGCGAAAAGTATAAAGCCGTAATCGAAGAAATAGAACAACTGGTACAGGCAGGACGCCCGGTATTGGTGGGTACTACTTCGGTAGAAATCTCCGAGATGCTGAGCAAGATGCTGACCATGCGCAAGATCGAACACAACGTATTGAATGCGAAACTTCACCAGAGGGAGGCAGACATCGTTGCTAAAGCAGGTTTGAGCGGTACGGTAACCATTGCTACAAACATGGCCGGTCGTGGTACGGACATCAAGCTGAGTCCTGAAGTAAAAGCAGCAGGCGGTTTGGCAATCATCGGTACCGAACGTCACGAGTCACGCCGTGTAGACCGTCAGTTGCGCGGACGTGCAGGACGTCAGGGTGACCCGGGTTCATCTGTCTTCTTCGTTTCACTCGAGGACGACCTGATGCGCCTCTTCTCTTCCGACCGTATCGCCAGCGTGATGGATAAACTGGGATTCCAGGAAGGTGAAATGATCGAGCACAAGATGATCTCCAACTCCATCGAGCGTGCACAGAAAAAGGTAGAAGAAAACAACTTCGGTATCCGTAAACGTCTGTTGGAGTATGACGATGTAATGAATAAGCAACGTACGGTTGTTTATACCAAACGCCGCCATGCGCTGATGGGTGAACGTATCGGAATGGATATCGTTAATATGATTTGGGACCGTTGTGCCGCCGCTATCGAGAACAATGCAGACTACGAAGAATGTAAGCTGGACTTGCTCCAAACGCTCGCAATGGAGGTTCCTTTCACAGAAGAAGAGTTCCGCAACGAGAAAAAGGATAAACTGGCAGATAAAACATTCGATGTGGCAATGGCTAACTTCAAGCGCAAGACAGAACGTCTGGCACAGATAGCCAATCCGGTGATCAAGCAAGTGTACGAGAACCAAGGACATATGTACGAAAACATCCTGATTCCGATCACGGACGGAAAACGTATGTACAATATCTCTTGCAACCTGAAAGCTGCTTACGAAAGCGAATCGAAAGAAGTAGTGAAATCATTCGAAAAATCGATCTTGCTCCATGTCATCGACGAGTCTTGGAAAGAAAACTTACGTGAACTGGACGAACTGAAACATTCGGTACAGAACGCAAGTTACGAACAGAAAGATCCGCTATTGATCTATAAACTGGAATCGGTGACTTTGTTTGATAATATGGTAAACAAGATCAATAATCAGACTGTATCCATCCTGATGCGTGGTCAGATTCCTGTAGCCGAACCAACTGAAGAACAGCAAGAAGCGGCCAGACGCGTAGAAGTACGCCAGGCAGCTCCGGAACAACGTCAGGACATGAGCAAATATCGGGAACAAAAACAAGATCTGAGTGATCCGAATCAGCAGGCCGCTGCCCAGCAAGATACGCGCGAAGCCGTGAAACGTGAACCCATCCGTGCCGAAAAAACAGTAGGACGCAATGATCCCTGCCCATGTGGAAGCGGAAAAAAATATAAAAATTGTCACGGACGGAACAGTTAAGTATATAAAGAACCCGTAACTCCTTAATAAAAGCCTTGAACGGTTAAAAACTGTTCGAGGCTTTTCTATATTCAATCAAAATCGTATTTTTGTTCTTTCAGAAAAGTAAAAAAACAGGCTATGACAAAATATCCGTATATTCTGTTCGTATTGCTCCTTGTGTCTTTCAGTTCCTGCCAGACTGTTGAGCAACTTTCCATTGATTATATGCTCCCTGCGGAAATCAGTTTTCCTAACGAGTTGAAACGGGTGGCAATCGTAAATAATGTCAGTGCCACACCTGATAATACCTTACCTCCCAAAGAAAATAAAATAAAAGATAAAAATGAACTCAGCCGGGCAGTATCCTATCACGACGGCCAGCCCGTGCTCACTACCGAGGCACTGGCCAAAGCCATAGCTGAGCAGAATTATTTTAACGAAGTCGTTATTTGTGATTCGGCTCTGCGCGCACGGGACTTCAGACCTCGTGAATCAACCCTCAGCCAAGAAGAGGTCCGGACCTTGACACAGACTTTAGGTGTTGATTTCATCATTTCACTTGAAAACTTGCAAATGAAATCAACACGTGTTTTCAGTTATATTCCCGAATGGAACACTTATTATGGTACATTAGATACTAAAATCTATCCTACGGTGAAGATTTATCTTCCGGGACGGAAAAGCCCGATGGTAACGATCAACAGCAACGACAGCATTTTTTGGGAAGAGTACGGAAATACCGAAGCGTTTGTCCGCTCACGTCTCCCGGATGACAAACAAATGATTCGCGAATCCTCTGAGTTTGCCGGTAGCATTCCGGTAAGCAAGATACTGCCGTACTGGAAAACAGCCTATCGTTATTACTTCATCAGTGGCTCGGTAGCAATGCGCGACGCAGCCGTCTATGTGAAAGAAAATGAATGGGACAAAGCATCAAAACTTTGGGAACAAGCTTTCGAAGCAACTAAAAATGACAAAAAGAAAATGCGTGCAGCTTTCAATCTGGCCCTATACCACGAAATGAAAGATAGTGTGGAAGAAGCAGAGAAATGGGCTATCAAAGCACAGGAATTTGCACGTAAAATAGATAAAATCGATTCACTGAAGAGCAGTGATATAGACTTTAGCAGAATTCCCAACTACTACCTGACCAGCCTTTATGTGAACGAATTGAAGGAAAGGGCCGAGGGATTAGGCAAACTTAAAGGCCAAATGAGTAGATTTAATGATGATTTTTAAAGAAATCATGCAAGGGTTCTTATTTTTTTTATACCTTTGAGCTAAATAAAAAGAGCTAAAAGATATGAAACTTAGTCAGCAGTCACAAGCCATTATCGAATCTGCGATTCAAAAAGCAATTAACAAATATACCTGTGGATGCGAACAGACCATCGTCACAGATATCCATATTCAACCGAACCAAAATTCCGGTGAGCTCTTCATCTATGATGATGAAGATGAAGAATTATCCAGTGTAACCATTGATGAATGGACAGCCTACGAGGGAGATGACTTTTACGAAGATGCTGAAAGAATCTTCCGCACCATGCTCTGCCGTATGAAAGAAGGTGGAAGTTTCGATAAGTTGACTATCCTTAAACCTTATTCTTTCGTATTGGTAGACGAAGATAAAGAGACGATCTCCGACCTTTTGCTTGTAGACGATGATACACTGTTAGTAAATGATGAACTTCTGAAAGGACTGGATAAAGAACTGGACGATTTTCTGAAAAACTTATTGGAAAAATAGTTCCGCCCCCTTCTTGTGATATAACTGAAAGAGGCTATCCGAATAATTCGAATAGCCTCTTTTGGATTGGGTTCATGACGGACATATGGATAATCAATACCTTGTCACCTTGTCCGAATGCGCCTTCAGGTATTCAAAACGATTGATTAGTTCACCCAACTTTTTAGGGTACTTCTCTGCCAGATTCTCCTGCTGACCGATATCCGATTTCAGATTATAGAGTTTATAGCCATAGCCTAAACCGATAAAGTCACCGTCTTCTTTACTATAGGGATTATAATAAGGGGGAATCAGTGCCCAGTCACCCTGACGATAAGCATAATTGAACATCCCTTCGATCACTAACTCTTTACGACCCTTTTTACTCTTACCTAAAAAAGCATCCATCGTATTCTGACTATCCACTTCATCAGGATAACTTTGTCCCAGAAGTGAAGCAAATGAAGCTAATAGATCCATCTGGCAAACAAATACATCTGATACCTGAGGCTTCACCCTGGCCGGCCAGCGAAGCATAAATGGTATACGGGTTCCCCCATCAAACATGCTTGTTTTACCCCCGCGTAAGGGCCCGGCTATTTGGTGATCACCCACCAATTCAACAGCATCATCTTTGTAGCCATCATCAAGTACCGGACCGTTGTCACTTGTCAGAATCACGATGGTATTCTCTGCCAATCCCAGTTTATCCAATTCTTTCAGAAATTGATCTACACACCAATCAGCTTCCAGAATCACGTCGCCACGAGGCCCCATACCCGACTTCCCGACAAAACGTTCGTTAGGCACACGAGGTACATGCGGTTGATGAAGTCCATAATAGAGAAAGAAAGGTTTATCCTTGTTTTCATCAACAAATTGTTTGGCTTTATCCAGAAATAATCCTGCCATTTCTTCATCTTTCCACTGTGCCGCCTTACCGCCTTTCTGGAAACCAATACGAGGCACCCCATTCACGATGGAACCTGCATGCCCCACACTGGGGTGCATACGCAACAACTCCGGATTGTCTTTACCGGTGGGTTCGCCAGGGAAATTTTTCCGATAATCCACATAAAGAGGGTCATTCGGATCCAGCCCGACCACTTTTCCATTTTCCAGAAAAACACAAGGAACACGATCATTCGTCGCTGCCTGAATGAATGAATAATCGTAACCGATCTCGGCAGCACCAGGATGTACTTCCTTATTCCAGTCTACATGCCCGTCTCCCAGACCGATATGCCATTTACCGACAGAACCGGTAGTATACCCTGCCTGCTTCATCAGTTTTGGCAATGTTATCTTCTGTGGATCAATAATCAACGCGGCATTACCCGGCAAAATCTTAGCTTCGACATTGCTCCAGGGATACTTCCCGGTCATGACCGAATAACGGCTCGGAGTGGACGTAGCTGCGGTACAGAATCCCTGTGTAAACCGAATACCTTCATTGGCTATACGGTCCATGCCCGGAGTCTGTATTCGATGGGCACCATAACAACTTAAGTCTCCGTATCCCAAGTCATCGGCAACAATCAGGATAATGTTGGGCTGTTTTTCTGTTTGTTCTTGTGCAGACTGCGGCGCTCCGGCCAAAGCAGTAGCCGGCAAAGATACCCCCGCTACCACCCCTAAGGTACAGTTTAGCAATTTCATTTTTTCGTTTGTCATATTAAATTTGTTCAAGAGTAATTTCTGATGAGGTCAATGGAGCCTGAGTACAAAGATAGGCAAGAATCTTGTTCTGTCATGAAAATAATGAAATTAAATATAAAGCACATCTAAAAAAGATGCCGCCTCAACGATATTATCATTAAGACGGCATCCTGTTTCTGCCAAGAAGTTTTCTAAGGTTTCAGATTTTTCATCCGGACATGCCTTAATATATTCTGTAATTCAAAAACCCGCTCCGGATATAAAGAAGCTTCGTTCTTCCGTTCCGCCACATCATCTGCTACATGATATAATTGGGGGGTACTCAAATTACCGGTTTCTATTTTAGGTCCCCACGTAATCATGGCAGGTCCGTCATTCGGCTCAATATACTTCCAATCTTTGGTACGGACCGACAAAGTGTGATTTGAAGCCTGCTCTATCACCCATGGACGATCGGACTGATTCTTGCCTAACCAAGTATCCAGAAAGTTAAAACTGTCAGGTGCCGCTCCTTTGGGTAGCCCTGCTCCAACCAATGAAGCCAAAGAAGCAAACCAATCAATTTGTGAAACTAAAGCATTGGAAACCTCGGCTGAAGCAGCTCCCTTCGGCCACCGGACAATAGCGGGAATACGGGTTCCACCTTCAAAAGCACTGTACTTATTACCACGTAACGGTCCTGCGGGACTATGCCCGTTCAGCAACTCCTCTGCCCGATCCTGATAGCCATCATCAACAACCGGCCCGTTATCACTGGACAGTATAATGAGGGTATTTTCTGATAATCCCAGCTTATCAAGCGTATCCATAATCTGACCTACACTCCAGTCAAACTGGACTATTGCATCTCCGCGCAATCCCATCGGATTTTTACCACGGAAGCGATCGTGCGGAAAACGAGGGACATGAACATCGTTCGTCGCAAAATACATAAAGAACGGCTCGTCCTTATGCTCACGAATGAAACCTATGGCATGTGAAGTTATCGAATCAGCAATATTCTCGTCTTTCCACAAGGCCTTGCCTCCCCCTTTCATATATCCGATACGACCAATGCCATTGACAATAGCCATATCATGTCCATGGCTTGACTTCAGATTGAACAACAACTCCGGGTGATCCTTTCCCAATGGTTCTCCTTCAATCGGTTTACGATAACTGACCTCAATCGGAGCAGAGGGATCATAATTGGCCACCTTACCATTTTCTATAAAAACACACGGAACACGATCAGCGGTTGCAGCCATTATATAGGAATAATCAAAACCGATATCTCCTAAAGCAGTCGGCAACGGAGCATTCCAATCTTGTTCCCCATCCTTATCTCCCAATCCTAAATGCCATTTGCCGATAGCAGCAGTAGCATAACCGGCGTTTTTAAACATGTCAGCCATCGTATAACGCTCGGGGCGGATAATCATCCCTGCATTGCCTGCCGCAATATCCGTGCCCGGACGACGCCAGGCATACTCTCCGGTAAGCATGGAATAACGGGATGGGGTACTTGTAGCTGCTGTAGCATGGGCATTATTAAAGCGGATCCCCTCAGCTGCCAAACGATTTACATGGGGTGTCTGCACATTCTTTGCACCGTAACATTCCAAATCACCATAGCCGAGGTCATCAGCATAGATAAACACAACATTGGGGAGCTTCCGATCGTTAACTTTTTGTTGGGCTTTCCCTCCCTTCTGACCGGTAGCAGCCATCAGGCATGCTACCGGAGAGAGACAAGCCAATAATACATATTGTCTCATTACTTAAGCTATTAAATTAGTCGCGTAAATTAGGATTAATATTCTGTTCAGACTGTGGAATCGGCCATGTATAATCTGTCGGATTGCGGAAAGCACGTTTTCCAACATACCAACGGCACTTCCCTGTCGGATCAACCTCCTTGGTCGTTGTTGCATACTGAGTTGAATTTGGATAGGGAGCACCCCATATTTTCTGGGACAACACTTCATGTGCAATCCCCCATCGCATGATATCCCAGTAGCGAATACCTTCCATAGCCAACTCAATGCGACGTTCGTGACGCACGATCTCACGAAGTTTAGCCGGATTCACTTCGGTAATAACAGGCATCTTCACACTGGCCCGACCTCTCACTGCATTGATTGTCTCGTCCAATGTTCCCTGAGTGATCGTTTGATTATCTTCAACCAGACATTCCAGATATCCCAACAACACTTCGGCATAACGAATAATCGGAGTCAGTCCGTTTGCGCTCTGTACATCGTTTATAGGTGTCGATTCTTCAAAATATTTCCTCATCATAAAGCCGGTTCTGGAAGCCTCGCTCGTATAATCGAGCTTCTCTTTCTTGGCTGCACTATAGTCAGGACTCATCTTATACTCTGTACCCATAAAGATGGCACCATTATAGTAAATTGTATAATCCAGACGCGGATCGCGATCCTTTCCTAAATTAGACGGGTCATATCTCGGATCATCATAGCTGAAAGGAGTTCCATCCTTAAATTCATACGATTCGTATAAATCAGCAGCCGGATTGACCAGGCTCCAGCCCCCGTCTTTGGCAGAAAGTGCATGCTGCGGCAGACCGGTACCCAGATAGTTTTCCAGATACTGAATGTAGAAAATATTCTCCTTGTTCGAAGTTCCGGTAGAAGGATAAAACAGCTCCTGATAGTTGGCGTTTATCGCATTATCTCCCAATTCCATAATATCGTGGAAAGCCTTTGCTCCACTTTTCCAATCTTTCTGCAACATGCAGGTACGTCCGAGAAAAGCAAGGGCCGCCTGTTTACAAGCACGTCCGGCTTCTCCCGCCGGAATGGCGGAGAAACGGGGCAAATCGGCCGCAGCTGCAGTAAATTCGGTTACACACCATTTCAGGATATCGGCTTGTGAAGTCTTTGTCACATTGTTGGCTTCTTCACCCGTCAGCACATTCTCTACCAAAGGAACATCCTTGAAGTAGCTGGCAAGATAAAAATACTGGGTTGCACGTAAAAAGCGGGCCTCAGCAATCATCCGTGTCTTTTTTGCCGATTCGGAACTATTCTGAATGCCAACAAGAAAACGATTGCAGTAACCTATTCTCTTATAAGACGTTTCCCAATATCTTTTAATAAATGCATTATCAGCCGTCAAATTACCACTTGAAATCTTGAAGAAAGGATTATTCTCCCCCCGACGGTCAAAAGCATTATCCGAAAGATGCTCCATCATAATCATTCCGTGATAGGACCACCAATCCGAAGGGTTATACTCTACGCCGTCTGTCAGGCTTCCTCTATAAAGAGAAGTCAATGCCAGTTCCGCATTCGATTCGCTATTCCAAAAAGTCTCTTCAGACAAGTCTGTCAGTGGATAGCGCTCTAAATCACAAGCTTGAAACAGTCCTGCCGCCAATGCCAATGCTACTATATATTTTAAACTCTTCATCTTACATCAAAATTTTAAGGTTAAACCAAATGTATAAGTTGACAGAATAGGATAATAACTACCGTCTGTATTAATTTCCGGATCCCAGCCTTTACGATATCCGCTGATGGAGAATGGATTATCAAGTGATATATAAAAACGAAGGTTGGAGGAACCGAACTTCTGAGTTATATGTTTGGGCAATGTATATCCTAACTGGATATTTCTCACTTTGAGATAAGAGGCATCCAGAATCCAGAAGTCAGAACCCAGCGTATTGTTGCTACCCGCATTCGACATCACCTCGAGACGGGGATACTTAGGATACCGGTTCGACTGATTATTCGTCCAGGTCTCTTCTGCCTGCCATTTCTGGATATTACCTTCCTGGAAGAAAGCATAACCGGCATAATTAGTCAACTGCCCTTTTACTTTGGCCACTCCTTGAAGCAATATATTAAAATCGAATCCTTTGTATTCGGCACCCAATCCTAAACCAAATGTATATTGAGGTATCTTCGATCCCAAATAAGCTTTATCGGCTTCATCCACCTTTCCGTCACCGGAAATATCCACATAACGCAAATCACCCGCTTTGGAGTTAGGAGCAATCTTACTCTGATCATGCCATTCTTTTACTTCTTCATCAGTCAAGAATACGCCATCCGTCTTATAACCGTAAAACATATTCATCGGATAACCCAGGAACAGATTGCTACCATTACCTATCATTCCACTCTTTTGCTCCACATCTCCTACACCCAGACTGATCACTTTATTCTTGATAATGGAAAAGTTTCCGTTAACATGATAACTAAATTCACCAACCTTATTCTGGTGCCCTATTTCAAACTCCCATCCCTTGTTTTCAAGACTTCCCGTGTTGACTTGCGAAAGTGCAAGACCGAAAATAGAAGAATAACTTGCGCTCGGTTTATACAGGATGTCTGTTGTCTTACGATAGAAATAAGCTGCATTAAACGTCAGTTTGTTCTTCCAGAAAGCAGTCTCGATACCGACATCCGTAGTACGGGTCTTTTCCCATTTTAGAGTCGGATCAACATAGGTAGTCACTGCGGCACCCTGAGTATAAACACCCCCGAATACATAGTTCATTGCTTTTCCAAGAGCATAAGTAGACTGATAAGGATAGTTACCAATATTGTTATTACCCAGAATACCGTATGATGCTTTCAGCTTCAGATTATCAATAAAGCTCAGTGACTCTGCTTCTTTGAAAAATTGCTCCTCCGATAAACGCCATCCTGCGGCAACAGATGGAAAGAAACCAAATTTATTATCTGTCGGGAAACGGGAAGAACCATCATAGCGCATCGTGGTTTCAAACAAATAGCGTTGGTCATAATTATAAGTCAAACGTCCGAAAACAGACATAATGGCCCAATCATAGCCTCCACCGGAATTGGTTTGCCCATCAGCTCCTCCGGCGTTCAGGTAGGGGACTTCATCCGATGGGAAATTCAGGCGGCTTCCTCCTACGGTTCTCTGCGATTCATCTTCCCAAGTATAACCGACTAATACAGACAAATCATTCTTGCTGAATTTCACATTGTAATCTGCCAATGCCTGAAACGTTTTATAGACCGTTTTATACATGGTATCCGACAGAGAAGAAGGACCCAACTTTTTACCGCCTGTAATCTCCATAGCCGAACGATAGTGACGAATCTGCTGACCGGTATAATTATATCCTCCGATAGCTTTCAAAGTTAAACCTTTCACCGGTGTAAACGCCAACTCTACATTAGAACGGAATTTATCAAAGTTTTCATCATAAAAAGAACCACTATCCAGCCATGCCAACGGTGTACCAAGCACCTTGGGTCCTAAACCGTACGAACCATCTTCCAATTTGGTAGCCCACAATCCTGGGAAACGAAGTGCATTGCTTGAAAAAGCTTTAAATCCTGCAGAATCCATTCCACCCGGAGTAGAAGGCTCGCTTCTTTTTGAAACGACACCGCCTAAACGTGTGGTTAATGTAAGGTTTTTAGCCAATTCTGTCGTCAGATTCACTCTGCCGTTATAACGATCATAGTGATTGTGTTTCATCAATCCGTTCTGTTTTACATAGCCAAAGGAAACCATATATTGTGTTTTATCATTGCCTCCGTTCACAGTCAGTTCATGTCCGGTTTGCAGCCCTTTGTTACCCAATAATTTGTCCAGATAGTGTTCATTAGGATAATTGTACGGATCGGAACCATCTTTATATTTCTGAATCTCTTCTGCCGTATAAACCTCCTTGCCCATTGCTTTATTGTACAGTTCGGCATACTCCCACGAATCACACATTTCAGGTAATTCAGTAGCCTGATTAAATCCGACATAACCGTTATAACTTACAGTAACCTTACCCTTTTGACCACCCTTGGTTTTCACAAGTACAACGCCGTTCGCAGCACGCGAACCGTAAATAGCAGCAGAGGAAGCATCTTTCAAGATTGAAATACTCTCAATATCAGCTGGATTCAAATCATTCAAGCTACCGGGAAGTCCGTCAACCAACACCAAAGGATCGGGGGTTGCTCCAAAAGAACCGACACCACGTACACGAATTGTACCTTGATCTTGTCCGGGATTACCGCTCGATTGTGTAATTGTTACTCCGGATAGTTGTCCGGTCAGCATATTCGAAACGCTGGGAGCGGTTCTGGATTCAAGTTTCTTACTATCCACCGCAGCAATCGAACCAATCACGTTCACTTTCTTCTGTGAACCATATCCAACCACGACCACCTCTTCCAAAGCCCGGGTATCTTCTTTCATCGTAACACTTAATGGTTTTCCCGAAACAACTTTCAGTTCCTGAGTCTGATATCCGATATAAGAAATCTCAATCACCGCTTTCTCCGAACTCACTGATAAGGAGAACTCTCCCTCTAAATTAGTTATGATACCGTTTGTTGTCCCTTTCTCAACAACACTGGCACCAATCACCGGTTCTCCGTTCACATCCGTCACTCTTCCCGAAACTCTTACCGTTTGTTGTTGCTTCGATGTCATTTCGGTAGATAAAATAATCTTTTTATCCAAAACGGAATACTTCACATTAGTCCCTTCAAAGATTTCATCCAGCACTTTAAATATATCACTCTTGTCAACTGAAACGGAAACCATCCTTTTCAGGTTAACATGTTTGTTATTAAAGAAAAAGCCAAAGCCCGATTGCTTTTCTATTTCTTTCAGAACTTTCTCTACAGTTTGATTATGTATATCAATACTGATCTCCACCTTTTGTGCAAAAACATCTGTGGCATGCACAAAACTCATAGAGCAAATTAGGAATAGAATAAATAGTCGCATAGTTCTTGGTATTTTATTCGAGGTCAGCCAAAGCGAAGACTTTACCACCCGCAATAATTGGATGCTAAAATAATTTTGCATAATTTTGTATTGACTTAAAGTTAAAAAAATAGTTTATCTTAGCTTGTCGCTAAACAAGCTCAAAAGGTTTACTCTTTTACGTATGGAAGGATACGCCAATATCTTTCCGTACGTTTTTAGTAGTTCAGGGAGATTTGTTTTTCATAAGCATTTCTTTTAAGGGTTAATTAATAAATTTCAATTTTACTCCGTTCATCCTGAATATCAGGACTCTCCAGGTATCTCCATTGTATCTTGGACGAAATTTTAAAGTATTCCAATATGCGTTCAAGCCGTTGTTCGGTGAATGTACCCGTAAACGCATTTGTTTTTAAACGTGTATTCTTTATAATGAAAGTTACATTAAAACGTTTTTCAAGCATTCTCAACGCTACTTCCAACGGCGTATTACTGAATATGATCTTGCCATCTTTCCAGGCGGTTTCCGACAAGCCAGATGTAGCATATAGCCGCACATCACCGCTTGTCGAACTATAAACAAGCTTTTGTCCGGGTTTCATAACAACTTTCTTAACCCGATAATCTCTATCATTAAAATGAAAACAAACATGTCCTTCTACCAACGTGGTCGAGACGTCCGGTTCATCTTCATAAGCCTCCACATTAAAATGGGTACCCAATACTTCTATCTTTGATGCATGTGGAGTAGAGACGAAAAACTTCTTTTTTAAATCTTTTGCTACCGCAAAATAAGCCTCTCCCCGCAACTCCACATCTCGTGTATCACCTTCAAAAAAAGTTGGATAACGTAAAGAAGATTCCGAATTCAGATAAACGACCGTACTATCTGGTAGTACCACCGAAGTTGTCATTCCCGGATTCGTCTTAATCTCAAGCATCTGACTCAAGACAGGTTTACTATTGTTCATGTATTGCACCACAAAAGCTATAAACAAAGGAATGAATAAAACAGCAGCGGTACGTTGTATCCACTCCCACCAAGTTGTTTTCTTTACAACCATTCTACTCCTAACCTTATCCAAGGCCTTCTCCGTATCCACCTTACGCATTACGTTAACTGTATCTACAGCCAGATAAAGAGTATTCATCTGATCAACCATCTTCCGGTTCTCTTCCGATTCTCCTATCCAGGCTTCCACCTGCCTGCACTCTTCTTCCGTAGCCAGTCCTTCACAATAGCGAGGTAGTAAATGGTCTATATCTTCTTGATTCATATTTATAACTCAACTCTTTTATTAATAAGACAGGTGGGAAAATAGGATTCCTAAACTTAATTCCATTTTTTTTTAGAAAATCTTTGTTTTAATAAGAAAAGACTATCTTTGTATATAAATTAAATTCTTAGATCTATGAAGCCAAACCGGACAAGAGAAGAGATTTTATTGCTTTCCAAACTTCAACAAGGGGATAAAAAGGCTTTTAACGCCTTGTTCAGAAAATACTATCCAACGTTATGTGCATACGCCCACCGGTTTGTGGATTTGGAGGATGCGGAGGAAATTGTACAGGATGTGATGCTTTGGCTATGGGAGAATCGTGAGATATTACTTATTGAATCATCACTAAGCCAATATCTGCTAAAAATGATATATCACCGTGCATTAAACCGCATCGCGCAGAAAGAGGTAAAATATCGCGCAGATACACTATTTTATGAAAAAAATCAGGCAATGATTTACGATGTAGACTTCTATCAGATAGAAGAATTAACAAAACGGATTCACACAGCCATAGCAGCGTTACCGGAATCTTATCGAGAAGCATTTATCATGCACCGCTTCAAGGATATGAGTTACAAAGAAATTGCAGAGCTCCTTAATATATCTACTAAGACCGTAGATTATCGTATACAACAGGCACTGAAATTACTACGCAAGGAACTCAAGGAATTCTTATCATTGGCATTAATTTTTCTGGCAGCGTAGTTCGCACAGACGAAAGATAGACATTATAAAAGGAGGCAGAGTTACCGAATAAAAAGAAGGAGTTGTGTCAAAAGTCTTTTCACCACAAAGGACACAGAGTAGCAGAGATTATTCACATTGATCATCAATAACTTAAAGACACATCTGTGTTATTCTGTGTTCTCTATGGTGAGTTTCGACACCCCCTCCTTTACACATGCACTGTTTATTCTATCGTAATATCAAACTGATCATAAGAATCTGTTCTCCACGATTTATCGCAAGTCAGAGGAGAGAGAGCAAAAAGAGGAGAGAAAGTCTTGATTTTAATCGTTTTTCCATCAGGCATAAATTCCATAATTCTCAGCCACCCGTCTCCACCGTTACCAAACCATTGTCCATCTGCTGTCTGTGCATTGAACATCATTTGAGGAACATTTTTACCGGATGCATTTTTATCAATCCGGAAACTGACATTATCCTTATAATCGGCTATCTCACATTCGTGTCCACAAATCACCATACAAATATTCTTTGAAGGATAGACCAACTTGTCCCAAATAGCTTGTCCATAATTGGCAGGTGTCATTTTATAATTCTCTTTTTCAATTATTTTTCCTGTCCATGCCAGATATGAATGCGTCAACAATATCACCTTATGATCCTTATAGCGAGGTGAATCCACCACTTTCTTCGCCCACTCCAAAGCTTCATCACGAGGAGCAAACTCCAGAGAAACAACTAAAATCTTACCCCAGGTATCAGTCACGAATTCATAAGCAGCATTTTCCAGTGTTGGTATGCCCTGATAGTTATTTCCTACAGCAACCAGACTTTCTCTCCAGCAAGAATTTCTCTCTGAAGGAAAGTAATCAGGAAAATGGCACAAACGATTTTCTGCTTTTTGATATCCATAATCATGATTGCCGGTACAAATCACATAAGGCAGCTTTCCGTCCAAGCGCTCAAATGCACGCGAAGCGGCACGCCATTGTTCTTCACTTGTCTGATTCCCGTTCACTCCATCTGGAATACGTATTTCATTCTGCTCCACCAAATCACCGGTACAAAGCACTCCTTTTATATTCAGAGACTCAATGCTATTAGCCACCCATGCTGTCTGCAGCTCAAAAAGAGGTTGGTTGGCATCGAACTTTGTATAGCTCTGTGGATCGGGCAACAGAATCATTGAAAAAGAATTTTTATCGGTAAGTTTTGCACGTACCGGATAAACTTGCGCAGAAACAAATAAAGTCTGCATACAAAGAATAAAAGCTAATAAGTAGTTTTTCCTGTTCATAAGTATTACATTTAAATATTTCAAATAAAATTAAGTAGCAAAGATATAAATACTCACTGGCAATAACCCCTGTATCCTCCTAATTATTTCAGAAGAAAAGTGGCCATTACAGCTTTATGATCCGTCGGCCACACCCCTAACGGGGTTATAAATAAATCTTTGCTTCTCTCCTCTATACGTTTACTGCGGACAATCGATTTTGAAGGTCCTACCACAGATACATCCTTCAATTTCAATTTTTTGTCAGGCCTGAAATAAATAAAATCAATACGGTCCCGTTCATCAGCGTCAGGTGCCCACGACAGCTTTTCTACAGCTATACCTTCATTATCAGACGGAAAAGTAAATCCCG
Source organism: Bacteroides sp. HF-4919 (assembly GCF_018860125.1). Classification (NCBI taxonomy): domain Bacteria; kingdom Pseudomonadati; phylum Bacteroidota; class Bacteroidia; order Bacteroidales; family Bacteroidaceae; genus Bacteroides; species Bacteroides sp. HF-4919. The sequence continues at coordinate 219,352 of NZ_JAHKNF010000007.1, forward strand.
GATGTGTGATCGGATTAGGATATTTTGTCCGGTAGGCATCTTTAAATCCCGCATTTTCAAGGAGAACGGAACAATCCCACCGAACTACCGTCCCGTTATGATCCCACAATTTCTTCGTATTTTCGTTCCAGTCCAAATGTGAAGGTTCATTGAAATCACCGCCTAATAAAACAATATTCCCCTTTTCTTTCCGGGCATCTTCTATCACATGACGAATCGCTTCATCACGCAAAGATTCATTATTGGCTTTCTCAATCACCGCTACATCCAGTACCGGTGCATCCAACTTTTTCCATGTAACGCCACTATATCCTCTTGGCAGATAACAGGCATAATGTGTATAATCCAAATGTGCGGAATATACAACAACATCTCTTCCATTAATGCGTATGCGGGCTTTCAGTACGGAACCGGCATCATCTTCCAAGGGACAATTAGGAGCCTGTTCTTCAATTTTATATTTAGATAAAATACCTACATCCAACTTGCTGTTTTCACCATAATATCTCTTTCCACGTTCTTCCAAAGCCTGTAGTATACGCGAAATAAATTGTTTTCCATGATAGTTTCTCACTTCACTAAACATCACGATATCCGGCTCCAGACGAGCCACCTCGTCAGCTATTGCCTCAAAGCCCCCTTTCACCATGGTACCTTCCTGCCAGATATTCATTTGGAGGACTTTAACTTCGTTTCCCTTGCCATAAGCCATTACAGTAGATAGCCATAAGACTATACTTAATAAACTATATCTCAACATCATATTAATAAATGTATTAAAAACCAGAGGAGGTGCGAACAGAAAGCATTTCTCTCCATTCTGCACACACCTCTTCTAAAACTCTATTTTATTGCAAAATCCACATCAGTTTATTAACGTCATCTACTCCCCCGAATTGACGTTGCAAAGCCTCGTTCTGATGCTCCAGATTATAATCAGACTCTGATTTCGGATACATCCAGCGCATAGGCAGTCTGTCATTCATCGTATTCCGGTTGGTTGCAGGATTAATCGGTAATATCGGATACCCTGTACGACGGTAGTCATAATAAACATCATACGGATGTTGCATGAACGATGCCAGATAACGTTGTGTCAATATCTTCTCAAGGTCTCCCTCTCTCTCACCACTTAACTGTATAGCCGGTGTTTCAAGAAAAGCCGCAATCGCTTCCTGCGTCAACGGATGTCCATGATGATAGATCTCTTCATCCGGAGTATTAGCAGCTATAAACTCCATGTGAGCTCTGATTGCCTTCTTGTAATAAGTAGTTGCATCACCCGAAATCCATCCTCTCACGGCAGCTTCTGCCAGAATGAAATTCTGTTCGGCATATCCCAATCGGACAACCGGTTCTCCAGAAGGATAATCAGTATACCGCGCATTGAATCCAGAATATTGTTCTGTGGCATAAGCCTTCTCTATCTGCTCAAAAGGCAATGACGGATCAGTCCCGATATAAGCATCCCAACTGTCAGCGGTCACTCCTGCATCAAGTTTAGCCTTTGCCGGTTTGGCATAATAGAACATACGGATATCTCCGGTTGCCTTAAACTTATCAATCAGCATAGTAGAAAGCATGGCATAACCGGCGTGTTTAGTATTTGTGTTATGGAAAGGATATACAGTATTCGCTTTATCCGCATATTTCATCTGAAGATTATCATCGTTTGATTCCATTAAGCTACCCGATGCCACGATCCGGGCAAAACGTTCTTTCACATTCAAATCTACATCACTCTCTTTCTTCGAAAGATGCATCAGAACTTTCAACTGAAATGCTGTAGTCGCTTTCTTCCATTTGCTGATACTACCTCCCAGAATCGGATCACCATCAAAATCTTTAGCTGAGGAAAATAATTCGTATGCTCTTTCCAGATCACTCAAAACAAACCTCATCACTTCCTTTTGGGTATTGTATTTAGGGCGCACCAACCCTAATTCACCTTGCAAAGCCTCCTCGTAAGGAAGGTCCCCCATTTCCATCGACATATAGAATATTTTGTAGGCCTTTATAAAATGCGCCAGACCATCGTATGCATTCACATTATCATCCGTAACAGATTCGACCATCTTCTGTGCATTAATCAGTGTCGTGTATCCTCCGAAACCGGAACGTCCGAACACATTATACTGGTAATCTTCCATACTTTCGCCCCATGCCATCTGTTTGGCAAGCAGATCGTCATATATAAATGATTTACTGGCACTGGACGATGTAATATCCAAAAGTAATCCGGTCGCCAGCAGTGAAGAGGTAACCTTAGTGGTTGCATCGGGATTTGTGTTGATTTCATCGAACTTATCGCAAGAAGCCAGCAAGGTAGTTACCAATAACAACGATATGTATTTATTAATTCGTTTCATATTATTCTATCTTTTAAAAATCCAATTTTACATTAAAGCCTAAATAACGAGTGGACGGAGAACTTAGGTTATCTGAGTCACTGTCGGGATCGGTAAAGCGGAACTCTTTAGTCCATACAAACAGATTTTGTCCGACAAAAGCCAGTGTCAAACCTTTCATATGCAGTTTGTTGCAAACAGACTTAGGCATCTGATAGCTCAGCGAGAGGTCACGCAGTTTGAAGAACGTCTCGTCAAATACATTCTGACGTGTCACGGTACCTATATACGGGTTAGTACTTTTCATATACGACTCGTAAGATACTTGTACGTCGTTCGGAGCAAATACTCGATCGTCATGGATAATTTTTCCGTTCGAATCGTAATCTACACTCCCGGAAACGACTTTCACCCCGGTACCTACAAAATTGGTCTTCTTATTCACCACTTCATCATATCGCCACTGATTGTCCGAATCAATATGTGCTCCCGAGTTCCACATCGCCTGATTGGTTTTCGAGTGTGCCATACCTCCTACCCGTCCGTCAAGTGTAAAGGAGAGAGTGAAATTCTTGTAAGTTATCGTATTCGTCCAGCCCCATATCCAATCAGGATATTCATAACCGATAACCGACTGGTAATCGCTCTGTTTAGGATAACCATTGTAATTGATAATATTTCCTTGAGGATCGCGTTCCCAATCGTAAATTCCGTACCAATCCCAACGTTTACCGGCAGCTACCCAAGGCTTCTGTGTAGAATATACCGGGTCTATTTTGGTATAATACCAACGGTCACGTGACCAGTTGAAAGCCGATTCCCAGTTCCAGTCTCTTGTTCTGATAATATCGCCTGACAGGGTCAATTCTACCCCACGACCCACATATTCTTCATCAATGTTGATCAATGTAGACGTAAATCCAGAAGAGTTGCTGATGCCGGCACTACGAGTCAGATTGTAATAGAGCTTATTATAATAAGTAAAGTCTACTTTCAGACGATTTTTAAACATATGGACTGCCGTACCGATTTCATAAGAACGTGTAGCCGAAGGTTTCACCGCAACACCACGGATAGATGTGGGATAATATGCAGCACTCTCACCATTCCACAAATCGGTAGACACACTATAAGTATTGTTAGTATCATATACTCCCAGGTCACTCTTAGTTTGTGTCCATGCACCTCTCACTTTCCAGAAATCAATAAATTTAGGCATTGGGATAAACTGCGAAAGCACAACACTGCTGGCCACAGACGGATAGAAATAAGATCGTGTCTCCGACGGCAAGGAAGATGACCAGTCATTACGTCCCGTTACATCCAGAAATAAAGTACTCTTCCACGAAACAGAAGCTTTTGCATATACACTGGTCACCAGTTTTTTAGTAATACCACTGGTTGTTTTCAACGGGTCTACAGATGATTTCAATGAGTAATATCCCGGAATTTTCAGACCATTTTGTGTTTCAGCCAAAATATTATCACTCTTCCAGTAATAAACGTTTCCACCCACGAAACCATCGACATTGAAACTACCGAATTTATGATCGGCAGACAGTATCAAGTCATTGTTTAAACTATATCCGCCTAAGCGTTGCAGACCATAATAACCCTGTTTATGCCAACCACCCACAGCACTTACAGCATTCCGCCACTCTTTTTTCTGTGAATACGAGTCCAGCCCCGAACGCAGTGATAAGTTCAACCAAGGAGTAAAATCATAATTGGCAGAAAGATATCCGTTAATCAAATCATAATCGCTTGAACGCGTAATTTCGTTCGCAATGAAATATGGATTATCATACCATTTGGTATCCATCCAGTTCTGCTGTTCATCCTGTTTAATCCAGTAATTTTTATAGTCCCGTATATCATACTCAGCCCCTGACCATACCAACAAATTATAAAGGAAACCACTTCCACCATATCCGGCTCCCATATCGTTGGGGTAGAAACGTTTGTTATAAGTCAGACCTCCGTCAAAAGAAAATTTCTTCCATTTCATATCGCCCGATACTGAGTAAGTAATCTTATTCAATTTTTGATTCGGATACTGCCCTTTGTTATATACATGGGTCAATGAAGTACGTACGCTACCATATTTACCTTTCTGGGATACACTTACATTGTTGTTTGTCACCAAACTCAATTCTTGAAAGTTCTTTAAGTTATTTCTACCTTTCGAAACCAAAGGCATATCCACCCATTCGTGAGTATACGGATCATATTGCAATGCTGTACGTCCGATGTCCAGTTTGTCTCCCCATACATATCCTCCGGTGGAATAAGTCCCCTGTGACCCGGAACTATATGAAGTTTGTACCTCCGGCTTTCTCAGATATCCGGCTGCAAACATGGTACTGCTGTTTACAGTCACATTCAATCCTTCTTCCTTACCTTTTTTAGTGGTAATCATCACTGCACCGGCACCTCCACGGGCACCATAGAGTGCCGAAGCCGTAGCTCCTTTCAGGACATCAACCGATTCGATGTCATCAGCTGCTATATCATTCAATCCCACATTACCATAAGGTACACCGTCGATAACTAACAGGGGGGCAGATGCACGCAACGAGAGTGAAGGAGCTGTATTGAACTCTGTACTGTTTTTTACATTCAATCCGGCAATCTTGCCCGTTAACGAAGTAGCAACATTCACTGTTTTTACAGCAGCCAGCCGATCTCCGTCCACTTTTTGCACGGCATACCCCAGAGCCTTCTCTTCGCGCTTGATACCTAATGCCGTTACAACAACCTCATCGAGCAGTTTCGTGTTCTCGGCCAACCGAACAGTAAGTGAAGTATTATTACCCACAGGAACTTCTTTGGTGATGTACCCGATATACGAAATGATAATTGAGCTTTTAGTTCCTACAGAAAGACTAAAGTTACCGTTGACATCTGTAATCGTCCCGTTTCCGGAATCCTTTTCTTTAATATTAGCTCCGATAATGGGTAAACCGGCCTCATCAGTAACCAGTCCCTTTATCTTTTTAGTGGTCTGCTGTTGTGCAGCAGTCGTTTCCAAAATCTGTTTAGGAGACAGGATAATACTATTCTCCAATATTTTATAACCGATATCCGTACCAGCAAACAGCTGATTCAAAACTTGGCTGATCTCTTTTTGAGTACTTTTAATAGTCACACTCCGAGAGATATCCACCTGCTTATTATTATAGAAAAAGTGGTATTCCGACTGCTTCTCTATTTCATCCAGCACTTTCTGAAGACTGCTGTTGCTGACATTCAATGTCACACGTACTGACTGGCTATAACCCTTAGCCGCAAATGCCATACTGGCAAAGACAAACAACATGATCGCTGATAGTTTCATACACAAAGGTATTTTTTTCAGAAGCGAAAAGATATTCTGCCTCCCGAAAAATTGGAAGTTTAAGTAAATTGTCATAGATTTGTAGTGATTTTGATTTAAAAAATTCTATTAACCGCACAACTTGTCGCCAAACAAGCGGACGGTGGACTTTCATACAGGAAAATACGCCAATATTTTCCTGTATGTTTTTTTGTTTTAAGGTGGACGTGTTGTCATAGGTATCAGATTTTAAAAGTTTAATATTCAAATGGTCAATATAGCTCTATTTTCATTTTCTGCTGTATTGTCTGCTGTGTGTTATGTTCCAGTTCTATAAATCTATACTGTATGCCCGAAGCAAGCCTGAAGTGTTCAAGAATCAGAGGTAAGTGCTGTTCGCTGAATACTCCGGTAAATGAATTTCCATAAAGAGTAGAATCTTTTACGATAAACTCCACATGAAACCGCTTGGTAAGTATTTTCAAAGCCTCAGACAGCGGGGTATTCCTAAATACCACCTGACCGTCTTTCCAGGCCGTATAAGTTTTCACATAAGGTTTGTCGGTCCTCACTGCACGTGTTTCCGGATTATAGATAAACTCCTCATCAGGCTTCATCACAAAGGTCCGTTGCTTGTCACCCTCACCCAGAAATGACAATTTCACAGAGCCCGATACTAAGGTAGTTCTTACCACACTGTCCGTCCGATAAGCCTCTATATTGAACTCCGTACCCAAAACCTCAGTCTGAATACGGAAAGGCGTATTAACAATAAATCGCTTACTCTTATCTCTATGCACCTCAAAGTAAGCCTCTCCATCAAGTTCTACGTTACGTATATCTCCTGTAAACCTGGTAGGATGTTTAAGTGAAGATCCCGAGTTCAGCCAAACTTTAGTTCCATCCGGCAGATTCGCTTCAGCAACCATACCGGGATTTGTCCGTATCTCCACATACTCCACGGGGGAGTTTTTCAAAATCAGATAAAGGGTGGTGGCAAGCAGCGGCAAAGCCAAACAAGCAGCAATACGCTGCCCCCACACCATCCATGAAATTCTATGTTGATGTTTGTGTATTCGGTCCTTTACCTGATGGAAAACCCCAACAGAATCTACATGCTTCATGTAGTTCAATGCATCGGCTGCCCGGTAAAGCTGAAAAATATCCCGTGCTGTCTTCGTATTCTCCTCCGAAGTAGCGATCCACTCTTCTACCTCCTTTTGTCTGTCAGCAGGAAGCTCCCCGGCAAAATAGCTTAAAAGAATTGACTCATTTATGTAATAGGATTCATCCATAATTCGTGCTTTTATAGATAAGACGAATGAAATCAGAAATCTCCTAACCTAAAAACGTATTTTTTTTGAAAAAAATATTATTTTTGCCCAAAACGAGGGTTTACATGCACAACAATACATCGCATACAACAAGCGACGAAATTCTTTTTTATCAGATACAACAGGGAAATGAAGACGCATTTGAAGCGCTGTTTCTCCGGCACTATCCCGCCTTGTGCGCTTACGCCAGGCTGTTTGTGGAACCGGACGACGGACAGGAGATTGTATCGGATGTAATGGTCTGGCTTTGGGAAAATAAAGAGATGCAGGCATTTGAAACTTCTTTGAAAAGTTACTTGTTCAAAGCTGTTAAAAATCGTTGCCTGACTCTTATCAATCGGAACGAAGTCAAACAAAGAATCGAAAAGATGATTTTCGACAATCTCCAATCACAGTATGATGATCCCGATTTCTACGTCATGCAAGAATTAACCGAGAAAATAGAAGAAGCTTTGGCACGACTCCCGGAAAATATCCGCGAAGCATTCGAGCTCAATCGTTTCCAGAATCTGACCTACAACGAAATAGCCGAACGCTTAGGAGTATCTCCCAAAACGATAGATTACCGGATTCAGCAGGCACTGAAACAACTGCGCATCGATCTGAAAGATTATCTGCCCGTCCTGCTATCCTTCCTGCTGCGTTAAAACAGCGGAGCATTCAGCAAATACTATACAGAAGTCCGGTAGGGTAAAGTAAACCAAAAAAGAGAGCCTTTACCAACCTCAGAAGTAACCCCGATCTCACCTCCCAGTTTTTCAATAATCATCCGGCTGATAGATAGTCCCAGCCCGGTACCTTGTATAAAAGGATTATATTTGACAAAACGTTCAAACACATGCTCACACTGTTCGGTAGACATGCCACAGCCTGTATCAGACACATAAAAATATAATGTTGCGGCATCTTTCAACCGATATCCCATCCGTATCTCCCCTCCGGAAGTGAACTTAATCGCATTGGTCAACAAATTAATAATGACTTGTGTCAGCCGATTCTTATCAGTATATAAAATACATTGGGGCAATTGTTCGTCAAAAGTTAGAACGAGTTCTTCCGATTTGATACGCAGTTTACCCACTTGTTCTATCTCCGACATCATTTGATTGACATCCGCACGGGTTATATGAAAATCATACATTCCGGACTCGATCTTCGACATGTCCAGAATATCGCTGATCAGTTGAAGCAGAAGATCTGTATTGGTTTCAATGATATCGGCATATTCTTTCATCTCTTCTTTATCTTCTACCTGCGAAAGCAGGTTTGAAAAACCGACAATAGCATTCAGAGGGGTACGTATTTCATGACTCATATTCGCAAGAAAAGCTGATTTTAATTGATTAGCCTCCTCCGCTTTCAGACGCGCCTCTTCCAGGCGTTGATGAGTTTTCTTAAGAATATGAATATAAAAGCCAATGGCACCTGCTACCAGAAGCACAACAAATACCGTTAGTAAAATCTCCTTTTTATACTGCTCAAAGAAACTCATAGGAAGATTTACATATACAGCCCCTTCCGGATAAAGCGAAACAGGGATTTGGTAGGACTGCAAAGCCGGATAACAAAGATAAGCGGCCGGCTCACCCCCTAATGCAGACGGAATTTCGCGGGGTTGCTCTCCTTTCAACACACGTTCAATCAGTTGCAATAATGAATCTCCGAATGACTCCACCGATACATAATACCCTCCCGCAAATGTGTTATTGGATAAATCCTCAGCAGCCAGCAAAAACAGGGGAGAGTGCACAAATCGGGTAATAATCTCCTGAATATGATCAAACAAATAGTTATTGTCGTCTTGGTTATGCGATTCAAACCACGAATAATAAATCAATCCGGTGTTTTTATCATATCCGCTCAAAGTATCGAGCAGCATTTCAGTAGAAATATTTTTGGTTGACAACTGCTCCAGACTTAGCTCCGGGAAGTATCTGCCCACAGCCTGACTGACATCGCCACGAACTGCCTCACTGATATATCGGTCATCGGATATAAAAGCAACTCGTTTCATCCCGGGCATCACTTGCCGCATCAGTTCGATAGTCTCTTTTACATAATACGTTTGCCCCAATGTAGTCACATTATATCCTTTGCGCCATTCTTTAGCCGGAACGGTATTGGTTTCAGTCAACGGTTCGTGAGACAGCAAAACATCAAGTGTTGCCGGCAAGCGGTCCCGGGCATTAGTAATGATGACTGGCACATCTCTCCATTCATCATCAAAAAGCTCCCGACAGACAATCCATCCCGGGTCACCTATAAAAACAACCAATCGAGGAGGTATATCATGCTTTCGACGTAACTGTTCTACAATTGCAGTTGCCTCTTTACGGCTACAAAGGGCCGGTACAGACAGAGATTCGGCCGTTACGGAAATATCTTCCTTCTGCAATTCCTGATGTACATACCAATATATACTTTTTGCCCAGGGAAGATTAAAGTTAATAGAATTCAGAAACAACACATCTTCACCGGACCTGTCCTTGTGAGCCGATAGCCGACAGTTCATTCCTCCCAACAGAATCAGAAGGAAACAGAAGTATCTGAATTGTATTTGTTTCATTTGTAACGGTCGATTGCTAAAATCGGTAACAAAGGTATCATTATTATTCGTATACAGAAAAAGGCACCCTATTATTTTAGAGTGCCCTTTTATATTTATCTTCTAAAAAGACTTTCTTACGCGTTTTTCAGAGATGCAATACTCTCTTTGAGCGATTTAATGATACTTTCGGCATCAGCCTGTTTCTTGCGTTCCATTTCAATAACGGCAGCCGGTGCATTACTCACGAATTTCTCATTGCTGAGTTTCTTCAAAACACCCTGCAAGAAGCCCTGTTTATGTTTCAGTTCGGCTTCCATACGTGCTATCTCAGCTTCCACATCGATCATATTGCCCAAGGGTACTGCAAACTCAGTCGTTCCGATCATGAATGAAGAAGCTCCGTCAGCTTTTACATCCACTACCTGAATAGCAGACAAGTTACACATTTTAAAGATAACAGGGTTCATTTTCTCTACCGGGTTTACTCCTACCACTTGTAACTCAAGCGGTTCTTTCATTGCAATATTCTTTTGCAAACGGATGGCACGCACACTACTGATTATCTCTTTAGCCGTTTCGAATTGTTTCAAGAACTCCTCGTTCACTTCCCCGACTTCTGCCAACGGTTCTACCATCAGGCTTGCCCCCGGCTCACGCTCACGCAACTGCTGCCACAATTCTTCCGTGATAAATGGCATGAAGGGATGGAGCATAGCCAACAGACGTTCGAAAGCACTCAAAGTCATTGAATAGATAAATCCGTTTACAGGCTGTCCATAAGCCGGTTTCACGATTTCAAGCAACCATGAAGAAAATTCATCCCAGAACAGTTTATAAATCAGCATCAACGCTTCGCTCAAACGGTACTTGCTGAATAAATCGGCTACCTCAACTGCGGCAGCATCCAGTCTTTGGTCAAACCATTGTACAGCCAGGTGTGCATCCGCCGGAATATCGATTGTTCCCATTCCATTCTCCCAACCTTTCACCAGTCGGAAAGCATTCCATATTTTATTGCAGAAATTACGTCCCTGTTCGCAAAGTGCATCATCAAAAAGAATGTCGTTTCCGGCAGGAGCCGAAAGCATCATCCCCATACGTACACCATCTGCTCCGTATTTCTCTATCAACTCCAACGGATCCGGTGAGTTGCCGAGCGACTTGGACATTTTACGTCCCAATTTGTCGCGGACAATACCCGTAAAATATACATTTTTAAACGGCATTTTACCTTCATACTCATAGCCTGCCATAATCATGCGGGCCACCCAAAAGAAGATAATATCCGGACCGGTCACCAGGTCACTGGTAGGATAGTAATAGTTAATTTCTTCGTTACCCGGATTATTGATGCCATCGAACAAAGAAATAGGCCACAGCCAGGAAGAGAACCAAGTATCCAGACAATCTTCATCCTGACGAAGGTCAGCCATTGTCAGATGATCGTTTCCTGTTTTTTCTTTAGCCAATTTCAATGCTTCTTCGTCAGTAACGGCTACTACATATCCGCCTTCCGGAAGGAAGTAAGCCGGGATGCGGTGTCCCCACCACAACTGACGGCTGATACACCAGTCTTTGATGTTCTCCATCCAATGACGATAAGTATTTTTATATTTGGCAGGATAAAACTTAATCTCATCCTTCATCACCGGCTCAAGGGCAATCTGAGCCAAATGCTCCATCTTAAGGAACCACTGCATAGAGAGTTTAGGCTCTATCACTACATTGGTACGTTCAGAATAGCCGACTTTATTGGTATATGCCTCCGTCTTTTCAAGTAATCCGGCGGCTTCAAGATCTTTCTCAATCTGTTTGCGAACTTCAAAACGGTCCATACCGATATACATACCGGCAGCTTCGCTGATAGTCCCGTTATCATTGAAAATATCAATACTTGGCAAGTTATACTTCTCACCCAGCATATAGTCATTCACGTCATGTGCCGGAGTCACTTTCAGACATCCTGTACCGAATTCGATATCTACATAATCATCTTCAATCACTGGGATGACACGGCCTACCAGCGGAACAATAACCTTCTTACCTTTCAGGTGCTGATTTTTCGGGTCATTCGGATTGATACACATAGCGGTATCGCCCATAATCGTCTCCGGACGAGTAGTCGCAACAACGGCATAACTGTCTTCACCCTCTACCTTATATCTCAGATAATACAGCTTTCCATGCTCCTCTTTGTAAATCACCTCCTCGTCAGACAAAGCTGTCAATGCCTTCGGGTCCCAGTTTACCATACGCACGCCACGGTAAATAAGTCCCTTCTTGTAAAGGTCTACAAATACTTTCAGCACACTTTCGCTACGCTTTTCGTCCATAGTAAAAGCAGTACGGTCCCAGTCACAGGATGCCCCCAACTTACGGAGCTGTTTCAGGATAATCCCACCATGTTCATCTGTCCATGCCCAAGCATGCTTCAGAAACTCGTCACGAGTCAGATCAGTCTTTTTAATACCCTGTGCAGCCAACTTATTCACCACCTTTGCTTCGGTAGCGATAGAGGCATGGTCGGTTCCCGGCACCCAACAAGCATTCTTGCCTTCCATACGTGCACGACGAACGAGGATATCCTGAATGGTATTATTAAGCATGTGTCCCATATGCAGCACACCGGTGACGTTAGGGGGCGGAATAACGATGGTGTAAGGTTCACGTCCATCGGGTTTCGAACTGAATAATTTATGGTCCAGCCAATACTGATACCACTTTCCCTCCACGTCAGCAGGGTTGTACTTACTTGCTAATTCCATGTTGTATATATCTATTTTATTAGTTTATTGCGAAAGATTGGCGCAAAATTAATAAAAATAAGTAGAATATAGGGACAGGAATATGTACTTTTGTTCCTCGAAAGAAAGAAGTAGCAATGAAAAGCAAAAAGCGAGTCATACGGTACTCTGTTTTAGGAACTTTAATTATCCTTGTCTGGGTCACTCAGGCGATCCCGGCAATGGGGGAAGGATATGCACGCTCGGTCTATCCTGTTATCTCGTACGTCCTGTCCGGTTTTTCCAATTTCTTTCCTTTTGCTTTGGGTGACCTGTTCATAGCATTCAGTATTACAGGGATTATTCTTTATCCGATATACGCACGCATCCGCCAAAAGTTAAGCTGGAAAACAATCCTGAGAAGGGATACGGAATATCTGGCATGGATCTATGTATGGTTTTACCTGGCATGGGGACTCAACTATTCGCAAAGAAACTTCTATGAGCGTACAGGGATACCATATATTACCTATACTCCGGAAAATTTTGACCACTTTGTAAACCAATACATCTATTTACTGAATGAATCATACGTTCCCATAACCCGGATCGACAAGGAAACCATCTGTAAAGAGGCAGTCAGCCAGTACAGTCTGATCAGTGACAGTCTCGGCGTACACCATCCTCCACACTCCATGCCACAGGTCAAAACAATGTTGTTCACTCCACTTATTTCAATGGTAGGAGTAACAGGAAGCATGGGACCGTTTTTCTGTGAGTTCACGCTGAATGGTGACTTGTTACCTCCACAATATCCAGCAACCTATACGCATGAACTGGCCCACTTATTGGGTATCACCAGTGAAGCGGAAGCCAACTTTTACGCCTATCAGGTCTGCACACGTTCTACAAATAGAGAAATCCGCTTTAGCGGTTACTTCTCTATCCTGGGACATGTGCTTGCTAATGCCCGCAGATTGATGACAGAAAATGAATACCGGGAATTATTCAGTCGGATACGTCCGGAAATCATCGAACTCGCCCGGAAGGATCAAGAGTATTGGATGGCTAAATATAGCCCGTTGATAGGTGATATTCAAGATTGGATATATGACTTATATCTGAAAGGAAACAAAATAGAAAGCGGACGGAAAAACTATTCGGAAGTCATCGGTCTGCTGATTTCATACAACGAATGGAAAAAAGAATCAAATAAAGAATAAACATGCATACAAGAGAAGAACAGATGGAAGCCTTCGGGCGCTTCCTGGATATACTCGACGAACTTCGGGTAAAATGTCCCTGGGATCGCAAACAGACCAACGAAAGTCTGCGCCCCAATACTATCGAAGAGACTTACGAATTGTGCGACGCATTGATGCGCGATGACAAAAAAGATATTTGTAAAGAGTTGGGAGATGTATTGCTGCACGTGGCCTTTTATGCAAAAATAGGCTCAGAAACCGGTGATTTCGACATGAAAGATGTTTGTGACAAACTCTGCGAAAAACTGATTTTCCGCCATCCACATGTTTTCGGAGAAGTAAAAGCCGACACAGCCGGACAAGTATCCGAAAACTGGGAACAGCTGAAACTAAAGGAAAAGGACGGAAATAAAACTGTATTAAGCGGAGTCCCTACTGCCCTGCCCTCACTTATCAAAGCTTACCGGATGCAGGACAAAGCACGTAATGTAGGATTCGATTGGGAAGAAAAAGAGCAAGTCTGGGAAAAAGTCAAAGAAGAAATTGCAGAATTTCAGGTAGAAATAGCCCATATGGACAAAGATAAGGCGGAAGCCGAATTCGGTGATGTCATGTTCAGCCTCATCAACGCTGCCCGTCTCTACAAGATCAACCCGGACAATGCCTTAGAACGTACAAACCAAAAATTCATCCGCCGATTCAACTATCTGGAAGAACACACCATTAAGGAAGGCAAAAACCTGAAAGAGATGTCTCTCGCAGAAATGGATGCAATCTGGGATGAAGCCAAAAAGAAAGGACTGTAAAAAGTCCTCTCTCCTCTAAAAGGATAATACCAAAATTCCACTGCAAACTAACGGATTGCGCAGAGTATGTAATTGACGGATCAATAAATATCCCCAATTAGTGTTTATCTGTGCAATCCGTTAAGTCTGTGGTAAATTCTCCCGCTCTTGCAGGAGAGCAATTTTTCATTCTATTTTTTCTTTCCTTTGTTATCACGAACCCCTTTCAACAACTCTCGGTGAAAACGCATTTCTGCTCGCTGTATCAGATAAATTTTCTTACACGGAAGTATCTTTTTAAACTTCTCAAAATAAGTTTTATCCAGACGGTCTGAAGCGATACGGGCATCGTATACCCCTTCCAATATTTCTCCATATTGTGCGTCAGTGGTTTTATCATCTTTACCGCTACGAAGCAACTTCCAGGCCTCGTCATTCAGTTGTTTTTTCCGGTCCTGTAATTCAAAGTAAACCGGAAAGAACTTTGCTGCCTCTTCCTTAGTCAGACCGGCTTTTTCTGTTATAAATGCTCGTTGTTTGGCCCTGAATTCTTCGGGTGACAAATGTTGGTTAGGATCTCCCATGGCATTCAGTGCCGGGATACAACTACAAACTATAATCAATAGAATAATCAGTTTCTTCATTTTGCTTTATTAAATCAGTTTAGTTTACTTATTCAGCTGTAGCATCACTGAGATAGACGTACAAAGAGTAATCGTCCAGCATCGAGCGATCCAGTGCTACATCAATATATTCATCCGAAACAATTTCGGTTCCTGCATCATTTGCAGTCAGTTGATCATCCACCGTTGCCGGCTGGTGATTTGAAGAAGCCACACGGATAATCAATGCAGCTCCTATAAACATAGCCGCCATATAGAATAAAGGTTTCACCCTGGTCCACATTGTGGGTTGCTTCACTTCTTCAAAAGCAGGCTTCTCTTTTTCCGGAAGTTTACCCATCACCTCTGAAGTCAAGTTTTCAAAGTATCCCTCAGGTACTTTAAAGGAATTCTCCCTCCCCACTTTCTTCAATATGTTATCTTCTTCTTTCATACGTTCTTCTCCTCTCTTCTTCTTAGACATTATGCATATTAAAAGGTTTAATCAGCCTCCTCCAAAAACTTCTCGATTTTTTTCACGGCATGGTGATAAGAAGCTTTCAAAGCCCCCACCGAAGTGCCGAATATCTCCGACATCTCTTCATATTTCATTTCCTGATAATATTTCAGGTTGAACACCATCCGTTGCTTTTCAGGAAGGGTCAGCAATGCCTTCTGAAGCAATAACTCTGCCCGATCCCCCGAGAAGTAAGGATCGCTCTCCAGTTTCTGAGTCACGTCGGCCTCCGGATCGTCAATGGCAATTGTATTCATAGCCCGTTGTTTATTCAGGAAAGTGATACATTCGTTCAGGGCAATACGGTAAAGCCAGGTAGACAGCTTTGCCTCAGCCCGGAAATAGTCAATGTTTATCCATGCCTTAATGAAAGTATTTTGAAGAAGGTCATTGGCATCGTCATGTGAAAGTACCATCCGCCTGATCTGCCAGTATAATTGTTCGCTATACTGCGAAACGATCTGCTCAAATCCCTGCTTCTGTGTCCTCTCATCCTGAAGGAGTGCCAAAACCTCTCGTTCATTATAAGGGTTCATAGGTTCGTTTGTAATTCGTATATGTTATTTTAGACAATTCTATTCAACAAAGGTTTAATCGGTCTCCCGAAATTAAAGACTTATACACAAGTTTTCTTTTGCAAGTATAGTATCCGGAAAGATAGCCGAAGCTTCTTTCAGCAAAACATTTTCATCTTCGTAGCGGGCAGAGAAATGACCGATCACTAATCGCCGTACACCGGCTTCCACAGCTATCCGGCCGGCTTGGGCGGCTGTAGTATGGTACGTTTCTTTAGCACGTGCCAGTTCCGATTCGGCAAATGTAGCCTCATGAAAAAGCAAGTCAACACCTGAGATCTGTTCCGCAATCTCCCGCCGGAAAATCGTATCCGAGCAATAGGCATACCGTCTGGGAGGATCCGAGGGGCGGGTCAAGCGCACATTAGCAATCACTTCTCCTTCCGGAGTTATGTAGTCTGCACCGTTCTTTATCCGATTCAGTTCATAGACCGGTACTTTATAGAAATCGATCATATCACGGATAATATGGTTCGGCCGGGCCTTTTCCGCAAACAAAAAGCCACAACAGGGAATACGGTGCTGGAGCGGGATGGTGGTGACTGTCATCGAACGGTCTTCATAAATCACCGACGCTTGTCTGGTGTCAAATTCATGGAAAATGACTTTATATGCCAACGTATGGCAAAAGAAATTAAGCATAGGAGCCAATAACTCCTCCAATCCTTTTGGAGAATGGATATGTAACTCTGCCGTGCGCCCCAATAACCCGAAAGTGGAAATAAGCCCCATCAATCCGAAGCAATGATCACCATGCAGATGCGAAATGAAGATATGGTTCAGCCGCGAAAATTTCAACCGCGACTTACGCAATTGCATCTGTGCCCCTTCTCCGCAATCGATCATAAAAAGTTTATCACGCAAGTTGACTACCTGCGAAGTGGCAAAATGCCGGGTAGTAGGCAATGCGGACCCACAACCCAATATATGTAATTCAAATTTTTCCATCTTTCAAACTGTATTTGCAAAGATAGACAATTAAAGTTCAGCGCAATGATTCAACATACAAAAAAATGAAGGGTATCCCATTGAATGAGATACCCTTCTATATCAATCTATGAAAGATTTGAATTACTTCTTACCTTCCAGCTGTTCTTTCAAAGCAGCCAAAGCATCGATATCACCCAAAGTAGTAGAAGCAGCCTGATTTTGGATAGCAGGAGTTTCTTCTCTCTTAGAAGATTTCTTTGCGTTAGAAGCAGCTTTCTTCTCAGCTCTTTCTTCTGCCTTGGCAACATCTTCAAAAATGCGGCTATGAGACAGGATGATTCTCTTAGCGTCTTTGTTGAACTCGATTACTTTGAATTCCAGTTTCTCGTCCATCTGAGCCTGTGAACCGTCTTCTTTAACGAGGTGTTTCGGAGTAGCGAAACCTTCAACGCCGTAAGGAAGAGCAACTACAGCACCCTTATCCAACATTTCGATGATTGTACCTTCATGTACAGAACCTACAGTAAATACTGTTTCAAATACATCCCAAGGATTTTCCTCAAGTTGTTTGTGACCAAGGCTCAGACGACGGTTTTCTTTATCGATTTCCAGTACCTGAACTTCAATGTCAGCACCAATCTGAGTAAATTCTGACGGGTGTTTAACCTTCTTAGTCCAAGACAGGTCAGAGATGTGGATCAATCCGTCAACACCTTCTTCGATTTCTACGAATACACCGAAGTTAGTGAAGTTACGAACCTTAGCAGTATGTTTAGAACCTACAGGATATTTTTCTTCGATAGTTTCCCAAGGATCTTGTTTCAGTTGTTTGATACCCAAAGACATCTTACGTTCTTCACGATCCAGAGTCAGAACTACAGCTTCTACTTCGTCACCGACTTTCATGAAGTCCTGTGCAGAACGCAGGTGCTGTGACCATGACATTTCTGATACGTGGATCAGACCTTCAACACCCGGAGCGATTTCGATAAATGCACCGTAGTCAGCCATAACCACTACTTTACCTTTCACTTTGTCACCTACCTGGAGGTTCGGATCCAAAGCATCCCATGGGTGCGGAGTCAGTTGTTTCAGACCCAAAGCGATACGTTTCTTCTCGTCATCAAAGTCGAGGATAACTACGTTCAACTTCTGATCCAGCTCAACCACTTCCTTCGGATCGCTTACGCGGCCCCAAGACAGGTCAGTGATGTGGATCAATCCGTCTACGCCACCGAGGTCAATAAATACACCATAAGATGTGATATTCTTAACGGTTCCTTCAAGAACTTGTCCTTTTTCAAGTTTACCGATAATTTCTTTCTTCTGTTGTTCCAGTTCAGCTTCGATAAGAGCTTTGTGAGAAACAACCACGTTTTTGAATTCCTGGTTGATTTTAACAACTTTGAATTCCATTGTTTTGCCAACGAATACATCGTAGTCGCGGATCGGTTTCACGTCGATCTGAGAACCCGGCAAGAATGCTTCGATACCGAATACGTCAACAATCATACCACCCTTAGTGCGGCACTTGATGTAACCCTTGATAATTTCTTCATTTTCCAGAGCAGCATTAACGCGATCCCAAGAACGGGTAGCGCGGGCTTTTCTGTGAGACAGAACCAACTGTCCTTTTTTGTCTTCCTGGTTTTCGATGTATACTTCTACAGTGTCACCTACTTTCAGATCAGGATTGTAGCGGAATTCATTCAAAGGAATGATACCGTCTGATTTGTAACCGATGTTCACAACAACTTCACGTTTGTTCATTGCGATTACAGTTCCGTCAACAACCTCACGGTCATTTACTTTGTTAAGCGTACCGTCGTAAGCTTTTTCAAGTTCTTCGTGGCTGGCACCAGCGAAGCTCTCGCCGTTTTCATACGCATCCCAGTTGAAGTCTTCAATAGGAGCAACGTTCTTTAAGTTTTCCATTAATAATTAATTGTTTAGTAATTCTTTAATTAAATAAGACATTATATTGATTATATAAATCGGGCGCAAAGATAGAACTATTTTCTTGAATTAGAAAAGAATAGCAAAAAAAATATCAAAAAGAGCTACAATCGGTATGTCTCACATCAAGCTCTTTAAAGCCGCGATAGAATCGGATACATATCGGTTATCCGGTTCTATGGAACGCCAGTAACACAGATTGCCCAATAAACGCTTCAGATAAACCGGATCGGTGGAGCCAATATGCTCCTGATGACTGGCCAATCCTTTTGTCAGGACGTAATGCACATTCTTACGGATCTCCCTCTTTTTAGTTTTGGGAATTGTCATCTTCGTGCCCGAACTAACTGATACTCCGGTAATTATCTTACGTTTATGCTCAGGCAGAAAACGGGTTTTCTTCACATTCATCGTAAACCCTTCCTCCCTGATAACCTGATCAATCCGTGACAAGACTTTATCCTTCGGCAGAAAATCTCCCGAAAAGGTCAGGTCATCGGCATACCTCGTATAGACCAGCCCGTATTCATCGGCTAACGCCATCATTTTTTTATCCATCGGATAAGCAATAATATTGCTGAGAGCCGGACTTGTAGGCGCACCCTGCGGAAGGCACCTGTTACAACAGCAGAGTTCCGCCAGTACTTTCGCTATAGGACGTGAATATCCCATCTCCCTGAATGTCGCTCTCACTTTGGGCGAACGTATGGAAGGGAAAAAGTCATGAAGATCTACTTTCAATACATTTTTTCGTCCCAAATGAACCCGCGCATTATCGGATACAGATTTACCAGGACAGAATCCGGTAACAGCAGGATGCACATTGGCTAACAATAAAACTCGTTGGTAAATGGTCTGCTGCATAGCTCGCAACTGACCTTGGGGAGCTGTAATGATCCGGACTCCTCCGCTTCTCTTCTTTATATAGAACTGGGTGTATTGCCTCGGAACATAATCCAGCACCTCTCTCAACGTGTCTTCTTTGACTCCAAGTAAACTGGCACACCAACTGACAGCTCCGGCATCGAACCGCTTTGAGCCGAAAGCCACGGCTTTCCTACCAAAAATATTCTTCAGGGACGAAACACTTTCCTTCTTCTCTTTAGCATAAGGATTCTCACCGGCATAGTTTCCGGCTTTCCATCTTTTATATCCTTCCTGGCCTTTACTTGAACGAATGATACTAAAAACCAGCCAACCGGTAACGACAATCACAATAGCTAAAAGTAGTTCCATCCTTATACCTTAATTAATATATAGAAGCAAGTAAAAAAGAGGATGAGAGTGTTTACTTTTCTTTATTATGAGTATCTTAATAAAGAAATCCAGAAAGGCCCTGAATTCACGAGGCGACTGCACCTCTTTTTTGCTAAATCTTTATCTCATCCTCTTACGGGCAAAGATAAAGGTTTTCTCCTCCCCGACAAATAATAACAAGAATAAAATTAGCGGTTGAATAACTCAAACGTAAATTTACAGCCAACCTCGGTATACCTCCAGTTCTCACTTCCTACGAAAACGCCGAAATCGAAAATGTGAGTGCCGATTCCATATCCCAGCTCAATATAAGGCTGAAGATGGGGTACCGATAATATACTTGCATACAACCGTTCGTTTTGCACATAGCGTGTATACTTGATCAGATGCTTTAGAAGTAAAAAAGGAGCTTCATAGGTGAAATGCCCCCGTATGTACTTGCGTGAAGCATTGTACCAACGTCGGTCAAGAAGCTGAAATACTCCGCCAATTTCATCATTCCAACCTTCAGGAAGATTGCTACGGGTGAAATTATTAAAGTCAACAAAATACATTTCTTTCTGGTTAGTAAACATACCGAAACCAAAACGATAATAGATATTACGCATCAGTCCCAAAGGGATATGGTGTTGCAGGTCAAACTCCAGACGTTCATATTGCCCGGTGCTGCCAAACACCCCCTTGATACCCCTCTCCCAGTCTATTGAAAAAGTGGGGTATTTAGAACGCAGGTTGATCTTACGATGGCCGTTCATATAATAGTAAAGGCAAGGGGTCCACTCCAACCGGACCCGGGGAGCAAAGCTTAAATAGGTATTCCTGATTTTTCCCTGAATATCTTCGTTGGGAAGTTCCAGGCTCTTGGTCAATGGAACCAACTTGGAGGGTTTTACGGCTTTTCGTCTATGGGTGGAAAAGCCCACACTCAATTCCAGTCCATTAATAATTTCGATACTGTGCCTGAAGTTAAAGTATAAGTCATAGAAATAATCCAGATGAATCTGGTTGAAATCGAATACACTATCCGGTATGGCCTTCAGGTCATCGAGCACATCACTGCTGTAAATCCGGTTTCCGTTACCAAAGTCCACGTGGAAGGTCCCCATTTTCTCGGGTAGATAATTAAATTCGGAATTGACAGACCAATAAAACTCCTTGCGCGTAAAGTTGTAACCCAACTTAGGCACCACACGCAACAGCCGGTCGTGCTTAAAAAGCCGGTTGTACTTAAACGATTGCCTGTAAGAAAGCCCGTTACTTCCACTGTAACTCAATAAGAAAGGATTGATTATGGGCGAGCACTTCACACTTCCCAAATTGGACAGATTCAATTTATAATCACTGATCAGCACATCTCCTACCTGTCCCCAGAACACCTGGCTCTTACTCTTTGGCTTGATATTGCGCTGAATGGCGTCTTTACGCAGCGCATCTTCCTCGTACAATTTACGCTCACTTTCCGACAAGGGAATAGGCCGTAATGTTTCAAAGTAGGCACTATCCGTATGATAAGAAGCAGTCTCACATTGCAGGTTGTAAGAGTCTGAAAGATCATATTTACTTTTTCCTTTTGTCCTTGCCCTCACTTTTTCTTTCCATTCATTCTGGTTTTCTTCAAGTACGATGTCATGGTAGTTGAGTGATGCCACATAAACCCCGTTGATACGATTACCCAAGAAATTAAACTGTCCCTCGACATTGTAGCTGACAGGCAGAAATTCATCATCTTCTCCAACTCCTCCCATCTTTATCAGACAACTGAACAGCAAAAGCTCCGACCTGCCGGAAAATCGTATCTCGCGGACACTCCATACATCACTGCTCACAATCATATACCCGCCCACCAACTGGTCGCTTTTGCTTTTGGGGATAAACCGTATCTTATACTGCCGGTTATCTGTCCCCCCCATAATGGAATCAATCAGATACTTATAATACTTCCGTCCATTTTTGGCCAAGGGCGAAAGCAACCGATCATAAAGCAGCGTAGACGAATAGAGGTTGATATTGAAATACTCCAGCATACCCGGCACTCCCCGGCTATTGTGTACCGTACCTACAGAGGCTTTCACTTTTTGGTCATAAATATTAGGAGCCGTAAAATGCAGGTCACTATATGTTTCCACCATATACTGGCGCACTCCTTTCTGAAGACGGAACATGGAAGGCACATACCGGAGAATAAAATTTTTGCGTTTGATGTCCATCGTACCTTTTATATAGAGGTCGGCTCGGTAGTCGGTCACCAACTTTTCATAAAACGGGGCAAAGGTCATCACATTATTTAAAATGGAATCGGCAGAAATCGGACGTTTGGTCTGAGGATCAAGAACAACGTTAGCCACTCCCTTTTGTGAAAAAGAGAGCAAGACAAGCCCAAACACCCATATCCATATCTTGTATCTCAAATAGTAATCTCCTTTATTCAAGGCAAATATAAAAAAAATCCGATTATACGACTAATAAATTAATGATTTATACGAATCCGATCTACCTTCTTAAAACAGGGTGTCATCTTAAAAAAGAGACTAATTATAGAAAATACCCCTATAAAAATAGGGGTTATCTCAGAAAAAACACATAATTTTGCGCCCAACAACCGATAAAAAAGGCACCATTATGTCAAAAATGAGATTTTTCGCATTACAAGAGCTATCTAACAGAAAGCCCTTAGAAGTTACCACTCCCTCAAACAAACTATCCGATTATTATGCCAGCCACGTATTCGACCGCAAGAAGATGCAGGAATATCTTCCCAAGGAAGCATACAAAGCAGTGGTAGACGCTACCGAAAAAGGTACACCCATCAGCCGTGAGATGGCCGATCTGATAGCCAATGGTATGAAAAGCTGGGCTAAATCGCTCAACGTGACACACTATACACACTGGTTTCAGCCACTGACGGACGGAACTGCCGAAAAGCACGATGGCTTTATCGAGTTTGGCGAAGACGGTGAAGTCATCGAACGCTTCTCCGGAAAATTACTGATCCAGCAAGAACCGGATGCTTCTTCCTTCCCCAACGGCGGAATCCGAAATACATTCGAAGCCCGCGGATATACAGCATGGGATGTATCCTCACCGGCTTTTGTGGTAGACACCACTCTTTGTATCCCGACAATCTTTATCTCCTATACGGGCGAAGCGCTCGACTACAAAACTCCGTTACTGAAAGCATTGGCCGCCGTTGACAAAGCTGCCACCGAAGTGTGCCAGCTTTTCGACAAAAACGTAACCCGCGTATTTACCAATCTGGGTTGGGAGCAGGAATATTTCCTGGTCGACACCTCTTTATATAATGCGCGTCCTGACCTTCGACTGACCGGACGTACCCTGATGGGACACTCTTCGGCTAAGGATCAGCAATTGGAAGATCATTACTTCGGCTCCATCCCTCCACGTGTCACAGCCTTTATGAAAGAGCTTGAAATAGAATGCCACAAACTGGGCATACCGGTGAAAACCCGTCACAACGAAGTAGCTCCCAACCAGTTTGAGTTGGCCCCCATTTTCGAAAACTGCAACCTGGCAAATGACCATAACCAGCTGGTGATGGATCTGATGAAGCGCATCGCACGCAAGCATCATTTCGCCGTACTCTTCCACGAAAAGCCATACAGCGGTGTCAATGGTTCGGGTAAACATAACAACTGGTCGCTTTGTACTGACACAGGTGTCAATCTCTTTGCACCGGGCAAGAACCCAAAAGGAAACATGTTGTTCCTCACCTTTCTGGTCAACGTGCTGATGATGGTTCACAAAAATCAGGACCTGTTGCGTGCTTCGATCATGAGCGCCGGAAACAGTCACCGTTTGGGAGCCAATGAAGCCCCTCCAGCCATCTTATCCATCTTCCTGGGTTCGCAACTGTCGGCTACTCTGGACGAAATTGTCCGCCAGGTGACCAATTCCAAAATGACTCCGGAAGAGAAGACTACCCTGAAACTGGGCATCGGACGTATCCCCGAAATCTTGCTCGATACTACCGACCGTAACCGCACCTCTCCATTCGCATTCACCGGAAACCGCTTTGAGTTCCGTGCCGCAGGTTCATCGGCCAACTGTGCCGCTGCCATGATTGCCATCAACGCTGCCATGGCCAACCAGTTGAACGAATTTAAAGCATCGGTAGACAAACTGATGGAAGAAGGCATTAGCAAGGATGAAGCCATCTTCCGCATCCTGAAGGAAAATATCATCGCCTCCGAACCCATCCGTTTCGAAGGGGACGGTTATTCGGAAGAGTGGAAGCAGGAAGCTGCTCGTCGCGGACTGACAAACATCTGCCACGTACCGGAAGCCCTGATGCACTACATGGACAACCAATCGAGAGCCGTACTGATCGGTGAACGCATCTTTAACGAAACCGAACTTGCCTGCCGCCTGGAAGTGGAACTTGAAAAGTACACCATGAAAGTACAGATCGAAAGTCGTGTATTGGGTGACTTGGCCATCAACCACATTGTCCCCATTGCTGTCAGCTATCAGAACCGCTTGCTGGAAAACCTTTGCAGAATGAAAGAGATCTTCCCAGCAGAAGAATACGAAATCATGAGTGCCGACCGGAAAGAGCTTATCAAAGAAATCTCGCACCGTGTGTCTGCCATCAAGGTACTGGTACGCGACATGACAGAGGCCCGCAAAGTGGCAAACCATAAAGAGAACTTTAAGGAAAAAGCATTTGCCTACGAAGAGACCGTACGTCCCTATCTGGAAAGCATACGCGATCATATTGACCACCTGGAAATGGAAATCGACGACGAAATCTGGCCGTTACCGAAGTATAGAGAACTACTATTCACAAAGTAAGCCCTATACTTTATAGAATAGGACTCTGTCAAAAGTCTTTTCACCACAGGTTACACAGATTATCACAGATTATCAATACTGATAATCAATGACTTAAAATTCACTCTGTGTTACTCTGTGGTGAGTTTCGACACACTTTCTTTTTTTATTTATAAATGTTCCACTACAAGCACTAATTCCTTCACCTTAAAACATCCCCATGTTTTACCATAAAACATCCGGATGTTTTACACAACAACATGGGGATGTTATCTTCATAAACACCCGGATGTTTTAGATATAGAGATCAAAAGGTATACAAGGAACAGCCAAAGAATGCAATACAAAAGATACAGAGTTCACAGGCTTTTAATCATTTATGAATATATCTTCAAAAATATAGTTTCACTGTGCCCTCTCTACTTCTGTAATGAAAGAAATAAACCCTGCATACATCTGTGGAATCTGCGGTATTGCAATGCCAACATGGCAAACTTTTCCCAAAACTATTCCGTTTTTCATTTTTTCTTTCTACATTTGTGCTTTATAACACAGTTTTGCAGCAGTCATGGTAAAGATGAATTTGTCAGAAATAAACGTTCCCGAACGTATTGCAGAGATGTGGGCTCCTCTAAACGCAGAGCAGAGAGAGTTCCTGGCCAATAATTTCACTCTTCAGAATTACAAAAAGAACGAAACAATCTATTGCGAAGGCGAATCGCCTGCCTATCTGATGTGTCTCCTTAGCGGAAAAGTTAAAATCTACAAAGACGGTGTAGGAGGCAGAAGTCAGATTATCCGCATGATAAAACCTACGGAATATTTCGGTTACCGGGCTTATTTTGCCAAAGAAGACTATGTGACCGCCGCTTCCGCATTCGAACCTTCAACTATCTGCCTGATTCCCATGAGTGCCATCATGACACTGCTCGGCCAGAACAACGACCTGGCCATGTTTTTCATTCGCCAGTTGTCTGTTGACCTCGGTATCGCCGACGAAAGAACTGTGAACCTGACCCAGAAACATATCCGCGGACGCCTGGCCGAATCGCTACTCTTCCTTAAAGAGAGTTACGGACTGGAGGAAGACGGCTCTACCCTGAGCATCTATCTGTCCCGTGAAGACCTGGCCAACCTGTCGAATATGACAACTTCCAATGCCATACGCACGTTGTCCAACTTCGCAACCGAACGCCTGATCACCATCGACGGAAGAAAAATCAAGATCATTGACGAAGAAAAGCTTAAGAAGATCAGCAAAATCGGTTAAGACGCTTCGTCACTATTTAATAACTTAACACATATTTATCAGACCATGAAAAAAGGAATTACTCTTCTTCTTTTGTCTCTACTTTTCATCGCCCCCGGATGTAAACAGTCAAAAGAAGCCATCGTGAACGAGTACAATATCGTTCCGTTGCCCAACCAAATGATTCCCCAACAGGGGCGATTTGAAATAAGTAAAAAAGTAAGAGTCATCACTACTGCTTGCACACCGGAAGTACAGACCATTGCCGACAGCCTTATCAACCGATTGAAGTTGACGTCCGGAATCACAATGAAACAGACTTTCGAAAACATAACGGACGAGCCCGTCATCCGCTTTGTCCCCCAGGACGGAATGCCCGAAGAAGGATATAAACTCTCGGTCACACCGCAGAATATCACTCTCAGCGCCTCCACCCCCAAGGGATTTTTCTATGCATTACAGACCCTTTACCAATTGCTTCCTCCCGCCGTATATGGCACAGAGAAAGTAAAAAACGCAGAATGGTCAGTGCCGGCTGTCGAGATAGAAGACGCCCCGCGCTTTGCATACCGCGGTATGATGCTGGACGTATGCCGCCACTTCTCTCCAGTGGAATATGTATATAAGTTCATTGACATGCTGGCCATGCATAAAATGAATACCTTCCACTGGCACCTGACTGATGATCAGGGATGGAGAATTGAAATCAAGAAATACCCGAAACTGACCGAGATAGGCTCCAAGCGCAAAGAGACACTGATAGACTATTATTATGTGAACTATCCGCAAATATTCGACGGCAAAGAGCATGGCGGATATTATACACAGGAACAGATCAAGGACATTGTAGACTATGCTGCCAGTAAATTCATCACTGTAATCCCTGAGATCGAAATGCCGGGACATGCAATAGCTGCCATCGCTTCTTATCCGGAGCTTTCGTGTACACCGGACAGTACATGCGATGTGACGGGAACCTGGGGCGTATTCGAAGAGGTATTCTGTCCTTCGGATACCACTTTCGAGTTCCTTGAAGGAGTGATGGACGAAGTAATGGATCTCTTCCCAAGCAAATATATCCACATAGGCGGTGACGAATGTCCGAAAACGGCCTGGATCAAAAGTGAATATTGCCAGTCACTGATTAAACAACTGGGACTGAAAGACGATGTCACTCCCAACGTTATTGACGGGAAGAAGCATACCAAAGAGGAGAAATTACAGAGTTACTTCATCACCCGCATGGAGAAATACCTGAACAGCAAAGGACGCAACATCATCGGGTGGGACGAAATCCTGGAGGGCGGGTTGGCCCCGAATGCTACCGTCATGTCCTGGCGGGGAGTAGAAGGCGGAATGAATGCAGCCAAAGCCGGTCACAACGCTATTATGACTCCGAATCCATACGCTTATCTGGATCAATATCAGGAAGAACCGGAGATAGCCCCCGTTACTATCGGCGGATATAATACACTTAAAAAAACCTACAGTTATAACCCGGTACCGGACGATGCAGACGACCTGGTAAAAAAACACATCATCGGAGTACAAGGCAACATTTGGACCGAATACATGCCGAGCGACAATAACCGCGACTATCAAGCCTTCCCGCGCGCAATAGCTATTGCCGAAACCGGTTGGACACTGAACGCAAACAAAAACTGGAATGACTTCTGCCAGCGCATGGTTGAAGATTTCCGGCGAATGGACGTGAAGAATGTAAAAGCCTGCCGTAATTTCTTCGACGTGAACATAAATACTCATGTAGACGAGAGTGATACGCTAAAAGTGATACTGGAAAGCTTTTATCCCAATGCGGAAATTCATTATACAACAGATGGAAGTACTCCAACCGTAGAATCACCCCTCTACAATCGCCCTTTCACCCTCTCGGGCGAAATTGAAGTGAAAGCAGCCGCTTTCAAAGACGGACAGATGCTGGGCAAGGTCACCGGAAAGAAACTGTACGGCAACCTGATCAGCGGAAAGAGCTTCACAGTCACTCCGGCCATTGGAGGTGCCAAAGGCGACATCTTTGGTGAAAATGACGTTCTCGGCACGGACATAAGTACCTTCGGGCTTACCAACGGTAAACGCGGGAACACCGCCTCTATGACTCCGTGGAGCGGATTCCGGATGGATGATAACTGCAAAGAGATGGTATTCATCGTCGAATTCGATAAGCCCACTACTGTCAGCAAAGTAGTCTTCGGTTCGCTATACAACCCTGCATCAGTTATCCTCCCTCCGAGTGTTGCCACCATCGAAACCTCTTCCGACGGACAAAAATACAGCAAAGTCGCAGAAGCTTCCTTCAAACGCAACTATCCGGAAAGAGGCAGAAAGGCATTTACAGACACCTTAGCCTTCGAACCGAGAGAAGTAACCTATCTCAAAGTCACCCTTCAGAATGGCGGTACTTTGCGAAACGGCATCGACTTCGTAAAAGACCCGGGCAGCAAAGAGGTGGTTCAGGCAAACCTGTATCTGGACGAAATTGAAGTATACTAATTTGTTTTTCCATCGATTGACGATTACATAAAAATAAATAATCCCAATTATCTTCTTCTCAATGTAATCTGTTAATCGGTGGTGAAATGAAAACTACCGGAAAAAGAACTTCATCTATCCGGATAAGTGATAAATATAAAACAGAATCAAGCCTGAGATGACTCTGATACAACATATAGAATTGAACAAGACGAATTTGTAGGGTGCCATAGGGGCTTGATCTCGCAAAATCAATAAAGAAATAAGAAGTTATAAAAAAACTACCGGACGCAACCAGCTCTCTCTTATTAAGCATGGTTGCGTCCGGTATATTAATAAACAATATCTTACGACTATCAGATCAATCCCTTCTCCGACAGATAACGCTCAGCCTCAATGGCAGCCTTACAGCCGCTTCCTGCAGCAGTAATAGCCTGGCGATAATGTGAATCGGCTACATCGCCAGCCGCAAACACTCCGGGAACCTTGGTACGGGGACTATCACCGTCAGTGATGATATATCCCACCTCATCAGTATCCAGATAAGGTTTGAAAATGTCCGAATTAGGCTTATGACCGATGGCAAGGAAAAATCCGTCGATAGGCAACGAATAACGTTCTTCGTCCGGTTCTTCCCAACGTTTTACGAGATTCATACCTTCTACACCGTTATCTCCAAAGAGTCCGACTACATTATGCTCGAAAAGGACTTCAATCTTATCGTGCTTCATCACACGCTCTTGCATGATCTTTGAAGCACGAAGATAGGGTTTGCGTACAACCAAATAGACTTTAGAAGCGAGTCCGGCCAGATAGATGGCTTCTTCGCAAGCAGTATCGCCACCACCCACAACGGCAACTACCTTTTTGCGATAGAAAAATCCGTCACAAGTAGCACAAGCACTGACCCCCATACCGGCATATCTCTTTTCATCATCCAAACCTAAGTATTTGGCTGTGGCACCGGTAGCGATAATCAATGAATCGGCTTCAATTACTTTTTCACCATCAATCGTGATTTTGTAAGGAGCTTGGCCAAGGTCGGAAGCAGTAGCGATTCCAAAACGGATATCAGCACCGAATCGTTCGGCCTGTGTACGAAGATCTTCCATCAATTGCGGTCCGCTGATTCCCTGAGGATAGCCCGGGAAATTTTCTACATCGGTAGTCGTGGTCAACTGTCCACCCGGTTGTATTCCTTCGTAAAGCACCGGTGACAAATTTGCACGTCCTGCATAAATAGCGGCTGTGTAGCCGGCTGGTCCTGAACCTATAATAAGGCATTTAATTCTTTCTGTTTCCATATTCCTTTTTTACATTCTACGATTTATAATAAACGATCGAAGTTACTCCTCTTGACCTATCGGAGATCGATCACCTCGGCATGAGGATAGAGCTTCTTATCAAACACAAACATACTGTCGGCATATTTCAATCCTGTCTGATAGCTGGTCACCGTGATTTCGCTACGGCTCTTATCACGTTGTTCCATCAGAATGAAGAGTGGCTGGTAAGTGTCTTTACTGACATAAAGCACAATTCGTGATAAATCCCGTTTCTTGTCGGTAGCAGTCAGCACCACTTCATAAATCGATTTGCCGCCAAAATTCTTCAGTGTTCCAAGCTTATAGCTGAAACCATGGCGATAAATCTGCAAAAGTGCGTACGGATTAAGACTTTGCAGTTCGACTCCGGTTGGATTGCTGATATTGACCTCGTCACTACCTGCCAGATAACTCCATTGGGTCTTGCCATCAAACCACGTGGTACCATCGTCCGTTTTCAGCACGAACTTCTCTCCCTTGAGTTCAATGACTCCGGCAGATTGTCCCGCCATCCGGCCTTTATTGAACACCGTCACGTTGAATCCCGCACGAATCCCCCCTGCTTTCTCAAATGTGGCTGCCGTTTTATCAAGCACAACCTTTGCCTGCATTTGTTGTTGCGCAAACACAGGCAAAGTCAGTAAAGCTATCCAAATGCTAATTATAATCTGCTTCATTGTATACACTCATTTAACGTTTGATTATTGAATATTGTTCAAACGCATTTCAAGGTCGTTCTCGTCAACACAAAGTACGTCGCGCGCCTTGCTTCCTTGCGAAGGACCCACAATGCCGGCCTTTTCAAGCTGATCCATCAAGCGTCCGGCACGGTTATAGCCAATGGAGAATTTACGCTGTATCAACGAAGTTGACCCTTGCTGATGAATTACGATCAGGCGGGCAGCATCTTCAAACAAAGGATCGAGGCGCCCCATATCGACATCTCCCAGATCGCTTCCGCTGTCTTCGCTCACATATTCGGGCAGGAAGAAAGCGGTAGGATATCCTTGTTGGCGTGAAATATATTTGGTAATTTCTTCCACTTCCGGCGTATCGATAAAAGCACACTGCACACGCACCGGATCAGCCCCTTGCAAGAAAAGCATATCACCACGCCCAATCAGTTGATTGGCTCCCGGACGGTCAAGGATGGTACGTGAGTCCATCATGGCCGACACACGGAACGCAATACGCGCCGGGAAGTTGGCTTTGATAGTACCGGTAATGATATTTGTAGTCGGACGCTGGGTTGCAATAATCATGTGGATACCTACGGCACGTGCCAACTGCGCAATACGGGCAATCGGCAACTCGATCTCCTTGCCGGCAGTCATGATCAAGTCTCCGAACTCATCGATGACTACCACAATATAAGGCATAAATTTATGCCCTTTCTCCGGATTCAGGCGGCGGTTGATGAATTTCTCATTGTACTCTTTGATATTGCGTACATGTGCCATTTTCAACAGATCGTAACGACTGTCCATCTCTACACAGACTGAGTTGAGGGTCTGCACCACCTTGGTCACATCGGTGATGATAGCATCCTCACCATCGGGAAGCTTCGCGAGAAAATGATGCTCAATAACAGAATAAATACTGAACTCTACCTTTTTAGGATCCACCAGAACGAACTTCAGTTCGGCAGGATGCTTCTTGTAGAGCAATGAAGTGATGATGGCATTCAAACCGACAGATTTACCCTGTCCGGTAGCACCTGCCACCAGCACATGAGGCATTTTGCAAAGATCTACCATGAATACCTCGTTCGTAATGGTCTTACCAAGCGCAATGGGCAAATCGTATGTCGATTCCTGAAACTTCTTACTGCCGATGATGGACTGCCCCGAAACAATCTTAGGATTTGAATTAGGTACCTCGATACCGATTGTACCTTTTCCCGGTATAGGAGCTATAATACGGATACCCAAGGCAGAAAGGCTTAAAGCGATATCATCTTCCAACCCACGAATCTTTGAGATGCGCACTCCCTGTTCCGGAGTGATTTCGTAAAGAGTCACCGTAGGACCTACCGTAGCTTTAATCGTACTGATTTCAATACCAAAACTACGCAATGTATTAATGATACGGTCTTTATTTGCGTTCTGTTCCTCCATATTGATGGTAGGCTCACTATTTTCATAGTGCTTCATCAAATCGATAGTAGGGAAATGATAGTTTTCCAGATCCAACTTTGGATTATAGGGTTCGGTTTCCGTTCCCTGATAACTTTCGTCATCGGCAGCAGCCTCTATTTCAAACTCAGGCCCGTTATCTGCCGACTCTGCCCGAAAAGGGGGTACAGGATCAGGAGTTGTCTGTTCGAAAGTCATGGTGACATCACCATCGGTTGCCGTATTTCTGCTTTCCGTAACTATTGGAGACTCAGAAGGAGACTCGACAAGCAGATCGGATACGGTAGGAGTTTCCACCTTCTTCACCGGTATCTCCTGACGGAAAGTGCGATTAACATCGAATTCCACTTCCTGAGGTTTCGGATTATCATATTCACGGGGATCGGAATCCTGCTTCACCTCTGAATGTTCTTCTTTTTGTTTGCGTTTCAGGAAACTAAGAGTGAAAAGCTTACGCAACCAGATGACTGTGCGGGCACTCATATATATAAGAAAACAAATGCCTGTCACCAAAAGAATAAGCCAAACACCGGGAATACCGACCTGCGAAATAAGCCAGTTACTGATATTATATCCATGCAATCCCCCCAGATAAATGAATGAATCCTGATAATGATCCATAAAAATAAAGCCCAGGAAAACGGAAAACCAAATGAGCAACAGCGTACATCCGATGAACCACTTCCAAAGACGCACCACACGCACACGCATCAGCTTCAATCCGGCTACAGCCAGATAAACCAAAATAAAGAAAGAGGAGACACCAAAACAGTCATTGATCAGATAACTTGCCAGCTGAGCTCCCCGGGAACCTGCATAGTTTTTTACATGATTATTTACAGCAGCAAGATCCTGGGCATTCCCGCTATCAATGATACTCTGGTCGGCTGCTCCGGTGAAAAAGAAGGAGGTAAAAGCCAGCAACAGATAGACTGAAAAGATGACCAATACCAATCCGATCACAAAGTGGATTGTTTCGTTTCTGAAGAAAGCCAAGTACTTATTTGTGGAAGCCGGCTTCTGTTCTGCTTCCTTATCTGATTTCTTTTTTGCCATGTGGATGAAGAATCTTAAGCTATATGATTAATGATGCAAAAGTAGTAAAAAAAAGAATTTCATTGGACTACCCACAACTTTTTCTTACCTTTGCGTTTCAATTCAAGCTGATATGAAAAAAGAAAGCCAAGTAATATTTGATAAGAATGTGATAGAATTCGTTACGGTAGCTGCCGAGTTCTGCGCTTTTTTGGAACGTGCCGAAGGCATGAAACGTAGTATGTTTGTTGACACCACCCTGAAAATTCTTCCTTTACTTTATCTAAAAGCGTCCATGCTTCCAAAATGCGAAATGATAGGCGACGAAGCACCGGAAACATATGTGACGGAAGAAATATACGAAGTGTTGCGCATCAACCTGGCATCCGTATTGGCGGAAAAGGACGACTATCTGGAAGTATTCCTGCCCGACATGGCTTACAGCGATGAACCCATCAAAAAGAATATTTCGGAAGACCTGGCCGATATCTATCAGGATATTAAAGATTTTATCTTTGTATTTCAACTGGGATTGAACGAGACGATGAATGACTCCCTTGCCATTTGCCAGGAAAACTTCGGACTCTTGTGGGGACAAAAACTGGTAAATACCATGCGTGCCCTGCATGACGTGAAATATAGTCCGAAGGCCCGGGGAGAAGACGAAGAGGAGGATGAATACGAACCCGAAAACAATGAAGACTGTCACTGTGAAGATGACGACTGCCATTGTCACGATCATGGCTGTCATTGCCACGACGATGAATAAACGAATATGATTTTAAAAAGAACCATAAGCAAAGAAGAGGTGAAGGAGATGCCCAAAGCGGCATTCCCCGGACGGATTCATGTAATACAAACTGAAAGTGAAGCGGAAAAAGCAGTGGCTTATCTGCAATCCCAGGCAATTCTGGGCATCGACAGCGAAACCCGTCCCTCATTCACCAAAGGACATTCCCATAAAGTAGCATTGCTCCAGATTTCATCTGACGAGTGTTGCTTCCTGTTCCGCCTGAACATGACCGGGCTGACCCAACCCATCATAGAGTTGCTTGAAAATCCGGAAGTGATCAAAGTAGGACTCTCGTTGAAAGACGACTTTATGATGTTGCATAAACGGGCTCCTTTCAACCAGCAGGCATGCATCGAGTTGCAAGAGTATGTCCGTCCGTTCGGCATTCAGGATAAAAGCCTGCAAAAGATATACGGTATCTTATTCAGGGAAAAAATCTCAAAATCACAACGTCTTTCCAATTGGGAAGCAGATGTACTGACGGATGCCCAAAAGCAATATGCAGCCACAGACGCATGGGCTTGCCTCAACATATACCACCTACTGCAAGACCTAAAGCGTACGGGTAATTACGAACTGGCCCCGGAAGAAGAAACCGTAGAGACGGTGAAAGCAGGTTCGGATCAATGATAAAAATAAAAACAACATAATAAATTTATGCATAAAGTATATCTTAAACCCGGCAAAGAAGACTCACTGAAACGGTTCCATCCCTGGATTTTCTCCGGGGCCATTGCTCACTTCGACGGCGAACCCGAAGAAGGAGAAGTAGTGGAAGTGTATACCTCAAAAAAAGAATTCATAGCTAAAGGGCATTTCCAAATCGGAAGCATTGCCATACGTGTTCTTTCCTTTAAGCAAGAAGAGATCGACCATGACTTCTGGAAGCGCAAGTTGGAAGTGGCTTATGACATGCGACGCAGCATCGGCATCGCTACCAACCCGACTAACAACACTTACCGCCTGGTACATGGAGAAGGCGATAACCTGCCAGGACTTGTTATCGATGTTTATGCCCGGACCGCCGTAATGCAGGCACACTCTGCCGGCATGCACGTAGACCGCATGGCCATTGCCGAAGCATTGTCCGAAGTGATGGGCAACCAGATTGAAAATATCTACTATAAATCGGAAACGACTTTGCCATTCAAAGCGGACCTTTTTCCGGAAAACGGTTTCCTCAAAGGAGGAAGTAACGACAACATCGCTCAGGAATATGGATTAAAGTTCCATGTAGACTGGCTGAAAGGACAAAAAACGGGATTCTTCGTAGACCAACGCGAAAACCGTGCTTTGTTGGAACGTTATGCCAAAGACCGTTCGGTATTAAACATGTTCTGCTACACCGGCGGATTCTCCTTTTACGCCATGCGTGGAGGTGCCAAACAGGTACATTCGGTAGACAGTTCTGCCAAGGCCATTGATTTGACTAATAAAAATGTAGAATTAAATTTCCCGGGTGATACCCGTCATGCGGCTTTTGCAGAAGATGCTTTCAAATATCTCGACCGCATGGGCGACCAATACGATTTGATCATCCTCGATCCGCCGGCATTCGCCAAGCACAAAGACGCATTGCGCAACGCCCTCCAAGGTTATCGCAAACTTAATGCCAAAGCATTTGAGAAAATTAAACCGGGCGGTATCCTGTTCACCTTCTCTTGTTCACAGGTGGTGACCAAAGATAATTTCCGTACTGCTGTATTCACAGCAGCAGCCATGTCCGGTAGAAGTGTACGCATACTGCATCAGTTGACTCAACCAGCAGATCATCCGGTAAATATCTATCATCCGGAAGGCGAATATCTCAAAGGATTGGTACTGTATGTCGAATAATCGCCTTAATAGCATAAAAGCAGAAGCTACAAAGTTAATATGAGTTAACAAACAGAAGATTTTCACCAAATCGTTATGTTCTATAACATAAAACCCTTTATCTTTGCAATGTGTTTTTCATGGTATTAGATTTAAGGTTAATAAAGATTGGCTGTCTGGGATAGATAGCCTTCTTTTTTTATATACCCTTTCCTTCTTTGCATTTCCAATTTTCTTTTGCTATTTTTCCCTTTCTTCCTCCCTTTTATCCTGTGCTTTTTCCACTCTGTCAACTAAAAATATTATATTTGCAGCTGATCTGCCATATATTGGCACGACGGGAAACACATCAATAAAGTTATGAATATAAAAAATCGTTTGATTATTATGAACTTCCTGCAATTCTTTGTATGGGGGTCGTGGTTAATTTCATTAGGTGGCTATATGGAAAGAGGCCTCCATTTCGAAGGTGGACAAATCGGAGCTATCTTCGCTACAATGGGAATCGCATCTATCATCATGCCGGGAATAACCGGTATTATTGCCGATAAATGGTTCAACGCCGAACGTCTTTATGGTATTTGTCATTTATTAGGAGCCGGCTGTTTGTTTTACGCATCCACCGCTACCGACTATAATCAAATGTATTGGGCCATGTTACTCAACCTGATGGTTTACATGCCTACCCTTTCCCTTGCCAATACAGTTTCATATAACGCACTTGAACAATATAAATGTGATTTAGTAAAGGATTTCCCGCCTATCCGCGTATGGGGAACCATCGGTTTCATCTGTGCCATGTGGGCAGTAGACCTTACAGGATTCAAGAACTCCAGTGCACAACTTTATGTAGGAGCAAGTTCAGCCTTACTTTTGGGGATATATTCTTTCACGCTGCCTCCCTGTCCACCGGCGAAGAATGAAAATAAAACTTTATTGTCTTCTTTCGGACTTGATGCCCTCAGCCTGTTCAAAAGAAAAAAGATGGCTATTTTCTTCTTTTTCTCTATGCTATTGGGTGCGGCATTGCAAATTACAAATACTTATGGTGATGCATTCCTGGGTAGTTTCGCCAAAATACCCGAATTTGCAGATTCCTTTGGTGTCAAACACTCGGTAATTCTACTATCTATCTCACAAATGTCCGAGACCCTGTTTATCCTGGCCATCCCCTTCTTCTTGAGACACTTCGGAATCAAGCGTGTCATGCTGATCAGTATGTTCGCCTGGGTATTCCGATTCGGGCTGTTTGGATTCGGTGATCCGGGTACGGGCATCTGGATGCTGATTTTATCCATGATAGTATATGGTATGGCATTTGACTTCTTCAACATTTCCGGTTCTTTATTTGTTGAATTGGAAACAAAACCTGAGACAAGGGCCAGCGCACAAGGCTTGTTCTTCATTATGACAAACGGACTTGGAGCCGTCATCGGAGGATATGCCAGCGGTGCTGTAGTGGACGCATTCTCCGTATACGAAAACGGAATGTTGGTAAGCCGAGATTGGCCGACCATCTGGTTTATATTTGCAGCATACGCACTGGCCATCGGCATTTTATTTGCCGTTGTTTTCAGATACAAACATCAACCGGGAGAACTTAAGAAAGTGAATAATTAACAATGGATAAGAAAGTAGAACTACAGGTATTGAACATTTCTAACAGTCAGGCGCAGGTGGGTGCCTATGCAATGGTACTGGGAGAAGTAGATGGCGAACGGCAGTTACCTATCATAATAGGACCAGCCGAAGCGCAAGCCACAGCCATTTGCCTGAAAGGAATAAAAGCCCCTCGCCCGCTGACACACGATTTATTTTACTCGTGTCTGAATGTTCTGGGAGCATCTTTGCTCCGGGTACTGATTTATAAAGCAAAAGAAGGTGTCTTTTATTCGTATATCTACTTTAAAAGAGACGAAGAGATTATCCGGATAGACGCACGTACTTCGGATGCGGTAGCATTGGCCGTGAGGGCAGATTGCCCCATATTTATATACGAATCTATCCTTGAACGCGAATGCATTCGGATGACAGACGGTGCTGAACGTCCTGATTCACCGG
The DNA here is from genome assembly GCF_018860125.1 of Bacteroides sp. HF-4919. NCBI lineage: Bacteria > Pseudomonadati > Bacteroidota > Bacteroidia > Bacteroidales > Bacteroidaceae > Bacteroides > Bacteroides sp. HF-4919. The sequence goes on from NZ_JAHKNF010000007.1 coordinate 257,139, forward strand.
AAGAAGATGATAACTCACGTACGGAGGCAGTCAGCATCATTTCCCTTGAAGAAGCCTTAAGCAAGGCCATTCAAGAAGAGAATTATGAACTTGCCGCCCGACTGCGTGATGAGATAAACCGACATAAATAAAAGATATGCACGTATTTTATACCCCTGATATACAAACCAATGCTGAGCTTCCGGAAGAGGAGGCACAGCATTGTGTGCGTGTGCTCCGTCTGACAACCGGAGACGAAATCACCCTGACCGACGGTAAAGGAAACTTCTATCGGGCAGAGATCAGTGCAGCAACCAATAAACGTTGCCTGGTGAATGTTAAAGAAACTATTCATCAAGAGCCTTTATGGGAGGGCCATCTGCATATTGCCATGGCACCGACCAAGAATATGGACCGTAATGAATGGCTCGCTGAAAAAGCGACAGAAATAGGTTTCGATGAATTGACGTTTCTGAACTGCCGCTTTTCCGAACGAAAAGTGATCAAGACGGAACGTATCGAAAAGATATTGGTATCGGCCATCAAACAATCATTAAAGGCACGCTTGCCCCGGTTGAACGAAATGACTGACTTCAATTCGTTCATTGAAAAAGATTTCTCAGGACAAAAATTCATAGCCCACTGTTATGAAGGAGAGAAACCTCTCCTGAAGGATGTACTGAAAAAAGGAGAAGATACATTAGTATTGATCGGGCCGGAGGGCGACTTCAGCGAAAAGGAAGTGAAAAAAGCCATCGAAAAGGGATTCATCCCGATCAGTTTAGGCAAATCACGACTACGAACAGAAACGGCGGCATTAGTGGCTTGCCATACAATGAACATGTAATTTACAGAACTAAATATATAGTAATTATGGTAAAACGAATGATTTCCCGACTTTCGGTACTGGGAGTACTGATCGTTTTCATGGCAGCCTGCTCAAAGAAAGCGGAATATATCCATGTGATTCCTGCTGACGCTTCGGCTGTTGCCTCCGTCAATCTGAATACGCTTGCCGACAAAGCCGGCCTGAATGATAAAGAAAACGAAGGAATGAAACAAAAAATGATGGAAGCCCTGAAAAGCGGAATGAATGCGGCCGCCTTCCAGCAATTGGAAAAGATAATGAAGGATCCTTCCCAATCGGGTATCGATATCAAGGCCCCCGTCTTTGTGTTTACTTCCAAAACGTTCATTACCCCCGCTATGGTTGCCAAGGTTAGCAATATCGACGACTTGCGTGCTTCTCTTGACTTAATGGCCAAAGAGGGAATCTGCCAGCCGATAGCAGAAGAAGACGGATACAGTTTCACTACTCTGCAAAAAAACAGCTTGTTGGTTTTTAATGAAAACGCAGCAGTCTTGACAGAAGCCTACGGAACTTCACAAATGGATGTTGCCAAACAAACCATCTCTACTTTACTAAAACAGACGGAAGAGAACAGTATCATGAAGAACAGCGGTTTCAAAAAGATGCAAAATCAAAAAGGAGACATTAACTTCTTTGCTTCAATGGATGCTGTTCCTAAGATATACTCACAACAAATCAGTATGGGACTTTCTTCACAACTCGATCTAAGCGAAGTAATGGCCGTAGGCAATCTCAACTTTGAGAAAGGAAAGATAGCTCTGCAGATTGAAACTTATTCGGATAACGCCGAAACAGACGCACTGCTAAAGAAGCAGGCTCAAGCTGTGAAAAAACTAAATACAACTTTCCTCCAGAATTTCCCGGAATCGACTCTTGCCTTTCTAAACATAGGAGTCAACGGGGCAGCATTCTATGACCTATTGCTCAACAACGAAGAATTCCGCAGAAACGTTTCCCTTGCAAAAGCCGAGGAGGTGAAAAGTTTATTCGCATCTTTCGATGGTGATATCTCTATCGGTCTGATTAACGTAACCATGAACAGTGCACCCACTTTCGCTGCTTATGCCGACGCAAAGAACGGAAATGCCTTGAAAGCATTGTACGATAAAAAGAAAGAATTGAAATTAGGTAGAAATGAAGACATCATCCAACTGGGCGAAAATGAATACGTTTATAAGTCCAACACCAATAATGTGTTCTTTGGCATCCGTAACAAACAAATGTATGCCACCAATGACGAGCTCCTCTACAAGAATATCAGTAAGCCGGTAGACAAATCAATCAAAGATGCCGGATATGTATCGGATATGAAGGGCAAAAATGTGTTCTTTGTCATCAACATGGATGCCATTTTAGATCTTCCTGTCGTGAAAATGATAACCGGTTTCGGTGGCGAAGAATACCAGACTTACTATAAACTTGCTTCACAGATTTCTTATATTGAAGCATTCAGTGACAGCGAAGGTAAGACTGAAACAGCCATTCTCCTGAAAAACAAAGATGTCAACGCTTTAAAACAGATAGTAGACTTTGCCAAGCAATTTGCCGGCATGTAACCTTCAGCGTATGAACAGCATTCACTTACAGCAAACACTTCCCCAAGTGTTTGCTGAGCGTAACTCGGTCATTTCGGATGTATGGCATCAAGACCTCTTTTTCCATAAAGGAAAATCTTACTTGATCGAAGCAGCATCCGGTACCGGAAAATCATCGCTATGCAGCTATATCTATGGCTACCGAAACGACTATCAAGGAATTATCAATTTCGATGAAACCAATATAAAAGCATACTCGGTGAAGCAATGGGTTGAACTCAGGAAGCATTCACTAAGTATGCTATTTCAGGATTTGCGCATTTTCACAGAGCTGACTGCCATCGAAAATATCCGGTTAAAGAATAACCTAACCGGATATAAAACCCGGAAAGAGGTATTGGCATTGTTCGAAGCACTGGGACTTTCGGACAAGTTGAATGTAAAAGCAGGAAAACTATCTTTCGGACAACAACAAAGAGTGGCGTTCATCCGGTCACTTTGTCAACCCTTCGACTTTATTTTCCTGGATGAACCCATCAGCCATCTTGACGATGACAACGCACATATCATGGAAGAGTTAGTGACGGGAGAAGCCGAGAAACAAGGGGCGGGTATCATCGTGACGTCCATCGGAAAGCATATCGAGTTAAAGTATGACAGAATGTTAAAATTATGAACAACTTAGTCTGGAAGCTGCTCCGCCAGCATATCAGCATCGGTCAGTTGACCGGTTTCTTTTTTGCCAACCTTTTCGGGATGGTCATTGTGTTGCTCAGCGCACAATTCTACAAAGATGTACTTCCCATCTTTACCGAAGGGGATAGTTTCATGAAGAAAGATTATATTATTGCTACCAAGAAAATCAGCACATTAGGCACTTTCGCAGGTAAGAATAACACCTTCTCCCCCAAAGAAATCGAGGAACTGAAACAACAGTCATTCACCCGAACAGTAGGCGCTTTCACCCCTTCGCAATTTAAAGTATCCGCTGGTTTGGGAATGCAGGAAGCAGGAGTACACCTTTCTACGGAAATGTTTTTCGAAGCCGTCCCTGACGAATTCGTAGACGTCAACCTCGACAAATGGTACTTCGATGAAAATACCCATACCCTCCCCATCATCATTCCACGCAATTATCTGAACCTGTATAACTTTGGTTTTGCCCAAAGCCGAAACCTGCCTAAACTCTCGGAAGGTCTGATGAGTCTGATCCAGATGGACATCCTGATGAAGGGGAATGGACGGGTAGAGCAATACAAGGGGAATATCGTCGGCTTTTCCAACCGGTTGAACACCATTCTGGTTCCACAGTCTTTCATGGATTGGGCTAACAAGAACTTCGCACCGGATCGTCAGGCAGATCCTTCACGACTGATTGTTGAAGTAAACAACCCGGCTGACGCCTCTATCGCAAAATATTTTCAGCAGAAAGGTTATGAAACGGAAGACGGGAAACTGGATGCCGGTAAAACGACTTATTTCCTGAGACTGATTGTGGGTATCGTTCTGGCTGTGGGACTGTTCATCAGCTTGCTCTCTTTCTATATATTGATGCTCAGCATTTTCTTGTTACTGCAAAAAAACACCACCAAGCTGGAAAGCCTGCTTCTGATAGGATACAGCCCTTCGAAAGTGGCACTCCCCTATCAGACCCTGACAGTAGGACTTAATATTGTAGTGATGTTATTATCCATAGGAATTGTTTCGTGGACACGTGCATCTTATCTCGAAACACTAAACTCACTTTTCCCACAGATACCCTCCGGATCACTTTGGCCCACATTCACTATCGGCATATTGCTGTTCTTACTGGTATCATTCATCAATATTATTGTTTTGAAAAAGAAGATGTTATCTATATGGATGCACAACGCATAAGAGAGATTAGGACATAAAAAAAGGAGCAACGCCTTGCTCCAACCTTTGTTAACCTTAAATCTAATACTATGAAAAACACATTGCAAAGATACGCACTCTTTGGTTATCTGCAAATAATACAAGAAAAAAAGCATGTTTTATAACACCATTTAAGAGTTTAACATCTGCTTTTCACTTCCTTTTTCATATCTTTGTCCAATCATTAATAAAGTTATGACCATGCCGGACTATGATCTGATTGCCATACTTGGCCCCACCGCTTCAGGTAAAACCCCTTTTGCTGCCGCATTAGCTGCAGACTTAGATACTGAAATCATCAGTGCCGATTCACGCCAGATTTACCGGGGAATGGACCTCGGAACAGGCAAAGATCTGGAAGATTACACCATCAACGGGCAGCAAATTCCCTATCACTTGATCGATATTGCCGACCCGGGTTATAAATACAATGTTTTTGAGTATCAACGTGATTTCCTGACAGCTTACGAGACTATTAAACAAAAAGGGCGCCTTCCCGTTCTATGTGGAGGTACGGGACTGTATCTGGAATCGGTACTGAAAGGATATCGCCTGATTCCCGTCCCCGAAAATCAAGAATTGCGCACACGTCTGGCGGAAAAATCATTGGAAGAACTGACCGGCATATTAAGCCAGTATAAGACACTTCATAACTCGACAGATGTAGATACCGTTAAACGGGCAATCCGCGCCATCGAAATTGAAGAATATTACGTAAAGACGCCGATAGAAGAAAGAGAGTTTCCACAACTGAACAGCCTGATTATCGGAGTGGACATCAACCGGGAGTTACGACGGGAAAAAATCACCCGCCGGCTGAAGCAAAGGCTGGATGACGGCATGATAGAAGAGGTACGCCGCTTATTGGCACAAGGAATCCATCCGGATGACCTGATTTATTATGGGTTGGAATACAAATACCTGACTCTACATGTTATTGGGAAAATGACGTATAAGGAAATGTTCACGGGCTTGGAAACTGCCATTCATCAGTTTGCCAAACGGCAAATGACCTGGTTTAGGGGAATGGAACGAAGGGACTTTACCATTCATTGGGTAAATGCTTCACTTCCGATGGAGGAAAAGATTAACTTTGTAAAGCAGAAACTCAAAGAGTTTTAGTAACTTTGGCGAAGTTCTTAACAGCCTTTGCTTTGTTCATCAACTCGTCCCGCGTATGCGGGACGAGCTAAAGGACGAGGGAAAAGCTAATAAATAACCAATGTCAGACGGTTAAAGTACGGTAAGTCCGTTGTTAATAAACGAATGATCTACCGTTTAAGCAAGAAACCGGTTCGCTGACAGAGAGATTGAATTAAAAGTACGAAATAATAAATGTAAAATCCATGAGCGTAGAACCTGGAAAATGGGGTGTAATCTACAATCCCAAAGCAGGCACACGAAAAGTGCAGAAACGATGGAAAGAAATTAAAGAGTACATGGACTCTAAAGGAGTGTCATACGACTATGTGCAGTCCGAAGGTTTCGGTTCAGTAGAACGACTTGCCGGAATTTTGGCCAACAATGGTTACCGAACCATCGTAGTTGTGGGGGGAGACGGTGCACTTAATGACGCCATCAACGGCATTATGAGCTCGAATGCAGAAAAAAAAGACGAAATAGCCATTGGTATCATCCCTAACGGAATTGGAAACGACTTTGCCAGATATTGGGAACTGAACCTGGAATATAAGCAGGCAGTGGACTGGATCATTAACAACCGCCGAAAGAAAATAGATGTAGGTTACTGCAATTTTTACGATGGCGAGAAGCACCGGCGACGTTATTTCCTGAATGCCGTTAACATAGGGTTAGGGGCACGTATCGTAAAAATCACCGATCAAACCAAACGTTTCTGGGGCGTAAAGTTCCTCTCCTACCTGGCAGCTCTTTTCCTGTTGATATTCGAACGTAAGCTATATCGCTCACATCTCAAGATTAACGACGAACATATACGCGGCCGGATCATGACAGTCTGTGTAGGAAGCGCTACCGGATACGGACAAACTCCAAGCGCTGTTCCTTATAATGGCTGGTTAGATGTATCAGTCATCTACCGTCCTGAGTTCCTGCAAATAATATCCGGACTTTGGATGCTTATCCAGGGACGTATCCTGAATCATAAAGTCGTGAAGTCTTATCGCACCCGGAAAGTAAAGGTATTGCGTGCACAAAATGCCGCAGTCGACCTTGACGGACGTCTCCTGCCACGTCATTTTCCCATCGAAATAGGAATTATTCCGGAAGCAACCACATTGATTATACCCAATTGATAAAATATAAATGTTATGATAGAACAACTGAAAAACAATAAGACGGGAAACTTCTTCCTATTGGCCGGACCATGTGTTATCGAAGGTGAAGAGATGACCATGCGAATTGCCGAAAGAATAGTAAACATCACCGATAAACTGGGAATTCCTTATGTATTCAAAGGTTCATATCGCAAAGCTAACCGCTCACGCATGGATTCATTCATGGGAATTGGTGATGAAAAGGCATTAAAGGTTCTCGAAAAAGTGCACAAAACCTTCGGAATACCTACCGTAACAGATATTCACGCTGCCGACGAAGCGGCCATGGCGGCCAGTTATGTAGATATTCTGCAAATCCCGGCCTTCTTGTGCCGACAGACGGACTTGCTGGTGGCGGCAGCTAAAACCGGAAAAACGATTAACATCAAAAAAGGACAGTTTCTCTCCCCACTCGCCATGCAATTTGCAGCCGACAAAGTGATAGAAGCCGGAAACAAGAACGTGATGCTGACTGAACGTGGAACAACATTTGGTTATCAGGACTTGGTGATTGATTACAGGGGTATACCGGAAATGCAATCTTTTGGTTATCCGGTCATTCTGGATGTAACCCACTCATTGCAACAACCTAATCAGACAAATGGAGTAACGGGAGGAATGCCGCAATTGATTGAGACGGTGGCCAAAGCCGGTATCGCTGTCGGTGTCGACGGACTTTTCATTGAAACGCACGAAAATCCCACAGTAGCCAAAAGTGACGGTGCCAATATGCTGAAGCTTGACCTATTGGAAGGATTATTGACTAAACTGGTGAAAATTAGAGAAGCGATTATGTGATTTACTTCCCGGCAATGCGACTGATAGAAAAAACAGAAACAAGATTATTCACCACAGAACGCACTGAAAGCACAGAATCTTGTATATAAAAACATCAAAAACGAGAGTGTGATCAGTGTATGCTGCGGTAGATAGAATTCAAAAACAGTATAGCAATGAAACATTTATTCCGTGGTTTACTTTTCGTTGCAGTCATTTTATGCTGCAACTTCCAGCAGGCCTTTGCACAGCAAATGCCGCCTATCCCTATTGACAAGAATGTACGTATTGGAAAGTTGAACAATGGTCTGACCTACTACATCCGTAAGAACAATCTGCCCGCCAACCGAGCTGACTTTTACATTGCCCAGAAAGTGGGTTCTATTCAAGAAGAAGAAAATCAACGCGGATTAGCACATTTTCTGGAACACATGTGTTTCAATGGGACAACCCACTTCCCGGGTGATGCCTTGAAGCAATATCTGGAGCGTATCGGTGTTAAATTCGGGGAAAACCTGAATGCATACACTTCTATTGACGAAACGGTTTACAATATCTCCAATGTACCGGTCAACACTCCCGGAGCAGTAGATTCTTGTTTACTGATCCTCCATGACTGGAGCAATGACCTGACCCTCGATCCGAAGGAAATTGATAAAGAACGGGGTGTTATCAATGAGGAATGGCGTACCCGTATGAGTGCCATGATGCGTATGCAAGAGAAACTTCTACCGATGATGTATCCGGGCGACAAATATGCCAACAGTTTCCCCATTGGCACCATGGACGTAGTGATGAACTTCAAACCACAAACACTGAGAGACTACTATGAAAAGTGGTACCGTCCGGACCTACAGGGAATCGTCATTGTCGGTGATATCGACGTAGATGCCGTAGAAGCCAAGATCAAAACAATGTTCACCGATATTCCGGCACAGCCGAATGCCGCCGAACGCATCTATTATCCGGTTGCCGATAATAAAGAACCGATCATCTGTATCCTGAAAGATAAGGAACAACCTCATGTACAAGTTCTTCTTTTCAATAAGCACGAAGCAATTCCTGACAATCAGAAAGGCAATGTGGACTACCTGATACAGCAGTATGCCAAGGATCTGATCAGCAGTATGCTGAACGCACGTTTAAATGAATTGGCACAAACGGCCAATCCGCCCTATATCTATGCCGGAACGCAAGACGGCAACTTTTTCGTAGCCAAAACCAAGGATGCCTTTCTCGGAGTTGTAGTATGCAAAGAAGACAGTATTGATAACGGCATCGCTACCTTGTTGCGCGAAATAGAACGTGCCCGTCAGTTCGGCTTTACCGAAACGGAATACAACCGTGCCCGTGCGGAATACCTACGCCAATTGGAATCGGCCTACAACGAACGGGATAAGCAGAAAAATAATAAATATGTAAACGAATATGTCCGTCATTTCCTTGATAACGAACCAATACCGGGTATTGAAAACGAATATACTTTTATCAATCAGATAGCTCCGAATATTCCGGTGGCAGCAATCAACCAATTGATGAAAGGGCTTATTACGGACAATAATCAGGTAGTAGCTCTTTTCGCTCCTGAAAAAGAAGGTCTGAAACTGCCTTCCGAAGCGACCATAAACAAACTGCTGAAAGATACAAAAGCGGAGAAACTGACTGCTTATGTAGACAAGGTATCAGATGAACCTTTGATGGCCGAAGCTCCGAAAGGGGGGAAAATTGTTTCCGAAACGAAAGATGACATCTTTGGAACAACTACTCTGACTCTATCTAACGGGGTAAAGGTAATTATAAAAAAGACCGATTTCAAAGCAGACGAAATCCGTATGAAAGGTGTCAGTCTGGGAGGCAGTTCTTTATTCCCCGATTCGGAAATCATTAATATAAGCGGTCTGGATGCTGTCGGCGCTGGTGGCTTAGGTAACTTCAGTGCGGTAGATCTTGAGAAAGTGCTTGCCGGAAAAAAAGCATCGGTCAATTACAACATCTCACTCACGACCGAAAACGTTTCAGGAAGTTGCTCTCCCAAGGATTTTGAAACGATGATGCAGCTCACTTACCTCACATTCACCGCCCCGCGCAGAGACAACGATGCATTTGCATCTTATAAAAGTCGTAGTAAAGCAGCGTTAAAAAATCAGGAACTGAACCCGAATGTGGCATTCAACGACTCCATTCAGGCCGGTGTTTATATGAATCATCCGAGAGCCAAACGCATAAAAGCCGATATGGTGGATCAGATGGATTACAATAAGATTCTGTCTATGTATCAGGATCGTTTTAAAGATGCAAGCGACTTCACATTCATCTTTGTCGGCAATGTAGATGTAGAAAAGATGAAACCGGTCATCGCAGAATACCTGGGTGCACTCCCTGCCATCAATCGTCAGGAGACTTTCAAAGATAACAAAATAGAAGTGCGTCAGGGTGTTTACAAGAACGAATTCACCAAGAAACAGGAAACGCCCAAAGCTTCGGTATTCGTGTTTTATAGCGGAGACTGCAAATATGATCTGAGAAACAACCTTCTGCTCGGCATGACAAGCCAGATACTCGATCTGGTTTACACAGAAAAAGTACGTGAAGACGAGGGAGGTACCTATGGAGTATACGTAGGTGGAAGGTTACAAAAATATCCCAAAGAAAAAATATTTTTGCAGATTATCTTCGATACAGCCCCCGATAAAAAAGAGAAATTGATGAAAATCATCTTTGACGAGATAACCAACATAGCGAAAACCGGTCCGTCAGAAACCAACTTGAATAAGGTGAAAGAGTACATGCTGAAAAAGCATACCGAGGACCTGAAAGAGAATAGCTACTGGTTGGGAAGTATCGACGAATACCTGTATACCGGCGTTAACCGTGTGAATGACTACGAAAAGATAGTCAACAGCATTACGGTAAATGATATCCGGAAATTCGCAGACGACCTGTTCAAACAAAAGAACGAGGTGGAAGTGACAATGGTCAGTGCGGAAAATAAATAATCAATCCTAAAAGCAAAGAGCATCAAAAAATCTTTTCCACCACAGATTTCACAGATTAGAATCACAGTCATTCAAAATCCGAGAATGAAACTCAGACAATGAAAACCGGTGTAATCTGTGGTGGTTTTGCTCTCCCCCCTCCTTAAACTATAACGAACTATGCTATTCAACGAATTGCGTCGACACGGCAAACTTGCTGCCAAACGGCATCCGATGTACGAAAAGAATAAAATCGGCAAATACATCATGTATGCCTCCTTTATTTTCTGGGGTGCTTACTTTATATTTATTGGCATCGGTCTGGCAAAAGCCATCAGCACAGAAGTTCCCAATATGGAAGCCTATCATATTTTGAACAGTGGACTGATATTTGCGCTTGCCCTGGACTTTGTAATACGTTTCCCCTTCCAAAAAACTCCTACACAAGAAGTAAAACCTTACCTGCTACTTCCGGTAAAACGAAGCCGTATACTCGACTTTCTGCTTCTCCGCCACGGGCTCAGCTCTTTCAATCTTATCTGGCTGTTCCTGTTCGTGCCGTTCGCAGCACTCACAGTCTTTCCTTTTTATGGAATATCAGGAGTTCTCACTTACAGCATCGGCATTTGGTTACTGATGGTTTTCAACGGATATTGGTATCTGCTTTGCCGTACGCTGATTAACGAACATATTTGGTGGGTGTTACTTCCCATCGTTGTCTACAGTGGAATTGCCATCGCTATTTTTATTCCCAAAACGGAATTTATAAGTGACTTTTTCATGAACTTGGGAGAAGGTTATATCGAAGGAAATCTACTTGCTTACCTGGGTACATTGGCAGCCACTGTTCTGATATGGTGTATCAACCGTAAAGTGATGACCGGTTTAATATACAACGAAATCAATAAAGTAGAAGACACAAAAGTAAAAACCGTATCCGAATACCGTTTCCTGGAACGTTACGGAGAAGTGGGCGAATACATGCGCCTGGAGTTGAAAATGCTCCTACGAAACAAACGCTGTAAGGCCTCACTCCGATCGGTAGCAATGCTCGTAATCATCTTCTCCATCATACTGAGTTTCAGCAGTACGTATGACCACATGAAGAGTTTTGTCCTGGTATACTCTTTCCTTGGATTCGGTATGGTGATTCTGATACAACTTATGGGATTTGAAGGAAACTATATCGACGGACTGATGACTCGCAAAGAATCTATCAAAAGCCTGTTGACAGCCAAATATTATATCTATAGCTTGGCGGAAATCATTCCGCTGATCCTGCTGATACCGGCTTTTGTGATGGGAAAAGCCAGCCTGCTGGGTGCTGTCGCACTAATCTTTCTGACAACAGGTCCCGTCTATTGCATCTTGTTCCAACTGGCGGTATACAACCATAAAACCGTACCACTCAATGAAAGCATCACAGGCAAACAAAGCACGAATAGCGGAATGCAGATGCTAATCAGTCTTGGAGTTTTCATCGTACCAACCACACTCTATGGTACGCTCCCCATGCTGCTGGGACAAACATGGGCCTACATTGTTATATTAATCATCGGATTAGGCTTCACCCTGACCTCCCCTATGTGGATAAACAATGTATATGTCCGTTTCATGCAACGCCGCTACGAAAATATGGAAGGATTCAGAGATAGTAAATAACGATTCAATATTTATCAAACAAAAAAGAATATGATTACCATACATAACCTCCGAAAAAATTTCGGTACCCAAACAGCTATCGATATCGATAGCTACACAATCAATCAAGGAGAAATGATTGGCCTGGTAGGTAACAATGGAGCCGGAAAAACAACTTTATTCCGTTTAATGCTGGATTTGCTGAAAGCTGACTCCGGAGAGGTCATTATTAATGACATCCATGTGAATCAAAGTGAAGACTGGAAAAGTTTCACCGGTGCATTTATCGATGATGGTTTTCTGATCGGCTACCTGACTCCGGAGGAGTATTTCTATTTCATCGGCAAAATGTATGGACTGAAAAAAGAGGAGGTGGATGAACGTTTGACCGCTTTCGAACGTTTTATGAACGGAGAAGTACTGGGGCAAAAGAAGTTTATCCGTAATTTTTCCGCGGGAAATAAGCAAAAAATAGGAATCATATCGGCCATGTTGCATTATCCCAAATTGATAATTTTGGATGAACCATTCAACTTTCTCGATCCGAGTTCGCAATCCGTAATCAAGCACCTGCTGAAAAAGTATAATGAAGAACATAATGCCACAGTCATCATTTCGAGCCATAATCTGAACCACACGGTAGATGTTTGTCCCCGCATCGCAGTACTTGAACACGGAATTATCATCCGTGACATTGTGAACGAGAATAATTCGGCTGAAAAAGAACTGGAAGATTACTTTAATGTAGAAGAATAAAAACGTATGAAGAGACATCTTTTTAATCTGTTGCTCCTTACTGCTTTGGTTGTCAGCCTGAGTGCTTGCCGTACTTCTGTCCCCAGACTTGATTATAAGGCACTCGCCCGCGCTTCTGTACGCCTGGGTGTGGACATCGGAATGGAAGATAATCACAAACTTTATCTGGAGGCGGCCCAGTGGATAGGTACCCCTTACCGGGGAGGTGGGGAGACGAAACGTGGTACTGACTGCTCGGGAATGACTTGCCAGATTTATAAAAAGGTGTATCACATCAAACTGCAACGAAGTACAGACGGCCAGAAGAAAGAGAGCAGCAAAGTTGCCCGGCGGAATCTTCGGGAAGGTGATCTGGTATTTTTCAGCAGCCGGAAATCGCGCAGAAAAGTGGCCCACGTGGGCATCTATCTCAAGGATGGAAAGTTTGTTCATGCCAGCACCAGCCAAGGGGTAATTGTCAGCAGCCTCAACGAGCCCTATTACCGTACCCATTGGATATCGGGAGGCAGAGTGCGCAAATAAGCTTTATTGAAATAAAAAAATCACTATCTTTGCCGAAAATTCCGCAAATGAAATACACGGTTTATTTATTCGACTTTGACTATACGTTAGCAGACTCTTCACGCGGTATCGTAACCTGCTTCAGAAGCGTACTCGAGAGACACGACTACACCGGTGTCACCGATGATACCATAAAACGTACCATTGGGAAAACGCTTGAAGAATCATTCAGCATCCTTACAGGAATTACTGATGCCAGTCAACTGGAAGCATTCAGACAAGAGTATTCAAAAGAGGCAGATGTATATATGAATGCAAACACCATCCTTTTCCCGGATACTCTCCCCACGCTTACGTACCTGAAAAAACAAGGGGCCCGTATCGGAATCATTTCAACCAAATACCGGTTCCGGATACTGAGTTTCCTGAAAAATCACATGCCGGATGATTGGTTTGACATTATTATCGGAGGTGAAGATGTGACACATCATAAACCCGATCCTGAAGGTTTGTTACTTGCCATTGACCGATTGAAGGCATGCCCCGAAGAAGTATTATACATCGGTGACAGTACAGTGGATGCAGGAACGGCCGCCGCTGCCGGAGTTTCTTTTGTCGGTGTTACCAGCGGTATGACCACTGCCGAAGAGTTTCAGGCTTATCCCTACGACAGAATCATCAGTTCCCTTGGTCAGCTAATTTCCGTTCCGGACGACAAAGCCGACTGTTCGCTCTGAGCAATCAACCGGATGTCATCCATTCGCCGAATAACGGTGCAAAAAGAAAGCAAACATCTGTTTTTTATAACAGAGTCCTTGTCCGTTTCCAATGCTCGGAGAGAAGAAGAAAGCCAAACGAAGGCTTTTGGAGCCAGAGAGCCGGGCTTCCGAGATTGGAGAGCCGGGCTTTTTGCGAAAAGAAGCAGGCATTTTAGCAGAAAGAAGTAAGCATTTACCCGGAAAGAAGTAAGCATTTACCAAAAATGTCCTTGTGTTTTGAAAATATCTCCTATTGTTTTCTCCAATATCTCCTATTGTTATTCAAAATCCGGCTTGAAAGGAACACTCCATCTTCCGGTTGGCACCCGCAGGCAGAGCTTTCTGGAATGACAGAATAACCGGGATACGATCTCATCCGCAACACTTTCACCGCCGTCAAGACATCTTTTCTTTCCTCATGCATACAATCAATCAAAAATCCAAAGAAATATGTCATCAGGGAAAAACTGTAGAATGCGTTTTTTCATTCGGGCAAGCGTCCCCGTCCGAAATAAACGATTCTGAGGAGTTCCGATTATCAAAGTGACAGAATGAATAAAGTCATATTCCATTTAGTAATCAACCTTCTAACTGCCCCTGCCTGAAAGAAGAAAAAGAGTAAAATAACATACTGCACAACAAAAAAGAAAAAGAAAAACTTGTCCGAAACAAATAAAAGCAGTAATTTTGTGCCCTGATTATTCCGCACCGGGTTTGAGCAAGTGTTTTTTAAGTGATTAAAGACCACCCGACGGAGCTAACTTACATTTATTTATATAAGATGTACGCAATTGTAGAAATCAACGGTCAGCAATTTAAAGCTGAAGCTGGCCAGAAATTGTTCGTTCACCACATTCAGAATGCAGAGAATGGTGCAACTGTAGAATTTGACAAAGTTCTTTTGGTAGACAAAGACGGAAACGTTACTGTAGGTGCTCCTACTGTAGACGGTGCAAAAGTAGTTTGCCAGATTGTTTCAAGCCTGGTTAAAGGTGACAAAGTACTTGTTTTCCACAAGAAAAGAAGAAAAGGTCACAGAAAGTTGAACGGTCACCGTCAGCAGTTCACAGAGTTAACAATTACAGAAGTAGTAGCTTAATCAATTTTTAAAAGTAAGAAGAAATGGCACATAAGAAAGGTGTCGGTAGTTCTAAGAACGGCCGCGAATCACAGAGCAAAAGATTAGGCGTTAAGATATTTGGTGGCGAAGCTTGCAAAGCAGGTAACATCATCGTTCGTCAAAGAGGTACTGAATTCCACCCGGGTGAAAACATCGGTATGGGTAAGGACCACACTCTTTTCGCTTTAGTAGACGGAACTGTAAGTTTCAAAGTAGGTAGAGAAGACAGAAGATATGTTTCTATCATCCCTGCTGAAGCAACAGAAGCATAAATTTCCGGAGTTTAAAGGAAATTGTAAGAAATTGAAGAAAGAGATGCAATCGGTTGATTGCGTCTCTTTTCTTTTTTATACAAGACGTATCCTCTTATCTTATTTTTATATATCTTTGTAAACTCAAAGAAGAAAGTTCATAAATAAAGTATAGATATGCTTACCATTAAACAAATTACAGAAAACACAGATGCGGTAATCCGCGGTCTGGAAAAGAAACACTTCAAAGGGGCCAAAGAAACAATTGCCCAAGTGATTGAAGTGAATGACAAAAGACGTAATACACAAAACCAATTAGATAAAAACCTGGCAGAGGTAAATTCGCTCTCGAAAACCATCGGCCAGCTAATGAAAGAAGGAAAAAAGGAAGAAGCCGAAGCTGCGAAAACCCGTGTAGCCGAAATAAAGGAGACCAACAAAACACTACAGGCTGACATGGATCAGGCGGCCAACGACATGCTGAATCTGCTGTATACTATTCCCAATATTCCTTATGACAGCGTACCCGAGGGTGTTGGCGCCGAGGATAATGTTGTAGAAAAAATGGGAGGCATGGAAACTCAACTCCCAACAGATGCACTTCCTCACTGGGAGCTGGCTAAGAAATACGACCTGATCGATTTCGACCTGGGTGTAAAAATCACCGGTGCAGGTTTTCCGGTATACAAAGGTAAAGGTGCTCAATTGCAGCGTGCACTGATTAACTTTTTCCTGGATGAAGCACGTAAATCGGGATATACTGAAATCATGCCCCCAACGGTTGTCAATGCAGCTTCCGGTTACGGAACGGGACAACTTCCGGACAAAGAAGGACAAATGTACCACTGCGAAGTAGACGATCTTTATTTGATCCCGACAGCCGAAGTTCCGGTAACCAACATCTACCGTGACGTGATTCTGGATGAAAAACAACTTCCTATTAAAAACTGTGCTTACACACAGTGCTTCCGCCGTGAAGCCGGTTCCTACGGTAAAGATGTACGCGGCCTGAACCGTCTCCACGAATTTTCTAAAGTAGAATTGGTACGTATAGATAAGCCTGAGCACTCCCGCCAGTCACATCAGGAAATGCTGGATCACGTTGAAGGTTTGCTCCAGAAGTTAGAACTTCCTTACCGCATTCTCCGTCTTTGTGGCGGTGATATGAGTTTTACCGCCGCTCTCTGCTTTGATTTCGAAGTATACTCCGAAGCACAGAAACGCTGGCTGGAAGTCAGCTCCGTATCCAACTTCGATACTTACCAGGCTAACCGGTTGAAATGCCGTTATCGCAGCGGAGAAAAAAAGACCGAGCTTTGCCATACACTGAACGGATCAGCGCTGGCGTTACCCCGTATCGTAGCAGCCCTGCTGGAAAATCATCAGACCCCGGAGGGCATTCGGATCCCGAAAGCATTGGTTCCTTACTGCGGATTTGACATTATCGACTAAAAACAAAACAAGATAAAAGAGCAACTCCGATACAGGGGTTGCTCTTTTTTTACCTTAAAACACATTTTTACTAACCTCAAAACTCCTATTTTATGAGCTCTACTCAAAAAAACTTTGCTCTGCCGTTAGCATTTATCGGCATCATGTTCTTTGCCATCGGATTCGCATTAGGAATTAACTCCGTTCTGATTCCGGTTTTACAAGGTTCTTTAGGCATCACTTCCGCTGAATCTTATCTTATTATCGCAGCTACTTTCGTACCTTTTCTTATTTTTGGTTATCCGGCTTCGATGACTATCAAAGCTATCGGGTACAAACGTACCATGGCACTCTCATTCGCCATGTTTGCCATTGCTTTCGGTTTGTACATTCCGTCTGCCAGTCAGGAAAGTTTCGCACTTTTCCTGGTAGCATCTTTCGTTAGCGGTACGGCAAATGCATTCTTACAAGCATCTGTCAATCCGTATATCACTATCCTCGGTCCATTGGACAGTGCCGCCAAACGTATCAGCATCATGGGTATCTGTAACAAGTTAGCATGGCCGATTCCTCCATTGTTCCTGGCCTTCCTGATCGGTAAGGAAGTCAGCGACATTACCGTATCAGACTTATTTACTCCGTTTTATGTAATCATCGCCGCCTTCATCTTATTAGGAATCATCTCGCTGATGGCTCCACTGCCGGAAGTAAAAGCAGCCGGCGAAGACGACAGCGAAGGTGGTGCAGAGGCTTGTCCGTATGCAGCCGGCAAAACGTCTGTATGGCAATTCCCGCATCTGCTGTTGGGATGTCTTGCACTCTTCCTCTACGTAGGTGTAGAAACGGTTTCATTGGGTACTCTTGTTGACTACGCCAACAGCCTACATCTGGAAAACGCAGCAGCTTATGCCTGGATTGCTCCAATCGGAATTGTAATCGGATATATCTGCGGCATCATTTTCATACCTAAATACCTCAATCAGGCTACAGCATTGAAAATCTGTTCCATTCTTGCCATTGCAGGTTCTATCCTGGTAGTATTGACTCCGGCTGATATCTCGATCTACTTCATAGCATTCATAGCATTGGGATGTTCACTGATGTGGCCTGCACTTTGGCCACTCGCCATGGCAGACTTAGGCAAATTCACCAAGGCCGGTTCTTCTTTGTTGATAATGGCTATGGCCGGCGGTGCTGTCATTCCTACCCTGTTCGGATATATCAAAGATATAGCAGGAGCACAAAATGCTTACTGGATCTGCCTCCCCTGCTTCCTCTTTATCCTCTATTATGGAATGGCGGGGTATAAAATCAGAACAAAATAAACAAATATACTCACCTTGAGGACAAAGCCATCCCTTCAAAAGGATGGCTTTTCTTTTGTTATTTACAAATTAGCAGTATCTTTGCACACTAAGAACATTCTGATAGCAATTACGTAATAAATCCAACAAATTAATTAGATAATGAACAAAATCATTAGCAAAGAACATTTCTCGGAGAAAGTATTCAAACTTGTAATTGAAGCTCCGTTGATAGCAAAATCACGCAAGGCTGGTCATTTCGTGATTGTGCGTGTCGGTGAAAAGGGAGAACGTATGCCACTGACCATTGCAGCCGCCGACCCGAAGGCAGGAACCATCACACTGGTTGTTCAGGAGGTAGGACTCTCTTCTACCCGCCTTTGCGAACTAAACGAAGGAGACTATATCACTGACGTAGTAGGCCCGCTGGGACAGGCTACACACATTGAAAACTTCGGAACCGTTGTATGTGCCGGAGGAGGTGTGGGAGTTGCTCCGATGCTACCGATCGTACAAGCGCTTAAAGCAGCCGGCAACCGTGTGATCACTGTATTGGCCGGACGCAGCAAAGAACTGATTATTCTTGAAAAAGAAATGCGCGAAAGTTCGGATGAAGTGATCATAATGACCGATGACGGATCATATGGCCGCAAAGGTCTGGTTACAGAAGGAGTAGAGGAAGTGATCAAGCGGGAGAAAGTGGACAAATGTTTTGCTATCGGCCCGGCTATCATGATGAAATTTGTTTGTTTGCTGACGAAAAAATACGAAATTCCGACCGAAGTATCGTTGAACACAATTATGGTGGACGGTACCGGAATGTGTGGTGCTTGCCGAATCACCATCGGAGGAAAAACCAAATTCGTATGTGTAGACGGTCCGGAGTTTGACGGTCATCAGGTGGATTTCGACGAAATGTTGAAACGCATGGGCGCTTTTAAAGCCATTGAACGTGAAGAACTGCACAAGCTCGACGAATGTGAAGCAACTAAAACCATAGACGAAAACGGACGTACCGCTCCTTGGCGCGAAGAACTCCGTAAAGCAATAAAAGCAAAAGACCGTGCAAACATCGAACGCTGCAAAATGAATGAACTCGATCCGGAGTATCGTTCACACAGCCGCAAAGAGGAAGTTAACCAGGGATTAACTAAAGAACAGGCAGTCACAGAAGCACAACGTTGTCTGGATTGTGCCAATCCAGGTTGTATGACCGGTTGTCCGGTAGGTATCGATATTCCCCGTTTCATCAAGAACATCGAACGTGGAGAAATTCTTGAAGCGGCTAAGACACTGAAAGAAACCAGTGCCCTGCCTGCCGTATGTGGCCGTGTATGTCCACAAGAAAAACAATGTGAGTCAAAGTGCATCCATTTGAAAATGGGTAAAGAAGCTGTAGCCATCGGTCATCTCGAACGGTTTGCCGCCGACTACGAACGCGAAAGCGGACAAATCTCTGTTCCGGAAATTGGTGAGAAGAACGGTATCAAAGTAGCTGTCATCGGTTCAGGTCCTGCCGGACTGTCATTTGCCGGGGATATGGCCAAATACGGATATGATGTAACTGTATTCGAAGCGCTGCACGAAATCGGCGGTGTACTTAAATACGGTATTCCTGAATTCCGTCTGCCCAACAAGATTGTAGACGTTGAAATAGAGAATCTTGCCAAAATGGGGGTTACTTTCATCAAGGATTGCATCGTAGGAAAAACAATCGGTGTGGAACAATTGGAGGAAGAAGGCTTCAAAGGCATTTTTGTAGCTTCCGGTGCCGGACTCCCTAACTTCATGAATATACCGGGAGAAAATTCTATCAATATTATGTCTTCCAATGAATATCTGACTCGCGTAAACCTAATGGATGCGGCCAGTCCCGATTCCGATACTCCGGTAGCTTTCGGTAAGAACGTTGCTGTAATTGGGGGTGGCAACACCGCTATGGACTCTGTCCGTACAGCCAAA
This sequence comes from Bacteroides sp. HF-4919, assembly GCF_018860125.1. NCBI lineage: Bacteria > Pseudomonadati > Bacteroidota > Bacteroidia > Bacteroidales > Bacteroidaceae > Bacteroides > Bacteroides sp. HF-4919. Next base: position 277,190 of record NZ_JAHKNF010000007.1, read on the forward strand.
CGCCTGGGAGCAGAACGTGCCATGATTATCTACCGTCGTTCGGAAGAAGAAATGCCGGCACGTCTGGAAGAGGTGAAGCATGCTAAAGAAGAAGGGATAGAATTCCTGACCCTGCACAACCCGATCGAATATCTGGCTGATGAGCAAGGACGTGTGAAACAAGTGGTTTTACAGAAAATGGAACTGGGTGAACCGGATGCTTCAGGGCGACGCAGTCCGGTGCCCATTCAAGGAGCGACAGAAACCATCGACATCGATCTTGCCATTGTCAGCGTAGGCGTGTCACCCAATCCCATTGTTCCCAGCTCTATCAAAGGTCTGGAATTGGGACGTAAAGGTACGATTACCGTTAATGACCAGATGCAATCGTCTATCCCTACCATTTATGCAGGAGGAGACATTGTACGCGGAGGGGCTACCGTAATCCTTGCCATGGGAGACGGACGCCGTGCTGCAGCAGCGATGAACGAACAGTTAAGCTCTAAATAAAGAATCGGAAATCTGCGTTGGTAAGTAATCTACGGTTCGTGATCTCACAACCAATTGCTTACCGACCGCAAATAGACTCTTTGGGCAGAAAGTAACATCAACACGGATCTACCCAATAAAAAAATCCCTGCTAATATTCTGATATTAGCAGGGATTTTTTATATTCTTCGGTTGAACGGTTTCTTACTTCACCACACTGTTTGTAATTGGATCCGGAAAAATCACCGTTGGTTTAAATGTCTTTGCTTCCTCAAAATCCATCAACGCATACGACATAATAATCACAATGTCGTCCGGTTGTACTTTCCGGGCAGCAGCACCATTCAAGCAGATTTTACCTGATCCGCGTTCACCTTTGATAATGTAGGTCTCAAAACGCTCACCGTTATTATTATCAGCGATGTATACTTTCTCACCGGCAATCATATTGGCTGCATCCAGCAAATCCTCATCAATCGTGATACTACCCATATAATTCAGATTGGCTTCCGTAACACGGGCACAATGAATTTTCGACTTCAACACTTCAATCATCATAAGGACTTCGTCTTTTTTAGTTTAAGATTCTTTGTATTTAATATTATCAATCAGTCTGACATCTCCACAGAATACTGTAATACAGCCTACTGCATAGGATGTTTGGTCCCAATTCCCAACCTTCTGCAAAGTGTTTCCATCTACTATCTCAAAATATTCCAGGCGTAATCCCGGTGCAGCAGCAATAGCATCTTCCACAAACTTTTGCGTTTCGCTCACTGTGTGAGTGGCTGCAAAGGTACGACTTTTAAATAAGGTCTGAGATATTTTTAATGCATTTTCACGTTCTTCTGCCGACAGTCGCGCATTCCGGCTGCTCAAAGCCAGCCCATCCTCTTCACGGACAATGGGACAGCCTATAATTTCAAGATCGAACTGCATCTGGCGAACCATCTCATGGATGATGGCCAACTGCTGAAAATCTTTTTCACCAAAATATGCGCGATGTGGTTTTACTGCTTCAAACAGTTTACTTACGATCTGGCATACCCCATTAAAGTGGCCTGGACGGAAAGCCCCCTCCATCACAGTATCCAGAGGAGCATAACTGAATTGGCGAGTATCCGGTTCCGGATACATTTCTTCCACCGAAGGAGCAAAAGTATAAGTCGCTCCGCAAGCCTCGAGTAATTTGCAATCGGCATCCAACGTACGGGGATACTTTACAAGGTCATTTTTATCATTAAACTGGGTAGGGTTCACAAAAACACTCACCACCGTTACTTCATTCTCGTTTACACTACGTTTTACAAGAGATGCGTGCCCTGCATGCAAAGCACCCATAGTAGGTACCAAACCTACCTTTTTACCCTGGGCTTTCAAAACCGACAGTTCAGCCTGCAAGTCCTTGATCGTATGTATTACTTTCATTTTAATTGGTTTATGATTCTTAGTCGTTTGAAAAACGGTGCAAAATAAACCATAATTTACCATATAAAGAAGAAATATCGTAAATTAATGCAAAAGATACCGAAGTAGGAACCTTAACAACCAGACGGTTTACAACTGAAAGACAAGCACTTAACAATTCATAAGGAATTATACCGCCCGAGAACTTGCTTTAATGCCCGTTTTTTTTTATATCTTTGCAGAATATTTACGAGAACGATTGTTATTATGACAAAGGCTAACAAGGTTTTATTTATTACACAAGAGATTACTCCTTACGTTTCAGAATCCGAGATGGCCAATATAGGCAGACATCTACCACAAGCTATCCAGGAAAAAGGCAGAGAAATCAGAACATTCATGCCCAAATGGGGAAATATCAACGAACGCAGAAATCAATTGCACGAAGTGATACGACTCTCCGGTATGAACCTGATTATCGATGACACCGACCATCCTCTTATCATCAAAGTAGCTTCCATCCAGTCAGCACGTATGCAGGTTTATTTTATCGACAACGATGATTACTTCCAGAACCGGCTACAAACAGCAGACGAAAACGGTGTAGAATACGATGATAACGACAGCCGGGCTATTTTTTATGCAAGAGGAGTGTTGGAAACGGTAAAGAAACTGCGTTGGTGTCCGGATGTGATTCACTGTCACGGCTGGATGACTGCTCTGGCTCCTTTATATATCAAAAAAGCGTATAAAGACGAACCTTCGTTCCGTGATGCGAAAGTGGTATTCTCCGTATACGAGGATGATTTCAAAGGTACGTTCAACCCTGATTTCGCAACTAAACTGATGCTGAAAGGCATTAATAAAAAGGATGTGGCTACTTTGAAAGATCCGGTAGATTACGCTACACTTTGCAAATTGGCTGTTGATTACTCAGACGGAGTAGTACAGAATAGCGAACATGTAAATGAAGAAGTCATGAACTATGCCCGTCAATCGGGTAAATTGGTTCTTGACTATCAAGCTCCCGACGCTCTTGCAGACGCTTGCAACAGCTTCTACGATCAGGTGTGGGAAGCTGAACAAAAATAATAAGAACCAAGATACGACGATCATGAAAGCAAAATATGTATGGGTAGCACTGCTTGCCTTGACTTTCTTCGGGTGTGATGATAATACAGGTACTCTCGGACTGGGAATGCTTCCGGAAAGCGACCAAAATATCAATGGAAGATACACCACTTACGAGTTGACTACAAATTCCGATTTATCAGGTCCTGTTTTTGCCAAAACCAGCGTAGGTTATGTCGGTAAATTCACCGATAAGGAGTTCGGAGATTACGAAGCCAGTTTCCTCGCACAATTGAATAGTCCGGATGGAATTTCCTTTCCCTCGGTTTACGATCCGGAAACCAATCCCAAAGGTGTTATGGCAGGAGACTCTATCCACACTGCTGAATTGATATTGTACTATCAAAGCTATTTTGGCGATTCTATAAGCCCGTGCCGTATGACTGTGTACGAACTGGACAAAAACTTAACCCAGAATTATTATACAGACATAAACCCATTGGAATATTATAATCCGAACAACTTACTTGCACGGAAAGCCTACACTGCGGTCGATCAATCACTCAGTGATTCCATCAGAAAAACTGAGAATTTTTATCCCAATGTCCGTCTGACGTCTGAGGAGATTACTAATTTAGGTAAAAAGATTTATCGATTAAACAGAAATCATCCTGAATATTTCAAAAGTTCGGAAGCTTTTATCAACAATGTGTTCAAAGGTATTTATGCCAAAAATGATTATGGTAACGGAACAGTTCTTTATGTTGATCAAATCAACCTGAACGTTGTAATCAGATGCCACGAAAAAGACAGTTTAGGAAATAACCTGAAGAAAAAAGACGGTACTGATTCTCTGTACTACACAACCCGTACTTTCGCTACAACAAAAGAGGTTATTCAAGCCAACAAGTTTACGAACTCCGTTAAGTTAGAGGAAATAGCCAAAAAGACCGATTGTACTTATCTGAAATCTCCGGCGGGTATCTTCACTCAAGCTACATTGCCCATCAACAAGATTTATGAGGAATTAAGCAACGACACCATTAATGCAGTGAAGTTGACTTTCAACAACTATAACCAAGTAGATAATGGGCAATTCAGCATGCAAGCACCTACATATGTGCTGTTATTGCGTGAAAAAGAACGGCAAAGTTTCTTTGAGGAGAATAAACTTACAGATAATATCACTTCTTATCTGGCGGTACACAATGCAACAATTAACAGTAAACCTACAACCAATCAGTATGTGTTTACCAATTTGACTCGTCTGATCAACACTTGTGTCAACGAAAAACTGGAAGCCAAGAAAAAAGCTGGGGCCAGTTGGAATGAAGCTGCTTGGGAAGCTGAAAACCCGGATTGGAACAAAGTAGTACTCATTCCGGTACTTGTACAGTATGACAGTTCTTCCAACAAGAACATGATCAGTATTCAGCACGATTTACAACCGGGATATGTAAAACTGGAAGGTGGCCAGAATGGTCCAAAACTGAAGTTAGAAGTGACATACACCAACTTCAACGGTAAATAATAACAAGAGATTTTCATTATATAATCAGGGCGGTGTGAATAGTTTCCCTTTACACCGCCCTGATTGTTTTCTATACGCCCCCTTCCTTTTCATTAATTCTGAGATGAGACAAAAATCTAATCATCAAATGCCCCTTCTATACTAAAAGAGGGTGGAGAATGTAAATCCTCCGCCCTCTCTATTTGAAAAGCTTTCGCTAAAGCAAACTTGCACTATATTCAGTCTTCTTTCTTTGCAGCTGTCTTCTTTGTTGCAGGTTTCTTTGCTGCTGCCTTTTTAGGAGCAGTAGCTTTGGGTTCCGCTTTTGCTTTGGTAGCTTTTGCTGCCTTTGCTTCCAGTTTATCAACCTCCTTATGCAACTCGGCAATTTCTTCTCCCTGATTCTTGATCGTTGTCAACAATGAATTCAACTCTTCATTGTCAATATCTTCAGGATAGAGAGAATTTACACGCTTAATGAAATCACCCAAAATATTCATATAGTTGGTAAACGCATCATAAGGAGAATCATAAATACCACGATTCAACCCTACACCGGTATTCTTGGTAGTCATAAAGCGGAAGTTATTGCTGGCCTGCAGATAATCCCAATCTTGCTTGATACGGCGATCATCACAGAGATGTACACGCTCGGCCACACTATATAACTTATTGAAAGCTTCACGCTGCAGGACATTACCCAACCAGCTGCTGGTATCTCTTTCTTCATCCACCCATGACATCGGATATGGTACGTCCAATTGAGAAACTGATTTCAATTTTGAAACAATCTCCGATGGGGTAGAGAAAGTAATTCCTTTTTCTTTTGCACAATACGGAAGAGCTTTCAGGAATTCCAAGATATTGGATGATAACGGCTGAGCCAGCCCCAGTGCCTTCAGTTCCATAAAGATATTGATAACTTGTTCTTCTTGCGGCAAAGCATCGATCCAACCAATATATTTATCAGCGAATAACGGATACTCGCTCCAATCGGAATTAGAGAAGCGCAGGCTGATATCATCGGACAACTTAAAATCTCTCAACAGCAGTTTCAGGCTGGGAGCCTGATTGCAATGGTATACATAATGCGGGCTCTTCCAACCCAATATGTGTTTAGCGCCTTCAGTCAGCATACCTTTGAAACCCATGCTTGCTACCGTAGCTCCTATTTCATCCGAATAGATCAGACTGGAATTGCGGAACACTTTCGGTGCTTTACCAAACATCTGTTTCATCTTGTCGCTCTGACGCATCACTTCTTCACGGAAACAGTCTTCATTGACCAATGATGATAACCCATGGGAATATGGCTCGGCCAAAAATTCGCAGCAGCCTGTATCGTTTAATACATGTAACAAGTCAATTACAGCAGGTGCATGAATTTCGAGTTGTTCCAATGCTACTCCCGAAATAGAAAGAGCTACTTTAAAGGCCCCCCCGGAATTCTTCACCATTTCAATCAATGCATTGAGAGCCGGAATATAAGAACGTTCGGCAACCTCATTTATACCTGTCTCATTGGCATAATCATCATAATAGTAATGATCGGCACCAATGTCGAAGAAGCGGTAACGTTTCAGATGAATAATTTGATGTATCTCAAAATAAAGACAGATTGTTCTCATATCTATATTGTTTTATTGTTTTCCATAATTTTTTATAACCTCGTCGTAGATGCCGCGAACTTTGTAGCCTACATTCTCCCACTTAATTTCATCCACCTCTTTCTTACCTTCATCACGGAGATACTCGTACATAGCCGGATAGGTACAGATAGAATAGATAGCATCCGCCATAGCATGTATGTCCCAGTAATCGGTCTTAATACACTTTTCCAGAATCTCGGCACAACCGGATTGTTTGGAAATGATGCTTGGCACACTACACTGCATGGCCTCTAACGGAGAGATACCAAAAGGTTCGGATACCGAAGGCATAATGTATACATCACTGGCTTTTAGTACCTCGTATACTTGTTTTCCTTTCATAAATCCCGGGAAGTGGAAACGGTCCGCAATCCCCCTTTCAGCAGCCAGACGAATCATCTGATCCATCATATCACCGCTACCGGCCATCACAAAACGTACATTCCGCGTACGCTTCAACACCATTGCAGCTGCCTCCACAAAATATTCCGGTCCTTTCTGCATCGTGATACGTCCCAGAAAAGTGACAACCTTTTCTTTCGGATTCTTATTGGGTACAATATCCTGTATCTCTTGTGATAAAGGAGAGACTGCATTGTGCACTGTCGACACTTTCTTCGGGTCTTGAAAGTATTTATGAATCACTGTCTGACGAGTCAGTTCACTCACACACATGATGTGATCGGCGTGATCCATACCATTTTTTTCGATGGCATATACAGTTGGATTCACATTGCCACGACTACGGTCGAAATCGGTAGCATGTACATGAATCACCAATGGTTTACCCGATACCTGTTTTGCATGTATTCCTGCCGGATAAGTTAACCAGTCATGTGAGTGGATGATTTCAAACTCCTGCTGGCGTGCTATTACTCCTGCCACAATCGAGTAGTTATTGATTTCTTCGTGCAGGTTATCTGGATAACGCCCAGAAAACTCAATACATCCCAGATCGTTTGCATTCAGATAATTGAAATCAGCATAAATATGATCGCGCAGGTCAAAATATAACTGGGGATCCATGTACGAACCGACACGTCCTTTCACATAATCCCAATCTACATTCCTCCACACAATCGGTGTACTATTCATACCGATTATTCTCAGGAAACTTTGGTCTTCATCCCCCCAAGGTTTGGGAATACAGAACGTAATCTCCATATCCTCTTGTTGAGACATCCCTTTCGTCAAACCATAGCTGGCAGTTCCTAAACCTCCTAAGATATGCGGGGGGAACTCCCATCCAAACATTAAAACTTTCATCTTCGTCCCTCCTCCTATAAATTATATTTAGACAACAGCTTCAAGATACGCAAAATCTCTGCCACATTCATTGCAAACGATACCGCTCCTCTACCTTTGAAAGGCGGGTTTCCATCAAACAATTCAGGCAGTGAACCAACGCAATGGCTGGTCATCTCGTCTTCAAAGCCGATTAACTGGCGTTCTACAAACGAGATACCGCTCATCTTATAGATTCGCAGATAAGCCTCCATGTAGAACCCCATCAACCACGGCCAAGCCGTACCTTGATGATAAGCATAGTCTCTCTGGATCTGAGGACCCACATAATTCGGATTATATCCGCCGCTCTTCGGACTCAATGTTCGGAGTCCCTTCGGAGTAAGTAATTCCTTCGTCACAATATCGAGTACCTGTTTTTTCTGTACCCGGTCAAGAGGAGAATAATCGAAGGCAACCGTAAATATCATGTTGGGACGTACGCTCCAGTCCATCATATTTCCGTCTACATAATCCAACAGATAACCATATTCATTGCGAAATACTTCCACAAACGATTTTCCAGTTACTTCAGCCTGTGCATCCAGCGAGTCGGCCAACAGTCCGTTACCACCCTCGCGAACTAAATCGGCAATAAACCGCAAAGCATTATACCACAAAGCATTTATCTCTACAATATAACCCGTGCGTGGAATAACCGGACGTCCGTTAACCGTGGAGTTCATCCATGTGATCGCCCTATCTGCACCATTGGCATAAAGCAACCCGTTTTCGTGCAGGAACAGATTATCATGTTTACGCTGACGAATAAAATCAATGATTTCTTCTAACAAAGAACCATATTTGACACGACATTGTTCACGACTTGTCTCCTTTGCATATTGCTGCAAGGCCCATACAGCCCACAACAATACATCCGGATCATCCATCTCGTATATCTTACAGTCAATCGGTTCACCTTTAATATAGTTACCAATCGCTTTACGGGCTGTCTCCATCACATCTTCAAATTCATCTGTCTCGTCCACAGCAAGCGTCAATCCCGGCAAAGCCACGAACATATCGCGGGCACGGCATTTAAACCAGGGGTATCCGGCCAGAATATAATGGTCATCTTCCTGCTTATTATGGAATTGATGGGCAGAATTCTTCAGGCAGTGATAGAAGCTATCACGCGGCGTGCGGTCGGCCACTTCCGCATCAAAAGTTTGCTTTAGCCGACGTGGAGAAATTTCTGAAATACCGGCAGAGAAAATAATACTCTCTCCTTTCTTTATATCAACTTCGAAATATCCGGGAACATAAAGGTCTTCATTGAAGTCATATCCTCTCTCTTGTTCTTTTGGATATTCAATTCCTCTATACCAATTCGGATCAAAGTGGAATTCATTCTTCTTATTCAATTGCATGAATAGTTCCGGATATCCGGGATACATACAAGTTTTAATGCCGTTCTCTACCAATTGATAGTCACGGCTCGCCTGCGAATTCTCGTGTGTATATTCGCGTACACTACGGAAAGCGAGGAACGGGCGGAAGCGAAGAGTGGTAGCAGAGTGTGCATCGACCAAGGTGTAACGGATCAGGATCCGATTCTCATGATGTACAAAGATTTTTTCTTTACGAAGTATGACTCCTCCCACACGGTAAGTTGTTGCCGGAATATGTTCGCAGTCAAACTCACGGATATACTTATGTCCATTCGGACTAAAGTGATTTCCTTGATACTTATGCAATCCCAGGTTAAACTCCGCACCGTGTTGAATTACCGTTTCATCCAAAGAAGACAGCAGCACATGATTTTCATCGTCCAGATTGGGTACGGGAATCACCAGCAATCCATGATATTTGCGTGTGTTACAATCTACAATCGTTGTACAATGATAAGCTCCTGATTTATTCGTCCGGAGAATCTCCCTTGGTAAAGATTCCTCAAGATTTATCATCAGAGTCTTGTCAAAATGTAAATAACTCATAGTTGTGCATTATTTAAAGGTTAATTATTTCGGTTATCATAGTATATAATATAAGTATGATGCCCAAAAATACGAATTAAAGGTAAAAAACAAAATAAAAAGGAACTTTATTTTTTATTTTCAAGGCAAATATTCGTAGCATTGTATAAAATTTAAAGAAATATGCCAATATGAAGTCAGATGTTCGACGAATCCTGATAGCGATGGTGCTTCCTATGTTCCTAATTTTTATCCTTTATACAATAAAAGTTTTAGAGGTGGGCATGGACTGGGACTTTACCAGATTAGGAGTATACCCATTGTCAAAAAAAGGGATGTTTGGTATTTTCGCGCATCCTCTTATACATAGTGGCTTCAAACATTTACTGGCCAACACTTTACCTCTATTCTTCCTTTCATGGTGTCTTTTTTACTTTTACAGGAGCATTGCACCTCTGATTTTTTTTATCATCTGGATAGGATGCGGAACCATCACGTTCCTTATCGGTAAGCCCGGTTGGCATATCGGGGCCAGCGGCATTATTTACGGTTTGGCTTTTTTTCTTTTCTTCAGCGGACTCTTACGAAAATATGTCCCCTTGATCGCGATCTCTCTTTTAGTAACCTTCCTCTATGGTGGACTGGTGTGGAATATGCTTCCTTATTTCGCGCCATCGGGTACTTCGTGGGAGGGACATCTGAGTGGAGCTGTCACCGGTACCATCTGTGCCCTTGCTTTTATGAATCATGGTCCACAAAAGCCTGAACCATTCGCAAATGAAGAGGAAGAGGAGGAGGTTGCCAATGAAACAAATGAAACCGATAACGACGAAATCAATAGCGACGAAACGGACCCAAAAGACACAGAGTGTGAAAAAGAATAGTTTTTCACCCCGGTTTCTACAACAGATTAATGGGGATACCTATTACTTCTGTAATGCAGCAATCAATAATGTGATATTGGCGGTAAACAATCTGACAGAAATAGCCAACAGAATGATACCAAAGAATTTACGAATAATATAGATGCCTCCCTTGCCCAAAAAGCGTTCCACACGTCCTGTCATACTGACAACGAAATACACCCACAACATATTCAGGATCAAAGCGATCACAATATTGATACTGGCATATTCGGCCCGCAAAGAAAGCAATGTAGTAAATGCACCGGCACCTGCCAGCAGAGGGAATACCAAAGGTACAAGCGTAGCCTCTTTTATCGGTCCCTGGTTCTTAAAGATTTCCACATCCAGAATCATCTCCAAAGACATCAGGAAGATAACAAATGCTCCCGCCACGGCAAAGGACTCAATATCAACATGGAACAGTTTCAGCATAAAGTCACCGGCATAAAAAAAGCCAATCATTAATGCAAACGAAATAACGGTCGCTTTCGTGGCATTCACATCTTTTCCCTTCTCCTTCAGATTGATGATAATAGGAATAGAACCAATAATATCAATCACAGCAAAAAGCACGATAAACGCACTGACCATCTGTTGAAAATTAAAGTTTGCAAACATGACTTCCTCCTTTTTCCCGCAAATATACTTCATTTTTATGCATCTCGCAAGAGATTGTTTTAGGTAATCACTACCATCTTTAAGAAATAATAAAAAAAACAAAAAGAAGGGGAAGATGGTTTCAGTCAACCCCTATTATCGTTACATTTGCCTTCAAATTAGAAGATTACGATATATGGAAACCATGTTCGACACCTTGTTACAACTCCCCCTGTTTCAGGGACTTTGTCATGAGGATTTCACAAATATATTAGAAAAAGTAAAACTTCATTTCACCCGTCATAAAGCAGGAGAACCGTTGATAAAAAGTGGTGAAGTATGTGACCAGTTACTTTTTTTGCTAAAAGGTAAGCTCTCTTCCGTCACCGTATCGGAAGACGAGACATTGACTGTCATAGAGTATTTCGAAGTTCCTGCCGTATTGGAACCTTACTCCATGTTTGGAATGAACACCCGGTATATATCTACCTACATTCCTCATAATGAAGAAGCACAAATGGTAAGCATCAGCAAATCATTCGTTATGGGTGAACTGTTCAAATACGATATTTTCCGCCTCAACTATATGAATATCGTCAGCAATCGTGCACAGAACCTTTACACTCGTTTGTGGGATAGAGCTCCCAAGGACATTGAAGATAAAATAATACGTTTCATATTGGCCCATATCGAAAGAATGACAGGTGAAAAACTGTTTAAAGTGAAAATGGATGATCTGGCACGCATACTGGATGATACTCGCCTGAACGTATCAAAAGCCCTCAACGGATTGCAGGAATTAAATCTGCTGGAACTCCACCGGAAAGAAATCCGCATACCCGACTTAGCACTCCTGACAGAGTGGAACGAAAAACGATAAAGAGTCGGTGCCAATCCCTCTATCAGTCGTTTGGTCCCACCTTTGTCATTACCCTCACACTATCCTTGCGAACAGTTGCTCTACAGGCATTGTGCTCCGACAAACGATAAACCACGATTTGCCTGTCGAGTCTCTGAAAAACGAGTCCCGATCCTTCTAAAACCTTCTCCATCACTCTTTGGATAGGTTCTTCCGAAACACAAATACTTATTTCCTTATGAATCTCGGTGTCTATATCGCAAGCCCACGCAAAGACAAAATCACTCTTTTGCTCGATTTCATCAAAAACCCGGATGATCGGCACACGTCTCAGATTAAAAGAAAATTTCCAGTCCGGCATCTTAACATCCTCTGACGATAAAGCTGCCCCATTACAGCACATAATGAAAATAAAGCCAAACAATACTCTATATTTTATTCTCTGTTTATCAATGTTTTCAGTTCTTACTATACGTTCTCTTTTCATGCTTTGTTCCAGTTGTTATAATACTAATTTCAGGCCATTGCATCCCTTCCCGGAGGGCATAACCATGCTTCCCGGCTCTGATATGTAGTCGTGTGTGTAAGTTAGAGGAAGGATATCACTCTATCCTTTTTGTGGGGGTTGTGTGTGTGCGTGTGTCATAGTGTTCAGTGTCATTCCATAGGCTCTACCATTTTATGGGTTCTCAGATATAAAAATAGTCCGCTCTTCTTTCCTGTAATCAGTAGAATACAGCAATGATATAGTCGTCAATACATTATCAATATTATCGGATAAATAGATCTTTCCCGAACATCTCTTACCGGTCAGGTGCTTCTTGTCACCGAAGTTAAACGACAGATTATAATATCGTCCTATCCGATTCAGTACATCCACCATATTGGCATCATCCAATTCCAAATAACCTTCCTTCCAACAGGTATATCTGGAGGCACTAACTTTTCTTTTTTCACATTGCTTCCCATCGTAGAGCACTTTTTCATTTGCTTTCATGCGTATCTCAGGACCGGACTCCGGCCGAAATCCGACTATGCCGTCCACAAGTACACACGAAGGAACCGCCTCGTCTTCATAAGCCGATACATTAAATCGGGTACCATATACCTGCACATCGAAATGTGCCGTATGCACTATGAAAGGCTTTTTGCTATCTGCGGCTACTTCGGCATACATTTCGCCTTTCAGGCTCACTTCCCTCTTCTCTCCCGAGAAATGGGTAGGAAACTTAAGAACAGAACCGGAATTCAACCAGATTTCTGTTCCGTCCTCCAGCTTCACCTTCGACCGTTTACCGTAAGGAACCACCAACTTATTGACCTCATTCTGTTCCATCCTGATCTTTTCTTGCCCGCTGTTGGGGTGGTAGACCATGGCTGATCCATCCTTACTTAAGAGCAGGTGTACATTTTGCCGGAACGAAGTTATACTGTCGCCACTTACCAGACGGATATCTTCTGATTTCAAAGGTTGCCAGACAATCTCCGCTTTTTGTTCAGTAACAGGCGTTACCGGTTCCACTCTCTCATAACGATTCAAATAAGAAATGATTCCTAATGCAATAACGATGCACACGGATATACCATAATAAGCGCCCCTCCTGATGGTTCGTTTCCGTCGCAACATGCGCAGAGAAGCATGGATCCGCTGACGAAGACGCTCATGATCATCTTTCGAGAGACGCTCCCTGTTCATCCGAACGCTCTTGAATTTTAACCACTGGAAGAATTTCTCTTCATCTTTCAAAGGATCAATATGTCTGCTATCCCGCTTCGTTTTTTCCATTCAGAATAGGTGCTTAAAGAGTTTAATAACACTATTGTCTGCATAGAACACGAACGGGCACAGGTTTCATACCCACTTTTCCCGAATAAAATTTAAATTGGTGCCTTATTTAACCAACATTAATAGAAAGCAAGAGATAGAAGAGCACTAACGTATTATTGTGCTTCAGTTTAAGTAAGGTCCGATAGAGCAGTTTACGACAAGCAGGAACACTGATTTGCATGATCTCCGCAATTTCCTCATAGGAACATTCCTGCATGTAGCGTAAATAAATAATCTCGCGTTGGCGTTCGGTCAGCACACTCAGAATTTCATCGACTTTCTGTGACACTTCCGCCTGTTCTTCCGCCGCGATCATTTCATCCTCCACGGTGATTTTGATTCTGTATGGAAGTTCATCGGTAATCTCACCGGTAAGAACCTCCGAATAGTTCCGTTTAAGTTTATAGGTGTCAATCAATTGGTTTCGCAGGGCACGCAACAAGTAAAATTTAGGATTCTGTATCTCCTGAACATCCTTCTCACGAATACATACCCTGCAAAACACGTCATGAATGGCATCCATCGCTGCCTGTTTATCAAACCCGAATCCTAAAGCATACGAAAACAAGTCGTCGACATAGTCTTTATACAGACTATCAACCGTATGTTTCGTTCTCTCTTTTTCTTCCAGGTTTTCTTTTTTTGGCAGCATTGTATAAAGTTTGTAAATGATAAATTTAGCTTTTCAGAGCCTGTATGATATCTTCCAGCAGGTCATCAGTCCGTTCCAGCCCTACCGAAAGGCGAATGGTTTTCTGACTGATGTCCATATCCCGGCGCTGCTTCTCGGTAAACGAACCGTAGATTGTGCTTGCCGGATGGATAGCTAACGTTTTATTATCAAATAAGTTCGTGGCCCTACGTATGATTCTCAACCGATTTATGAAACGAAAACATATTTCACGCGAAGGAAGGTCGAACGTCAACATCGCGCCCGGAAGAGAACCAAACTGCCGGGTACTTAATTCATAAAACGGATTGGTCTCCAAGCCGGTATAATTCACCGACTCAACCTCCGGCAGTTCTTGCAAACACCGTGCCAGTTTCAAACATGTTTCCGCCTGCCGGGCAAACCGGACTTCCATTGTTTCAAGCCCGAGTGTCTGCATATAAGCTACCTGGGGAGTCATGTATGCTCCGAGATTACGATGAATCTCCCTACGGAGTTTGGCGGTAAAAGCCTCCTTCCCAGTCTCTGTACTCAAAGCTGCCAACTTACCGGAATGGCCCCAATCAAAGGTGCCATAGTCAATTATCAGTCCTCCAATGCAGGTAGCTCCTCCCGAAATATATTTCGTACTGGACACAATCTCAATATCGACTCCGAAATCCGCGGCACGAAACACATGGAAAGGAACCGCCGTTGTATCTGCCAGCAATGGTACTCCGGCGCTATGGACAATACCGGCAAGGGCTTTCAAATCGACCACTTCCAGCTGCGGATTGGTAATAACCTCCAGAAAAAGCGCACAAGTATTTTCATCGATCTGCCTCTCCACTTCTTCAAGACATGTCAGGTCACAGAAACGTACTTCTACCCCAAAAGCTCCTAACGTACTTTTCAGGAATGAATAGGTATTGCCGAATAAATGCGCCGAAGTCACGATATTAGCTCCTGTACTTGCCAAAGTGATCAGAGCATTGCTGATGGCAGCCATTCCGGAATTCAATGCCGTCACGCTCAACGCACCAGTCACAGCCTGTATGCGTTGCTCGAAGTACTGCACTGTAGGGTTTGTAATTCGTGAATAAGCATGTCCGGCTGTCCGTCCACAGAAAGCAGCTTCCATCTCTTCAGCAGTTTCAAATTCATAAGCAGCAGTATGATATACCGGCATGGAAAGAGAATGATATGCATCCTCTTTCTCAAAAGGAGTATGCAGTATTTGTGTCTCGAAACTATTTTTTTTCATCCTGAAAGTCTTTTTATATAAATTCCACAAATTATGCTATTGTGTCATGCTTCTTCCCGTATGCCTGCTTTATCTGATCCAGTGCCTGCTTCAGCACACTTCGCGGACAAGCCACGTTAAGACGCATAAATCCTTCTCCCTCTTTGCCAAACATTGCACCATCGTTCAGTGCCAGATGTGCATCATCAACAAAGAAACTTACTAATTCTTTCTGCGACAGTCCCAGTTCGCGACAGTCCAGGAAAATCAAGTAAGAAGCCTGGGGACGAATCATCCGTATTACGGGGATATTCGCTTTCAGATATTCGTCCGTAAAATCAATATTTCCCTGAATGTATTCCAACACCTGATCCAACCACTCCGTTCCATTACTATAAGCAGCGGCCACTCCAAGATAAGCAAACAAATGTCCTTCACTGAACTCACTGGCCTCCATATACGCCTGGAAACGACGACGAATGTCTTCATCCTCTATAATACAGTACGAACTGGCAAGTCCCGGCATGTTGAAAGCTTTACTGGGCGACATAAACACGAGTGAATTCCGACGGGCTTTCTCCGATACCAACGCAAAAGTGGGATGCGTATATCCGGGCAATGTCAGGTCGGCATGGATTTCGTCCGAAATGACCAAAACCTGATTCTCATAACAGATTTCCGCAATCTCAGCCAACTCTTCCCGGGTCCATACACGTCCTCCCGGATTATGCGGATTACTAAGGATCAGTATTTTGCATCCTTTCACATCGGTACGGAAACGTTCGAAATCGATCTGATACTGTCCATCTTCCAAGACCAACGGACTATAGACCACTTCCCGATGATTATGTTCCGTTACCAGAAAAAACGGATGGTAGACAGGAGGCATCACCATCACCCGATCGCCCGGAACAGTGAAACATTGCAAAGCAAAAGCCAGTCCACGCACAATTCCCGGAGTAAATGTCAGCATCTCCCGGGTAATATTCCACCCATGGCGTTCTTTCTGCCAGTTGATAATGGATGTATACCAGGCTTCGCAGGCAAAAGTATATCCCAACACTTCATGATCCAACCGGCGACGGATGGCTTCTATCACAAAAGGTGGAGTACGGAAATCCATGTCGGCCACCCACATCGGAAGCAAGTCATTTCGTCCCCAACGTTCCGGCACTGCGTCATACTTCACCGAGTCTGTCCTCCGGCGTTCTATCACTTCATCAAAGTTATATTTCATAAGGGTTCTCTTTTTAAGTTCAGCCTGCAAATGTACAATTCATCTGTTTCATAATGAAACCAAATGAGCTATTTTAGCAGACAGCAGTTAAAATTTACCATCATTGTGGTATTCAGTTACTCTATATCAGGCTTTTTCAGTACATTTGTGCTCCATTAAAGAAAAGACGTATGATAAAAGCCCTGTTTTTTGATATAGACGGGACGTTGGTTAGTTTCAACACGCACGAAATTCCTTCGTCTGCCCTCTCGGCCATAACCGAAGCCAAAGCTAAAGGAATTAAGATTTTCATTGCTACCGGACGTCCGAAAGCGATTATTAACAACCTGTCGGCCCTCCAGAAACAAAGTTTGATAGACGGTTACATCACCATGAACGGAGGATACTGCTTTGTAGGAGATGAAGTGATTTACAAACATTCCATCCCGGCAGAAGATGTCAAGACACTTGCTGCCCTTTCGGACGAGAAAGGTTTTCCCTGCATCTTTGTCGCCGAACATACCGTAGCCGTCTGCAACCCCAACGAACTGGTAAACCAAATTTTCCACGAGTTCCTGCATGTAGACATCCTGCCCGTTCAGACTACTGCCGAAGCTACCCAAACCGAGATCTTCCAGATGACCCCGTTCATCACCACCGAAGACGAAAAAAACATATTGCCTTTACTCCCGCACTGTGAGTCCGGACGCTGGTTTCCGGCATTCACAGATGTTGTGGCAAAAGGTATCCGTAAGCAAAAAGGGATAGACGAAATCATCCGCCATTTCGGCATTCGCCTGGAAGAGACAATGGCATTCGGCGACGGAGGCAACGACATCAGCATGCTGCGCCATGCAGCCATCGGAGTGGCCATGGGCAATGCAAACGACGAAGTCAAAGAGGCAGCCGATTATGTGACTGCATCGGTGGACGAAGACGGCATACAAAAAGCATTAAAACATTTCGGTATCATCTGACGTGGAATTTACTATAGACACCGGCAATAAAGAATTTCAGGATGCACTGAACCTGATTCAGTACACCCGGCAATCGGTTTTCCTCACCGGAAAAGCGGGGACGGGTAAATCGACTTTCCTGAAGTATATCTGCAAGAACACCAAGAAAAAGCATATCGTACTGGCCCCCACCGGCATCGCCGCCATTAATGCCGGTGGCAGTACTTTACACAGTTTCTTCAAGCTCCCCTTCCATCCATTGCTGCCCGACGACCCCAACCTAAGCCTGCAACGGGGACGTATCCACGAATTCTTCAAGTATACCAAGCCCCATCGGAAGCTGTTGGAACAGGTAGAGTTGGTCATTATCGACGAGATATCGATGGTGCGGGCAGATATGATTGATGCCGTAGACCGCATCCTGCGAGTATACAGCCGCAACCTGCGTGACCCATTCGGCGGGAAACAGGTTTTACTGGTGGGCGATGTATTCCAGCTGGAACCGGTGATCAAAGGAGACGAACGAGAAATTATCAACCGCTTCTATCCCACTCCTTACTTTTTTTCGGCACGGGTTTTCAACGAAATAGAGTTGGTATCCATCGAATTGCAAAAGGTATACCGGCAGTCGGACGCGGTTTTTGTCAGCGTACTCGATCACATTCGCAGCGGAGCTGCCGGAGCCGCAGACCTTCAGTTGCTCAATACCCGCTATGGCGCTCCCATCGATGCCTCGGAAGAGGATATGTACATCACCCTTGCCACCCGTCGCGATACGGTGGAAACCATCAATGACCGACGACTTGCCGAACTCCCCGGAGATCCGGTAGTATTCGAAGGCGAAATCAACGGAGATTTTCCCGAAAGCAGCCTGCCGACATCCAAGGACCTGACTTTGAAACCCGGAGCACAAATCATCTTTATCAAGAACGATTTTGAACGCCGCTGGGTGAACGGGACCATCGGTGTAGTAAGCGGAATCGATAACGACGGTATCATCTATGTCATCACCGATGACGGTAAAGAGTGCGATGTCCACCGTGAATCGTGGCGAAACATTCGCTATAAGTACAATGAAGAAAAAAAAGAGATCGAAGAAGAAGAATTAGGCACCTTCACTCAATATCCCATTCGGCTGGCATGGGCCATCACCGTACACAAAAGCCAGGGATTGACCTTCAGTCGCGTAGTTATCGACTTCACCGGTGGAGTGTTCGCCGGAGGACAAGCATACGTAGCTCTCAGCCGTTGCACCTCGCTCGAGGGCATTCAATTAAAAAAGCCTGTCAGCCGTGCCGACATCTTTGTCCGTCCCGAAATCGTAAGTTTTTCCGGAAGATTCAACAACCGGCAAGCTATCGACAAAGCTCTGAAACAGGCACAAGCTGATGTGCAATATGCCGCAGCTGCCCATGCTTTCGACAAAGGAGATTTCGAATCGTGTCTTGAACAGTTTTTCTTGGCCATCCACTCCCGTTACGACATAGAGAAGCCTACCGCCCGGAGACTGATCCGCCGGAAACTGGGTGTCATCAACCTGTTGCGTGAACAGAAAAGGAAGTTACAGGAACAAATGGCCGCACAGCAAAAAAGTCTGCAAAAGTATGCGCGGGAATATCTGCTGATGGGCAACGAATGCATCACCCAGGCACATGATACCCGGGCTGCACTGGCCAATTACGACAAAGCAATCGAACTATATCCCGAATACACCGATGCATGGATACGGAAAGGAATCACACTTTTCAACGAGAAAGAGTTCTTTGATGCCGAGAGTTGCCTGAACCGGGCAGTCAGTCTTCGTCCGACAGATTTCAAGGCACTCTACAACCGGGGCAAACTCCGTCTGAAAACAGAGAATACGGAAGGCGCCTTGGCCGATCTCGACAAAGCAACCACCTTGAAACCGGAACATCCAGGTGCACACGAACTTTTTGGAGATGCACTGCTGAAGGTGGGGAAAGAGACAGAAGCGGCCATACAATGGCGAATCGCAGAGGAATTACGAAAAAAGAAGAAATAAGATAAGTTCATTTCTTCAATGGTCTTGAAGTCGATTCACCACAGAGTAACACGGAACTTCACAGAGTTTTAATCTTTTATTATAGGTACTTAAAATTTCTGTGAGACTCCGTGTTACTCTGTGGTGAGCTTAACTTGCTCCTATCCAAACATAATCCATCATCACCTTGGACTTCTCGTCTTTTATTATTAACTTTGTTATCACTATCAACCTAACAACCAGTGCAATTATGAAAAAAGGACTCAAAATTACAGCAATCGTCATCGGTGTCATCCTGATACTGATGTTTCTCCTTCCTTTTGCCTTCCGTGGCAAAATTGAAGGTATCGTAAAAGCCGAAGGAAACAAAATGCTGAACGCCCGGTTCGATTTCAGCAGCCTCGACATCAGTCTGTTCCGTAATTTCCCGAAAGCTTCCGTTACCTTAAACGATTTTTGGCTGAAAGGAACAGGAGCGTTTGAAAACGACACGCTGGTGAAAGCCGGTGAAGTTACTGCCGCCATTAACCTGTTTTCGCTCTTCGGAGACAGCGGATACGATGTTTCCAAAGTATCTGTCACAGATACCTGGCTACATGCCATCGTACTTCCTGACGGCAAAGCCAACTGGGATATCATGAAACCCGATTCAGCCACCGTCAGCGAGACATCGGAGAGCAGCGAATCTTCTCCCTTCCGGGTTAAACTTCAGCGCTTTGTTATCAAGAACATGAATGTGGTGTATGACGACCGGCAGTCCGCCATGTATGCCGACATACACAATTTCAATGCGCTTTGCTCGGGCGACTTGGGCAGCGACCAGACTTTGCTCAATTTAGAAGCAGAGACCGAAGCCCTGACTTATAAGATGAATGGTATTCCCTTCCTCTCACAAGCCAACATCTATGCCAAAATGGACGTGGACGCTGACCTCGTACATCACAAATTCACACTGAAAAAGAATGAATTTCGCCTCAACGCCATTAAGGCAGGCATCGACGGATGGGTAGAACTGAAAGATCCTGCCATCGACATGGACCTGAAGCTCAATACCAGCGAAGTGGGCTTTAAGGAAATTCTGTCCCTGATACCAGCCATCTACTCCAAAGAATTCAAGAATCTGAAAACAGACGGAACCGCTACCCTCGAAGCCACGGCAAAAGGAGTATTGCAAGGTGATACCGTCCCCCGGTTCGATGTGCAATTATCAGTAAAGAATGCCATGTTCCGTTATCCGTCCCTGCCGGCAGGAGTCGACCAGATCAACATTGACGCACAAGTACGTAACCCGGGAGGTAATATCGACCTGACAGAAATCAACATTCGTCCTTTCAGCTTCCGTCTGGCAAACAACCCGTTTAGCCTGACTGCCGATATAAAGACACCGGTCAGCGATCCGGACTTTACAGCCGAAGCAAAGGGAGTGCTTAATTTAGGAATGATCAAGCAAGTATACCCGTTGGACGACATGGAACTGAATGGCACCATTCGCGCGGATATGAAGATGGGCGGACGCCTTTCGTACATCGAAAAAGAGCAATATGACCGTTTCTCCGCATCGGGTACCATCGCCCTTAGCGACATGAAACTAAAAATGAAAGAGATACCTGATGTAGAAATCAGACAATCCCTGTTCACTTTCACTCCGAAATATCTGCAACTCAGCGAGACCACAGTAGTTATTGGCAAGAACGACCTTACCGCCGACAGCCGGTTCGAAAATTACATGGGTTATGCTCTGAAAGGCACTACATTGAAAGGTACATTGAATGTCCGGTCGAACCATCTCAATCTGAACGACTTTATGACAGCCTCAACCGACAGTACCACCCAAACGGCACAGGCAGCTTCGCCCGATGAAGCAGCCAGCCTGATAGAGGTTCCACGCAATATCGATTTCCAGATGGATGCCAACCTGAAAGAGGTATTGTTCGACAAGATGGCCTTTACGAATATGAATGGAAAACTGGTTGTAAAAGACGGAAAAGTGGATATGAAAAACTTGTCGATGAACACCATGGGAGGCAAGGCTATTATGAACGGATATTATTCTACCGCCGACTTTAAAAAACCGGAGATGAATGCGGGGTTCCGCCTGGAGGGACTCAGCTTTGCACAAGCCTACAAAGAATTGAATATGGTACAGCAAATGGCTCCTATTTTCGAGAATCTGAAAGGAAACTTCTCCGGCAACATGCATGTGCAGACTTTGCTCGACAACCGGATGGAGCCCGTCATGGATACGATGCAAGGCAATGGCAGCCTTTCGACCAAAGACCTTAGCCTCAGCGGTGTAAAGGTCATCGACCAGATAGCCGATGCCGTAAAGAAGCCTGAACTCAAAGAAATGAAAGTGAAGGACATGACGCTGGACTTCACCATCAAGGAGGGAAGGGTGTCTACCGAACCGTTCGACATTAAGTTAGGAGACTATGTGATGAACCTTTCAGGAAGTACGGGACTTGACCAGACCATCGACTACTCGGGAAAAATCAAGCTACCGGCATCAGCGGGTGATATTGCCAAACTGACTACACTCGACCTGAAAATAGGGGGCACTTTCTCTTCGCCCAAAGTTTCACTGGATACGAAAAGCATGACCAACCAGGCAGTGGAAGCAGTCACAGATAAGGCAATCAGCGAAATAGGGAAAAAACTGGGACTGGATTCGGCAACTACGGCCAATAAAGATTCCGTGAAGGAAAAAGTAAAGGAAAAAGCCGTAGAAAAAGCACTTGATTTCTTAAAAAAGAAGATTAAATAACGAACAATTATGATACTCAAACTTTACGAGAAAAACAATAATCCCCAGAACCTGCAACGGATTGTAGACCTGCTGAATGACGGGGGACTGATTATCTATCCCACGGATACCATGTATGCCATCGGTTGCCACGGCCTGAAGGAACGTGCCATCGAGCGCATCTGCCGGATTAAGGAAATAGACCCAAAGAAAAACAATCTCTCTATCATCTGCTACGACCTGAGCAGTATCAGCGAATATGCCAAGGTAGACAATAACATCTTCAAACTGATGAAACGCAACCTGCCCGGTCCCTTCACCTTTATTCTGAACGGAACGAACCGGTTGCCTAAAATCTTCCGTAACCGGAAGGAAGTGGGTATCCGTATGCCGGACAACCACATCATCCGGGAGATCGCGCGTCTGCTGGATGCTCCGATCATGACCACTACCCTGCCTCATGACGAACACGAAGACATAGAGTATATCACTGACCCGGAGCTGATAGACGAGAAGTTCGGTGACCAGGTAGATCTTGTGATCGACGGAGGAATCGGCGGAATCGAACCTTCGACCATCGTAAACTGTACTGACGGAGAGGTAACCATCGTCCGGCAAGGAAAAGGGGAACTGGAAGAATCCTGACCCGGGCAAACAATTTTCAAATACACGGTGTTAATATATAAAACCTAAACAATAGTATTTGATTATGAAGAAAGTATTATTCCTTGCATTAGTACTGGCCATTGCCACCGCATGCAGCCAAACAAAGGAGTCGTATCTGGACGGCTTCAAGCTTTTTGTCGAAAACGTACAAAAAAACGCCCAGGACTATACAAAAGCCGACTGGGAAAAAGCTGACGAGCAATTTACGAAGCTAAAAGACAGTTATAACAAATTCAGTGAGCAAATGACCTCGAACGAAAAGGACGAGATAGTAAAACTGGAATCCACTTATGCCGCCCTGAAGCTGAAGAAAATAGGCAATGACTTGAAAGAGGGTGCCAAAGACGCTTTTGAGAAAGCCAAAGACACAGCGAAGGATGCAGCAAAAGATGTGAAAGAAGGTACCCAAAAAGCTGTGAAGAAAGGCGAGAAAGCAATGGAAGGGATCAAAGACGGTCTGAAAGATTAGTCCCGCCCAACCGGACTTCATGTATCAGACCGATAAAAAGAAGAGGATAGGCCGAAAAAACGATTGACCTATCCTCTTCTTTATTTTTATGCTTATGTATTACTTCAGCAACGATTGCGGATCGAGATGATCTGCTTCGATGTCCTTGAAGTAACGGTAAGTACCTACTTTCAGTTCGGCAGTAGCAGCATCGTCACAAACGATGATACCCTTCTCGTGCATCTGTAACGCACTGATAGTCCACATCTGAGTAATAGCACCTTCTACGGCATGATACAATGCACGTGCTTTGTTGTGGCCGTTTACGATAATCATCACCTCACGGGCAGAAAGCACAGTACCTACTCCGACTGTCAACGAAGTTTTGGGAACCTTGTTGATATCATTATCGAAGAAGCGGGAGTTAGCGATAATCGTATCCGTAGTCAGTGTCTTCTGACGAGTGCGAGAACTCAGTGAAGAACCCGGCTCGTTGAAAGCGATATGACCGTCGGGACCGATACCTCCCATAAACAGGTCGATACCACCATACGATTTGATCTTCTCTTCATAACGTGCACATTCAGCATCCAGATCGGCAGCATTCCCATTCAGAATGTTCGTGTTCTCCGGTTTGATGTCGATATGGCTGAAGAAGTTGTTCCACATAAAAGAATAGTAGCTTTCCGGATGTTCCTTCGGCAGTCCCACATATTCGTCCATGTTGAAAGTAACAACATTCTGGAACGATACGATTCCTTTTTTATTCAGGTCGATCAGTGCCTTATACATACCCAGAGGAGATGATCCGGTGGGGCAACCCAATACGAAAGGTTTTTCCGGAGTAGGATTGGCAGCTTTGATCTTAGCAGCAACATAATGTGCTGCCCATTGAGAAACGGACTGATAGTCCGGCTGAATGATTAGTCTCATGTTCGATTGTTTTTATCAGGTTAATAAATTAGGGGTAACTTATACTCTGTCTTTTTTTAAACGGTCGGCCATGGCACGCGCCAGATTCTCACACTGTTGATAGGTGATATCATTCATGGCCTGTTTCATCTCTACAGGGTCGCCGACCAGTTCGAATTTACTTTTTTCGGCAAACTCGGCCATGCGTTTCACAGCGGCACCGGCCCATGTGAACGAACCGAAATAGCCCAGATAACGTCCTTTCAACTCACGTACCAGTATTTTGGACAGAAGTGACTCTATTTCCGGAAAAATCTGGTTACTGTAAGTCGGGCTGCCGACAATCAACCCTTTGTAACGGAAGATATCGGCAAGGATATAAGAAGGATTGCTCTTGCTGACGTTGTGCATCACAATGTTTTTAATTCCCTGGGCCGACAGTTCGGCAGCAATGGCCTCCGCCATCTGTTCGGTATTGCCATACATGCTTCCGTAAGCAATCACCACACCTTCGTCTGCATCGTAGCGGCTCAGTTTATCGTAAATGCCTACCACCTTAGTGATATTTTCGGTCCATACCGGACCGTGTGTAGAGCAAATGGTCGAAATGGGAAGTCCTCCCAGTTTTTGCAAAGCTTTCTGTACGGGCGAACCGTATTTTCCGACGATATTGGAGTAATAACGTACCATTTCGCCCCAATAGTGATCGATATTCATGCGTGTATCCACAAATCCGCCATCCAGCGTACCGAAACAGCCGAACCCATCACCGGAGAAGAGTACACCATCCGTTTCGTCGAATGTCATCATCGTTTCCGGCCAATGCACCATCGGAGTAAGGTAAAAACGCAGTTTATGACATCCGAGAGCAAGGAAATCACCATCTTTTATCAGATATTGCTCGCCTGTCACACCATAGAAACCTTCGATCATTCCAAAAGTCTGCTTATTGCCAACGATTACAATATCAGGATAGTGCTGTTTAATCAATCGGATAGAACCTGAATGGTCCGGTTCCATGTGATTTATAATCAAATAGTTGATAGGACGGTCGCCTATGATACTTCTGATTTTACGAAGATATACTTCGAAATAGCAAATATCCACTGTATCAATCAGTGCCACCATTTCATCATCAATCAGATAAGAGTTATACGAAACTCCATAGGGCAAAGGCCACATTCCCTCAAAGAGGTGCTTGTTACGGTCGTTAACTCCCACATAATGAACGTTTCCTTTAATTCTTGTTTTCTGTTCCATTCTATATTTTAGTTTAATTAATTACGGGGCACGAGTAACAACACCCAACGGCACTCTAAACTTGCAACTCGTAACTCGCAACTCATTCGCTTCGCAAAAATAGTTCTTTTTTTCTAAACCCAGTATGCCTTTCCCTGATAAGCACCTCTTTCTTTCATTCTTTTTTGCACGCGGGCTGTAAATTCATAATTCTTCAATCCCCAGTCGGGTGCAATCAAGAGTTCTTTAGGTGATTGTGAAACAAAACGTTCGAGTATCAAGTCGGGACGCAGATGTTCCACATAATCGATTACCAGATCGATATACTCGTCGACACTAAAGAGATGAAAATCTTCGGGATGGAGTTCAAACTCACGTGCCATTTTCGTGCCACGTATCAGCTGCAACTGATGCATCTTGAGAGTAGTCAGGGGCAAACGTGACAACTCTGCCGCCTGGGCAATGATCTCTTCGCGGCTCTCTCCCGGAAAACCGAGAATGACGTGTCCCCCGGTTAAAATACCACACGCTGCGGTCCGGTGGACAGCTTCTACCGTATCGGCATAGGTATGCCCCCGGTTAATGCGTTTGAGTATAGCATCCCGGGTGGTTTCAATGCCATACTCCACCAAAAGGAAAGAGTGTTTATTCAGCTCTTCCAGATAATGCAGCAGAGGATCCGGCATGCAATCGGGACGTGTACCGATGACCAATCCCACTACACCATCTACGCTCAGAGCTTCTTCGTATTTCCGTTTCAGTCCTTCAAGTTCGGCATAAGTATTGGTATAAGCCTGAAAATAGGCCAGATATTTCATATCCGGATATTTATGGGCAAAGAACTGCTTCCCCTCTTCAAGTTGCCGGGTGACGGATTTCTCCGTTTTGCAGTATTCGGGATTGAATGTCTGGTTATTACAATATGTACAGCCTCCCAGCCCCTTCGTTCCGTCCCGGTTGGGACATGTAAAACCCGCATTGAGAGATATCTTCTGCACCTTGTAAGGAAAATATTTTTTCAGAAAGCAAGTAAACTCGTTGTATAAAGGCATCGGAGCCGATTCAGTCATAGAATATTATATTTTTGCAATTAGTGCAAATATAATAAATCTATTCCGGCTACCGGTCCTTTCTCCATAAGATTTTTATGAAAGGGTGTAGCCATCCGGAGGAAAGGGTGTAGCCCCAGGCACAAAAGGGTGTAGCCATCCGCTTCGTATGGCTACACCCTTCCGTTTATTCCCAGATAGGAGTTATTATAGCTCCAGCCGTTCTTTCAGCAGCTTATATCCGGAGTTACTCACTTTCAGCTTGACCCCATTTTTCAGTAAGAGTTGATAGTTCTCTTTCCCGAAGAGTTCCACCCGTGATATTTGTGTCACGTTTACTATCGTAGAGCGATGTACGCGCACAAATCCGGCCGACGGCAGATGGGCATCGAAGTACTTCATCGTCTGCTCTTTGACATATTGTCCCGAAGGGGTCACTAATGTGACGTAATCGCCACATGCCTGTATGTACAGCAATTCGTCGGTACAGATCAGGTGAATATGCGTACCGTCTTTCACCGTGATGCGGTCAATGCATTCCGCCTCTTCCGACGACGCTTTCTCTTCGCGGCATCCGGTCTGCTTCAGTTCTTCACGAAGGGCTTCTTCTCTTGAAACAGCCTCTTCTAATATCTCCTCCTGAACAGTGCTCAACGACTGTAAACGATACCACAACATCATCACTCCCCAAGCCAATGCTCCGAACAGTATGCGGAAAGGGAGCGTCTCTCCGAAAGACGCATAGACTTGTCCCAGGTTCTGTTCCATCACATATTGCACGGCAAAGCCTCCCGCCAGCCAAAAAAGCAGCGCCAGGGCGGCTATCAGCAGATCTGTTTGCAATATGGAGACGAGGCCGATGACATACCATGCCAGATAGGCCAGGAGGCAAAGCAAACCGACGGATAAAAAGCCGTCTATTGCAGCCGGAAGCGTGTCGGCCCCGGCATAGCCCCAAAGTAATGCTGTTTGTATCCCTGCTGCGGCAACGGCCAATATCAATGCCGTCATCCACCGTCGGGAAGATTCTTGTATAGGATGTATATCCATGTTTTATTTTCAACTTTTTATTTCAATACCTCCGAATGTCAAGTCGCCCCGGATGACCAATATCCGGTTCTGGTCGATCACACCTCCACCAAAACGTTTGTCTTGACATCCGCCCAGGCAGGTGTTACACCGAAACACTACTTTCCAATCGGAAGGCACATAAATTTCTATTCCACCAAATGTACAATCAATATCGAGAAACGTTTCACCTTCGGGAAGGGTCGTACGCCGCAGGTCAATAATCGTCCCGCCAAACGAGTTCTGTATCGTCCCGCCTTTAAAGAATTCATCGAGCACCACTTGCCTGATACCGCTGAAGGTATTCTCCGAGTGAAGCACTCCATCCGTAGAGTTATATTGGCTGCTGGCAAAGTTTCCCCTCCGCATCCGTTCGTGCCGGGCACGTTTCGGCCTGAATAGAAAAGCGAGTCCAATAACAATCAATATAATCGGGAAAAGAGTGATATGGACTCCCGCCGGAAACCATCCCAGATGCGGACTTATTAAATAGGCCCCGATGCCAACCAGAATCAATCCCCGCAGAATCTGACGACGCAACATCAGGTATACTCCCAAGAGAATCAGAAGCATTTGCCAGGACACCAATAGGTCAAACAGGGCATAAGTAATCCATCCCAGATTACGGGCCAGTAGAAGCACTCCTGCCGTTATAAAAATAAAGGCAATAAAAAACTTACCGTATCTCCGAGCGGGAGATGAAAACTCTTTCTTTTCCATATATCATTTCATTGTTAATTATTTCATCTAATCTTCGTCCACAAAGATAGGTCATTTGCCACCACCCGGAAAGGCTTTTTCGTCAATAACGGTAGCAAAACCGATGAAAGGGGGATAACTCCCGACAAATCCGGAATCATTTCTCACCGATTGCGCACGATCTGAACTGATATATTCATATATCTTTTTTTGTTAGTATTTATTATATGGCCCACCAATCGATTTCAGTCAGTTTTTCGAACACGCTCAAACACCCATGAATAAAGGGATACAGCACTGTTTGAGAGGTGGCTCGAAGGCTGGTCCACTTTCCGTGTCTCCAACGTCCGGGACGAAGCCTCCGTTTCTGCTCTCCGGAGGCTCTGTCTGTACCCGGAAGAGCCTCTGCCCGGAGCCAACAGAGGCTCTGTTTTTTTCGTTTCCGAACGCTATTTCACAGATATTTTAACCCTCTCGTTTTGAAGGCTCACCGTTTATCCTTACCTTTGCCGGCACTATAGAAACAACCTAAAAATCATCTAAAGCCAATGAAAAGAAAATTCATTTTTCTGTTTTTCTGTCTGTGCTGCCTTGCCGGCTTCGCACAAGGAGGCAAAGCGCTCGACCTGAAAGAGATCAACTCAGGCAAGTTCAGTCCCGAAAACATCTATGGTGTGGTTCCCATGCCGGACGGCGAACACTACACACAAAGAAATGCCGAAGGCACACAAATCGTGAAATATTCCTTCCGCACGGGTGAACCGGTGGAAGTGGTATTCGATGTGGCCAAAGCTCGCGAATGTCCTTTCAAGAAATTCGACAGCTATCAGTTTTCACCGGACGGATCAAAAATTCTGATTGCAACGGAAACAACCCCTATCTACCGTCACTCTTATACGGCAGTCCACTATCTGTATCCGGTGAAACGGAACGACAAAGGGGTTACTACCAACAATATCGTAGAAAAACTCTCGGATGGCGGCCCGCAGCAAGCTCCGGTATTCTCACCGGACGGCAATCTGGTGGCATTTGTCCGCGACAATAACATCTTCCTGGTGAAGCTCCTGTATGGCAACAGCGAATCGCAGGTGACGGAAGACGGCAAACTGAACAGCGTGCTGAACGGTATTCCCGATTGGGTATATGAAGAAGAGTTCGGTTTCAACCGTGCTCTGGAGTTCAATGCCGACAATACCATGCTGGCTTATGTCCGCTTCGACGAGTCGGAAGTGCCATCATACACTTTCCCGCTGTTTGCCGGCGAGGCTCCACGCAACAATGCGTTGCAGGACTACCCAGGCGAGTATACGTACAAATATCCCAAGGCAGGTTATCCCAACTCTAAGGTATCGGTACATACGTTCGACATCAAATCAAAAGTGACCCGTCAGGTAAAACTGCCGATAGACGCCGATGGTTATATCCCACGCATCCGTTTCACACAAGATCCGAACAAACTGGCCATTATGACGCTGAACCGTCATCAAAACCGCTTCGACATGTATTTTGCCGATCCCCGCAGTACAGTATGCAAGCTGGCTTTACGTGATGAATCTCCTTATTACATCAACGAGAACGTATTCGACAACATCCGGTTCTATCCGGACAATTTCAGTTTTGTAAGCGACAAGAGCGGATATCCGCACCTGTACTGGTATAGCATGAACGGCAACCTGATTAAGCAGGTGACCAGCGGCAATTATGAAGTAAAAAGCTTCATCGGATGGAATCCGGATACCAACGAGTTCTATTACACCAGCAACGAAGAGAGTCCGATGCGCCAGGCTGTATACAAGATAGACCGTAAAGGCAAGAAAGTGAAACTGAGCAATCAGCAAGGAACCAACAGCCCGATCTTCAGCAGTTCGATGAAATATTTTATGAACAAGTTTACCAGCCTTGATACTCCGATGCTGATTACACTGAATGACAATACGGGTAAAGTATTGAAAACTCTGGTGACCAATGATAAACTGAAAGAAAAGTTAGCCGGATATGCCATACCGCAAAAGGAATTCTTCACTTTCAAGACCACAGAGGGAGTAGACCTGAACGGATGGATGATGAAACCTGTGAACTTCGATCCCTCAAAACGCTATCCGGTACTGATGTTCCAGTATAGCGGTCCGGGTTCGCAACAGGTTCTGGACAAATGGGGAATCAGCTGGGAAACATACATGGCAAGTCTTGGCTACGTAGTGGCTTGTGTGGACGGTCGCGGCACAGGAGGTCGTGGAAGCGAATTCCAGAAGTGCACCTATCTGAACCTGGGCGTAAAAGAGGCAAAAGACCAAGTGGAAGCTGCCAAATATCTGGGTGGCCTGCCTTATGTGGACAAAGGACGCATCGGCATCTGGGGATGGAGCTTCGGCGGATACATGACCATCATGAGTATGAGCGAAGGTACACCGGTATTTAAAGCCGGAGTCGCTGTTGCCGCACCTACAGACTGGAAATATTACGATACTGTATATACCGAACGCTTCATGCGTACTCCGAAAGAAAATGCCGAAGGCTACAAAGCTGCCTCAGCATTCAGCCGTGCAGACAACTTGCATGGAAACCTGCTTTTGGTACACGGTATGGCAGATGACAACGTTCACTTCCAGAACTGTACCGAATATGCCGAACACCTGGTGCAGCTTGGAAAACAGTTCGACATGCAGGTATATACCAACCGGAATCACGGCATTTATGGCGGAAATACCCGAAACCATCTGTATACGAGGTTAACGAACTTTTTCCTGAACAATTTATAAGAAACCGTTCGAAGAGATGTCAGAGTTCACCACAGATTACACAGATTAACACAGATTATTCATGTTGATAATCAACGACTTGAAAACTAATTCTGTGTTAATCTGTGTAATCTGTGGTGAATATAACTTTTGAGACAGCCTCTCTATCATTAAACAAAACAGTACTATCATATGGGAAACGATCAACGGGTACGCAAACCCGAATGGCTTAAGATCAGTATCGGAGCCAATGAACGCTATACGGAAACCAAACGTATTGTCGAATCGCACTGCCTGCACACCATTTGCAGCAGCGGGCGCTGCCCCAACATGGGCGAGTGCTGGGGAAAAGGTACGGCCACGTTCATGATTGCCGGTGACATCTGTACCCGCAGTTGCAAATTCTGTAATACCCGGACCGGGCGTCCTTTGCCTCTGGACCCTGACGAACCGTTGCACGTTGCGGAATCGGTTGCCTTGATGAAGCTCTCACATGCAGTCATCACATCGGTGGACCGCGATGATTTACCCGACCTGGGCGCCGCCCATTGGGCGCAAACAATTCGTGAAATCAAACGCCTGAATCCGGAAACGACCACAGAAGTACTGATCCCCGACTTCCAGGGGCGCAAGGAACTGGTTTCCCAAGTGATAGAAGCCGGTCCGGAAATCATTTCCCACAATATGGAAACCGTAAAACGTATCAGCCCACAAGTGCGTAGTGCGGCCAATTATCACACCAGCCTGGAGGTGATCCGTCAGATAGCCGAGAGCGGTACAACAGCCAAATCGGGTATTATGGTCGGTTTGGGCGAAACTCCTGCCGAAGTGGAGGAGTTAATGGACAACTTGATTGCCGTCGGTTGCAAAATCCTCACCATCGGACAATACCTGCAACCAACCCATAAACACTATCCGGTTGTGGCATACATTACCCCGGAACAATTCGCCATCTATAAAGAAACAGGGCTCAAAAAGGGATTCGAACAAGTAGAAAGCGCACCATTAGTACGTTCATCATATCATGCGGAGAAACATATCCGATTTAATAAGAAGTAGTAAGAACATAACAGGCTCCTTGTTTGTTTTACAAGTAAACGGCAAAATAATACAATAAAAAACATATGGGTAACAAAGGAGTACTTTCTTCCGCATTTAATATGTCATTGGGCTTTATCCCTGTTATTGTTTCCATCCTTTTATGCGAATTTATAACACAGGACATATCAATCTATATCGGTACAGGTATCGGACTTATCTTTTCATACAGGTCCCTGTCCCGTAAAGGGGCGCGCATACCCAATTTTATCCTTTATATCTCTACGGGAATTTTGACACTACTGACTCTGGCAAGTCTCATTCCCGGAGATTTTGTCCCGGTAGGAGCTTTGCCCCTGACACTTGAAGTCAGTATACTGATTCCAATGGTTATTCTTTTCTTACACAGGAGAAGGTTCATTAACCACTACCTGCGCCAGAGTGCCCAGTGCAACCGCCGCCTGTTTGCCCAGGGAGCGGAATCGGCTGTCGTATCGGCACGGGTTGTTTTGATTCTGGGTATTCTGCACTTTGCCGTTATCAGTCTGACTATCCTGATAGCACACCCTCTCACTCCGACTTCCACGCTGGTGCTTTACCACATATTGCCGCCTGCCATATTCATCCTCAGCATTCTGTTCAACCAGATAGGCATCCGTTATTTTAATCATGTAATGGCCCATACAGAATATGTACCCATCGTCAACACCCGTGGCGACGTCATTGGAAAAAGCCTGGCCGTAGAAGCCATCAACTACAAGAATGCTTATATCAACCCGGTAATACGCATTGCCGTTTCTACCCACGGCATGCTATTTCTTTGCAATCGTCCGCAAAGCTGTATTCTCGACAAGTTCAAAGTGGATATACCGATGGAATGTTACCTCCGGTACGGAGAGACGTTGGCCGAAGGTGCCAACCGCTTATTGAGTAATGCTTTCCCAAAAGCTTCGGATCTGAAACCTACATTTACCATCTCCTATCATTTCGAAAATGCACAGACCAACCGTCTGATTTATCTGTTTATTGTCGAAATGGAAGATGATTCTATCCTCTGCGATCCACGGTTCAAAGGAGGAAAACTGTGGACTTTCCAACAGATAGAACACAACTTAGGCACTCACTTCTTCAGCGAATGCTTTGAGTTGGAATATGAACACCTGAAACAGGTTATTGGTATAAGAGAAAAATACAAGGTATCTTAGTCAGGTCGGGCACTTTTCCCTGCCACTCTTTGATGGTCTTGGTGCGGATGTACTCACCCTCACAGGTGATATTAGCTGCAATGCAAAGACGTGTTTGCGGACGGCAGTTATGCAAAATATCCTCCACCATCTTATTATTCCGATAGGGCGTTTCTATAAACAGCTGTGTCTGATGTTCGGCATATACCCGTTGTTCAAGAGCTTTGAGCTTTTTGGCACGCTCAGTCGGCTCTATAGGCAGATATCCGTGAAAGGCAAAGCTTTGTCCGTTAAATCCCGATCCCATCACAGAAAGAATGATAGACGAAGGGCCCACCAACGGCACTACCTTCAGGTTCTTACGTTGCGCAATAGCCACGACATCGGCTCCCGGATCGGCAAGGGCCGGACAACCGGCTTCCGAAATCACTCCCATAGACAATCCACCGATCAACGGTTTCAGGTAACCGGAAATATCTTCAGGAGAAGTGTGCTTGTTTAAGGGATAAAAGGTGAGCGAATCGATGTCAATCTCACGATCCACCTTTTTCAGGAAACGGCGGGCCGAACGGACATCTTCGACAATAAAATGCTTGATTCCCAGAATAATTTCTTTATTGTAGGGTGGTAATACAGACTCGATGGGAGTGTCGCCCAATGTAACGGGCAAAAGATAGAGAGCGGTATCCATGAACAAGGGATTTTTATAATAAGAATTTTACGGATTAAAACGAGATTCGGTGAACATACGTTCGTAATCGTTCATTTCGAGCAATTGCCGTAAGGTTGTTTTTTTATGATGTTTCATATACGAAGTGATGATTTTTGTACCAATCCAGGTACCCACCATCGAAGGCGCATTCTCGCCCAGAGTATTAGTGAAAGGAGCCGGACGGGTATATTGGCGTACCACCATCGGATCTGTTGCATGCAGATGATCTTTTTCAAGAATATATCTCCACATCTGCTGCTGGTTCTCTTTGCACCATTCTCTCTCTACATCCGAATAGCCCAATGCTTCTTCCGAAGAGGAATAATCCAACAGGTGCTGCACCACATAATTAATTTTACCGAAGTGCATCATCACATCGAGCAGTGTACGGGAGTAATCCATCGGGAAAGGATACTGGCTCATCAGATAGTACACCAGACAATCGGGTACAATCCGGTCGGGACGCATGGTGCGTCGCTGATAGCCATAATAGAAACGCTTGTAAAGCGGATAATCTTCACCCATATACTTGTCAAGGCTGATGCCCAGTACGCTGTCGGACAGAACGATGGATTCATTGAATGCCGAAATTTGTGTGTATATCATGGGGATCATGATATCCGGCACTTCCTTTTGCAGTTTCCCGAAGCCTTTGGTCAACTCTTTCTCGACAGATCCCAATTCGGGATATCTGGTTTCCACATCCTCTATCAGACGGATCAGAGTGGTGTCCGAATAGAATGTTTTCAGTCGCTGGAATATATGATCGTCACTTACCTGCCCGATGGCCAGTACATCTTCAATCAGCAGTTTAGTAGGCAGAGAATATTCCAGATTCATTTTTTGTAAAGCAGAAAAGCTGTTGAAACGAACGTATTCGTCCAACAGCTTATCATATCTGACTACGGAAATCCCCTCTTCCTCCATTGGGTCTGCGACAGGCTCTGCCTTCCCCACCCGGCAGGATGCGAAAAGCAGACTTAGCAAAACAAGGAGAATATAGTTCTTCCGTATTTTCATTGCCTTAACCGTAAATGATATTACCGTTTTCGTCTTTATATTCGTCCAGACCCTTTTCGTAAGTAGCCATCGCCCGAAGACTCATACCAACACTCGAGAAACCACCATCGTGGAACAGGTTCTGCATGGTCACCTTACGGGTAAGATCAGAGAACATTACGATGCAATAATCTGCACACTCGTCGGCAGAAGCATTGCCCAACGGAGACATGCGGTTGGCAAAATCGTACAGTTTGTCCATCCCCTTCACACCGGAACCGGCTGTGGTAAAGGTAGGCGACTGAGAAATCGTATTTACACGTACATTGTGCTCACGACCATAAATGTAACCAAAGCTGCGGGCAATAGATTCAAGCAATGCCTTAGCGTCAGCCATATCGTTGTATCCATAGAAAGTACGCTGTGCAGCTACATAACTCAATGCCACGATAGAACCGTATTCGGCAATTGCGTTTTGTTTCTTGGCAGCCTGGATCATTTTATGGAATGAAACAGCTGAAACATCCAGGGTAGTATTCAACATATTATAGTCGAGATCATCGTAAGTACGTTTCTTACGAACGTTCGGTGACATACCGATAGAGTGCAATACAAAATCAATCTGACCACCGAGAACTTCCATCGAGCGTTTAAATACGTTCTCCAAATCTTCTACGTTAGTGGCATCTGCAGCAATCACTTCGCAATTCAACTTCTCAGACAAAGCAGAAACCTGTCCCATGCGGACAGCAACAGGAGTATTTGATAATGTAATAACAGCACCTTCTTCAACGGCTCTTTCGGCTACTTTCCAGGCAATAGACTGCTCGTTTAATGCACCGAAAATAATACCTCTTTTTCCTTTCAACAAATTGTAACTCATACCTTTTAATGTTAAATTAGGTTGCAAAGATATAGATTTTCTGCATAAAAGCATGAAAAGTGTGCAAAGAAAAGACCGAAACCACAAAAAATACACTGAAATAGGGTCTTTATTACACATAACAGCCACTTCCGTCGCCACAAAGGCCAGATTATTAAAGCAACCGTCTGTCACCTTAAATGACGGCAGCATTCGTCGTTAATGCCGGTTGCATTTACAGAGTCTCCTGCCCTGTCCATATCAGTAGTCCATAAGAGCAGATATATTATTCACAATTGTTTATTGGGATTGAAGATAAGAGAGATTGGTCGTGGAAATAAAAAAAGAGAAGTAATTCAAGAAAAATAAAAAATAGCAAAGTTCTGATGGTACTTTACTATAACTTCTTTTCGCCATCAATGGTTTTTCTAATATTAAGTTAATAAACACATTTTATTCGTAACAAAAAGCTATTAACGGCACAAAGATAATAATATCTTTTAATAATTCACAAACAGCGCTTCTGTTTTTTCAGCTATATCATAAAAAACATTTCGGGCAAGATATAATAACTCACTCCTTTAAAAAATAAGGTAGACTCTCGGTAATTTAATAAATTAGAGTTATAGGTACTGTTATAGACAACCGATATTTACTATAACCAACTAATATACAACAGATAGCAGTTTTAGTATTCAACACTTGTCCGTACTCCTTTCACAATACTTCTGTTTGTCATAATCGATTAAGTACCATCAGAACTTAACAGAAACTTGGGATTAGGAATAATTGTAAAGATAAGTCATAAATCACAATTAATACAACAACCCTAATAAAGAAGCTTATGAAATAAAACAGAGAAAAGACTTTAACACAGATTCCGAAGAAACCGATTTCCCGGAAAATTTAAGAAACAAACTATTCAAAATGATGTTTAACCGAACAATTTAGTGTATGACAGAAAAAACTAACCTGTTTCCGAGCCTAATCCGGCTTCGAGAAACAAATCGCCTGAAAATGGCAATCGCTGCTTCTATCATGCTATGGTGCGCAACACCGCAGCAAGCAGCAGCCAATACTTACGAAGAACACGGGATTGAAACTGTACAGCAGGCCAACACCAAAGTAAAAGGTACAGTAGTGGACGAAACCGGAGAACCGATGATCGGTGTATCCGTTAAAGTCCTGGCAAATAACACAGGTACGATTACCAACCTGCAAGGGCAATTCTCTATCGATGCCCCCAAAGGAAGCAGTATCGAAATCTCGTTCATCGGCTACAAAACCGTTACAGTAAAAGCAACCGGCTCTCCTATTAACGTTACCATGAAAGAGGACTCGCAACAACTGGATGAAGTGGTCGTTGTAGGTTATGGTTCACAGAAAAAAGTCAATGTGACAGGTGCCGTAGGTATGGTCAACTCCGAAGTGCTTGAGGCCCGTCCGGTACAAAATGTATCACAAGCCCTACAAGGTGTGGTACCGGGTTTGAACTTCTCAGTTGGAAACAGCGGCGGAGCATTGGACAGTAGCCTGGACATCAACATCCGCGGTGCCGGTACCATTGGCGACGGATCCGGTTCTTCTCCTCTTGTATTGATAGACGGTATCGAAGGCAACTTAAATTCAGTGAACCCCAATGATGTAGAATCAGTATCGGTATTAAAAGATGCTGCTTCTGCTTCAATCTATGGTGCCAGAGCCGCATTTGGCGTAATTCTGGTTAAGACCAAAGAAGGAAAAGCCGGTAAACCGATTGTTTCCTATGGGGTAAATGTACGTTTTTCAGACGCCTTATGTGTACCAGAGATGCTTGACTCTTATCGTTTTGCACAGTACTTTAATCGTGGTTCCGAAAATGTAGGTGAAGGTGCCATCTTCAGTGCCGAGTCTATGCAACGTATTAAAGATTACATGGATGGTAAAATCACTACAACTACCACAGCAAACCCCAACAATCATCACTGGAATGCTTATGGTGGTGCCAACGCAAATACAGACTGGTTCAAGGAATTTTATGATGACTGGGTACCTTCACAAGATCATAATCTGAGTATCAGTGGCGGTAATGAAAAGACACAATATAGCATCAGCGGAAGCTTCCTTGACCAAAACGGATTACTCCGTCACGGTTCTGATACCTTCCAGCGTTATACGGTAAATGGACGTATCACTACTCAAGTTTTTGATTGGTTGAGAGTCTCTTATTCTACCAAATGGACACGGGAAGACTTCGAAAGACCTTCTTACCTGACAGGCTTATTCTTCCACAACATTGCACGCCGCTGGCCAACTTGTCCGGCTTACGACCCCAATGGCTACCCATTGGATGGTATGGAAATTATCCAGTTGGAAGATGGTGGTAAACAAAAAAATCAAAAAGATCTGAATACCCAACAGATTCAATTTGTTTTTGAACCCATCAAAAACTGGAAAATCAATGTAGAAGGTAGCTTACGTACCACCAACACCAATGAACATTGGGATGTATTGCCAATCTATGCACATAATGAATATGGTGAACCCTATGGCGTACAATGGGGCGATTATCCTATAGGCTCGTCCAAGGTAAATGAATATGCCTACAAAGAAAATTATTATAGCACCAACATCTATAGCGACTACTTTAAACAATTCGACAGTGGACATTATTTTAAGGTAATGCTGGGTTTCAACTCCGAACTCTACAAAACAAGAAATGTATCAGGAGAAAAAAGCACATTGATTACTCCTACCGTACCTACAATCAATACTGCTACCGAAAGCCCGAACGCATCGGGAGGTTACGCAGAAAATGCAGTCGCCGGTTTCTTTGGACGTATCAATTACAACTACAAAGATCGTTACATGGTTGAAGCAAACGGACGTTATGACGGCTCTTCACGCTTTATCGGAGACAAACGCTGGGGATTTTTCCCTTCATTCTCTGCCGGATGGAATGTAGCACGTGAACCATTTTTTGAACAAATAGCCCAGAAGTGTAACATTGGTACACTGAAACTTAGAGGCTCATGGGGACAATTAGGCAATACAGATACGAAAGACGCATGGTATCCATTCTATCAAACAATGCCGGTAGGCAGCAATTACGGTTGGCTGGTGAATGGCACACGCCCCAATTATGCGAATCTCCCGGGTATCGTGAGTTCACTTAAAACATGGGAAACCATCGAAACATGGGATGTTGGTTTGGATTGGGGATTATTCAATAACCGTTTTACCGGATCGTTTGACTACTTTGTTCGTTACACTTATGACATGATTGGTCCGGCTCCCGAACTCTCAAACTCTTTGGGGACAGGAGTTCCTAAAATAAATAACTCGGATATGAAATCGTATGGTTTCGAATTAGAAGTTGGTTGGAGAGACCGCATCAAAGACTTTGCATATGGCGTAAAATTTGTATTATCGGATGCACAACAAGAACTTCTCCGCTATCCGAATGATTCCAAAAGTTTAAGTGGATCTGCCTATTATAAAGGCAAAAAATTAAATGATATCTGGGGATACGTAACCGAGGGAATCGCACAAAGTCAGGAAGAAATGGATGCACACTTGGCTAAAGTTGATCAGTCATCTATGGGAAGTAAGTGGGGTGCCGGTGACATTATGTACAAGGACCTGAACGGAGATGGAAAAATTGATAACGGCAGCAATAAACTGGGAGACTCGGGAGATATGAAAATTATTGGTAACAGTACTCCGCGTTTTAACTACGGTATTACTCTGGATGCTTCTTGGAAGGGCATCGATTTCCGTGCCTTCTTCCAAGGTGTAGCCAAACGCGACTATTGGTTGACAGGTCCTTACTTCTGGGGTATGAGCGGTACAGGCGAATGGCATGCTGCCGGATATAAAGAACATTGGGACTTCTGGCGTCCCGAAGGTGACCCATTGGGCGCAAACACCAATGCCTATTATCCACGTGTCCTGAAAAACGACAGTAGAAATATGAAAACGCAAACCCGTTATCTGCAGAATGCCGCTTATTGCCGCCTGAAAAACTTACAGGTTGGATATACACTTCCGAAAGCATGGACCAATAAAGCTGGCCTGTCAATGGTACGCATCTATGTTTCAGGAGACAACCTGTTGACGATTTCTGATATTACAGGTATTTTCGACCCGGAAGCATTAGGCAGTACTTATGATGCCAACTCTGGCAAGTTATACCCACTACAGCGTGTTATCTCTGTAGGTTTGAATGTTAACTTCTAAAATATGGGAAATATGAAACTAAAAAATATCTTTATTCAAACATTCTTTATGGCAGGAGGCGCAATAATGCTTTCTTCCTGTAATGATTTCCTTGACAGGGAACCCCTTGCTTCTGTGACCCCGAAAGAATATTTCCAAACGGTAGACCATCTGGCAGCCTATACCATTTCACAGTACAACGGACTGTTTTCAACCCACGGGGGATTCAGTGCAGGTACCTTAAATAACGACAAGAACACTGATAATATGGTAGCCGGAGGATATAGTGCCTCTTATTTTGAAAAAGGACAATGGAAAGTACCTAACAACGATGGAGACAACTGGAATTTCTCGAGAATCCGTTATTGTAACTATTTCTTCGAACAAGTGCTTCCTAAATATGAAGCCGGTTCCATTTCAGGCTCAGAAGCCGATATCAAGCACTACATTGGAGAAATGTACTTCATCCGTGCCTGGACTTACTTCCAAAAGTTACAAATGTTTGGTGATTATCCTATTATCACAGAGGTGCTTCCCGACCAGAAAGAGATTCTGATGGAGAAATCCGTACGCCAGCCACGCAATATGGTAGCACGGTTTATCCTTGAAGATCTGGATAAGGCTGCTGAATATATGCACGAACAAGGCTTTAATAACAACAACCGCCTGAACAAGGCATGTGCATTGCTCATCAAATCACGTGTAGCACTATATGAAGCTACCTTTGAAAAATACCATAAAGGCACAGGACGTGTACCGGGAGACGATACATGGCCAGGAAAATCAGTACATGCAAATTTCTCTCTTGATGTGGCAAGTGAAATAAACTTCTTCTTGGATCAAGCTATGGATGCCGCACAGCAAGTAGCCGATGCTATAACCCTAACTTCCAACAGTGGCTTGATCAATCCGGAAAGCGCAGATGCTATCAATGGATGGAATGATTATTTTGAAATGTTTGCAGCCGAAGATATGAGCAAATATTCTGAAGTTCTGTTCTGGAAAGATTATTTGCGTTCTGCCGATATCAGCATTACTCATGGGACACCGGCCTACATCTATTCGGGAGGAAACAATGGCATGCTGAAAAGTTATGTGGACTGCTTCTTAATGGAAAATGGATTGCCTTGGTATGCAACCAATACATATCAGGGAGACGTAACAATTATGAAAGTAAAAGCAAATCGCGACTTACGTTTACAGTTATTCTTATTAGGCGAAAACGATATGTTACCTTCAAATTATGATGGTGACGGACTATTACATGAATTTGAACAACCGAACCTAATTCCGGCAGAAACCCAGATACGTGATCAAACAGGTTATCGCATCCGTAAATGCCTGACTTATGATCATACTCAGATTTACTCGGGACAAAGTCAAGCTACTACAGGATGTATCGTATTCCGTGGTGTAGAAGCCCATCTCAACTATTTGGAAGCTTATTATCTGAAGAACGGAAACATTTCGGGAAAAGCCGCAGATTATTGGAAAGCAATCCGCCAACGTGCAGGAGTAAATACGAACTATCAGGCTACTATTGATGCTACTGACCTGACTCAAGAAACGGACTTAGCAAAATATTCCGGGGATAAAACGGTAGACGCTACTTTATATAATATACGCCGGGAACGTCGTTGTGAATTTATAGGTGAAGGTATGCGCTGGGATGACTTGATACGTTGGCGTGCAATGGATCAAATGATTACAAATAAATTTATTCCCGAAGGATATAACTTTTGGGAAGAAGCCTATAAAACATTTGATCCGGGGACAGACAATTCAATAATAGATGATCCGGATAATGCAAAAGCTAACATTTCTTCTCGTACTATTAGCAAATATCTGCGTCCTTTCTCTATTGTTAGAAAAAACAATCCTGCATTCGATGGATTCACATGGGCTAAAGCTAATTATCTACGTCCTGTTCCAATTCGCGAAATGGAATTACTTTCACTTGATGAAAAAGTAGAAACATCTGTTTTATATCAAAACCCATACTGGCCAACAGTATCCAATGGGGTTGCAATAGAATAAAAAGTATTGATTTTTAGTATAATAAATAAGGTGTTGTGCGGTAAGAGATTTATAGCAACACCATAAGGTTTAAAAAAGGAAAATTGGAAAAGGGTGTCCGTGAGGATACCCTTTTTTGTGTTCACTATCTCCGCTCTGATAATACGAAAGCCACTCCCCGCCACTCGTCAACCGTGTATAGAGACTCACAGTAAATCCTTATTGAATTCCTTTGAAATCAGAAGAGAATCAAAACAGCAAACAATATGAATTATCGGGAAGTGAAAAGAACTTCAGTCACTAAGAGAAATAAAAAAGATGGAATAAAAAGACGGAAAGAATAGCAAAGTTCTCCAGGTACTTATTTATGATTAATGGCCCAGAATATCTTTACCTAATATTAAGTTAACAAATACATTGTATTCATAACAAGTCACTCTGTTTCGAGGCAAAGATAAGAAGAACTTTTAATAAACGATAAATTGAGAAGCATTTTTTTATTTATATCATAAAATATGTTCTCGGGTTTTATAAAAGCCTCAACTATTCACAAAACAAAGTAGACTATTAGTAATACACAATGTTATCGCTAAAAGCCCATAATTCGGTTTCTAATAGGCAAATCCCAAAGCAGGGAAGACAAAATAAAATTCAGGGATTAAATAAATTATGATTTTAGTCGCGTCTGGAACTTCGATAAACAAGTTTATTGCTTCATGATCTATTAAGTACCTGGAGTACTTAATAAAAAAATGAAAGAGATTGGCATTATCAGCACAGTTCAGAGAGGAGAAAAACGAGAAAGGAAATACAGGAGAAATACAACA
Source organism: Bacteroides sp. HF-4919 (assembly GCF_018860125.1). NCBI lineage: Bacteria > Pseudomonadati > Bacteroidota > Bacteroidia > Bacteroidales > Bacteroidaceae > Bacteroides > Bacteroides sp. HF-4919. The sequence continues at coordinate 320,147 of NZ_JAHKNF010000007.1, forward strand.
ACCCTAATTCGATAAGCTTATGAAATAAAAAAACAGAAAGAAACTTTAAACTCAAACTCCGAAGCGACCAAGCTCCATCGGAAAACCTAAAAACAAACTATTCAAATTTATGTTTAACCGAACAATTTAGTGTATGACAGAAAAAACTAACCTGTTTCCGAGCCTAATCCGGTTTCGAGAAACAAATCGCCTGAAAATGGCAATCGCTGCTTCTATCATGCTATGGTGCGCAACACCGCAGCAAGCAGCAGCCAATACTTACGAAGAACACGGAATTGAAACTGTACAGCAAGCCAACACCAAAGTAAAAGGTACAATAGTGGACGAAACCGGAGAACCCATGATCGGCGTATCCGTAAAAGTCCTGGCAAACAATACAGGTACAATCACGGACCTGAATGGAAAATTCTCTATCGACGCCCCTAAAGGAAGCACAATTGAAATTTCATTTATCGGTTACAAAACCGTCACAGTGAAGGTAGACGGCTCTCCTATCAACATTACGATGAAAGAAGATTCACAACAGTTGGATGAAGTGGTCGTAGTGGGTTATGGCTCACAGAAAAAGGTCAATGTGACCGGTTCTGTCAGCATGGTGGACTCTAAAGTGATTGAGTCTCGTCCAGTACAAAACGTATCTCAAGCACTTCAAGGTGTAATCCCGGGATTAAACATGTCAGTGGGAAGCAGTGGTGGTACTCTGGACAGTAGCCTGAATATCAATATTCGCGGTGGTGGTACCATAGGCGAAGGTTCAAGTGGCAGTCCATTAGTGCTGATTGACGGTATCGAAGGCGATATGAACACAGTAAATCCAAATGATATTGAAAATATTTCGGTATTGAAAGATGCTGCCTCCTCTTCTATTTATGGTGCACGTGCTTCGTTTGGTGTTATCATGATCACAACCAAAAGCGGTAAAGCCGGTAAAACCAGAGTCAACTACTCGGGTAATGTACGTTTCTCGGACGCGATCCAAGTACCCGAAATGGTAGACTCTTATACATTCGCACAATACTTTAACAGAGCAAGTACAAATGGTGGAGGTAATCCGGTGTTTAACGACGATGCCATGACCAGAATTAAAAACTACATCGATGGAAAATACACTGACCCGACACAACCCGAATACTACGGAACCGTAGCCGGAACCGATGGGAAGTGGCAAAATTACGGCGGTGCTTTTGCCAACACTGACTGGTTCTCCGAGTTTTACCGCGACTGGGTACCTTCTACAGAACATAACCTCAGCATCAGTGGAGGTACTGAGAAACTGACTTACATGATCAGTGGAAGTTTCCTTGACCAGACCGGCTTGCTGAAACATGGTGAAGACAAATTCAACCGTTACACCCTGAATGCAAAAATCTCGGCAAAGCTGACAGACTGGGTCACTTTGAATTATACCAGCAAATGGACACGTGAGGACTATCACCGCCCGACATACCTGACCGGTTTATTCTTCCACAATATTGCACGCCGCTGGCCGACTTGCCCGGTAATTGACCCGAATGGACATTACCAGCGTGACATGGAAATCGTTCAGCTGGAAGACGGAGGTAAACAGACAAGCCAGAAGAACTGGTATACGCAACAGTTACAGGCTGTTTTCGAACCGGTTAAAGACTGGCGCATCGTGGCAGAAGGAAGTATGCGCACATATATCCGCAAACAACATTGGGCTGTATTGCCTATTTATGCTTACGATGTAAACAACGAACCATATCTTCTTTCTTGGAACGGTGGTGCCGCAGGTTATTCGGAAGTGCAGGATTCACGTGAAGACGAAGACTACTTCTCTACCAACATCTATTCGGACTTCACCAAAACACTGGGCGATCATTACTTTAAAGTTATGGGTGGTTTCAATGCCGAACTTTATCGTCCAAGCGGCCTGACCGGTTTCGGTACAGATCTGATCAGTCCGGAAGTTCCCTCACTGGGATTGACTCAAGACAACAAAAAGGCCAGCGCATGGCAACGTGAAAGAGCTATCGCCGGTTTCTTCGGACGTGTCAACTATAGCTACAAAGAACGTTATATGCTGGAAGCTAACTTACGTTACGACGGCTCTTCCCGCTTTATCGGTGACAAACGCTGGGGACTCTTCCCTTCATTCTCTGCCGGATGGAACATTGCACGCGAAACATTTTTCGAACCGTTGACCAAAGTGGTCGGCACATTGAAACTGAGAGGTTCTTGGGGACAGCTCGGTAACAATAATACGGACAATACAGACGCATGGTATCCGTTCTATCAGAATATGCCAACCGGAACAGCCTCTTCAGGATGGTTGCTGGGCGGTAAAAAACAGAACACAGCAGGTCTTCCGGGCATCGTTAGCAGCTTGATGACATGGGAAACCATCGAATCATGGAACGTAGGTCTCGACTGGGGATTGTTCAATAACCGCTTGACCGGTTCGTTTGACTACTACAACCGTTACACTTACGACATGATCGGCCCGGCTCCTACACTACCTTCTGTTTTGGGTGCCAGCGCTCCTGCCATCAACAACTGTGACATGAAGTCTTACGGATGGGAACTCGAACTCTCATGGAGAGACCGTGTTCAACAATTCAACTACGGTGTTCGTTTTGTACTGTCGGACAACATGCGTAAAATCCTGAAGTATCCGAATCCGACAATGTCTCTGGATAAACACTATGGCGGTAAGATTCTTGGAGATATCTGGGGATACGAAACAGTAGGAATCGCACAGAGCCAGGAAGAAATGGATAAGCATTTGGCAAATGGCGGTACACCGAACTGGGGAACAGCCTGGGGTGCAGGTGACATCATGTATGGCAATATCGACGGTAAAGATGGTGTTAACAACGGCTCAAACACACTGAACGACCACGGTGACCTGAAGGTAATCGGCAATAATACTCCGCGCTACAACTTTGGTTTAACACTGGACGGATCCTGGAAAGGCCTCGACTTCTCTATCTTCCTGCAAGGGGTAATGAAAAGAGACTACTGGCTGGACGGCCCGTACTTCTGGGGAGCCAATGGCGGACAATGGCAATCTGCCGCCTTCACAGAGCACATGGATTACTGGCGCCCGGAAGGTGACCCTCTGGGAGCCAACACGGGAGCTTACTATCCGAAACCTTACTTCAACACCGACAAAAACCAGCGCACACAAAGCGGTTATCTGCAAAATGCTGCTTATTGCCGTCTGAAGAACATGCAAATCGGATATACTTTGCCGAAAGCATGGACCAAGAAAGCCGCTATGGAGTCAGTACGTATCTATGTATCAGGAGACAATCTGCTGACGTTATCTGATATCAGTGGTGTATTCGACCCGGAATTGCTGGGTAGCGACTGGGGTGATGGAAAACTGTATCCGTTGCAGAGAACTATTTCAATCGGTTTAAATGTTAACTTCTAATTCATCGAACGAACTATGGGACTAAAATTAAAACATATATACTTCTGCTCATTAATAGGAATGGGCGGATTGGCAATGACTTCGTGTGAAGACTTCCTGGATCGGGCACCACTCAGCCAAGTGACTCCGGAAGCCTACTTCACTACGGTGGACCAGGTAGGAAGCTATATCATTAATTACTATAATGACTATCTTGAAAACTCCAATGGTACCAAAATGTATCATCAGACAGCATGGAACTCGGGTGTACAACGCAATGATGCCAACACGGACAACCTGTTGGCTGATGAAAGTAACCTGAATTACTTTGCAGGCAACTGGCAAGTAAGTGAAGGTAAAACAATACAAACCCCGCTAAATCGTATTCGTACCTGGAACTATTTGCTTGAGCAAGTGTTACCTAAAGAAGAAGCCGGTACCATCCAAGGCTCTGCCGAAGAGTTGAGCCATTATATTGGCGAAGCTTATTTTTTCAGGGCACTGGCCTACTACAATGCTTTAGTGAAATTCGGAGATTATCCAATTATTGAAAAAGTATTGCCGGACCAAAACGAAGTATTGATTGAAAACAGCAAACGTGCACCCCGTAACGAGGTGGCCCGTTTTATTCTCAAAGATCTGGATACTGCTATCAGCCGCTTGAAAGATCAGGGTTTTAAAGACAATCAACGCATCAACAAACAGGTGGCTCAGTTATTTAAATCGAGAGTCGCTCTGTTTGAAGCCACTTTTGAAAAATATCACCAAGGGACAGGACGCGTACCGGGAGATACGGATTGGCCGGGTGCTAAGATGAGTTACAACAGTGGTAAAACCTTTAATATCGCAGGTGAAATAGACTTCTTCCTGACCGAAGCCATGAACGCTGCCGCAGCAGTAGCCGATCGGGGCACACTGACGGAAAATTCTCATGTGATGGGTCCTGAATACGGACAGATATATGACTGGAATCCATATTTCGAAATGTTCAGTACCCCCGATGCTTCCGGTTACAACGAAGTGTTGTTGTGGAAACAATATATCAAATCATTGAGTGTTTCCCATTGCGTTCCGGCACGTTTGAAGAACGGTGACCGCACCGGACTCACTCGCGCACTTATCAATAGTTTCGTAATGAAGAACGGTTTACCTATCTATGCTTCCGGCTCAGGCTATCATGGAGACGTTACCATCTCAGAAGAAAAACAAGACCGCGACGAACGTCTGCAATTGTTTGTATGGGGTGAAAAAGATGCGTTACTTACTGATACCAAGAATACGGCAGTGGCTGATACGGGTGTAGTGATCCACTTCGAAAAACCAGGTATCATTTCGGAACAGGAACAGACTCGTGATGTAACAGGATATCGCCCACGCAAAGCCTATACATACGATGACGATCAGAGTAAGAGTGACGAATTGTTGGGAAGCAATGCTTGCATTATTTTCCGCACGGCAGAAGCTAACCTGAATTACATGGAAGCCTGCTACGAAAAGACCGGTTCGCTGGATGCCAAAGCCCAAGGATACTGGAAAGCACTTCGCCGCCGTGCCGGTGTAGATGAAGATTACACCAAAACAATCGCCGCTACAGATCTGACACAGGAAAACGACCTGGCAGTCTACTCCGGTGACAAAATGATTGATGCCACTCTCTACAATATCCGTCGCGAACGCCGTTGTGAATTTATCGGTGAAGGTATGCGTTGGGATGATTTGAAAAGATGGCGTTCATGGGATCAGCTGCTTACAAAGCCTTACATCATTGAAGGTGTAAACTTCTGGGATGCCGCTTACAAGAACTATACAAAAACAGTAGACGGTAAAGAAGTTTCGGCAGTAGTTGCCGATGGTACAACAGAAGCTAATGTCTCGCAGAAAGAAGACAGCAAGTATTTACGCCCGCTTCGCAGAACGAAAACAAACAACCAGTTGTATGACGGTCTGACTTGGCGCAAAGCATACTATCTGGATCCGATCGGTTTACAAGACATGCAACTGACAGCTACCAATCCGGAAGACATCAATACTACGGTAATGTATCAGAACCCGTATTGGCCGATGGCTGCCGGCAAAGCACTGGAGTAAAAGTTTTCCAATAGGAACGAAGTATAATAATATAGAATTTTACTAAGTATTGATTTTTAGTATAATAATAAAATGTTGCGGTAAGAGATTTATAGCAACTACATAAGGTTTAAAAAAGGAAAAAAGGGAAGGGAGGTCCGTGAGGATGTCCCTTTTCTGTTAAATCATAATCGCATTGTACGTACATCAAAAAAGGAAAGCCGCCCGAATTTCTCCGAACGGCTGTCTTTTATATATACCATCTTCAAACGGCTTATTCCCATTCAATCGTTGCAGGTGGTTTTGAACTGATATCGTAGGTTACACGGTTTACACCTTTTACCTTATTTATAATATCATTTGACACTTTACCGAGAAATTCATAAGGCAAATGCGCCCAGTCGGCTGTCATGGCATCTGTTGAAGTCACAGCACGCAAAGCTACTGCACGCTCGTATGTACGTTCGTCTCCCATTACTCCTACAGACTGAACCGGAAGCAAGATAACACCTGCCTGCCATACCTGATCGTATAATCCCCAGTCGCGTAAACCTTGAATGAAAATATCGTCAGCATCCTGCAAGATACGCACCTTTTCGGGAGTAATATCACCTAAAATACGAACCGCAAGCCCCGGCCCCGGGAAAGGATGACGGGTAATCAAGTGCTCGGGCATACCTAACTCACGGCCTACACGACGAACTTCATCCTTGAACAGCAAACGAAGCGGTTCACAAAGTTTCAGGTTCATCTTTTCAGGAAGTCCCCCCACATTGTGGTGACTCTTGATAACAGTACCGGTGATGGAAAGAGACTCGATACAATCCGGATAGATGGTACCCTGAGCCAACCATTTCACATCTTTCAGTTTATGTGCCTCTTCATCGAATACATCGATAAAGCCTTTACCTATAATTTTACGTTTGCGTTCGGGCTCGGTTACACCTTCCAGTTCTGAGAAGAACTTACGGCTGGCATCTACACCGATCACATTCAGTCCGAGGCATTCGTAATCATGCATTACATTCTTGAATTCGTCTTTGCGGAGCATACCGTGGTCAACGAAAATACAAGTCAGATTCTTACCGATGGCCTTGTTGAGCAGCACAGCGGCTACTGAAGAATCAACTCCTCCGCTTAAGCCTAATACTACTTTGTCATTGCCCAACTGAGCCTTCAATTCGGCAACAGTACTTTCGATGAACGATGCCGGGCTCCAGTCCTGCTTGCATCCACATACATCGACAACGAAATTACGAAGCATCTGTGTACCGTCCTCACTGTGGAAAACTTCCGGATGGAACTGTACGCCCCACACTTGTTCACCTTCCACCTGATAAGCGGCAATAGCCACTTTGTCTGTAGACGCAATCGTTTTAAAATTCTCAGGAACAGCAGTAATGGTATCACCGTGGCTCATCCATACCTGCGTACCCTCTCTCACACCTTTGAACAACACATTGTCCTTGCAGAAAGAAGTCAGGTGAGCACGTCCATACTCACGGGTACCTGCCGGTTCTACTTTGCCACCATTGGTATACGCCATAAACTGTGCACCATAGCAGATGCCCAGAATGGGGTATTTACCTCTGATTTCGCTCAAATCAACCTTGAACGCACTCTCGTCATACACGGAGAAGGGACTTCCCGACAGAATCACTCCCTTGACAGTTTCGTCGTCTTTGGGGAACTTGTTATAGGGGACAATCTCGCAATACGTATCCAACTCGCGCACCCGGCGACCGATAAGCTGCGTGGTCTGTGAACCGAAATCAAGTATTATAATTTTCTCTTGCATATATAGATATGTTATGAATTTGGCGCAAAATTACTGCTTTTCTTTCAATAAATCACGTATTTCAGTCAACAATATCTCTTCTTTTGTAGGTGCGGGCGGTGCAGCAGGAGCAGCAGGCGCCTCAGCTTTCTTCTGGGTCAGCTTTGTAATCAGTTTAATAAATAAGAATATAGAAAAAGCGATAATAAGAAAATCGAAAGTTGCTTGCAGAAAGTTACCATAATTCAAGGTAACAGCAGCCGCAGTTTCTTTCCCATCAGCTCCGTACTGCGCAGCTTTCATTACCCATTTCAAGTCCGTAAAGTTCACTCCCCCAATAAGTAACCCCAGGGGAGGCATAATGATATCGGCTACAACCGACGAAACGATTTTGCCAAAGGCACCACCAATAATCACACCGACAGCCATATCCACCACATTCCCTTTCATGGCGAAAGCTTTAAAGTCTTGTAAAAAAGTACTTTTTCCCATCTTTTTTTATATTTAATATGAATTTAATATGCGAATATAAAAACATTTTCTTACTTTTGCACCGCATTCTAATGAAACAAATGCGAATTTAGAAAAGTATTTGAACAAATATTATAAAACCCTTAAAAGTTTAAACAAAATGATTAAAGTAGGTATTAACGGTTTTGGCCGTATCGGACGTATGGTATTCCGTGCAGCAGTTAAGAACTTTGGTAACGACATTCAGATCGTAGGTATTAACGACTTGTTGGATGCTGAATACTTGGCATACATGCTGAAATATGATTCAGTACACGGTCGTTTTGAAGGCGAAGTTGCTGTAGAAGACGGTGCTCTGATTGTAAACGGAAACAAAATCCGTCTGACTGCAGAGATGGATCCTGCTAACTTGAAATGGAACGAAGTTGATGCTGACGTTGTAGTTGAATCAACCGGTTTCTTCCTGACTGACGAAACAGCTCGCAAACATATCCAGGCTGGTGCTAAGAAAGTTATCATGTCTGCTCCTTCTAAAGACTCTACTCCTATGTTCGTATATGGTGTAAACCACACTTCATACGCTGGACAGGACATTATCTCTAACGCTTCTTGTACTACTAACTGCTTGGCTCCTATCGCTAAAGTATTGAACGACAAGTTCGGTATCGTTAAAGGTTTGATGACTACAGTTCACGCTGCTACTGCTACTCAGAAAACAGTAGACGGTCCTTCAAAGAAAGACTGGAGAGGTGGCCGTGGTATCCTGGAAAACATCATCCCGTCTTCTACAGGTGCCGCTAAAGCTGTAGGTAAAGTATTGCCGGTATTGAACGGTAAACTGACTGGTATGGCATTCCGCGTTCCGACTTCTGACGTTTCTGTAGTTGACCTGACAGTTGTTTTGGAAAAAGCTGCTACAATGGAAGAAATCAACGCTGCTATGAAGGAAGCTTCTGAAGGCGAATTGAAGGGTATCCTGGGCTACACTGAAGATGCAGTTGTTTCAACTGACTTCCGTGGTTGCGCTAACACTTCAATCTACGACTCTAAAGCAGGTATCTCTTTGGATTCTAACTTCGCTAAAGTTGTTTCTTGGTATGACAACGAATGGGGCTACTCAAACAAAGTTTGTGAAATGGCTCGCGTTATCGCTGCTAAATAATCAAGCTAAGATACAATATACAGAAAGCTGTTTCGGGAAACCGGAACAGCTTTTTTTATTTTACGGCTCACCCTTAAAGACGTACGAGGACACGGAACGCATATTTTACAGTTCTGCGCTTCTCTCCGTCTCCCATAGCAAAAACTACAGTGAAACACGTTAAATAAGAAGAAAACTATACGGAAGTCTGTGATACTCTGTGGTGAAATTTGTAATTTTGTAAATGTAACATTGATATTACCTGATATGACAAATATAGCAAATGCACAAAATCCATTCTTCGAGAAATATACAACTCCGCATGGGACCGTTCCTTTTGATAAAATAAAAACAGAACATTATGAACCGGCCATTCGCGAAGGTATCAGCCGCCAGGCAGCAGAAATAGATGCCATCGTCAACAATCCGGAAACTCCCACATTTGCTAACACCATTCTGGCCTACGAACAGTCCGGAGAATTGCTCGACCGGGTAACAACCGTATTCGGAAATTTGCGCAGTGCCGAAACTAATGATGACTTGCAGCAGATTGCTCAGGAAATGATGCCGCTGCTAAGTGAGCACAGCAATAATATCAGCCTGAACGAGGCACTGTTTAACCGCATCAAAGCTGTATACCTGCAGAAAGATTCTTTAGGACTGACTCCGGAACAAATGAAACTTCTGGAAAATGCCTATGACGGATTCATCCGTCGCGGAGCCAACCTACAAGGCGAAGCTAAAGAAAAATACCGTGAATTAACCAGAGAGCTGAGCAAACTAACGTTGGACTTCAGCGAAAACAACCTGAAAGAGACCAACAACTATCAGCTGGCACTGACAGACCAGAGCCAACTGGACGGTCTGCCTGAAAGTGCTATAGAAGCCGCAGCCGAAACAGCACGGGAAAAAGGAGTGAATGGATGGGTATTCACACTGCATGCCCCCAGTTACATTCCCTTCATGACGTATGCCGACAACCGCGATTTACGCCGCGAACTCTATATGGCCTACAATACGAAGTGCACGCACAATAATGAATATAACAACCTGGAAATTGTAAAAAGGATAGTAAATATCCACATGGAAATCGCACAATTACTGGGTTATGACAATTATGCAGAGTATACACTGAAGAAACGCATGGCCGAAACCAGCGATGCTGTATATACCCTTCTCAACCAACTGCTGGATGCTTATACTCCCACAGCACGCAAAGAATATGAAGCAGTACAGGAGTTAGCCCGCAAAGAGCAGGGAGACGATTTTGAGATAATGCCCTGGGATTGGAGCTACTACTCCAACAAGCTGAAGGATCAGCAATTCAACATCAACGAAGAGATGCTTCGTCCCTACTTCGAACTGAACAAAGTGAAAGCGGGAGTCTTCGGATTAGCCACTCGATTATACGGAATCACATTCCACAAGAACCCTGATATTCCGGTATATCATAAGGATGTGGATGCTTATGAAGTAATGGACAAAGACGGTAATTTCCTTGCTGTGCTCTATACGGATTTTCACCCGCGTGAAGGTAAACGCTCCGGTGCCTGGATGACAGAATTCAAAGGCCAATGGATAGAAAGCACAGGCGAGAACAGTCGCCCGCACGTATCGGTAGTGATGAACTTCACCAAGCCGACAGAAAGCAAACCGGCTTTGTTGACTTATGACGAAGTAGAAACTTTCCTCCACGAGTTCGGACACGCTTTGCATGGAATGTTTGCCAACTCAACTTACCAGAGCCTGAGCGGGACGAATGTCTATTGGGATTTCGTAGAACTCCCCTCACAGATTATGGAGAACTTCGGCATCGAGAAAGAATTTCTTCATACCTTTGCCAGCCATTATCAGACAGGAGAGCCTTTGCCCGACGAATTAATCCAGAGACTGGTAGATGCCTCTAACTTTAATGTAGCGTATGCCTGCCTCCGCCAAGTCAGCTTCGGTCTGCTGGACATGGCATGGTATACCCGCAACACTCCATTCGACGGAGACGTAAAAGAGTACGAACGCCAGGCATGGTCCAAAACACAGATACTGCCTATGGTACCGGAAACTTGTATGAGCACTCAGTTCTCACACATATTTGCCGGAGGATATTCGGCCGGATACTATAGCTACAAATGGGCGGAGGTTTTGGATGCGGATGCGTTCTCTCTGTTCAAGCAAAAAGGAATCTTTAACAAAGACGTAGCTGACTCCTTCCGAAGTAACATTTTGTCGAAAGGCGGAACGGAGCACCCGATGATACTTTACAAACGTTTCCGGGGACAAGAGCCTACGATCGACGCATTACTAATCAGAAACGGAATAAAAAAATAGAAAGAAATGAAATATAAATACTTATTATTATTACTTTTGATGCTCCCTTTTGTAAGTGGATGCAACGATTCGGACGATGTGAATGGTATCTTTACCGGAAAAGTATGGAAATTGACGTATATTACCAAGAAGAACGAACATAAACCTTATGATTTCTGGGGTGACAAAGACAAGTATGAACAATCTATCAAGAATTACATAAATAAAGAAGGTGCATACACAATCAAATTCGAAGGGGAGACCACAGACAATGTCATCAGCGGAAAGTTTAACGGAACGCTTTTGTCACATTCCTACACCGGAACCTGGAGCGCCAATGGCGAAAGCAATGCTTTCTCAGCTTCCGTGAAAGGGTCTGAAAGTGATCCGTTGGGATTTAGCAACAAATTTGTCGAAGGCCTCAACAGGGCTACCTCGTACAAAGGGAATTATGACAACCTCTTTATCTATTATAAGGATGAAGGAGGAAGAGAGTTATGCCTGGTATTTCATGTGGATAAGGACAAGAATAAATAATATAGCAGCGAATGGACACAGCAAACAGCAAACAATCAGATTTGGACAAGCGTTATATCCGCATGGCTTCCATCTGGTCGGAAAACTCTTATTGCCAACGCCGTAAAGTAGGAGCACTGATTGTCAAAGACAAAATGATTATCTCAGACGGATATAACGGAACACCATCCGGCTTTGAGAACGTTTGTGAAGATGATAACAACGTCACCAAGCCCTATGTTCTGCATGCTGAAGCCAATGCCATCACCAAGATAGCACGTTCCAACAACAGTAGTGACGGTGCTACGATGTATGTCACTGCTTCACCTTGCATCGAATGTGCCAAACTGATCATACAGGCAGGCATCAAACGAGTGGTGTACTCTGAGCACTACCGCCTGGAAGACGGAATAGAGTTACTGAAACGTGCAGGTATCGAGGTCGTTTTCGTCGATACGAGTGAAAAATGAAACAACATACATAAACAACTGACTACAACGCAGCTCCCCGGTAGTTTGTCGTCCGTAGCCAATAACCATAAAAAAGATATGAGTACAAAGAACTCTTCACGGTTTACCCCTGTCATCATTGCTATCAGTGTGGTAATCGGAATTCTGATAGGTACATTTTATGCCAAACACTTTGCCGGCAACCGACTCGGCATTATCAACGGCTCTTCGAACAAGTTGAATGCTTTGCTGCGCATTGTCGATGACCAGTATGTGGACACCGTCAACATGGCCGACCTTGTGGAAAAGGCAATGCCACAGATTCTGGCAGAGCTGGATCCCCACTCTACTTACATTCCGGCACAAAACCTGGAAGAAGTGACATCGGAACTGGAAGGCAGCTTCAGCGGTATCGGTATCCAGTTCACTATTCAGGACGACACCATACACGTGAACAGCGTTATTCAGGGAGGTCCTTCGGAAAAAGTAGGACTGATGGCAGGTGACCGCATCGTGATGGTAGACGACAGTTTGTTTGTAGGGAAAAAAGTGACCAACGAACGTGCGATGCGCACTCTGAAAGGGCCGAAGGGTACTCAAGTGAAACTGGGCGTGAAGCGCGCTACGGAAAAAGAGCTTTTGAACTTCACAATCACACGTGGTGACATTCCGCAAAATACCATCGATGCGGCATACATGCTGACAGATGACTTCGGCTATATACAAGTTAGTAAATTCGGACGTACTACACATGTTGAGTTGCTGAATGCCATTGCCTTACTAAATCACAAGAACTGCAAAGGACTGATCATCGACTTACGTGGCAACACAGGAGGATATATGGAAGCTGCAGTGCGCATGGTCAACGAATTCTTGCCCGAAGGTAAACTGATCGTATACACAGAAGGACGCAAATACCCTCGTGCCGACGAGTTTGCCAACGGAACAGGCAGCTGCCAGAAGATGCCTATCATCGTACTGATCGACGAAGGTTCGGCTTCAGCCAGTGAAATCTTTACCGGTGCTATCCAGGATAACGACCGCGGTATGGTTGTAGGACGCCGTTCGTTCGGCAAAGGTCTGGTACAGCAACCCATCGATTTCAGCGACGGCTCAGCTATCCGCCTGACCATTGCCCGCTATTATACTCCATCCGGACGCTGTATCCAACGCCCTTACCAGAATGGCAAAGACCGCAACTACGAAATGGATTGGCTGACGCGTTATGAACATGGAGAATACTTCTCGAAAGACAGTATCAAGCTCGACGAAAATCTGCGCTACTCTACAGCTCTGGGACGTCCGGTATACGGTGGTGGCGGTATCATGCCGGATGTATTCGTTCCACAAGATACAACGGGAGTTACTTCATATCTGACCGAGGTACTGAGTAAGGGACTTACCATTCAGTTCACGTTCCACTATACGGATAACAACCGCGATAAGCTGAAGAAATATGAAGATGAAGAATCATTGTTGAACTACCTGCGCCGCCAGGGACTGGTCGAACAGTTCATACGCTATGCTGACAGCAAAGGAGTCAAACGGAGAAATATTCTGATTCAGAAATCATATAAATTGCTGGAAAAGAGCATTTACGGTAATATCATCTACAATATGCTGGGAAAAGAAGCCTATATTCAATATCTCAACCAAAGCGATCAGACTGTGAAAAAGGCTGTCGAACTGCTTGAGAGCGGAGAAGCATTCCCCAAGGCTCCCGTCAGCGTAGAACCTCAAAAGGAGGAAAAGAAAGATGGAAAGAAAAAAACAACTGCGCAAGTGGATAGCACAGGAGAAGAAGAAATACTCCGACTCTACGCTTAAGGCATTGTCGGAGAAGGTGCTAACCACCCTTGAAGCATACCCTGAATTCCAAAAAGGGCATACCATACTGCTCTATCACTCAATGAAGGACGAAGTACAGACTCACGCCTTCATTGAGAAATGGAGCCGGTCAAAGAAAATTATACTTCCCGTAGTGATAGGTGACGAATTGGAACTACGTGTCTACACAGGCCCTCAGGATCTTGCCATAAATTCGTATGGCATTGCCGAACCGACAGGAACACGGTTCACCGATTACCGGGCGATCGATCTGGCAGTCATTCCGGGTGTCGCTTTTGATCGGCACGGACATCGTTTAGGGCGCGGCAAAGGTTATTATGACCGTTTACTCCCTCAGATTGCGGCACCCAAAGCCGGAATTTGTTTCCCGTTTCAATTGATTGAAGAAGTTCCTGCAGAAGAATTTGACTTCCGCATGGATACCGTCATAGCGCAATGAAAACGAATTATCATACACATACCACTCGCTGTATGCATGCCGTAGGAGACGACGAAGACTATGTGCGCAGCGCTATCAAAGGTAGTTTTCAAGAACTGGGCTTCTCTGACCATAGTCCGTGGAAGTATCATACGGACTTTGTATCGGATATACGTATGCTGCCGGAAGAATTACCGGAATATGTAGAAAGTATCCGCGCCTTGAAAGAAAAATACCGCAACCGGATCAGTATCAGAATCGGATTGGAATGTGAATATTTTCCCGAATACACCCATTGGCTGAAAGAAATCATCAGAGAGTACCGGTTGGACTACATCCTTTTTGGGAACCATCATTACCACACCGACGAAAAGTTTCCATACTTCGGACACCACACTACCAACCGGGACATGCTCGACCTCTATGAGGAAAGCTCTATTGAAGGAATGGAGAGCGGACTATTCGCCTATCTGGCCCACCCCGACCTCTTTATGCGCTCCTATCCGGAATTCGATACACATTGTACCAGCATTAGCCGCCACATCTGCCGGGCTGCGGCACGACTAAACATCCCGTTGGAATACAATGTCGGTTATATGGCCACCAATGAAGCCCGGGGAATAATGACCTATCCCTGTCCACAGTTTTGGCACATTGCGGCCAATGAAGGATGTACAGCCATCATCGGACTGGATGCACACAACAATCTCGATTTAGAAAATCCGGTCTATTACGACCGAGCCTGCAAAGAGCTGAAAGAGTTGAAAATGCCGGTCATAGATACGATTCCATTCCTGGAATATTAAGCAAACAACGTTTCACTGAAACAGAGGCTTTATCCACTCAGGACAGAAGTTCTTGGTAGAGATAACGGTTGTCAGCGAAAAATAATATTAGTAATCACCGTAGCACCGACTTTCTGGTTAAGATTACGAACCAGCAGTTCCCTTCCCATCATCAACTCCTGACGAAGGGCAGCAGAAGTCAAATGCACATATAATACTTGATTACGAATATATAAATCTCTTGTATACGACATTATAGTAGGTCCCAACACTGTTTCCCACGAATCCAGCAAACGCTGTTCGTTCAGTGGAGATTCCAGACTCTCTTGACGTAGATATTTCTGAATCAGTTTGCCAATAGGCTCCGCATCATTCCGTTTCATTGGTCTTTTTCCTCCATTTCATTAATTGCCCCGTTTTCTACACGGAACATTTTATAATCACTGCCTACCTTATATAATATACGATCCAAATGCTCACGATTTGTATCCGTTATAAAAATCTGCCCGAAATTGTCACCCGCTACCAACTTCACGATTTGTTCTACGCGCGAAGCATCCAGCTTGTCGAAAATATCATCCAACAGCAACAAAGGCACCGTGCTTCCCGTACGTTTCAGAAAATCAAACTGGGCAAGCTTCAACGCTACCAGATAAGTCTTGTTCTGCCCCTGTGAACCTTCCCTTTTAATGGGAAAGTCACCCAGTAACATATTCAACTCGTCCTTATGTATCCCCCGGAGTGAATATCCCATAATCTTATCCCGTACCCGACTCTCCTTCAAGACTTCAAGCAGAGAAGCCCCCCTTGCATGTGACTCGTAAGTCAGCCCTACCTGCTCCTTATCCTGCGAGATATACGAATAGAATGACTGGAATATAGGGATAAACTCACTGATGAATGCCTCCCGCTTCCGGAACACCACCTCACCGGCCTGTGCCATCATTTCCTCCCAAACCAAAAACAATTCTTCTTCCACCGGCTGTTCACTCTTCAGCAGCGTATTTCGTTGCACCAATGCTTTATTGTAACGAATCAAAGCATCCAGATACTCTTTGTCATACTGTGAAATAACCACATCCATAAACCGGCGCCGCTCGTCACTACCACCGGCTATCAATTCCGAATCGGCCGGCGAAACCATTACCAAGGGAATAAATCCGATGTGATCCGACAAACGGGAATATTCTTTCTTATTGCGTTTGAATTGTTTTTTCGACCTGCGCTTCATTCCACAATAAATCTCCTCAGGCGTTCCGTCCATCGCCTCGTAGAACCCCTGAATCACAAAAAAGTCCTGTTCGTGACGAATATTCTGCGAATCAATCGGATTTCCGGCACTTTTACAAAAAGACAGAAAGTAGACAGCATCGAGCAGGTTGGTTTTTCCCATCCCGTTCTGTCCGAAAAAGCAGTTCAACTTAGCCGAGAAATTCAGTTCCACCTGCTCCAGATTCTTATAATTCAGTATAGATATACGCTTCAGTATCATGTATGCACATTGAGTTTGGTTACAAAAGTAGAAAGATTTTCGGGGTTTTAGGCCGTAAAACAAAAAAAGATGCCTCTAAATTTCGTTTATATATATAAAAAAACTACTTTTGCTGACCAAAATATCCAGTTGAAAAAATAACAAAAAGAATCATATAAAAATGGCAGAACAAAAGAACCACAACAACGAACTGAATGTGGAAGATGCACTGACACAGTCGGAAGCATTTCTTGTTAAAAACAAAAAAGCAATCATTGGCGCCGTTGTAGCCGTAATCGTAATCGTAGCAGGCGTGATCCTCTACAAGAATTTCTATGCAGAACCCCGTGAAGAAAAAGCGCAGGCTGCTCTTTTCAAAAGCGAACAGTACTTTGAACAAAGCGCATACGAGCAGGCACTGAACGGTGATAGTATCGGTTCTATCGGTTTCCTGAAAGTAGCCGATCAATTCAGCGGAACCAAAGCAGCCAACCTGGCAAAAGCTTACGCCGGCATCTGCTACCAGAATTTAGGTAAATATGACGAAGCAATCAAAGCACTCGACGGCTTCAGCGGAGACGACCAGATGGTGGCTCCTGCCATTCAGGGTGCCATTGGCAACTGCTACGCTCAGTTAGGCCAACTCGACAAAGCAGCTTCAACCCTTCTGAAAGCAGCAGACAATGCTGATAACAGCACTCTGAGCCCCATCTTCCTACTGCAAGCCGGAGAAATCCTGATGAAGCAAGGCAAAAACGATGATGCTGTAAAAGCCTTCACCAAGATCAAAGACAAATACTTCCAGTCTTATCAGGCTATGGACATCGATAAGTACATCGAGCAAGCCAAACTGCTGAAAAAATAATAACGGGGTATATACCTTATTATATAGAAAGCTACCCAAACGAACCTGGGTAGCTTTTTTTAAACCAACCAAAAACATATATATTATGGCAACAGCATATCATAACTTATCTGATTACGATTTTAATTCAGTTCCGAATGCAGAAGAAATGAAATTCGGTATCGTTGTTTCCGAATGGAACGCTAACATCACCGGTGCCCTGCTGGACGGAGCAGTGAAAACTTTGAAGAAACATGGAGCCAAAGAAGAAAATATCCTGGTAAAGACAGTCCCCGGAAGTTTCGAACTTACCTTCGGTGCTAATCAGATGATGGAAAATAGCGATATAGATGCAATTATTATCATTGGTTGCGTAATTAAAGGAGATACTCCACATTTTGACTATGTTTGCATGGGAGTGACACAAGGCGTAGCGCAACTGAACGCAACTGGCGATATACCAGTTATTTACGGATTAATTACCACCAACACTATGGAGCAGGCAGAAGACAGAGCCGGTGGCAAACTGGGTAATAAAGGAGACGAATGTGCAATTACTGCAATAAAAATGATCGATTTTGTTTGGAGTTTAAATAAATAGTTGTATCTTTGCATCGCAATTGAGAAACAAACCTACTTAAGAGAAAGCAAAGGGACTCAAAAGCAAACAAAAGGGCAAATACCAGAGTGGCCAAATGGGGCAGACTGTAAATCTGCTGTCTTTCGACTTCGGTGGTTCGAATCCATCTTTGCCCACAAAAATTGCGGAAGTAGCTCAGTTGATAGAGCATTAGCCTTCCAAGCTGAGGGTCGCGGGTTTGAGCCCCGTCTTCCGCTCTAAAGAGAATCTGAGAAATTAGATTCTCTTTTTTTATATATAACCCTAACATCCTAACCACATATGAGAACTCCTTCACAAACACATGTGCTCGGACTGGCACATCCTCCCATGCCCATTGTGCGCCTTGCTTTCATTGGGCTTGGCAATAGAGGTGTATTGACTTTACAGCGTTATCTGCAAATCGAAGGAATCGAAATTAAAGCACTTTGCGAAATCAGGGAAGGTAACCTAACTAAAGCGCAGAAAATTCTCCGGGAAGCAGGCTATCCCCAGCCGGATGGTTATACCGGACCGGATGGATGGAAACAAATGTGTGAACGGAATGATATTGACCTGGTGTTTATCTGTACCGATTGGCTGACACATACTCCCATGGCAGTTTATGCTATGGAACACGGTAAACACGTAGCTATCGAAGTTCCGGCAGCCATGACCGTAGAAGAATGCTGGAAGCTGGTAGATACAGCCGAGAAGACAAGGCAACACTGTATGATGCTTGAAAACTGTTGCTACGATCCATTTGCACTGACCACACTGAATATGGCACAACAGGGTGTATTCGGAGAGATAACGCACGTAGAGGGAGCATACATACATGATCTGCGCTCTATCTACTTCGCCGACGAAAGTAAAGGAGGATTTCACAATCATTGGGGGAGGAAATATAGCATAGAGCATACCGGTAACCCCTATCCTACTCACGGCTTAGGCCCCATTTGCCAGGTACTGAATATTCACCGGGGCGACCGCATGAATTATCTCGTTTCATTATCAAGTCTGCAAGCCGGCATGACGTCGTACGCCCGTAAGACATTCGGAGAAAATTCTCCCGAAGCCCGTCAAAAGTATCGGTTGGGAGATATGAACACCACCTTGATTCACACAATGAAAGGCAAGAGTATCATGATTCAGTATAATGTCGTCACTCCACGCCCGTACAGCCGCCTCCATACAATCTGTGGTACGGAAGGCTTTGCCCAGAAGTATCCCGTTCCCTGTATCGCCCTTGAGCCCGATGCAAGTGCTCCTCTCGAAGGAAAAGCGCTTGAAGATATTATGGAACGCTACAAACACCCTTTTACAGCTACTTACGGTGCAGAAGCCCATCGGAAAAATCTGCCCAATGAAATGAATTATGTCATGGATTGCCGTTTGATTCATTGCCTGCGCAACGGACTCCCATTGGATATGGATGTATACGATGCCGCCGAATGGTCATGCATCACAGAACTAAGCGAGCAATCGGTATTAAACGGTAGTATTCCGGTAGAAATACCGGATTTTACAAGAGGAGCATGGGAAAATAATTAAAACTATATAAAAACAAGAAAAGGGACCGGTTTTAAAACCGATCCCTTTTTTTCAACCTTTAATTAAGAGATATCTGTGTTAAATTAATATCCCGGGTTTTGATCGCCAGCCAATAGCGGATTTAAGTCAATGGCTGTTTGCGGAATTGGTTTCAGACGCATACGAGAACTCCATTTCATTGTAAGTTCCGTATCACCGTCAGGAGTCATGATGGGTACATTGTTCATGTGCTCTTTCCAGTAATCGTCACTATAACGAGTCATATCATCACCGCGGAAGCCTTCACCAGCCAATTCAATACGACGTTCGTTCTGAATCAGTTTTAAACCTTCTTCTTTGCTCAAACCAGAAGGAACATCCGGCATACCACAACGGTCACGCAACTGATTTAAAGCTGCTTCTGTTGCAGCATCATACCCAGTAGTCTGTGTATGCGCTTCAGCATAAATCAATAAAATTTCAGCATAACGGATACAAGGATAATCACCGGTTGCCTGTCCGTCGCCATTAGCATCATTTTCCAATGAAAGCATCTTGCGGAAGTTAAATCCGGTCTTTGATTCGTTATTACCATTCTTTATCCATTCATACACAAACTTATCTCCATAATTAGATTCATACCAACTCTTGAATGGCATCAAGATAGAAACATACATACGGCTATCACGGTTACGGAACTCCTGAATATATTTGTAATCTTTCAATGTTCCATTCTTTATCTTTTCCTGACAGAAAGCGATAAACTTAGCTTCTCCTTCGGGTTTTTGATAAGCATCCAAGTCTGCCTTAATCTGGTTATAAGCTTTAGCACGTTCTTCCGGAGTAGGCAACTGCGGTACACTGTGGCCATCAACTCCCCAATAAGCATCTACCAGATTCTGTGTCGGAGTTACAGAAGACCAACCACCCAACTGATTCGGACGCATACTTGTATAACGAGTCATATCTTGATAATCCCAACTGGAAGCAGCATATTGACGAGTCATAATGTATTCGGGATTATCCGGATTAGCATTTTCTGTATGCCACAAAGCTTCATAATTAAACATACCCTTAATGAATTCGTCTTTATCGATTCCTTTTTCTTCAAAATCAATATACAAACTCATTTCTTCTGCCTCTTTCTTCTGTGCTTCCGATAAAGAAGAAATCTTGAACAAAGAGAAGCCTCCCTTATCCATCACTTCCTTGGCTGTAGTTTCTGCTAAAGCGTAGTCTCCAAAATACAGAGCCGCTCTTGCTTTCAATGACAAACAAGCATATTTTGTGATACGTCCCTTTTCATTCGGATAACCACCGGTATATTTCTCAGGCAATATTGCAGCAGCCTCAGTAAGTTCTTTCATAATAAAATCACGAATCACACTTACCTCGTCACGCGGAATATTAGGCGAGTTATAATCCAACACCTCAGTAATCAAAGGCACTTTACCGAATGTCATAGTCATGCCCAGATAAGTCCATGCACGCATTGCACGCACCTCTGCCTTGAATCTTTCTCTCAAAGATTCATCCATCTCACAATTTCCGACTTTCTGCAAAAATAAATTCTCCTTACGGATTGTCTCAAAGTTCCAGCCTTCGTCATATAGAGGACTAAAACCATCTTGTTGGAATATCTTTGCCTTAGACTCGTGTGCATATTGGCAATATACATCATCCGAGTAAGCATCTCCGTAAATACCGATACCCGGAATTGCTGCAGAATAAATTGAGTTCAGATTATACCAAGCATCTTTTTCAGATGTCCAATATGTCTCGGCCGCAATATTAGCAGGCGGCTCCACTTCCAAGTCGCAACTACTAACACTTACACTAACTAAAGTGCAAAGGAATATACCCTTGAATAATTTATTTATAGTTTTCATCTTTTATAATCAATAATGTTAGAATGTTAGATTTACACCAAAAGCAATCGAAGACGTACCACGAGTATTAACGCCGCGTCCTGAAGCTGTTTCAGGGTCGAAATCTTCCATACGGTGGTCAGCACGAATAGTAAACGGATTCTCGGCCGCAACATAAAGCTTCAATGCCTCCAGGCTCAACTTCTGCAATACCGGCTTCTGGAAAGAATATCCGAAAGTTATATTCTTGATGCGGAAATAATCGGCATCGAACAACCAGTAGTCAGAGAAATATTGGTTATAAGTTGAATGTTTACTTGTACGGGGATAAATGCGCGGATAAGCTGCATTCGGATTAGGATTATCTACCGTCCATCTCTTCAAATGATATTTACGCGGGCTTGCATAATCCGAGAATGCCCAAGCATTTTCCATGCTGAAGTTTACTTTTGTACCGGTAACTCCCTGACCGAACATACTTAATTCAAATCCTTTATAACGGAGATTCAAATTCACACCATAAGTAATATCAGGTACATCACAACCAATATAAGTTCTATCCTTATCGGTAAGTTTACCATCACCGTCCAAGTCTACATATTTAATATCACCAGCCTGAGGTACCAAACCATCAGTGATGTAATTACCAGCATCAATATCCTCCTGAGTCAACAAACCGTCAGAACGATATCCATAGAAGGTACCGATTGCATAACCAACCTTCTTAATCCACGGACTTTCAATAATCGGGTCATTAGCTCCCAGGTTGGTAACCTTATTCCAGTTCTTACTCATGTTAAAACCAACTGTATACGCAAAGTCACCCAGAGTTTTATTATGTGTAATGCTCAGTTCCAGACCTTTATTGCTTACCGTACCAATATTTTGTGAAACCTTGAAATCAGAGCCGATACCGATTTCTTTCGGACTCGGATATGACAACAGGATATCATCTGTCTTTTTGTTATAATAATCAGCTGTAAAGCTCAACAGGCCATTGAAAATATCAAAATCCACACCGATATCAGTGATAGTAACAGTTTCCCATCCCAAAGTCGGATTGGCTGGTTTAGATTCTACGATACCCGAAACAATGACATCCTCAAAGTTATAGTTACCCCCTTGTTGATAAGAAGAGAAATAATCATATTGACCTACGTTATTGATGTTACCCAACTGTCCCCAAGATGCACGCACCTTCAAGTTATTGATCCAGTTGATATCTTGCATGAATCCTTCCTGATTAATACGCCAACCTGCAGAGAATGAAGGGAAAACGCCCCAACGATTATCCTTATGGAAACGAGAAGAAGCATCAGCACGGATGTTGGCCTCCAATAAATAACGATCCATAAATGAATAATTTACACGACCAAAGTAAGACATCAACTTGTCTTCGTTACTTCCACCTTCAGCATAAGTATCATCCGGTGCGCTTGAACCACCATTCATGTCTGTCATACCATTAGTCGGGAATTTCAGACGATATGATTTTTGTTTCTGATATTTATAATGTTCATAAGATACACCAGCCAAAACATTCACATTATGTTTTTCGTTACTCCAAACGTAATTGGCCAATGCATTATAAGTAAGGCGACTGTTTTCTTCCCAGCTGTATTCCATCTTAGAGTTGGTTACATCTGTACCATTCAGTTCAGTACCGGTCTGAAAATCCTTAATTTTATTCTTATTTGCAGTATAAGTCTTAGATTTATAATCCCAGGCTTTATAAATCATTTCACCAGTCAATACCAATCCTTTTACAGGTTTAATATCTAAGGCCAGATTTATCAAAGTATTTTCAGTCTTGCTGTTCGACCATCCTCCTTCTTCCAAACGGCGTAAAGGGTTACGTTCCATGTTTACTGTTGCAGCAGGCTTTCCACCTTCATAACTACCCCATTCACCGTTACTATGGCGAGCAACATAAGTTGACGGGATTGTCAGCAAGTGTGTATAAATAACCCCTCCTTTGTCGTTATCAGAAGTACTTTGGATATAATTGATATTAGAACGCATTGTCAACCAAGACTTAATATCCGAAGAAATGTTGGTAGTCAAGTTATAACGTTCACTTTTTGCACCAGGAGTAAATTTATCATCATACATATATCCTAATGAAGTGAAATACTTCACTTTATTACCACCACTAAAGCTTACAGAATGTTTCGTCATGACAGCTTCATCCTTCAATACTAAATCATACCAATTCGTATTCGGGTACATATCCGGATTAGAACCATCACGGAACATTTGTATCTCCTTATCAGTATAAGGAAGCGTGCTTGTATTCGGGTTTTCATTCAGAGCAGCTTCATTGCTCAAGCGTGCGTACCATTCAGAACTCAATACATCGGGTGTATAAGTTGCCATCTTCACTGCAACCGAACCATCGTAACTGATCTTCAAATCACCTTCTTTACCACCTTTTGTTTTTACCAATACAACGCCATAAGCTGCACGAGAACCGTAAATTGCAGAAGATGCCGCATCTTTCAGAAACGAAATACTTTCTATCGAATTCGGATCAAGGCTTGAAAAGAAAGAAGCATCAGCAATTGCACCGTCAATAACAAACAAAGGAGAAGAAGTTCCCAAGTTACCGCGACCACGCATATTGATTGATGGAGTAGATCCCGGACGAGATATGATGGTTACTCCCGGAACCTGTCCTTGTACAGAAGCCAATACGTCTGTATTTACACGTTCTTTCAATTCATCTGCTCCAACAGAAGATACTGCACCTGTCAGGTTGACCTTTTTCTGAGTACCATAACCAACAACTACAACTTCATCCAAAGTTTTTGTATCTTCCTTCATTATGACATTGTAATTGTTAACTCCCGGCTTAAGTACGATGGTCTGAGGTACGTAACCGATATAAGTAATCTGAAGCTCCTTACCGGCAGTATTCAGGGTAAATTCACCTTCAATATTAGTAATGGTACCATTAGAGATAGTACCTTTTTCTACTACAGATGCTCCGATGATGGCTTCACCCATTGCGTCTTTCACGACTCCGGTAATTTTTCTCTGCTTCTGCTGTTGAACAGCCTGCACATCCTTGGCAGCTGCAGTCACAGTAGATACTACGATCTGATTATCCACGATCTTATAAGTGTATCCCGAATTCTTGAATACTTCGTTCAGTACAGTTTCGATCGGAGCATCCGACACATTGATGGATACTTTCTTGTTCAGCTTTACCTGATTGTCATTGTAGAAGAAAGTATACTCGCTTTGTTTTTCAAGTTCACGCAGTACACTCTCGATGGATACGTTTGTCTTCGTCATTGAAATCTTTAGTACTTGAGCGAAGGCACTCACAGGTACCATAGCTATCAGGCTAACTGCCAAAGCAAAAGCCAGATGCTTTTTCATTCTTTGCGGACTAAACCACCGCATGTTGCATTTTCTCATAAATACGATTAATTATTAGATTGTAATTTTGATTGATAAAGTGAGCACAGGACACTTCTAAAGCATCGCTGCACCAGGTTAACGTCATTTACGGTTTCTCTCTCATTCTTTTCTTTATTAATTTAGGTTTAAAATTTGATGTTTGGTATAAGTTCTAAACGAACTTGG